>CALFYT010000009.1 GCA_937952415.1 uncultured Planctomycetaceae bacterium | reverse complement strand
TCGTCAACCGCCTGCGGCGTCGCGCCGAGCGCTGGACCGACATGTTGATCGGCGGACTGCTGCACTTGAGCGACGTGCGCGAGTTCGCCGTCGAGGCGGATCGGGCGGAGGAGTTCGCCGTCGATCTCGACCAAAGCGGCGGCCCGGCCGGTGGCAGCCAGGCTTGGCGGATGGCGCTGGTTTCGATGCGCAACGCGTTTCAGCACGGGATGTCCGTGGCCGCTGCAAACCCGGACGCCAACGCGCGGATCACGGCGAGCATTCTGGGCTGCTTTCCCGGCGAACTGTTCGACTCGACCGGCATGTTCCACTCGCTGTGGATGACGCGGCTGAACGCCCAAGCGACCGACGCCCAGGGTCTGATCAGCGAGCTTCTCAAGCCGCCCGTTCCGGTCCGCGAGCGGCAGGACATGTATCAACTGCGTCGGCGGCTGAACTGATCCGGCGGTGCACGCCCGCACCGGCCAATGCCGGGCGACCATGGCTCTGCAACTCGCGGGGGGCGCGGCATCCGTGCGGTACCCCCGTTGCCCGAATGACAGCACTCTGCTGCCAGTACTGGCTGTTGGCGAGCGGACATTTCTTGCCCGCGGCGCCGAACCTCTGTTGAGCGGAGTTCCCTATCTCGCTACTCTACTGCCCCTGTTTTGACGCTTGAGACGTCCGGCAGGCGGTGCGCCCGCATGAGGCGGCGCACGCGCATCCTTCGGAATTCCGATTTGAGGGACCAAATGCGAGAGTTCTTGAAAGCAAGGTTGTCGATCGCCGCGCGCGCGGCCGTCGTTGCCCCCGCAGTGCTCTGCGCCACCTGCTGCTTGTTCGGCGATGCCGACGTTCTGGCCCGCGAAGCGGAATGGATTTGGTCGCCTGCCTACGAGAAAGAGCTTGCGCCGCAGGGCGATTGCTACTTTCGCAAGTCGTTCCCGCTGGGCGCGCCGGAACACGGTGTGGTTCAAATTGCCTGCGACGACAGCTACGAGCTGTACGTCAACGGGCGCCAGGTCGGCGGAGGAAAGAACTGGAAGCTGCTGGATGTCTATGACATTACGAAGTACCTGGTCGTCGGGCAAAACACGATCGCGGTGAAAGCAATCAATTCCGAGGGCGGGCCCGCGGGCCTGGTCGCGCGGGTCGCGGTGAAGGAGAAAAGCAACACGCACGTCGAGTACTCAAGCGATGGCACGTGGAAGACGGCGCTGAAGGAATTCCCCCAATGGCAGAAGACTCGCTTCGACGATAGCCAATGGCTCGCCGCCCGAACGTTTGGCGCGCTGGGTTCCACGCTTCCGTGGGGCAATGAAGTGACGGTCGCCGGCGCCGAGGGCCGATTCCGCGTGACTCCGGAATTCCACGTCGAGTGGGTCATCGACCCGGAAGATACCGGTTCGCTGATTTGCATGGCGTTCGACGAATTTGGCCAGATCATCGCGTCGCGCGAAAACGGCCCGCTGATCGTCATTCGCGACGACGACAAGGACGGCATGGTCGAAACCGTCGCACCGTTTTGCGACGAGATGAAGAACTGCCACGGGTTGTTGCCGATCAGCGGCAAGGTCTACGCCATCGGCGAGGGCCCGCAAGGCGCCGGGCTCTATCGACTGGGCGACAATGATCACGACGGCACGATCGACCAGATCGAAGTCGTATTGAAGTTTCCCGGCGAGATCCGCGAGCACGGTCCGCACGCCCTCGCACTGGGACCAGACGGCCTGCTGTACATGATCGCGGGCAACTTCTCGCACGTAGCCGACGAGTTTGCCGACGCAAGCCCCTACCACGACTTCTACGAAGGCGACCTGATCACGCCCCGCTACGAAGACGCCAGCGGCCATGCCGTGGGCGTCAAGGCGCCAGGCGGAACGATCCTGCGCACTGATACGTCGGGCACGGCAGTCGAGCTGTATGCCGGCGGACTGCAAAACCCGTATGACCTGGTTTTCAACGCGTACGGTGATTTGTTCACGTCCGACTCCGACATGGAGTGGGACATGGGCAACTCGTGGTACCGGCCGACGCGCCTGGTTCACGCGATCGCAGGCGCGGAGTTCGGCTGGCGGAGCGGCTGGGCCAAGTGGCCGAACTACTTTGTCGACAGCCTGCCACCGACCGTCGAGCTGGGCCGTGGCTCGCCTGCTGGAATGGAATCGTACGACCACTACATGTTTCCGCGCCGGTATCACGGCACGCTATTCGTGTGTGACTGGTCTCGCGGACGGATTCTCTGCATTCGACCGAAAAAGCACGGCGCTTCGTACCGGGCCACGGCCGAAGTGTTCGTCGAAGGGCGGCCGTTGAACGTTACCGACATTGCCGTCGGTCCGGACGGCGGGCTCTACTTCTGCACCGGCGGCCGCGACACCGAGGGCGGCGTCTATCGCGTTGTGTGGGACGGAAAGGTTCCGCCGGAAGTGATGGACCGAGGCAAGGGAATCAATGCCGCGTTGAATCAGCCGCAACTGCAAAGTGCCTGGGGGCGGCAGCAAGTGGCCTTGGTGCAACAGCAACTGGGCGACGCCTGGGACGAACAGCTCACGGCAGTTGCCAGCGATCCCGAGGCTGCGACCCATGCCCGCTTCCGCGCGCTCGACCTGATGCAGCTTTACGGCCCGGCGCCGTCGTCCGATTTGCTGGTCAAGATTTCAAGCGACCCGTCGCCCGAGCTTCGGGCCAAGGCGGCCCGGCTGATGGGGCTGCACCTGGATGATACGACCCGATCGCGGCTGACCGAACTGTTGGCCGACACCGATCTGGCCGTGCAGCGGGCTGCCTGCGAGGCGGTAACGCGCGGCGCGGTCGACGTGCCGGCCGATGCGTTGTTGCCGCTGCTCAACTCGCAGGATCGCTACGTTTCGTGGGCGGCTGGCCGGGCCCTGCAACAGATTCCGATCGACCAATGGGCCGACGCCGTACTGAGCGAGAAGCAGGCCCGCGCATTCGTCAACGGAGCGACCGCCCTGTTAACGCCGCAGATCGACCGCGAGACGGCCGAAAACGTGCTCGAGGACTCGGGCCGATTGATGCGGACGTATCTCACCGATGACGAGTTCATCGACCTGCTGCGCGTCATCCAATTGGCATTGATCCACGGGCAAATCCAAGGTGACGATATTCCGCAGTTGCGTGCCCAGCTTGCCGAGGAGTACCCTTCGCGCAACCACTTTATGAACCGCGAGCTGGCCCGACTGCTAGTCTATTTGCAGGAGCCGACGTTCGCCGAGCGGCTGGTCGAACAATTGCGAAGCGACGTGCCCAGCGTCGAGCGAATGCACCTGCTGATGCACGCCCGATTCTTGGAAACGGGCTGGACGTTGCCGCTCAAGCTACAAGTGCTGATGGCTTTCGAGGAGGCCCGCACGATCGAAGGCGGGCACAGCTTCGAAGGGTTCGTGGAGAACGCCGCTCGCGACTTCTTCGCCACGTTCACGGACGAAGAGGGCCGGCTCGTTTTGGCCGAAGGCGCGAAGTGGCCCAGTTCGGCGCTGAGCGTGCTGGCGAAGCTGCCACAGCATCCGACCGACGCCACTCTGGACCAGATCCAGGATCTCGACCGACAAGTAGCACGGCTGGATACCGAAGCCGCGAAGAAGTTGCGGATCGGCATTTGCGCGGTGTTGGGCGCGAGCGGCAAGGCCGACGCGATGGCGTATCTCCGCGAGTTGTACGATCAGGAGCCTGACCGGCGAGTGGCGATCGCGATGGGGCTGGCCCAACGTCCTGATGGCGAGAACTGGGAGTATCTGGTTCGCTCGCTGTCGATTGTTGAAGGCGCCGCCGCCCAAGAGGTGTTGATGCGGCTGGCCCAGGTCGACCGCGTTCCGGAAGAACCAGAGGCCTACCGGCAAGTGATCCTGCGCGGGCTGATGCTGCGCGAAAACGGCAGCCGTCGCGCCGTGGCCCTGTTGGAAAAATGGACCGGACAGAAGCTGGAAGAGGGCAACCAGAACTGGCACGCGCAATTGGCCGCCTGGCAGAACTGGTTTGTGTCGACCTACCCGGATCTGCCGGAACCGCAGTTGCCGCAGGAAAGCGACGAGAACCACTGGACCTATCAGGAACTATTGAGCTATCTGACCGGGCCGCAAGCGATCGAAGGCGTCGCGTCGCGCGGCGCGCTGCTGTTCGAGAAGGCACAGTGCGTGAAGTGTCACCGGTATGGGAATCGGGGCGACACGGTTGGACCCGACCTGACAGACGTCAGCAAGCGGTTCCAGACGAAAGAGATCCTGGAATCGATCCTGTTCCCGTCGCAGGTCATTTCTTCGCAGTACGCCAGCCAGACGATCGTCACAGTCGATGGCAAGGCGTATAGCGGCATGGTCGCGCCGTCGGGCGACGGCTCGGTGACCGTGTTGCAGGCCAGCGGAGAGAAGGTTGTGATTGCCCGCGACGACATCGAACAGGCCACGCGGACGAAAGTGTCGGCGATGCCCGAAGGGCTGCTCAATACGCTCAGCCCGGAGGAAATCGCCGACCTGTTCGCGTTTCTCTCCTCGCAGCCGGCGGGCGACCTGACACGTCGGCCCACGGCACCGGCGGCGGAATCGCGGCGCTAGCCAGTTGTGCCGGTTTTCCCTCCGGCGATTCGGTGCACGGCGAACAGCGGCACGCGGCGCCGGGCCACCATGCGCAGCGGCGCTGGACAGTCATCCTGCCTTGCCGGCTCGCACTGCCGGGCGCCGTTCCCAGCGAATCGACTCACCGATACAATGGGGGCGTACCAACGTACGCCGTCTATTCGCATCGAGAGTCGTCATGGATAAAGAACTGATCGATCGGGCCGAGGCCATCCAGCAGCGCATCGTGCAGCTACGAGACTCTCTTTGACTACGCAGGCAAGAAGTCTGAGGCCGAGCGCGTCGAACAGCGCATGGCCCAACCCAACTTCTGGGATGACCAGGAACAAGCCCAGGCAACCATCGCGGATCTCAAGGCGCTGGGCGCACTGCTCAAGCCGCTCGACGAAGCGGTGGCCGCCGCCGCCGATCTAGAGGCCTTGGCGGAAATGGCCGAGGAGGATCCGTCGCTGGCCGAGGAGTTCGCCGGCGAGGTTGACCGCCTGGAGAAACTGGTCGGTGATCTGGAATTGAAGGGGCTGCTCAACGGCCCCTACGACGCCAAGGGCGCCATCCTGACCATTCATGCCCGCGACGGCGGCACCGACGCCAACGATTGGGCCGAGATGCTACTTCGAATGTATGTCCAGTGGGCGCAGAAGAACGAGTACGACGCCGAGATCCTCGACCGGCAGGACGACGTCGTGGCGGGGATTCAAAGTGCCGCGCTGTCGATCCGCGGGCCGATGGCCTACGGCTATCTGAAGGGCGAAACGGGAATCCATCGCCTCGTTCGAATCAGTCCGTTCAATGCAGAAGGCAAACGCCAGACCAGTTTTGCCGCCGTGGACGTTTCGCCGGAAATCAGCGACACGGTCGACGTCGAGTTGAAGGACGAGGACATTCGCGAGGACGTGTACCGTGCCAGCGGCGCCGGCGGCCAGCATGTAAACAAAACGTCTAGCGCGATCCGGCTGACCCACGAACCGACCGGAATCGTCGTGCAATGCCAGAACGAACGATCGCAGCATAAGAATCGCGCCACGGCACTCAAGATGCTGCGGGCCCGGCTGGCACGCGTCGAGGAGGAAAAGCGCGAAGCGGAACAGGCGGCCAAGTACCAGCAAAAGGCCAAGACCGGCTTCGGGTCGCAAATCCGAAACTACTTCCTCCACCCCGACCAACGCGTCAAGGACACGCGCACCGGCTTTCAGGTGGGCAACTTCCAAAATGTACTCGACGGTAACATCCAGGGTTTCCTGGACGCGTACTTGCAGTGGCGCGTGACGTAGCGCGCCTGTTCTGACGTGCCTCGACCGTGACACGCACGCCGTGAAACCGTCGTGATGCCAGCCGGCATGGATCGTGGGAACGCAGCACGTGAACGACCATCGTGATCAGATCTTGCAGACCGCGGGCGTGCGGGTGGAATTCGTCTGGCACGAAGACCGCTACGCGCACCGAATCCTCGTCGGCGACGGATTGCATTGGACCGAGCGCCTGGAGTCGGTGGAAGGCACGCCGCACGACGACTGGCCGACGAGTCCCCCGCTCAATTCGCTCCATCGGGAAGAACGGGGGCACACGCAGTTGGCATTGTTGGTCGGCATGGCCGGCAAGAGCCACTGGTCGGCCAGCGTCGAACTGGATCCGCCGGGCAACGTGCGATTCGATATCGCGTGCCGTGTGTCGCCGGCCGGGCAGGGAGTGCTGGGCAGCCACTATCGGGTCGTAAGCGCCGCAGCACACGTGGAAGGTCCAAATATCTGCCTGGTTGCCGCCGGCGGTGCGAACGATGCCTTTCCCTCGGTTGTCCAACCCGAAGACGGCACGCAATGCCACGTCGCTGCGGACGGGTCGATTCGATTGGAGCCGCAGCCCGACCGAGACGCCGCGCCGGCGCGAACCATACGGTGGTCGTACCGGATCCAATGGCAAGGTGGTTCGGACGAGTGAGCCGGTGAAACTGGGCAGATGGATGGCTCGCGAAATGGCTCGTCGAAGTGTACGCGCGCCGCTGCTGGCGTAATCGGCGCGCGTTTGTTACCTTGGCGGCGTTGAGCGCAGTTTCGACGGACGCAATCTGCGCGGCGCGGTACGTGCATAAGGAACCCACTGGTGTCTATTACCCCAGCTCTGCCCAAGATGCGGCGCGAAGACGTTCCGCCGGGTGACGTGTTGTGTAGCTACTGTACGGCCAAGTGCTGCCGGTACTTTGCCATGGCGATTGAAGACCCGGACACGAGCCGCGACTGGGAATTTGTCCGCTGGTATCTGATGCATGAGGCGGCGACGGTTTTTTCCGAGGACGGCACCTGGTACCTGCTGGTCCACACGAAGTGCAAGCACTTGCAGGACGACAATCGGTGTGGCACCTACGAAACGCGCCCCACAATTTGCCGCGAGTACACGACCGAAGACTGCGAATACGAAGACGAGTGGCTCTACGAGCAGTACCTGGAAACATCGGAACAGGTCGTGGAGTACGCCGAGGCACTGCTGCCGAAGAAACGGGGCCAGAGCATCCGCAGCCCCAAGCCGCCGATGCTGCCCGTGCTGGCCGGCTAGTGCCGCGGACTGTTCCTGGTAGCTCCTTGAAACCGTATCGCGCACAGGCACCCTCCGGATCGGTCATCCCGTGAACGACGCTCCCCGCATCGAGCCACGCACGCTGAAGGGGTTTCGCGACTACCTTCCCGACGTGATGATCCCGCGCGAATGGCTGGTGGACACGGCCCGCCGCGTCTATCGCTCGTATGGGTTCAGCCCGATCGACACGCCGGCGCTGGAGTACCTGGACATCCTGACCGGCAAGGGCAGCGACGAGACCGACAAGCAACTCTACAAGTTTCAGGATCACGGCCAGCGCTGGATCGGAATGCGATTCGATCTGACCGTGCCGCTGGCGCGGTTCGTAGCACAGCACATTGGGCGATTGGGCACGCCGTTCAAGCGGTATCACATTGCCACGGTTTGGCGCGGCGAGAATACGCAGCGCGGCCGGTTCCGCGAGTTCATGCAATGCGACTTCGACACGATCGGCACCACGGCGCTGGCGGCCGACATCGAGACGGCGCTAGTGATTCACGATTTGTTCCACGCGCTGGGACTCGACAAGTTCGTGATCCGCGTGAACAACCGCATGGTGCTGGCCGGCCTGCTGGATCAATTTGGCCTGGCTGACAAAACCACGCCTGTCCTGCGGGCATTGGACAAACTGGCCAAGATCGGGCCGGAAAAAGTTGCCGACGAAATGGTCCGTGCCGCCGGCGCCACGTCGGAACAGGCGGCCGGGTTGCTCAAGCTGGCGGAAATCTCCGGCGGCAACGATCAGATCCTCTCCGAACTGGAAACGCTGGTTCGCGGCAGCGAAAAGGGCGAGCAGGGGGTTGCGAAGCTGGCGGATCTGGTCGCCGCGGTGACGGCCGCCGGCGTCGATCCCAAGCATCTGCGATTGGACCCGTCGATTGCGCGCGGGCTGGACTACTATACCGGTACCGTGTTCGAAACGTTTCTGGATCGCTTGCCGGGCATCGGCAGCGTTTGTTCGGGCGGGCGCTACGACAACCTGGCTGGCGTTTACACGAAGCAGCAACTGCCGGGGATCGGCGCCTCGCTTGGCCTGGATCGCTTGCTGGCGGGCTTGGAAGAACTGGGGCTGGTGCAGAAGATTCATACGCCCGCGCCGGTTTTCATTCCGCTGTTCGACGCCGAACGCTTGCACGACTACTTGCGCCTGGCGGCGGCCATCCGCCGGCGTGGAATCGGCGTGGAAGTGTTTCCCGAGCCGAAGAAGCTGGGGCAGCAGTTGAAGTACGCGGACCGGCGCGGGTTCGCGCTGGCGGTGATCGTTGGTGCCAATGAATGGGCCACGGGCAACTGCCAGATCAAAAATCTGGCGACCGGCCAGAGCACCAACGCGCCGTTGGCCGACGCGCCGGCGGCCATCGAGGCCCAGCTTCGGGCCGAAGCGTGATTTGGCCGCACGTCGCCGTTGCAAGCATCGCCGCAGCGCCGGAGAGCCGGAGCCGGCCGTCTTGTTGGATGCCACCTATGGAGCTAGGATTGTTGCCACTCAGGTGATGCTCTGCGTCGTCGGCGATCCGACCGCAAGGGGACCGATTCTCGGTCAACTCCATGGCCAACCGCGAGAACCATTACGAAGCAGCGTTTGAGGCGTATCTACGTCGCCATCGGGTGCCGTACGTAGCTGTGGACGAGGCCAAGCGCAGTCGCTGGGGGAACGGTTCGATCAAGAGCCTGGACTTCATTGTTTCTCCGCCGGGCGATCGCTCCTGGCTGGTCGACGTGAAGGGGCGGCGATTTCCGTCGGGCGAGCAAAAGCACTATTGGAAGAACTGGTCGACGCGCGACGACCTGATAAGCCTCGCCCAGTGGGAGCGGTTGTTCGGCGAGCGGTTTGGCGGGTTGTTGGTGTTTGCTTATAATGTGGTTGGCGATCGCGCGCCGCTGGTGCCGGAACGTTTGTTCGAGTTTCGCGGCGGACTGTACGGTTTCGTGGGCATCGCGGTTGCGGAGTATGCACGACACGCCCGCACGATCTCTCCGCGATGGGATACGCTGGCGATGCCGGTCGTTCGTTTTCGGGAAGCGGCGGCGCCGGTGGAACATTTCTTGTTTCGAGATTCTTCGCGGTCCGAGGCGTTGATTTCATGAAGCCGCTTGGTTCGACGGGAACGACACGACGCGTCGGGCGCCTGACGCGATGGTTGATGCTTTTGGCCGCATTGTGGTTGGCGGCTTCGAGCACGGCGATGGCCCAAGGCAATAAGAAGGACGAGGGCGGTCCCACGAAAAGCTATGTCTTGTCGTATTTCATCGTGATGGTGGGCGTGGGTATCGGATTGGCGGCCGTGCTGCGCGTGAGCAAGCGGCTCGAAAAACCGCCGCAAAAACACGTCGACGACGACGATGATGAGGAGTAGGGCGCTGGGGTGGCGCGCTACCTTGCCCATCGGCCTCGCACGCAGGTAGCGCACGACCGGCACGCGGACCTTTCAAAGCGATCGAAGCACCGCGGCGGCGCGCGTTACGCGCCGTTCGACCGGCTGCGTAGAAACGCTGCGATTTCTTGCACGACCGTCTGCTGCTCTTGGGCGGTCAACTCGGGGAAGATCGGCAGCGCCAAGGTTTCCTTGGCCGCGCGCTCGGTATGCGGCAGGCTGCCCGGCTCGTAGCCGAGCGACGCAAAACAAGCCTGCGCGTGCAGTGGCACCGGGTAGTAGATTTCGGTGCCGATCTTGCGCTCGCCCAGATGGGCGCGCAACGCGTCGCGGCGCCCGTCCGGGACGCGAATCACGTATTGGTTCCAGACGTGGCGCCGGCCCGTGGCCGCTTGCGGCAATCCGAGGACGTGATCCAGTTGGTGCGCGGCGAACAATTCCGAGTAGCGGTTGGCGTTTTCCTGCCGCTTCGTGTTCCACGGGTCGAGATGCGGAAGCTTGACGTTGAGCACCGCCGCTTGCAACGAGTCGAGCCGGCTGTTGATGCCGACGACGTGATGATAGTAGCGTGGTTGCATGCCGTGCCCGCGAAGTAGCCGGAGTTGCTCGGCGAGTTTTTCATCGTGGGTGGTCATGATTCCGCCGTCGCCGAATCCGCCCAGATTCTTGGTCGGATAGAAACTGAAGCAACCGACCGTGCCCCAGCTACCGGCGCGGCGCCCGGCGAACTCTGCGCCGATCGCCTGGCACGCGTCTTCGATGATCGGGACACCGTGCGTGCGGCTGATGGCCTCCAGGGCCCGCATGTCGGCGCATTGACCGAACAAGTGGACCGGAATAATCGCCTTGGTGGCCGGCGAGATCAGCACTTCGACGCGCTGCGGATCGATGTTGAATGTCGCCGGGTCGATGTCGACGAACACGCACTTGGCGCCGAGCCGCCACGCAGCACTGGCCGTGGCGAAGAACGTGTAGCTGGGCATCAACACTTCGTCGCCGGGGCCGACGCCGTGCGCCATCAGGGCCAATAGCAATGCGTCGCTGCCCGAAGCGCAACCCACCGCGTGCGGCACCTGGCAGTACTCGGCCAGGTTGCGTTCCAACTCTTCGACGTCGGGCCCCAACACGAATCGACCCGACACGCAGACGCGCTCAATCGCGCGGGCGACTTCGGCGCGAAGGGGCTGGTTCTGACGCGCGACGTCGAGCAACGGAACGGGCGACGGAGTATTTCCGACGAAGGTCGGCGGAGCCGGCGGAACGGCCCATTGATTCCCGGACGGGGCAACGCTCATGGTTCACCTGTATCGGCTGACGAGATGTGGTTGACGATCGTGGTGCTCCAGGCGCCGTGTCGGCTCCGGAGCAAGGCGGCGAACGGTACTCGAATCGCCGGCCACGCGTCAAGATCGGTGCTGGCACGTTGCCCGGTTGGCCGACCCAACTCACACGGCGACGCATACTTACGTCGGCCGAGCCCAGATTGACCCTCATTTTTGCTTGCGCTACAATTCGATGGCCTCGCCCCCGTGTCGGCATCCCCAAACACACATGCTTGCAGCATTCATGTCCCGATTCTTGCCGCCGATTCTGTTGTTTGTCCTGCTCGGCGTTTTGACGCTGGTCGGCTGGGCCCGACCGGCGGACGGCGACCCCGCGCGGATCAAGATCGTCTCCAGCCTGCCACGGACCGGCAGCGCGAAAGCGCAGACCGACACGATCGTCAACGGCATCAAGATGGCGCTGGCGGAAGCCGACTATCGGGCCGGCGATTTCGACATCGTCTACGCGGACTGGGACGATGCCACCGCCGGCGCTGGCCAATGGACGGCCGAAGCCGAAACGGCCAACGCCAATCGGGCGGTCAACGACCCGGATGTGATGGCGTACTTGGGAACCTACAACTCGGGCGCAGCCAAGATCTCGATGCCGATCCTGAATAAAGCCGGCTTGCTGATGCTCAGCCCCGTGAACACCTGGCCCGGCTTAACCAAGCCGGCGATGGGCGATCCGGGCGAGCCGTATATCTATCGCCCGACCGGCAAGGTCAACTACGCGCGGCTCGTGCCGACCGACGATCTGCAAGGTCCGCTGGGCGCGGTGTGGGCCGACGAAATGGGCGTCAAGCGGGTCTATGTCCTGGACGACAACGAAGTCTACGGCAAAGGCATCGCCAACCTGTTCATCGAAGAGTGCCAGAACCTGGGCATCGAGGTGCTGGGGCACGAGAGCATCGACGTCAAGGCGCAAGAGTTCAAGCCGCTGATGGCCACGATCAAGGGGCTTAATCCCGACCTAGTTTATTTTGGCGGAACGACGCAATCCAAAGGCGGACAGATCGCCAAGGACATGGTGGCCGCGGGGCTCGATTGCAATTTGATGGTGCCCGACGCGTGCTACGAAGAGGTGTTTATTGAGTCGGCCGGCGCCGACAACCTGAACGATCGGTGCTATGTCACATTCGGCGGGCTGCCTCCCGAACAGTTGACTGGGCCCGGCAAGCAGTTCGTCGACGGGTATCGACAACGATTCGGCAAAAAGCCCGAGGCGTATGCCATTTATGGCTACGAGGCGGGCAAGGTGGCGCTGGAGGCCATTCGCCGCGCGGGCGTGAAGGACCGGCAGGCCATTCTCGACGCTTGCCTGGCGATCGAGGATTTCGATCAGGGGGCGTTGGGCACGTGGTCGTTCGACGAAAACGGCGACTCGACGCTGCGGACTGTCACCGGCAATATCATTCGCGATGGACGCTTTCAATTCGTCAAAGTTCTGGGGCAATAGCCGGACGGGCGCGCGGCACGCGCCGTGCGACGCATTCCGGATGCAGGGAGGCTGCCGTTGACGTCGTTTCCGTTGCTCGTCGCGCAGGCCGAATCTGCCGAATTCTGGCAAACGTTTTTGCAGTACGCCCTGATCGGCCTGACCAACGGGGCCCTGTTTGCGTTGATCGCGCTGGGCTACACGATGGTCTACGGGATCATCGAACTGATTAACTTCGCGCACGGCGAAGTGTTTATGCTGGGCGCCTTTCTGGCGCTGACGTTGGTACTACACGTTATGAAACTCGATGAGGCGACGCCCGTCGGCCTCTGGGTGGGCATCGGCTTGCTGCTGCTGATCGTGCCGCTGTTTTGCGCCGTGATCAACGTGTCGATCGACTGGCTCGTCTACAAGCCACTGCGGCAGGCTCCGAAGCTGGCGCCGCTGGTTTCGGCCATCGGCGTTTCGTTCGTGCTGATGAACGTGGGGTTGCTGTGGGGCGGCGCGGCCGACGTCCACTTCCCTGACTTCGTGTCGCGGCACAACCTGCTCGGTGAAGACGCCGCGTTGAGCTTCACGTACAAGGATCTGATGGTGGTGCTGATCACCGTGCCGATCATGATCGCACTGACGCTCTTTGTGCAAACAACCCGGATGGGCAAGGCCATGCGGGCCACGGCCCAAGATCCCGTGGCCGCGCAATTGATGGGCATCCACGTCGATCGCGTGATTGGCGTGACGTTCGCGCTGGGTGGCGCGCTGGCCGGCGCCGCCGCCGTGATCTACAGCCTGTACATCAACACGGTCAGCTACCAGATGGGATTCACCAACGGGCTGTACGCCTTCACCGCGGCGGTGCTCGGCGGCATCGGCAACATACCCGGGGCCGTGCTCGGCGGCCTGGTGATTGGGTTGGCGCGCTCGTTTGGCTCGGGCTACGTGGGAGAACGATGGACCAGCGCGCTGGTGTTCGTGATTCTGATCGCGATCCTGGTGTTTCGGCCTTCGGGCTTGTTGGGCGCGCGGACGAGGGAGAAGGTATGACCCCGACCGCCAAACGCATGCCGGTGTGGCCGCTGTACCTGGGCGTGCTCGTGGTCTATCCACTGTTGGTCTATCCGGAGCGCGCGCTCGCCGGCCTGACCGAGATCTCGGTCGGCCGCCAACTGACCTACATCTTCATCTATGCGATCCTGGCGCTGGGGCTGAACGTCGTCGTGGGTTACACCGGGCTGTTGCACTTGGGCATCGCCGCGTTCTTTGGCATCGGGGCCTACATCACGGGCATCCTGACCGTCAGCGCGTATCCGTTTCAGACAGGGTTCCTGGTGGCGTTGGTCGCGTCGACGATCGGGGCGGCAGTGTTCGGCATGTTGCTCGGCGCGCCGACGTTGCGACTGCGCGGCGATTACGTGGCGATCGTGACCCTCGGCTTTGGCGAGGTGACCCGCTTTACGCTGCGGAACCTCGAGGAGATCACCGCCGGCACGCGCGGGCTGAATCCGGTACCGCCGCCCCAACTGCCCGGCTTCGTCGAAACGCCGCTAAGCTGGCTGGGCATCGGCGCCGATTGGAGCCTGGACTATCGGCTGTTTTACTACCTGGCGCTGGGTGTGCTGGTGGCCGTGATTTGGCTGCTGGCCAACGTGGAACGATCGCGGCTGGGGCGGGCATGGGTCGCCATTCGCGAGGACGAACTGGCCGCCACCTGCATGGGCATCAACGCGGCCCGCGTCAAGCTCTCGGCGTTTGCTATCGGCTGCGGGCTGGCGGGCCTGGCCGGATGTTTGTACGCAACCACCTTGACCAGCACGGCTGGGCCCGACGCGTTCGACTTCAACCGTTCAATGATCATGTTGTGCTGCGTGATCCTCGGCGGGCTGGGCAGCATTCGCGGGACGCTGCTGGGCGTGTTTCTGTTGGTCGGCTTCGACAACGTGGTTGCGCCCGTGCTCGACGGACTGATTCAGGCTGCCCAGATCAATACCTCGGGCAACCGGTTCCTGACGTTCAGCAATTGGAAGCTGATGATCTTTGGCCTGGCGCTGGTCTTGATGGTGCGATTCCGACCGGAAGGATTGCTGCCCTCGGCGCAGATCGAAGCGGAGTTGGGACACGAGCGCAAGAGCCACCGTCCGGCGGAGGCCCCGGCATGAGCCTGCTCGATCTGGACAAAGTGACGGTTCGATTCGGCGGATTGACCGCCGTCGACCAGCTCGACTGTTCGGTCGACGAGCGGCAGATCTTTTCGGTGATCGGACCCAACGGCGCCGGCAAGACGACTGTGTTCAACGCGATCACGGGCATTTACCATCCGAGCGGTGGATCGATCGCGTTTGACGGGCGACCGCTACGGCGGCCATTGACGTGGCGGTTGATCGCGCTGGCCGCGGTGGTCGGTGTTTGCACGGGGGTTGCCGCCGGACTACTGGCGATCGACGTCAACGCGCTGTGGCGGGCCACGATCAAGCGCAACTACCTGGGTCCCGACGCACCGTTTTCCTATCGCGCCGCTTGGCGTGACGCAGCCGGATATGTGCGCGGCGATTTGGCGCTGGCCCCGGTGCGCGGAGGTCGCTGGGCCGTGCGAACCGCCGATGACCGTCGTACGCTCGGCTATGGCGACGCGCGCCAAGAGGCCGAGCAATTGCGCGACCGGCAACAGCAGCTCGTCGACGCGGCAGCCGGCGCGCAGGTGGTCGCCCAAGACGATCGATGGCAACTGGTTGCTGATGACGGCCAGCGCGTCTTGGAGACCTTCGACAACGAGGCGGACGCGCAAGCCACGCGGGCGCAATACACCGCCATCGCGGCCGCGCCGGTCGCCAGGCGACGTGACGCACTGATCGCCGCCCTGTTGGGACTGGTCATCGGATCGGCGGGCACGTGGGCGGTTTGGCATCGTGCGCGGCGCTCGCCCGAGGTGATTTCGCGAGCCGGAATCGCGCGCACGTTTCAGAACATTCGCTTGTTCCAAGATATGACCGTGCTGGACAACGTGCTGACGGCAATGGATCGGCACCTGTCGGGTTCGGTCGTGCAGATGGCGCTGCGAACGCCTGCGATGCGACGCCGCGAGGCCGAGGCCCGGGCCCATGCCGGCAAATTGCTGGAGTTTGTCGGGCTTGCGCATCGCGAAACGGCCCTGGCCAAGAATCTGCCCTACGGCGATCAGCGGCGGTTGGAGATCGCCCGGGCGTTGGCCACCGAACCGAAATTGATCCTGTTGGACGAACCCGCGGCGGGCATGAACCCCACGGAGTCGAGCCAGCTCAACGGCCTGATCGAGCGGATTCGCCAGCGCGGGCTGACCGTGATGTTGATCGAGCATCACATGAAAGTAGTGATGGGCATTTCCGATCGGATCGCGGTGTTGGACTACGGAGTAAAGATCGCCGAAGGCACGCCCGATGAAGTGCGGGCCAATCCGGCAGTCATCGAGGCATATCTCGGCAGCGAAGAGGTTCACTGATGCCGCCGCTGTTGGCTGTCGAAGATCTGCACGCCGGCTACGGGCCGATCGAGGTGCTGCACGGCATTTCACTGGAGGTGCGGCCGGGCGAGATCGTGGCGCTGATCGGCGCCAACGGCGCGGGCAAGACCTCGACGCTATTGGTGATCTCCGGCTGCTTGCCTGTGCGGCAAGGACGCATTGCGTTGGAAGGCGAACCGATCGAGCGGCTGGCCGCGCACGAGATCGTGCGCCGCGGCATCTGCCAATCGCCCGAAGGGCGCAAGATTTTTCCGCGGCTGAGCGTGCTGGAAAACTTGCAGATGGGGGCGTTCACGCGCCGCGATCGGGCCGGCATCCAGCATGACTTGGATCACGCGTTCGAATTGTTTCCCATCCTGGCCGAGCGGCGAGGACAGGCCGGCGGAACGCTTTCGGGCGGAGAGCAGCAGATGTTGGCCGTGGCCCGGGCGTTGATGGGCAAGCCGAAACTGTTGCTGCTGGATGAGCCGTCGTTGGGACTGGCTCCGATGGTCGCGATGAAGATCTTCGAAGCGATCCGCAAGCTCAACCAGGAGGGAATGTCGATCTTGTTGGTCGAGCAAGCGGCCCGGATGGCGCTGATGCTCGCAGAGCGTGGCTACGTGATGGAAACCGGCCGGATCACGATGAGCGATCGTGCCGAGACGCTGTTGGGCGACGAGCGCGTGCAGGATGCTTATCTGGGCGAGTGAGCCGCATTGATCCTCCGGGCCTCGCGGAATAGACTTCGTTCGTTGCCCCGCACTGTGAGGAGGCTACCGGCCCGTGAGTCGACAAGAGCAAATCTGGGCGCCGTGGCGGATGGCGTTCGTCAGCGGTGAGGCCGCAGCCGAAGCCGCGCGCCAACAAAAACCAGCGCTCGACCTGGCACCGGGCGCGGATCCGGAATGTTTTATCTGCCGGGCCGTGGCCGACAGCGCGGATCAAGAGAATCTGCTGGTCGAGCGGACGGAACTGTCGGCAGTGATCCTGAATCGGTATCCGTACAACAACGGGCATTTGCTGGTGGCGCCGAAGCTGCACAAGGGGCGGCCCGACGAATTGTCCGACGCCGAGCATCTCGATTTGCAGCGGCTGATCGCGCGATACGTCGGGCTGCTGGAACGACTGATGAAGGCCGAAGGGTTCAACGTCGGTTTGAACTTGGGGCGCGTCGCGGGCGCCGGGCTGCCGGGTCACTTGCACTGGCACATCGTGCCGCGCTGGAGCGGCGATACCAACTTCATGCCGAGCGTCAGCGGTGTGAAGGTCATGCCCCAGGCGCTCGACGCGCTGTGGGAATTCCTTCACGAAGCCGTCGCGTCGCAAGGCAAGGGCGGCTGAGTCGCCTCTCGCAGGTCAAGAAACCGCATCGCACATGACCCGTTTCTTGCAATCGGTCGACCAGCGCGAACGTGCATTGCTGGCGCCCTATGCGATGCACAGCGCGCAGTCCGCGGGGCGCGAGCATCCGGAGCCGGAGCATCCGTATCGCGGGCCGTTTCAGCGCGATCGCGATCGAATCGTCCACTGCGCCGCTTACCGGCGATTGAGCGCGAAGACGCAGGTCTTCACCGGTGACTTGGGAGACTACCACCGCACGCGCCTGACGCACACGCTGGAAGTCGCCTCGATCGCGCGCACGGTCGGCCGGGCGCTGGCACTGAACGAAGATCTGGTCGAAGCGCTGGCACTGGTCCACGACTTGGGGCATCCTCCGCTGGGGCATGCGGGCGAAGCGCAGCTTGACGCATGCCTGGCCGACGAAGGCGGCTTTTCGCACAATGCCCAGGCGCTGCGGATCGTGCGCGAGTTGGAAATCCGGTATCACGAGTTTCCAGGTCTGAATTTGACCCGCGAGGTGCTTGAAGGACAGCAGACGCGGATCACGCACGACACGGAGCACGCGCGGCCGTTGTTGGAAGTGCAGGTCGTCGAAGCGGCCGACAGCGTCGCCTACGACACGCACGATGCCGACGACGCGCTCGAGCTGGGTCTGATCGAACTGGGCGCGCTGCTGGAAAACCGGCTGTGGGCCGAGGCCGCCCAACGCGTACGCCGCCGCAACGCCGGACTGGACGCGGGCGAGCTGCGCCGTGCGATCCTGCACGAATTGATCGATTGGCAGGTCGGCGACCTGCTAGCCGGCGCGACAAAGCGAATCGAGGAGCGCGGCTTGGACAGCCCCGATGACGTGCGCCAGGCGGATTGGATCGTGCGGCCGAACGAGGAACTGGCCGAGTCGAAGAAAGAGCTCGAACAGTTTCTCAAGCGGCACGTGTACCGGCATCCCGACGTGATGTCGCATCGTGACACGGCGACGGCCCAGTTGGGTGCCATGTTCGATTTGTATGAGGGTCGGCCTGAGCTGATGAGCGCAAATTTTCGCCGCCGGGCCGACTCCGTGGGTCTGCGGCGAACCGTTGGAGACTATATAGCCGGCATGACCGACCGATTCGCGGCGCGCGAATTCGAAAGGTTGCTCGGCAAATAGGGGGTCGGGCTGGCCACCCCCCGAGATGGCATCTAGAATACAGAGTCTTCTGCCCCGCTTGCCATCTCACCCAATCCGAAGGCTCCCGTACCGTGGCACTGGTCATTCTGCGATTCGTGTTTGTCATGGTCGCCGTGGGGCTCGGGTTTCAGGTCGTCAATTCCGAGGCGCTGGAAGGCGACTCGATGATTCTGCCCTGGGTCGTGTTCAGCGGCATCGTGCTGCTTTCGTTGGGCGTGATCGGCACCGATCTTTTGGTGCAGCGGAAACGGATCGACACGGTGTCGGCCGTGTATCTCGGTTTGATCGTCGGGCTTTTTCTGACGTACGTTCTGCGGCTTGCCTTCAGTCCCGTGCTGCCACAGACAGACGGCGTCAGCGATTGGGTCTCGCTCGTGTTGGGGATGGTGCTGTGCTACGTCTGCATCAGCATGCTGCTGCAAACCAAGGACGATTTTCGGTTCATTATTCCGTACGTCGAGTTCGTGAAGGAGCTCAAGGGCCTCAAGCCTTACGTGCTGGATACCAGCGTGATCATCGACGGCCGGATTGCCGACGTCATCGAGACCAAGGTGATGGATAACCAGTTGATCATTCCGCGGTTCGTGATCGCCGAGCTCCAGGGGGTGGCCGACAGCGCGGACCGGCTGCGCCGCAGCCGGGGACGGCGCGGGCTGGATATTCTCAATCGGCTGAGCAACAACACGGAGGTCGACGTCAAGATCTACGATCGCGAGCTGCCCGAGTTTGCCGGCCAGCCGGTCGATTTGAAGCTGGTGCTGCTGGCCAAGTACCTGCAAGGCAAGATCGTCACCAACGACTACAACCTGAATAAGGTGGCCCGGTTGCACGGAGTCGGCGTAATCAACCTGAACGATCTGGCCAACGCGCTTAAGCCCGTGGTGTTGCCGGGCGAGGGGCTGGAAGTGCGGATCGTCAAGCACGGCGAAGAGGCAGGGCAGGGCGTCGGTTATCTGGACGACGGCACAATGATCGTGGTCGAAGGCGGCCGCGATCACATCAACAAGACGGTTCGCATCGCCGTGACCAGCGTGCTGCAAACCAGCGCGGGCCGGATGATCTTTGGCCGCTTCGAGAACGTGCCGGCCGGCAAGGCATAACGCGCCTCGCGCGAGAGCTGTCGTCGCGATCGGTCGCTGGTGCCACGTGCCGCACGTTGTCCGCGTGGGCTGCTTGCTACATCTTGTCGACGACCGCGATGCCCAGTAGCTCGAGGCCTTGGCGAATCGTGCGGGCGGTTAGGTCGCATAACAGCAGGCGACCGTCGCGCGTCGCCGCGTCCGGCGCTTTGAGCACCGGGCACTGCTCGAAGAACGACGAATACCGGTTGGCCAGCGCGTAGAGATAGGCAGTCAGCAGGTTGGGCCGGTACTCGGCGGCCGTGTCGGCCAGGGCTTCGGAGAACTGCAACACGGCCAAGGCCAACGCCCGTTCGGCCGGATGCTCCAAATGGATCGTCGCCGGCGAGGCGCGCAACGCGTCGACGTCGACACCGCCCTTGGCAAAGATCGAAAGGACCCGAGCGTAGGCGTATTGCATGTAGGTGGCGGTGTTGCCGTTCATCGCCAACATGCGATCGTAGCTGAACGTGTAGTCGCTGGTGCGGTTCACGGCCAGGTCCGCATACTTCAGCGCGCCGATGCCGACCGCTTCGGCAATTTCGTGCCGCCGGTCGTCCGAAATCTCGGGGCCATCCGGCTTGGCGTCGTCATTCTGGCTGACGACGCGATGCGCCCGGGCGACCGCTTCGTCGAGCAGCCCCCATAGCCCGACGGTGTCGCCGGAGCGCGTTTTGAACGGCCGTCCGTCTTCGCCCAAGACCGTGCCGAAGCGGACGTGCTGGAACTCCATCTGGTCGTAGCCCCAGCGCTGCGCCGTGCCAAACAACTGCTCGAAGTGCAGGCCCTGGCGATGGTCGACGACGTAGAGCAGCGCGTCGGGCGACCACTTTTCAGCCCGATACTGGATCGTGGCCAGATCGGTCGTGCCGTAGAGGAACGCGCCGTCCTGCTTGCGCACGATCATCGGCGCGTCCTGTCCGTCGAGAAACACGCAGATTGCCCCGTCGCTTTCCCGCGCGATGCCACGAGCCAACAGATCGTCGACCACGCCAGAGAGGCGGTCGTGGTAGAAGCTCTCGCCGAGGGTGACGTCGAACGTCACGTCGAGGCGCTCATAGACGCGCTCGATGTCGGCCAGGCACGGGGGCAGGAACTCGCGCCACAATTCCAAGTTCTGCGGATCGCCCTGGTGTAACAGCGCCGTCTCGGACAGCACGTCGCGCCCGATCGTGGAATGCTTGCGGGCCAGCTCCGAGAGTTGTGCGTCGGCGTCCACCTCGGCCAGCCGTGCGCGCAGCGCCGCCAGTCCGGCCTTTTGCTCCTTGAGATTGGCTTCCGCCCGGCGCAGCGCCTTGGCATGGCTCTTCCGCGCGCCTTTATCTTCCGGCGGTTCGGCGGCCGACTGTGCGGACAGTTGTTTTTCCGCTTGTGCCAGTTGCTCCTCGCGCCCGGGCAGCGCCGCCTGGCCTTCGTGGTACTCGACCAGACGATTGACCAGCCGATACAGCCGGCTAAGTTCTTCGACCGGGCTGGTGCGATAGGCCTCGGCGTCGAGGAAGTGCTTGTAGCCGAACAGGATCATGCCGAACTGCGTGCCCCAATCGCCGATGTGGTTGTCGCCGATCACGCGGTGGCCCAGAAAGCGCAGCGTTCTTTTGAGCGAATCGCCGATCACGGTCGAGCGGATGTGGCCCACGTGCATCGGCTTGGCCACGTTCGGGGCGGAGTAATCAAGAACGAACGTCCGCGGGCTTGGTGCCGGCTCGACGCCCAGCCGCTCGTCGTGGATCGCGTTTTGGGCCTCCTCGGTCAACCAGGCGGTCTTGAGCCGCAGGTTGATAAATCCCGGCCCGGCGATTTCGGGCGGCTCGCACAGATCGTCGATCGTCAGCCGCGCGACCACCTCGGCGGCCACGTCGCGCGGCGGCTTGCCCAACCGTTTGCCGAGCGGCATCGCAAAGTTCGCCTGGTAGTCGCCGAACTTCGGGTCCTGGCTCGGTCGGACCAGTGCCGCCAGCTCGGTCGGGTCGTCGACCATGCCTTCCAATGCTGCGGCGAAGCGCGATTGCAGTTCGGCCAGAATGTTCATGAAAACCTGGTAACGCCGGCGTTGCCGCGCGGGACGAAGTGCGGCGGGCAGGATCGAGCAACGCGGGCGTCAGTTTGCCAGCCTCGGCAAGCCGGATGCAACCCCAAACCGGTGCGCAAGTGCCGACACGTACGGAGTCGAGCAGTTCGGCGGAGCCAGCCGCTAGGCTGATGCCTAGCGCGGAAGCCGGTTCACGGGGTCAACCGTCGTAGCGGACGGGGCGGAGGAAGGCGCCTCGGCTTGCGCGGGCTCGAACGGCACACGCTTCGATCCGGCCCAGAGGTGTTCCAGATCGTAGTACGCTCGGGTCTCGTCGTCGAACAGGTGAACCACGACGTCGCCGAAGTCGAGCAGGATCCAGCGGCTTTCGGCGTAGCCCTCGATACCCATCCGCTGGTCGTTGAAATCGCGCTCCATCACGTCGTCGATTTCTTCGCTGATGGCGTGAAGCTGGCGGCGGCTGGCGCCGGTGGCCACGACGAAGTAGTCGAACACGGGGGTCAGCTCGCGCAGATCGAGAATGACAATGTCGCGTCCGCGGTTGGCCTCGGCGACGCGCGCCGCGGCAAGGGCCCGCTGGAGGCTGCGTTTCTCTCGACTCGAATTGACGGCAGGACTTGCGCTGGCCAAAAGCTTCCTTCCCCTTGGTTGCCGGCGGGCGTGAACGATGCCGGCGCCCGACACGTTCCATTCTACACTCGGCGTCGAGCAAAACGAAGTGGCCCAAAAAACGCCCGAGATTTCGCGGGCCGCCGTGCGAGAGGCAGTGGCCCCTTGTTTGGGCGAATATCACGGGTATGGTGGGCGGGTGCAACTTTCCGGAAAGTCGAAATCCTAACAATCAGGAGACTCGCAACGATGGCCGATTGGGTGGAAGCGGGCCGGCGTGCCCCGGACTTTACATTGCCTGCCGACGACGGCTCGAAGGTCAAGCTCTCGGCCTTGAAGGGCAAGCCGGTCGTGCTCTACTTCTATCCGCGCGACAACACGCCGGGCTGCACCCGCGAGGCGTGCGCGTTTCGGGACAAGAAGCGGTCGCTCGCGCGGTTGGGGGCGGTGGTGCTCGGCGTCAGCCCCGACAGCGTGGCCAGCCACGAAAAGTTTCGCGACAAGTTCAAGCTAAACTTTCCTCTGCTGGCCGACGCGGACCACAAGGTGGCCGAGAAGTACGGCGCGTGGCGCGAGAAGACGCTCTACGGAAAAAAGTCGATGGGGATCCAGCGCTCGACCTGGCTGATCGACGCCGAGGGCAAGGTCGCCCGCGTGTGGAAGAAGGTGAACGTCGACGGGCATGACGAAGCCGTGATCGAGGCGATCAAGGAGTTGGAGTAGTGGCGCTTAGTCGCCGGACGGCGAACATACCTCGCGGCAGCGACGGGACTGTACGATCTGGCAATTGTGGGACTATGCGAAACTGCGTGCGCGGGCAGGCGGTTCGTGACAGCAACGCGGCGCACAGCTTGGCCATCCGCCGGGGAGGGATTCCATGAAGTTTCCAGCGTATTGGTCGCGGGCCACGGCCCAAGAGACGGATGCGGACGGCAAACCGGTGGCGTTTTCCTGCTGGCGATCGTCCGACGAGAGCGCCGACGACGCGCACTCCAAAGCCCTGGCAGTCGCCAAGCGCGTGTTGAAACAATTGTTGGACGGCCGGCCGCCGGAGCGCTACGCGTACGGCCAGGTCCCGATGCGTGAAGAGGTGATGCAGCAGTTCACGAACGACAGGGGCGAATTGATCGCCGCGGTGACGACCAACGCGTATGGGTCGCTCGTGTTGAATACGGCCGGCGTGATGTTCATCGACATCGACTTCCCGCCGATCGGGCCGGGCGAACAACTGCGGTACTTCTTCGCCCGATGGTTTACCCGCACGGCGCAGTCGCCGGAAGCGCGGCGCGAGACGGACGTCGTACACGGTTTCGAGCGGTTTCTGCGGGACCATCCGGCGTGGAGTGCGCGGCTCTATCGCACGTGTGCCGGAATGCGAGTGCTCGTGACGCACGACCTGTTCGATCCGGCCGACGATTCGACGCGCGCGATATTGGAAACGGTCGGTGCCGACCCGATGTACATGCGCTTGTGCCGCGGGCAGCGATCGTTCCGCGCGCGGCTGACGCCCAAGCCGTGGCGCTGCGGCCACACGAAAAACGCCGTCCGGTGGCCGTACGAATCCGAGACCGCCGAACAAGCGTACGAAGCGTGGCGTGCCAAGTACATCGAGGCGCAGTCCAGCTATGCGACCTGCCGGTTGGTCCAGACGTTGGGCAATGGCGCCGTGCATCCCGACGCACAGCAAGTGGTGGCAGTGCACGACAAAGTGACCCGAACCGCGGAACCGCTGGCGCTTGCGTGAGATCGCCATGACAAAGCGTGCAACGCCCAACACGCCTGAGCGGCTTGCCACCTTCGTGACGCACCGCCTGCGCCGGGCGGCCGTGTCGGCCGACGCGCCGATCATGCAGGCCTACATGAAGACCGAGATGCCGTACTTCGGCGTGAAGAAGCCCGGCCTGGTGCCGATCTTTCGCAAGATGAAGCGGCGGTTTGCACCCCAGTCGCGGCGCGAGTACGAGGCCGGCATTCGGGCCCTGTGGCAGCTCGACCACCGCGAGCAGAAGTACGCGGCGCTCGAGTACGCCTCGCAGCACCCGGCGTGGATCACGCCGAAGTCGCTGCCGCTGTACGAGCGCCTGGTGCGCGAAGGGGCCTGGTGGGACCTGGTCGACAATCTGGTCAGTGGCGTGATCAGCCCATTGTATTTGGACCAACGAAAGACGCTGCGGCCGACGATCAACCGCTGGATCGACGACGAGCACCTTTGGGTCCGCCGCGCGGCGCTGCTGGCCCATCTGAAGCACAAGGAGCAGACGGACCAGCGGCAGTTGTTTCGGCATTGCCTGCGCCGGGCCGACGAGCGCGAGTTCTTCATCCGCAAGGCCATCGGGTGGGCGCTGCGGCAATACAGCTACGTCGAGCCCCAGGCCGTGCGCACGTTTCTGCTTGAGCATCAAGATCGGCTCTCCGGGCTCAGCTATCGCGAAGGGGCCAAGGTGCTGGTCCGCCGCGGGCAGATGTAGGAGCGGGGTCGTACGTGGCGAGATGCGCGCGGAAGCGCGCAGCGATGCGCCGAACGCGCGCGGAATTGCATGCGGGCCGTCGCCGAAAAAAATTCGTGCGCCGCTGCGGCCCTCCCGGGGCCGCGGCCAGTTCTTG
>CALFYT010000008.1 GCA_937952415.1 uncultured Planctomycetaceae bacterium | reverse complement strand
TCGGCCTGTTCGGCGGCGCCGGCGTCGGCAAGACCGTGACGCTGATGGAGCTGATCCGCAACATCGCGGCCGAGCACTCCGGCTACTCGGTGTTCGCCGGTGTCGGCGAGCGTACCCGCGAGGGTAACGACTTCTACCACGAGATGACGGACTCGGGCGTCATCAACCAGGTGTCGCTGGTCTACGGCCAGATGAACGAGCCGCCGGGCAACCGCCTGCGCGTCGCGCTGACCGGCCTGACGATGGCCGAGGCCTTCCGCGACGAGGGCCGCGACGTCCTGATGTTCATCGACAACATCTACCGCTACACGCTGGCCGGCACCGAGGTATCGGCACTGCTCGGCCGCATGCCGTCCGCGGTGGGCTACCAGCCGACGCTGGCCGAGGAAATGGGCGTGCTGCAGGAGCGCATCACGTCGACCAAGACCGGCTCGATCACGTCCTTCCAGGCCGTCTACGTACCGGCCGACGACCTGACCGACCCGTCGCCGGCCACGACCTTCGCGCACCTCGACGCGACGCTGGTACTGTCGCGGCAGATCGCCGAGCTCGGCATCTACCCGGCCGTCGACCCGCTCGACTCGACCAGCCGCATCCTCGACCCGAACGTCATCGGCCAGGAGCATTACGACTGCGCCCGCGGCGTGCAGGCGGTCCTGCAGCGTTACAAGGAGCTGCAGGACATCATCGCGATTCTCGGCATGGACGAGCTGTCCGAGGACGATAAGCTGACGGTGACCCGCGCCCGCAAGATCCAGCGCTTCCTGTCGCAGCCGTTCTTCGTGGCCGAGACCTTCACCGGCTCGCCCGGCAAGTACGTCACGCTGGCCGAGACCATCCGCGGCTTCAACGGCATCGTCAACGGCGACTACGATCACCTGCCCGAGCAGGCGTTCTACATGGTCGGCACGATCGAGGAAGCCGTCGAGAAAGCCAAGACGATGCAGTAAGGCATCGGGGTAGACGAACATGGCCACGATCCACGTCGACATCGTATCCGCCGAGGGCGAGATCCACTCGGGCGACGCGAGCATGGTGTACGCGCCGGCGCGCATGGGCGAGGTCGGCATCGCGCCGCGCCACGCGCCGCTGCTGACCACGCTGAAGCCGGGCGAGGTCCGCGTCGAGGACACGGAAGGCAAGGAGCACTTCTACTACATCACGGGCGGCATCCTCGAGATCCAGCCGCACGCGGTGACGGTGCTGGCCGACACGGCCCTGCGCGGCGAGCAGCTCGACGAGGCCGCGGCGCTCAAGGCGCAGCAGGAGGCGGAGGCTGCGCTGGAGGGTGCGTCGGAGGAGACGGATCTCAAGAAGGCGCAGCTGGAGCTGGCCGAGGCGCAGGCCCGTTACCGCGCGGCCCAGCGCCTCAAGGGAAAAAAGTCCTGATCGAATGCACTGGCGGCGTGCCGCATTCGGCACTTCGCGGCCTCCCGGCCGGATATTCGACGCCGCCAATTTGACTCGCGACCGGCTCGGGGCAGCAGGGGCCGGCGTGCTCGTCGCGTTGCTGGCCGCCACCGTGTCTGCCTGCGCTACCGATGCAGATCCAGATGCACGCGAGAAATCGGTGCACCCGGTGCTGCCGATAGCCAGAGTCGTTTTGCCGCGGGACCGCAGCCCGGACTGGCAGGCTTTCCGGGAAGACATCCGCGAACGGCGCGTAGTCTACGACGAAGTTTTCCGCAAACCGGTGGTTGATCCGGAGCCGCTCCGAATAGCATGTCGCGACGTGCGTGGGCTCGGCATCGTGCTCGCTGCAAACCTCCCCGCCGGCCGCCTGGTGAGCAAGAAGAATCCGCTCCGGTTTACCTGGAAGCACGAATCCATTGACCTGACTGATCGCCGCTTCGATCGATTTCGTGCGGAGCAAATGCGGGCTCGCGACATCGGCGATATCTATTTCAACGTAGTCGAACTGGACGATTCCAGCTACTACGTCGACGGCGAGTACACGGTCGACGTCAGGTATCTGGGCGAACTCCTGTATTCGACAACCTTCTTCCTCGTCGACTGCGCGAGTCGAAACCGCCCCGAGTGGTGGTCCGAAGAATCCGAATCCGCCTCTGAAACCACCGGCCATTAGCGGTGGCACCACCAAACCCGGGAGCAGCCACCTACGTATAAAAAAAAGAGGCTGCCGGTACTCGGGACCGACAGCCTCTGCCCAGCGAAGCGGGTAAGCGGCGCTAGAATTCCAGCTCGAACTCGACCTCGTCGGCCGTGATGACCATGGCCGAGCTCTCGGTGCCCTCGGCCTTGACCAGGTCGCCGTCCTGCAGCTGGTTGAAGAACTCCGTGGACGAGATCACGTTGTCGTTGACGTCGCGGAACACGGTGCCGCCGCCGGTCTCGATCGTGACGCCGAGGATCGTGAAGCTCGGGTCGCTGCTCGACTCGACGAAGCCCTGCAGGATCGTCTCCGTGTCCGGCTCTTCGCGCTCGAAGATCGTCGCGAGGATCTCGCCGCTGCCGGCCGGGAACTCGTCGCCGCGGACCTCGACGTAATCGCCGGCGTTGACGTCGGCGAGCGTCAGCGGGTCCACGTCCGCACTGCTCTTGTCCTCGATGCGGGTCAGCGCGTCGACGCGCACCGTGATGCCGAGCATCACGACCGAGCTGTCGGCGGCGTCGACCGAGTCCAGCGTCGCCGTGGCGCGGACCGCCTTGGCCCGGCGGATGTCCACTTCCTCGGCGACCAGCACGCCGTTCGCGTCGACGTCGCCTTCCACCTCGACCTTGATGTTCAGGCCCAGGTCGGCCGCGGTCCCGCCTTCGTAAACGGTGTTGGCCGTCGTCGTCACCGGCTGGCCGGCCACGTCGAAGTCGGTCTCCGAGACGAAGCGCGTGATGAAGCCCTCGATCTCGAAGAAGTCACCGTCTTCGACGCCCGGGACCGCGTTCTCGAACTCGACCTTGGTCGCGAGCAGTTCGCCGGCACCGCCGAGCGAGGTGCCCTTGGCCTCGACGAAGTCGCCCTCGCCGATCTGGCCGCCCGGGAAGTCGTCGAGCGTGGCGCCGGAGTAGTCGACCAGCAGCGCACCGAGACTGAAGGTCAGCGCGCCGGTGTCGAGACCGGTCACGTTGCCGTGCACCTCGAACTGCGTGCCGGCCGGCTTGGGCTCGATGCGGCTCGCAACGATGTCGCCGTTCGCGTCGAACTGGCCGCTGACCTCGACGATCTGGCCGACGCTGACGCCGTCCAGTGACGCGGGGCTGAAGCCGTCGTCGAAGATTGTCTCGCTGCGCACCAGCACGGTCTGGCCGAGCACGACCAGCGAACTGGCCGCGAGGTCGACGCTCGCGACCGGGCCCTTGACGATGTCGTCGAACAGCACCTCGTCAGCGCTGCCGGTCGTGCCGTTGTCGTCGCGCGTGCCCTTGACGACGACGATGTCGCCGACCCTAAGGTCGGACTCCGAGCCGGGCTCGCCGTCGATCGTGAACACGGCGCTGTCGGTCTCGTACTCGACGCCGTTGACGATGACGCTGCCGAAGTTCGCGATCGGTCCGAACGCGACCCCGGTGCGGCCGATGCCGCCGCCGGGCGGGGGCGGAGGAGGAGGCGGGGGCGGCGACTGCGCGCCGTCACCGCCGCCACCGCCGCCGCAGGCGGCGAGGCTCAGGAAAACCAGGCTGGTGATGAGGGTGATGAACTTTTTCATGACAAAGTGCCTTCTGGTAACTGGCCATCGATGGCGTAAACACCGAGGCCCAAACGAACAGGAGCGGTAGCGGAAGAACCGGGCGCCACGCGATGCTGCGCGAGCCAGTCGTCCACTTCCTCGAGAAACTGCTGGCCGCGCCGGTCGATGAACTCGCGGAATTCGTCGGCGGCGGCCGGGTCGATCGCGTCGTCGACCGCGAAACCTTCGAGTCGCCTGCCATGCCCGTTGATCGACAGGTTGTTGCTCAGCGTTCGCGCGTGGTCGTGCAGGTTGGTGCCGAAGAACTGCAGGTTGCCCGCGTCCATCGCCGCCGGCATGTGGTAACGGCGCAGCGCGTGCAGCTTGCCCTTGTCGTCGGCACGCACCGAGCCCGCCGACTTCAGTTCGCGCAGCAGCGTCTGTATCGGCGTGTCGCCCCCGTACTCCTCGAACAGCGACTCGAAGCTCGGCGCCGGCCCGGCGACCGGCAGCGGCCGGGGCCTGCCGTCGCCGTCGACGTAGGCCTCGTCCTGGTGCCAGCCGGACAGGAGCCGGGTGGCGTCGGTCGACTTCGACGACGATGTCTCCTCCGGCGCGTCCGCGGCCAGCAGCTCGCGCTGGCGCTTCACTTCCTTGCGCGAGATGCCGGTCAGGATCGAGACCCGCGAGATGTTGGTCGGCCGGCCGCGGATGCCGAACTCGTCCGTGGCCACCGATACGAACACGGACTTGGCCAGGTTGGCGAACTCGCGGTAGGTCATGCCGCCCCGGAGCAGCACGAGCGCGATCGGCCGCAGCAGCGTGCGGCAGGCCGTGGTCAGCATCTGTTTCGGGTCGGCTTCCATAGTTGGGGCACTATACCCCAACAATGGACGGTGTCAATATACGTACTTATGCTGATCCGGAATATCGGCAGGGCCCGGTCGCTATTTCGTTTTCTTCATGGAATCATGCGCTTATGCTTACTGTGCGCCGTCCGATGGCAGCCGCCTGGCTGTTTTTTCTGCTGCTCGCCGCCTGTGGCGGCGGCGCGCCCCCGTCCGGGCCGGCGCCCGATTCCGCGGTCATCGTCCGCGGCAACGGCGGCGAGCCCGGCAGCCTGGACCCGGCGCTGGCCGAGGACATCCACGCCTTCAACGTGCTGGCGGACCTGTACGAGGGCCTGGTCGCAACCGACGCGGCCGGCCGCCTGGTGCCGGCCGTCGCGTCGGCCTGGACGATCAGCGACGACGGCCGCCGCTACGTCTTTACGCTGCGCGAGGATGCGCGCTGGTCGAACGGGGATCCGGTCGAAGCAGGCGACTTCGTGCGCGCGTTCCGGCGCGTCGCGGACCCGGAGACCGCCAGCGCCTATGCCTTCCTGTTCGAGCCGCTCGAGAATTTCACCGCGGTCGCGGCCGGCGAGCGCCCGCCGGAGGACCTCGGCGTCGCGGCGCCCGACGCGCATACGCTGGTCGTTACGCTGTCCCGGCCCGCGGGCCAGCTGCTGTCCGTGCTGGCGATGCCGCTCGCCTACCCGCTGCACCCGCGGGCGGCGCGCTCGGTCGATGCCGGCGATCCCGGCAGCTTCATCGGCAACGGGCCCTTCGTACTGCGCTCGCGCGACTTCATGGGTCCGATCCGGCTCGCGCGCAACCCGCTGTACCGGGAATCCGCCAGCGTCGCAATCGACGAAGTCGTCTACCTGCCGGTCGTCGACGAGGCCGCCGAGCTGAACATGTACCGCAGCGGCGAACTCGACATCACGCACACGATCCCGCCCGAGGCGCTGCCGGCACTGCGCGAGACGCACGCCGGCGAGCTGCGCATCGCGCCGATGCTCGCGCTCTACTACCTCGCGCTCGACCTCGGCGAGCCGCCGCTCAACAACCCGGCACTGCGCGCCGCGCTGTCGCTAGCGATCGACCGCAAACGCATCGTCGAGGTCACCGGCCGCGGCGAGGCCCCCGCGTACGCACTGGTCCCGCCCGGGGTCCATGCCTACGCGGGACCGTCCTACGACTGGCGCACCCTCGACGACGCGGCGCGCCTTGAGCGGGCGCGCGCCCTGTACCGCGACGCAGGCTACGGTCCCGACCGGCCGCTCGCGCTGAGTTACGTATACGACGCGGGCGGCGTGCACGAACAGATCGCGCTCGCCATCGTGGACATGTGGGAGAACGCGCTGGGCGTCGAGGTCGAACTGGACCGCCGCGAGTGGCAATACTTCCTCGAGACCCGCGACCGCCGCGACGAATGGGACGTCATGCGTTTCAGCTGGTTCGGCGACTACGACGACCCGCTGACCTTCCTCGACCTGTTTCGCGCGGACAGCCCGCAGAACCTGCCCGCGTACAGCAGCGAGGTCTACGATCGGCAGCTCGCGGAAGCGGTCGCCACTGTCGACGCCGGAGAGCGGGCGCGTTTATTCGCGCAGGCCGAGGCGACGCTGCTCGCCGACCATCCGCTGATCCCGCTGTATTTCTACGTCTCGAAGCACCTCGTGGCACCGCGGGTCGACGGCTTCGAGGACAACGTGCTCGACCGTCATCCCAGCCGCTACCTGCGCCTGGACCCCGCGAACGGGCGAACGACCCCGGGCGGCGGCTAGCGGCCCAGCAGCGCAGGCCGCCGCGGCGAACGGCTCAGGCGCGCTCCGGGCGGGCCCGGATCAACTGCCATTTCATCATCGCGAAGGCGATCAGCACGACGACCGACGAGCCGGCCAGCAGCGGCTCGATGCGCTCCATCGGCACGTGCCCGCCGTACAGCAGGTACAGCCCGAGCACGACCCCCGCGGTGCCGATCTGGTGCGCGTAGAACTGGATGCGTGCCAGGCGCTCGCCGTCGGTCGACAGCCAGAGCCGGTGCGCGGCCGCGTAGAAGAACGAGACGGCGAAGCCGATCAGCATGATGTGCGCGTGGGTGACACGCTGTCCGTGATCGTGGCTCGCCGCCATGTAGATGCCCAGCGCGAGGCCGAGCAGACCGTAACCCGATGCAGTGAGGACGAATTTCCTGTCCACGTGAGTCTCCATTCTTGTTGTTCTCGCGTGAGCGCGGAAGCTAAACATTGGCAGGTCTCCGCGCAACCCCTCGAAACGGTACCCGGCGGTCCCTGCCCCCGGGAACTCGCACCCGTTTCCCGGCAGCACACGGCAAGCCGCCGGCCCGCAGCCAGGAGCGACGCGGAGCTGCAGGTGCCGTGCCGGCCGCGCGGAAGGCTCCCCGCCGCCACTACGCCGTCACGCTTACTCGCCCTTGCCCGCCAGTTGCTCCGCCGCACCGTCTGCCAGCGCCAGCTGCATAGCCGGCGGCCTGCCTTCCTTCGGCTCGCCGAAGTAGACCGTCGTGTGCGGGAACGGGATCTCGATACCGGCCTCGTCGAAGCGCTTCTTGATCCGCCGGTTGAATTCGCGGCCGGTCTGCCACTGCAGGCCGGGCTCGGTCTTCACGCGGGCGCGGATCACGACCGCGCTATCGCCGAAGCGGTCCAGGCCGAGGATCTCGAGCCCCTCGAGGATGTTCTCCCCGTACTTCTCGTCCTTCTGCATCTCCTCGCTGATCTCGAGCAGCAGCTTGCAGACCTCGTCGGTGTCCTCGCGGTAGGCGACGCCGATGTCGAACAGGTAGTAGGAGAAGTCCTTGGTGAAATTCTTGATCGACGTTACCTCGCTGTAGGGCACGAGGTGCACGTTGCCGGAGATGTCGCGCAGCTGCACGATGCGGATGCGCATCTCCTCGACGACGCCGGTGTGCCCCGCCACCTCGATGACGTCGCCCACCGTCGCGCTGTCCTCGAGCAGGATCGTCACGCCCGTGATCAGGTCCTTGACCAGCGTCTGCGCGCCGAAACCGACGGCCAGGCCGAGGATGCCGGCGCCGGCCAGCAGCGGCCCGATGTTGATGCCGAGCTCCGAGAGGATCAGCAGCGCGGCCATGACCCCGATCGTGCCCTGCAGCGCCTTCGTCAGCAGCGGTACCAGCGTGTCGAGCCGGCGTGCCGTGCGGTCGCGGTCGTGCTTGCGGGTCGCAAGCCGCAGCACGCGGTCGATCAAGAGTTCGGCTGCGTTCCACAGCGCGACGGTCATGACGAGGATCAGGCCGATCGCCAGCGCGGTCTCGGCCAGCCGCGCGCCGATGTCCGTGCGCAGCAGGTCGGACAGGCCGCCGCCCCAGCTCTCCGCGATCAGCGCGAGCGCAATGACACCGATGATCAGGGTAATGAGGCGCGTCACTGAGCCGGGCAGCTCGGCCTTCTTGCTGTCCGCCTCGCTCGCGGACCCCGTGGCTTCGGTCTCGTCGTCGGCGCCGCGCGCCAGCCGCGCATACAGGCGCCGCAACAGGACGACGATCAGCCAGCGCAGCAGCACCGCGCCAAACAGCACGGCGAAGGTCACCAGCGTGGAAATCAGTACCTGCTGCGGATCGATCGAGGTCACGCGGTCCCAGAGGCCGAGCACGAAATCCTTCGCGATTTCCAGCGTGTCGCTCGCCTTCAGCGGTGCCTCGGCCTCGGCCTGTTGCGCGCGGCGCGCCTCGAGCAGGCTCTCGAGATCGGCGATCAGCCGCTGCCGCGCTTCCTCGTCCTTCAGCGTGTCGACCAGCTGCTCGAGCTCGGCCGCGGTCTCGTCAGCCGGCGGCGGCGCGTCGGCCGGCTGCTGGGCATGGCCCGGCAGGCCGGCAGCGAGCAGGAAGACGAACAGGAGCGAACTGCGGATCGAGCGCATCGTGAAACCCCGAAATGGCACCAGGTGAGTGTCGCCGCGGCGCGGCGCCGGTCATTCTAGCAAGCCGGCGAGCGGCGACTCGCGATCGACGCCGCGCCCGTCGGGCAGGCCGAGCATGTCGAGCAGCAGCGGGTAGACGTCCACGGCGCCGATCGCGGGCAGGCGCCGGCCGGCCGGCAGGCCGGGACCGCAGGCCAGGAACACGCCGTGCATTCCCGCGGTTTCCGGCGCCCAGCCGTGGTCGCCCGCCGTCAGCTTCACCTCGCCGCCGGCGCGGCTGACGACCGTGTAGCCGGGGTCCGCCTGTACCAGCAGGTCGGGCATGCGCGGGCTGCCCGCGACGTGCCAGGCGGCAGGCGCCTCGTCGCGCAGCCAGGCGCGGCCGTGTTCCCAGCGGGCGTTGATCGCGTCGCGCAGCCCGGCCGCCCGCTCGCGCTCCGCCGGATCGAGGAACAGCATGGCCAGCGACCCGTGATTGACTACCTGGACGCCGTCGAGGTTCGCGACCTCCTCGATGACGAAAGACGGTTCGTCGAGCCGGGTCGGCAGCTGCCCGTGGTCGGAGACCACGACGACGTAGGTCTGCCGCGCGACCGGCAGCCTGGCGATACCGTCCAGCAATTCGCCCAGCCAGCCGTCGACCGTGGCGACGGCCGCGGCGGCCTCGGCCGATCCGGGGCCGTGCCGGTGGGAGGCGACGTCGACGTGCTCGAAGTACAGCGTGACGACGTGCGGCCGCGTCTCGTCCGGCCGCGCGAGCCAGTCGAGCGCCTGCGCGACCCGCGCCTCGCCGGGCACGCCGTCGTCGAACGCCCGCCAGTCCGACGGTGACACGCCGCCGACCGGGGCCTCGGTGCCTACGAAGTAGTACGCGGCGGCCGGCAGCCCCGCGCGCTCGGCTGCGACCCAGATCGGCTCGCCGCCGTACCAGCGGCCGTCCTGCACCGTCGTCCGGTCCTTGTACTCGTACCAGCTTTCGCGGTCTGCCGCGGGAAAGCGGTTGCCGACGATGCCGTGCTCGGCCGGGTACAGGCCGGTAGCGATGCTGTAGTGGTTCGGGAAGGTCAGCGTCGGCCAGACCGGCCGCAGCGACGCGGCGCGCACGCCCGCGGCGGCGATGCGCGCGAGCGCGGGCGTCGGGTACAGGTCCGGGTAGTCGTGGCGGAAGCCGTCGATCGACACCAGCACGAGATACGGCGCCTCGCCGGCCTGCGCGGTCGGCGCGGGCGCTGTACTGCCGGTCGCGAGCAGCACCAGCACGAGGACTGCATGACGGATGAGCAACGGGATCATCAGGTACCTGCCGGTCTTTTCGTGCAGACTAGTGTCCCGACGCATGGGTTCGCAACATTTCAGGGCCGACGGACCACGCCGGGGCCGGCATGCACTCCGCCGCCGCGGGCCTCGTGCGTCGCGCTGATATGATGCGAACCACGGGTTCGTGACACTGACAATCAGGGGGACACCATGCGAGCGATCTTCGGCCTGCTGACGACACTGGCGCTGGCTTCGGCCGCCGCGCAGCAACCTGCCGCGCAGGAGCCCGCCGCGCGCGAACCGGCCGCGGCCGACGGACTGAAGATCTACATCTCCGCCGACATGGAGGGTGTCGCCGGCGTCGTAACCGGCGACCAGCTGGGCCCCGACGGCTTCGAGTACCAGCGCTTCCGCGAATTCATGACGCTCGAGGTCAACGCCGCGATCGAGGCGGCACGCGAGGCCGGCGCGACCGAGATCCTGGTCAGCGACTCGCATGGCAATGGCCAGAACCTGCTGATCGAGATGATCCCGAACGACATCAACGTGATCCGGTCCTGGCCGCGCGAGCTCGGCATGATGGCCGGCATCGACGAGAGCTTCGACGGCGTCATCTTCCTCGGCTACCACTCGAGCACCGAGAACACGCGCGGCGTGCGCGCGCACACGATGTCGAGCGCGAACGTGACCGGCCTGCGCATCAATGGCACGTCGATGTCGGAGGCGAGCATGAACGCGGCGATCGCCGGGCAGTTCGGCGTGCCGGTCATCATGGTCTCGGGCGACGACGTCGCGGTGGCGGAGACCCAGGTCATCATCGGCGACGTCGAGGGTGCCGTCGTCAAGTGGGCACTCGGTTTCCACTCGGCGCGCACGCTGACCCCGGCCGCGGCGCGAACCGTGATCCGCGAGCGGACCAGGGCTGCGATCGCCCGCATCGACGAGTTCGAGCCCTACGTGCTCGAGGGCCCGCTCGAGCTCGACCTGAGCCTGAAGCATTACCAGCCGGTCGAGCTGCTCGCCTACCTGCCGAACGTGGAACGGCTGAACTCGCACACGCTGCGCTACGTGGCGACGGACATGAGCGACGCCTCGAACTTCCTGCGCGTCGCGCTCGGCTACCGGGTGGACCTGCAGCCCTGACGCATCCGCTCCCTGTACTGCGACTGTAATCTTTCCGGATAGTCGAAACGGCGTCCGGAGAAACTAAGAAGTGCCAGGTTTATTTTCGAGCCCCGGGGGCCGCACCGGTGCTGCTCTGCGGACGTTCGACAGCAGGCGTCGATGCGCAGCCCAAGTGGTGCCTGGCCTTCGATTTTCCCCTGGAATCGCCACGACACCGCCCCCGGGCGCCAACCCCGGGCTGGTGCTACGGGCTGACCGGCGCGTTCGCGGCGCTGTAACACGATCGTAACCGTCCCGCCGAATAGCGGTCCGGCAAGGCTTTCGCCGACGTAACGAAGCCGTCACGCGGCTGTCACCGACCGTCCACATTCCCGCTGTAGATTCCTCCGCAAATCCCGCGAGCCGCGACGCATTCGTGCAACGCGGCTACGGCTGCACGGTTCCCGGCATGTCACCGGGGCACGCGCGGCACCGGCAGCGCCGGCACGGGAACAGGATTTCAATCGCAGCCGGTCGACAAGATCAAAGGGACCGGCAACAGCCAGTCCGGAGTACATCCAATATGAATCGCAAGCACGTGTTCGCGGCACTCGCTGCCAGCGTAACGGTCGTCGGTTGTGGCAGCGGAGACATCAACATCCAGCCCGCGACGACGGTAACGAACAGCAACAACACCACCAACAACGGCGGCAGTGGCGCCCCCAGCAATCCCCGGGCGTCTTACGTCAACAGCGGCGGACAAACGATCCAGGGCAGCTACGACGGCACGAACTGCAGCTACTCGCCGTCATTCGTCGACGCCGGCAACAACCTGACCGTCGACCTGACGATCCCGGCGCTGGCCGGCGGCGGCGCGCACATCTTCGAGGGCAGCCTGTTCGTCGGCGAGACCTACGACAACGACGCGGACCTCGCGGCGGCCAATATCTTCGAGGGTGGCGACGGCCCGGTGCTGACGGTCGAGGCCGGCGCGACGCTCGCGTTCCAGTCGAGCGCCGACTTCATGATCATCAACCGCGGCTCGCAGCTCTTCGCGGTCGGCCGCGAGGACGCGCCGATCACGTTCACCTCGGTCTCCGACGTCAACGGCACGGTCGGCCCGGAAGACGTGCAGCAGTGGGGCGGCATGGTCATCAACGGTTTCGGCGTCACGAACAAGTGCGCCTACACCGGTTCGGTCGCCGGCGGCGATCTCGCGACGACCGACTGCCACGTCGACGCCGAGGGCGCGGCGGGCCTGGACGAGTCGCAGTACGGCGGCGACAACAACGCGGACAGCTCGGGTCGCCTCGAGTACGTCGTGGTCAAGCACACGGGCGCGACCGTCGGCAACGGCGACGAGCTGAACGGCATCTCCTTCGGCGGCGTCGGCAGCAACACGATCATCAACAACCTGCAGGTCTACTCGACCTACGACGACGGCATCGAGATGTTCGGCGGCGCGGTCAACTTCAACAACTTCGTCGCTCTGTACGTGCGTGACGATGCGATCGACATCGACGAGGGCTACTCGGGCACGATCACGAACGCGCTGGTGATCCAGTCGGCCACCGACGGCAACCACTGCATCGAGGCCGACGGCATCGGCTCGTTCGACAGCCTGACGGCCCAGCAGATCGAGGACACAATCGCCCAGGGCATCAACAGCCGGCCGACGATCAACAACCTGACCTGCATCGTCTCGGCCAACGGCACGGCGACGGCCACGCACGACCCGGGCGCCGGCTGGCGCCTGCGCGAGGGCATCTTCGCGACGATCAACGACTCCCTGCTGGTCGGTTCCTTCGCCGCCAACGACCAGACCAGCGGCAACGACAACTACTGCCTGCGCATCGACAACCGTTCGCAGGACGCGGCCCAGGACGGCGACCTCGTCATCAACTCGACGATCTTCGCCTGCGCCGAGGCGACCCGCGGGCAGACTTTCCCGGACGGCGTCACGACCGAGCGCTCGTTCGCCGAGGGTCTCGGCAACGTCTTCGCGACGATCGCGGACGGCGCGGCCGTCGATGCCACCGCCAATGCTGACACGGACCTGCAGCTTCTCGAGGGCACGGTTCCCGTTTTCTCGATCGACTACGCGACGATGCAGGTGGACGGCGCGGCCCCGGCCGGCGCGCCGCAGAACGGCAGCTTCGTCGGCGGCCTGAGCCTCGGCCAGCCCGACTGGACCGCGAACTGGACCTACGGACTCGACCCGGCCAACCGCGGCCAGGCCCTCTGGTTCGAATAAAGCCACGCAGGATCGAAGCGACCATGAAGACATCGATCGAGAAGTGCCGGGCACTGGCGCTCGCCGTGAGCGCGGCCATCTGGGCACTGCCCGCCGCGGCCCAGGAAACGGAAGCACAGCCGGGGCTCGCCTCCCCGGCTCTGCCCCCGGCGGAGAGCAGCGAAAGCAACGGCGACGAGGGCATCGAGGAGGTCGTCGTCCTCGGCCGCTTCCGCAGCGCGAGCCAGCAGCTGCTCGACGAGCGCCTGGACGACGACGCGGTCGTCGACGTGCTCGGCGCCGACACGATCGCGCGCCTCGGCGATTCGACCGTCGCCGATGCGCTGCGGCGCATGCCGGGACTGTCGCTGGTCAATGACCGTTTCGTCTATATCCGCGGGCTCGGCGAGCGCTACTCGTCGACGTCGCTGAACGGCGCGTTCATCCCGTCGCCGGACCTGACCCGCAACGTCATCCCGCTCGACATCTTCCCGACCTCGGCCGTCGAGTCGCTGAAGGTGCAGAAGACCTGGTCACCGGAGCTGTCGGCCAACTTCGGCGGCGGCAGCGTGGACATCCGCACGAAGGGCGTGCCGGACGGCTTCAGGGCCGGCGTCGAGATCGGCAGCGGCTACAATTCGCGGGTCAGCGGCGAGGTCTTCAGCTATCCCGGCAGTGCGGGCGACGACTTCGGCAGCGACGACGGCGCGCGCGCAATCTCCGGCAGCCTGCTCGCGCAGATCGACCGCTTCCAGGGCAACGTCGACGTCCAGGGCATCCTGGGCCAGCTGCGCGCCGAGGACCCCGCGGCGACGCTGGCCGACGCGCAGCGGATCAACCGGCAGATGGGACTCGAGCTGAACCGCCAGGTCGGCCTCGAGCGGCGCGACCCGCACCCGGACATCAAGCTCAAGGGCTCGCTCGGCAACGCCTGGGAAGCCGGCGACGACTGGCAGTTCGGCGCGCAGCTGGGCGCCGCGTACGAGACGCAGTGGCGCGAGACCCTCGCCAGGTCACGCAACTTCAACTTCCCGGAGCAGCGTACCGACTTCGAGAACGAGTCGACCCGCTCGATAAACATCACCGGCACGCTGAACCTCGGCGCGCAGTTCACCGACGACCACCGGCTCGAGACGACCACGCTGTACCTGCGCAACACCGACGACGAAACCGCGATCCGCGACTTCTTCAACGAGAACCGCCAGCGCGAGGACGGCATCGGCTTCCGCAACTACCGCTTCCAGTTCGAGCAGCGCGACATGCTGGTCAACCAGGTCAAGGGCACGCACTACCTCGGCGAGGCGACGCGCAGCCTGTTGCCGGTCCTCGACCGGCTGCTCGGCTGGACGCCGGAGGGGGCGTCGTTCCAGTGGTTCCACTCCGGGGCGACGGCGGAGACGCAGATCCCGAACCAGGTCAGCATCGCCTCGCAGACCGTGACCGATCCCGACACCGGGGCGGTGCGGGACGAGAGCGTGACGCTGAGCGCGACGGCCGCGGACTACCGCTTCACCGAGCTCGACGACGAGGTGACGAACTACGGCTGGATGGTCAGCCTGCCGATCTACACGCGCGACTCAGCCTGGGAGCTTTCCTTCGGCTACGACCACAAGCGCAAGGCCCGCACCTACCGGCAGCTGCAGTTCAGCCTGGGCGCGCTGTCCGTCGGCGACGTCGACAATCTCGACGGCGAGCTGGACCGCGTGTTCTCGGACGCGAACGTGCTCGACCCGGCGAACAACTTCGTGTTCGACATCCAGGGCACCAACAACCAGAGCTACCTCGCGGCGACGATGACCGACGCCGTGTTCGGCCAGGTCGACTGGACCTGGAACGACACCTGGCGCGTCGCCGTCGGCGCGCGCTGGGAGGACTACCGGCAGGTCGCCCTGGACTGGAACCCGTTCGGTTACACGGCGGAAAGCCCGCAGGTCTCGACCGACCCTGAGGTCCTGGAGCGCGGCACTTTCCTCGAGGACCGTGTCTACCCGTCCGCGGCCGTCACCTGGATGGGCGACGTGTGGGCCGAGACCTTCCAGCTGCGCGCGGGCTTCAGCCAGACCGCGATCCGGCCGGACCTGCGCGAGATCACGGACGCGAGTTACGTGGACCCGATCACCGACGACCTGGTCGACGGCAACCCGGGCGTCGTGCCCTCGGACGTCAACAACTTCGACCTGCGCGCCGAGTGGTTCTTCGCGAGCGGCGACAACGTGACCGTCACGGCCTTTTACAAGGACATCGCGAACCCGATCGAGTTTTTCGAGTCGGCTGCGTCCGACACGAACACGGCGCGCGAGATCGTCAACGCGACCTCGGCGGAAGTCACCGGCATCGAGTTCGAAGGGCTGAAAGAGCTCGGTTTTCTCGGCGGCTTCTTCGACACGATGTTCGTCCAGGGCAACCTGACGCTGCAGGACTCCGAGCTGGTCGCCGGCCCGGCCGCCGACGCGCCGACCAACCCGGTGCGGAAACTCGCCGGCGCGTCGGACTACGTGGCCAACCTGATGCTCGGCTACGACTCGCCGGACGCACGGCACACGGCCTCGCTGGTCTACAACGTGTTCGGCGAGCGGCTCTACGTCGCCGGCCGCAACGGCGCGCCGGACGGCTACGAGCAGCCGTTCCACTCGCTGGACGTCACCTGGTCGTGGTACCCGACCGACACGATCACGATCAAGGCGAAGGCGCAGAACCTGCTCGGCGAGACCATCGAGATCGAGCGCCAGGGCGTCACGACCTTCGAGGAAGACCCCGGCTCGAGCTACTCGCTAAGCCTGACCTGGGCTCTCTGAGCCACCGGCGCGGGGACGCCGCCAGCCCCCCCCCGGCGGCGTCCCCGGCCGGTTTTTCCCGCCTCAGTCCTCGCGCGGCGGCTCGAACGCCTTCGAGAAGAACAGCGCGTTCAGGAACAGCTTGTTCGTGCCGTACCAGGTCCCGCGGAAGTTCGGGTTGTCGGCGAACAGGACCACGCTGCCCTCGCCGCGCCGCTCCGCGATCAGCGCCGCCGTGCCCTCGAGCGCGTCCTGGTTCGCCTGCGACGCGTAGCCCGACAGCAGCGGCGGCGTCGCGTAGGCGATGACCGTCGCAAACGGGTTCAGCGGGCGCGGCTGAATCTCCGTCGTGTTCTTGTGCAGCGCGATTCGCCGCTCCGCGTAGCCGAAGCCCAGCGGGTGAGTCGTATCGAGGTCGCCCGCGAAAATCGCGCCGCCGATCAGGTCGAGCGCCTCGACGCGCTCCTTGTCCGCGTAAGCGGTCCGCTCCGGCTCGACGCCGGGCTCCGGCAGCGGCGCGTGCCCCGACTCCGTTGCCGGCGCCGCCACCGGCGCCTCGCCCGGCAGCGGCTCGACCCAGTCGAGCACGTTCGCGCGCGCCCAGTCCGCGCCCTCGCGGATGCCGATCAGCGTGCCGCCCTCGGCCACCCACTGGCGCAGCCGCGGCGCCCACTCCGGCTGCCATTCCTCGTAGTCGCCGCCCGGCAGCACCAGGTGCGTGTAGCCGTCGAGTGCGATGCCGCCGAGCCGGTCGCGCTCGCGCAGCGTGACCGGCATCTGCATGCGCAGGTCGAGCAGGTGCCAGGCCTCGCCCGCGTCGTACCAGCTGACCTCGCGGCCGACGGCCAGCAGCACCTCCGGTTTTTTCACCGGCTTGAAGAACTGCCCGCCGAGATCCGAGCTGTTGCCGGCGCTGCGGCCCGAGCTCAGCGCGTGCACCGTGACACCGTCCTCGGCCGCGGCGCGCGCGACGAGCTCGTGGATGCGCTCGCGCGCGACTTGCTGGCGGTCGAACGGTACCGTGATCGCGCCGCGCGGGAGATCGACGCGGCCGCGGGTCGTCTGCACCGCGAGCGGCTCGAGCGACACGCGCACGATGACGCCCGCGTCGAGCAGCCGGTACAGCGCGCGCGGCGCGTAGTAGCCGGACCAGTCGAAGGCGTAGCCGTAGCTCGCGACGTCCGGTTCGGGTGCGACCGGCATCTCGAGCGCCGTCTCGGCGCCGACCAGCCCGGCGTTCAGGCGCCGGCCGGACAGCGCCGCGTAGTCGAGGCCGTAGGCGAGCGGCGCGGTCCAGGTCGAGACGTCGTAGAAGGTCGTGTCCGTGAACTCGTCCTCGGTTTCGAACAGCGCGCGGATCAGCTGCTGCTGCGGCTGGTCCAGCGGCACGATCAGCGCGTCGCCGGCGCGGTAGGTGCGGCCGCCCTCGGTCACGTCGCGGCCGAGCGCGTGCACGCGGATGCGATGGAAGTTCAGCAGGTCGACGAAGTGGTACAGCCGCGCGTCGTCGCCGGGCGCCCGGAATACCCAGGCCTTGACCGGCTCCTCGCGCGCCCGCGCGGCGGCATTGTCGTAGAAGGCCTTCTGGAACTCGAGCAGCGCGCGCCGCTGTTCGAGCGCGCCGTAGGCGTTCGCGATGCTGGTGCGGAAGTGCTTCAGGATGTTCTCGCGGTAGCTGCGCAGGCCGTTGCCGGTGTCGAGTGCCACGCCGCGCGCGGCCGCCGCCTCGTGCAAGATGCCGATGCCGCCGTTGACCAGCGGGAAGCCCGCGCCCTTGCCGAGGAAGTAGTGGTCGTAGCGGTCGCCGTGGAAGTACAGGCGCGCCTCGCGGTCCATGAAGGCCTCGGACGGGCGGACGACCTCGGCCATGATCTGCATCGCGCGCTCCGGGATCAGCGGGTGCGTGCGGCTCGCGATGCCGGGCGCGAAGTAATAGGTCTGCTCGCTGCCCATCTCGTGGTAGTCGACGGTCACGTTCGGCCGCCACTCGTGCCATTTCGCCATCCAGGCGCGCGGCTCGGGCTGCGTGACCGACAGCCACTGGCGATTCAGGTCGAAGCCGTAGTGGTTGGTGCGCGCGAGCCGGCCGTCGTAGTCGTGCAGGATGTGGTTCGGGTCCGGGTTGACGATGCGGCTGCCGAAGGTGTCGAGCCAGGCGATGCGGTTCGCGTGGCCGTCCGGGTTGAACACGGCCGTGACCAGGATGACGCTGCCGGTCAGCAGCCGCTCGATGTCCTCTCCCTGCGCGGCCGCGAGGTGGTAGACGGTCGGCAGCGCCGCGTCCATGCCGCTCGCCTCGGCGCCGTGCACGCCGTAGTTGAGCCAGGTGACGACCGGCATCGTGTCGTCGATCGTCTCGCTGATGCCGGGCTCCGACAGTCCGCGGTGGCGTTCGCGGATCTCGTCGAGCCGCGCGTGGTTCGCGGGCGAGGTCGCGACGACGGTCAGGATCGGCCGCCGCTCGTGGCTGTAGCCGATCGTGTCGACGCTCAGCCGGTCGGAGCGCGCGGCGAGCAGCTCGAGGTAGCCGACCAGCTCGTGGTGGCGCACCGGCGCGCTGCCGAGCGGCCGGCCGAGGAACTCGGCCGGGGTCGGCAGGCGCTCGTCGTAGCGCACGCCGGCCGGGTACAGGTCGGCATCGGGGTCCTGGGCGAAAACGTGGGCGGAAAGCAGCAGGAGCGGCAGCAGGGAGGCTGCCAGCCGGGTCGGTTTCACGGGCATCTCCGGGTTTCGGGTCCGCGCCACCTTACCGCGCCGCGGCAGCGACGAGAAGCGGTGCCTTCAGCGCTGCGGGCCGACCAGCCGGGCGTAGTTCCAGGAGCCGACCCAGCGGGTGCGCGGGCGGTGGCCCGGGAACTGCCGGCGCTCGTAACGCCGGTAGGCGGCCGGTTCGAGGTCGGCCGGCAGCGTCCAGTGGTCGCGGGCGAAGTGCCGGGCGACGTACTCCGGCAGCCAGCCGGCCGCGTCGATCGCGGCCAGGTCGTCCAGGTAGTCGTCCCGGCCCTCGCGCTCGCGCCAGCTCTCGAGCAGGTGGCGCCGGGCCATCAGCTCGCAGTCGAAGGAGGTCCGGCGGGCCGGGTTGTCGCCGCCCAGCGTGAGCTGGCAGGTCGAGCGGGTCAGGCTGTAGCTGACCCAGCTCTGCAGCACCGGGTCGTCGTCGACCAGCGCCTGCTGCGCCAGGTAGAAGGTATCGCCGTCCGTGACGCCGTCGCGCAGGTAGACGTCGCCGCCGCAGGCGGCGGCCAGGAGCGGCAGCAGCAGGGCTGTCAGTCGGCGCATCGCGGGCTCCGGGATTTCCAAGGCTCCAGTGTGCCAGTTGGACCCCGCAGGGCGTGGAATTGCGTCACGAAAGCGGCCCGGGCCTGCGTTATCATGCGCGGCCATTGCAGGAGAATCCGCAGCCGTGAGCCTGACCATCCACATCCTCGCCGCCGGCCAGGGCAAGCGCATGCGCTCGTCCCGGCCGAAGGTGCTGCAGCCGCTGACCGGGCGGCCGCTGCTGGCGCACGTCGTGGACTGCGCGGAGGCGCTGGGTGCGGCCGACGTCTGCGTCGTCTACGGCCACGGCGGCGACGCGGTGCGCGCCGCCTTCGAGGGCCGGCCGCTGCGCTGGGCGCTGCAGGCCGAGCAGCTCGGCACCGGGCACGCCGTCATGCAGGCGATGCCGGGGACGCCGGACGGCAACCGGGTGCTGGTGCTGGCCGGCGACGTGCCGCTGCTGCGCCCGGCGACGCTTACGCGCCTGCTCGATGCCTGCGGCGACGACGAGGCCGGCGTGCTGACCGTGGACCTCGAGGACCCGGCGGGCTACGGCCGCATCGTCCGCGAGGACGGCGAGGTCGCCCGCATCGTCGAGCACAAGGACGCGAGCGCGGCCGAGCGGGAGATCCGCGAGATCAATACCGGCGTCATCTGCGCGCCGGCCGCGCGCCTGAAAGACTGGCTCGACCGGCTCGGCAACGACAACGCGCAGGGCGAGTACTACCTGACCGACGTCATCGCGCTCGCGGTCGCCGACGGCGTGCGCGTGCACGGCGTCAAGGCGGACGACGCGAACGAGGTGCACGGCATCAACGACCGCCGCCAGCTCGCCGCGGCCGAGCGCGCGCTGCAGGCGCGCCTCGTCGGCGAGCTGATGGACGCGGGCGTCGGCTTCGCCGACCCGGCGCGCGTGGACATCCGCGGCCGGCTCGCCTGCGGCACCGACGTCTTCATCGACGTCAACTGCGTGTTCGAGGGCGAGGTCGAGCTCGGCGACGGCGTGGTCGTCGAGTCCAACAACCTCGTCCGCGACAGCCGGCTGGGTCCGGGCACGCTGGTGCACTCGAACTGCCACATCGAGGGCGCGACGACCGGCGCGGACTGCGAGCTGGGTCCGTTCGCGCGCCTCAGGCCCGGCGCCGAGCTCGCCGAGAACGTCAAGGCCGGCAACTTCGTCGAGATCAAGAAGAGCCGCATCGCGCGCGGCAGCAAGGTCAACCACCTGAGCTACATCGGCGACACCGAGATGGGCGCAGACGTCAACATCGGCGCCGGCACGATCACCTGCAACTACGACGGCGCGAACAAGCACCGTACCGTGATCGGCGACCGGGTGTTTATAGGCTCCGGCGTCGAGCTGGTCGCGCCGGTCGAGGTCGGCGCGGACGCGACGGTCGGCGCGGGCTCGACGGTGTCGAAACCGGTGCCGGCCGGCAAGCTGACGGTCGCCCGGGCCCGCCAGGTGACCATCGACGGCTGGAAGAAGCCCGCGAAGAAGGCCTGAGCGGGCCGGGCGCTTAACGCATACAATACGCAGCCCGGCGCCGCCCGCGCGGCACCGGCCAGGGATTCGGAGGAACGTTGCATGTGCGGAATCGTCGGCGCCATCGCCGAAAGAAATGTCGTGCCCATCCTGATGGAGGGCCTGCGCCGGCTCGAGTATCGCGGTTACGACTCGGCCGGTATAGCCGTCTACGACGGCGGCGACATCAACCGCACGCGCCGGCTCGGCAAGGTCGCGGAACTGCAGGGCGCGCTGGACGAGGCGCCGCTGAAGGGCGTGACCGGCATCTCGCACACGCGCTGGGCTACGCACGGCGCGCCGAGCGAGGTCAACGCGCACCCGCACATGTCGCATCCCGAGATCGCCGTCGTGCACAACGGCATCATCGAGAACTACCTGGAGCTGAAGGAAGAGCTCGAGAAGGCCGGCTACAAGTTCGAGTCGGAGACCGACACCGAGGTCGTCGCGCACCGCATCCACCAGCGCCTTAAGGAAACCGGCGACCTCGCGCAGGCCGTGCGCACGACCGTCGCGGAGCTCGAGGGCGCCTACGCGCTCGCGGTCATGGCCCGCAGCGAGCCGGACAAGCTGGTGCTGGCGCGCGCCGGCTGCCCGGTCGTGGTGGGGCTGGGACTGGGCGAGAATTTCGTCGCCTCCGACGTCGCGGCGCTCCTGCCGGTGACGCGCAACTTCATGTTCATGGAGGAAGGCGACGTCGCGGTGGTCGAACGCGAGCGCGTGCAGATCTTCGACGAACAGGGTAAGCCCGTCGAGCGCCCGGTGAAGGAAAGCGCGCTGACCGCGGAGGCGACCGAGCGCGGCAACTTCCGCCACTTCATGCAGAAGGAGATCCACGAGCAGGCGCGCGCGGTCGCGCGGACGCTCGAGGAGCGCATCGCAAACGGCCACGTGCTGGACGCGGCCTTCGGCCCGGGTGCCGCGGAGATCCTCGACCGGACGAAGGGCGTGCACATCGTCGCCTGCGGCACGAGCTACCACGCGGGCCTGGTCGCGCGCTACTGGATCGAGCAGCTGTGCCGCATCCCGTGCTCGGTCGAGATCGCGAGCGAGTACCGCTACCGCTCGCCGGTCGTGCCGCCCGACACCTTGTTTATAACGATCAGCCAGTCGGGCGAGACGGCCGACACGCTGGCGGCGCTGCGCGAGGCGAAGCAGAGCGGCTATTTGTCCACGCTCGCGATCTGCAACGTGCCGGAAAGCTCGATGGTGCGCGAGTCGCAGCTCGTCATGATGACCCACGCGGGCCCTGAGATCGGCGTCGCCTCGACCAAGGCCTTCACGACCCAGCTCGCGGCGCTCGCGCTCTTGACGACCGCGCTGGCGCGCCGCAACGGGCTGGACCAGAAACAGGAGCGCGCGCTGGTCGCACAGCTCGCCGAGCTGCCGGGCCTGATCGAGCAGACGCTGGCGCTCGACGAGCGCATCGAGGTGCTGGCACAGCACTTCGTCGACAAGGACCACGCGCTGTTCCTCGGTCGCGGCGTGCAGAACCCGGTCGCGATGGAGGGCGCGCTGAAGCTCAAGGAAATCTCCTACATCCACGCCGAGGCCTACGCGGCCGGCGAGCTGAAGCACGGCCCGCTCGCGCTGGTCGACGAGGACATGCCGGTTATCGCGGTCGCGCCCGACGACGAGCTGCTCGAGAAACTGAAGAGCAACCTGCAGGAAGTCCGCGCGCGCGGCGGCGAGCTGTACGTGTTCGCGGACCCGCGCGTCCAGTTCGGCGACAAGGTCGGCATCCACACGATGCGCATGCCGGCGATGATCCAGGACTTCCAGGCGCCGATCCTGTACACGATTCCGCTGCAGCTGCTGGCCTATCACGTCGCGGTGCTGAAGGGGACCGACGTTGATCAGCCGCGGAACCTGGCGAAGTCGGTGACGGTGGAGTAACGCGCCGAGGGCCGGCGGTGTGCTTGTGAAAAGAGAAAAAAGTCGTTAACAACTCGCCTAAGTTGTTAACAAATGCGGAATGGCTGTTAACAAATGTTGTCCACAACTAGACGACATGACCCACACACCTTTCTACGAGATTCAGCCTGACGAGTTACTCGCAGGATTTCTCGCTCGTTGCTGCCTCACTTCTCCCCTATATGAACCCGGCTCGATTTTCGGCCTCACCTGTATCAGAAGAAGCAGCGAATTCTGTTGGAATTTCTGGCCGTACGAATCATGGGCCCCGTTTCTGCGTAGCCCCGCAACAGTGAGCGAGCAGACCATACTGAATCACTCGTTAGCCGCGATCTTCAGACCAACTATGGCGCCATACGTTTTTCGGGCGCATATGGACAAGTACAAGGGCTGGGAGCCCGGTCAGCCGACGGTCATTGAGCGTCTGCCACCAACTTTGGTTCAATACTGCCCAGAGTGTCTGAGAGAGCAGATAGCTAGGGTCGGATTCGGCTACTACCGGCGAATCTGGGCAGCACCTTTCGCTGACACTTGTCGAATACACAATCTCGCGCTCGTGACGCCAAAATGTCGCCGATGTAAGAACCTCGTTTCGAGGGAAAGCGGCGTGTTTCGACCTTGGCAGCCGAACTGCGCGAGGTGCGGTAGTAGAATGTGGGAAGATGAGGCACGCGACTCAAAGCGAGTAACTTCGAGTTTGCAAATTTGGTTTGAAAATCTGGCTGTGGCCGACTTACCGCACTTTTCAGAAGAGTTGCAGAATGCGTGCCTAAACGAGGCGGCTAGCCGTTTGCAGCCGAGTGACCCGAGTTTGGACACGTATAGCTTGCTGACACCAATCGCCCACGAGTTTGCACTTAGTCAACGTTTAAGGCGTGATCCGCCCGTTTTCGTGAATCCAAAACACGGAACATGCGCGATGCTCGGTTTCTGGTCGGTGATGTTTGAGACATTCGAGCTGTTTTCAGAATTCAAGGCGTGGCTGGATGTCAAAGCGGTACGCATGCAATCGTCTCTGGAAAACTCGGGCGAAAAAGTCACGCAGCTCGACGTGCGCCAATAGGTTGGGTCTTGCACAAACTCAATCATCGACGCGACGCTCTTCGAACTCTGTTGATCGTTGGAACCGATAAGTTGAATCGCTTCGCAGCAGTGGCAGTTGAGTTCGACTTGCAGAATTCAACGATCTGAGCTCTTAACTCATCGGTAACTTTTTTCGGTCGCCGTACAAACGGAATCGAGTTGCGTTCCGCCCAGGCCACAGCAGTATTTGTCGACCACCCAAGGCGCTCTGCGGCTTCCGATATTGACCGGCTGTCGATGAAAACGTCGGCGATCGCCCCATCGGAAACTCGATCGTCAGGGAGTTCCAAGTCAAGGTCCATTTGATGGTGTGCGCGATGGGCAATGTTAAAAATCTCGTGCAAAGGCAGGTCGAACGAGAGCCAAACGATGATGTGTTTTAGCGGGTGATGGAACCCTCGGCTACAATCAGCGAGGTTGGCGATCCAACTACGCTCAACGTCGGCGGCTGCAAGCAATCGATCGAACGGATTGTATGCGCTGAGTTTGCCGAGAAGTGTCGTAGTCGCAGTGTAGACTTTCCGCTGTTGAACGGATCCCGCAAGCGTCAGCAGGTCAAGATCTTCGTAGACGCGCTTATAGAAAAGAGCATCAAACCGAAACTGGTGCCGGAGCTTTAGCAGTCCATAGTAGTAGGACGCAATACGCACCAGGATAGGCGTCGCTTCTGTGTCCAGATTGGGCCGATCGAAGTCTAGCCGAGGCAACTCAAGAGCTCGTTCGTGAGGCATACCTAGGGAATCTGCCACCTCGACTAATGACGTCCGGTGGATGGGGCAGACGAGAAAGCCAGGGAGGTTATACCCACGGTGCCAATAGGGATGTCCGTGGGCGAATACATCGTCCCTGGCACAGTCCATGCAGAAACGTCGTTTGTCGCCTGCCCCTACATGTGATCGGAGCAACCCCAGCCGAGACTTCGGTGCGCCAACGAAGAGCATGCCACGCTTGATATTGGAACATCGTCTCTGCCCAAGGAAATGTGTATAGAGCGGGAAGTCGGTGTGATGGTAGACGAGCGCTTCCGCAGTGAGTGGGAGGTTCGTGCGTTGCTGAATTTCAATCAAGCGAGTCGGCAAGCCACTTTGCGGCTTGTAACCGCGCGCCGACGTGAACCTCTTTAGGCTCGATAGCGAAGATCTAGCGCCGAATCTAATATGGTTGCGGGTCAGTATCGAATAGACGCTCTCGTCAGGTAGCGGGCGTATGGATACGCGCTCTCGCAACCGGCTACTGATCGGCTGGTGGTCCACTCGGGCAGTTCAGCGGATCGTTGACGACGATTCCACTGTCCTCCAGGTTCTTCAGAATGTCTTTACTGTTGAATTGCGACGTCAGCAGTTCCTGATCGTAACTTTTTGGTAGCGAGATTCCCGACGTCACCGATTTCACAATTCGGGACTCAAGTTCCGGATGTTGGATCTGGTCGACATCGGGGACCTGACGAGGTCTCTCCACCGACTCGTCCGTTTCAGCGTCGTCTAGTTCGTCAGATATCAGGCTCTTGGTCGGTGCTTTAGTCGGCGATGCCTTGGCTTGACCCAATAGGTTAAGCTGATCGCGACTGATTTCCGTAGCTCTGCGAAACCCTTCCCGAATGCCTCCGGGTGTAAGTGTTTCTGCTCCGCTGTCTATGGCGTCCTTTTGCGCCTGCGCAAATGTTCGTACGGCAAAGTCGTGTACGCCATACGACTGGCGGTACAACTCATCTGAAAGGTCCTTTCGCAACGGAGTGACGTTTCTTGTCCACTGAAACGCCCAAAGGCGTTCGACAAACAACTGCCACAACGCCTTATCTAGCTGCTGAACCGTGACAACGCCGCCCGACTCGAACCGCCGACTCATCCGCAAGCTCTTGCCTATGACTTCCAAAATGTCCGGTGTTCCCGACGCCACGAACGGAGCGCCAGAGGCGTTCACAAGGCGAAGCAAAAACGCCACAAGGCTCTTCAGGCCGCCGCCTTTTTGGACCGATACATTCTGGAATTCATCTATTACGCAGATGCCCAGAAAGGTATTTCGAACTGCGTGTTCCACATCATCCTGGTAGGCTGCTATCGAGTGTTGTCTCGGAACATCTGCGTAGCTTGTGCCAAGTGCTTCATCTATGCCCTTTAGTATTGCTTTACAAAGGGCCCTTATCGACGCGCTAGATGGACATTCAACGTACAGATAAACAAGCTGCGTCAGAGGCAACTCGGCGCCTTGATAGGTCTTGTGTTGAATGACTTGTGGATATTGTTCAAGGATGCGCCGAATCATCGTCGATTTTCCAGTCCCGCTTTCGCCGATTACGGTGGCTACCCGGGCGCGAGATCTGAAGGGGCCGCTGCTTGGGTGGATACCGGGATCCTGACTATCCAGGTAGTGCAGCCAATGCGCGGTTGTCGCAGAGAAGGGGTTTTTTGATTGATAGGCGTTGAGTAGCGAATCTTCTACTATTCGGTGAAAGTCCAAATAGGAAGGCGTCGGGCACACAAGCTGATCCAAGCGATCAATACACTTCTTCCTAAGGACATTGTTCAATCTGCGCTCGGCCGGGTCGAGATCTGGAAAGCGAAACAAGGTTCGAAGTATCTCTTCGTCGCCGCGAATCTTCGGCAATGCCTCGATGAGCGGATTGCCTTTGTGCTCGGGAAGCGCCCCCGGTGTGTAGATTGCCGAGCCGTCGTCACTCACTGCTCGGGCCTTTTCTAAGCGCATCCAATAGCTCAGGTCGATGGGGTTCCCGTTTCACTTCGGTGCTGGTGCAAGGTTCCTGCGTCGCCTTTTGGCGCTCGATTTCTCGGTTTCTATTGTTACTATTATTCTTGACCCTTTCAGCTTTTGAAGCGGGACTAGGTGTTCCAGCCTTTTCCTGAACAGCATTCTGCACGGTTTTCTCGACTTCTCGATCGAAGTGAATGTCGGCGGCCGACTCCTCGGCGAGCCGTTTTTTCCGCTTGATGAAATCATCGATGTACGTTACGTCGGCAAACGACTTGTCGGCCCGCAGTCGCTCGAAATCTCGCACGTTACACCGAACGAGTTTCCTAGACTCCGGAACACGGATGTAGATTTCACTGGACCAGGATTCATCAAACCGAGCCTCCACGCTCCACCGCTTCTCGCGTCGAGCCTCCTCGTACCACCGATTTTCCTCCGCAAACTTGCACGTGTAGTGGATTCCGCGAAACCTAACTCCGCGTGATGTGACTGACGCTGTGCCCCTCGTCATTAACTGACTTCGAACCTGCGCTTCATCGCAAACCGACAGCGAATGCGCGTGACTTTCCAGGCAAAGTCGCCACGCATTCAACGGAGTCGGCGTGACATTTTGTTCGATCATTTCCCGCGTAACCAGATCGGCGTTCTGGCGATAACGATTCAACTTGAGGACAAAAAGAATCAACAGCCGGGTGAATTCCTGGAAGTTTAGGACAGCATCGAGACGCGGGTCGGACTGTCCGCGCTCTCTGGGCTTACTCTTCGTGGTACCGAGAACCTTGTGCCAGAACTCGTCAGCGGTTGTTTTCCAGTAGCGCTCCACAATAGGTTTCAGGTCCCCACGATGCGGCGGTGGAAACTGGAGGGTGATGCCAAGTTTCTCGCACTCAGACTCGGCTGCCTCGCTGATGTTTTCCCCTCGGTCGCACAGCACTCGTTGAGGTAGATAGATCGACGGCCAGTCATCCGGCTCGATATCAATCCCATATCGTGCGCAGTAATCGACCTTGTCGCAGAATGCGTTGGTGAAAGCCTGGGCGGACTGGCGCCAACTCGGTGCTTCCAGACAGGTGTGAAGCCCGGTGACAAAGGAAGTGAACTCGTCGACGACGAAATAAGCATTGGGCTTGCCGATAGGATCGTGACGGTTGTCTGCTGCGACGATATTTAAGGGCGCGGGCGTCGAGTCCGTCTCAAATCGATCCCCGGCACCACTGACCGTTGAACGTACTGTGCTATTAGGGGCCCGATGGTTACTCTCGAAGTTCGATTCGGAGTGACGTGCGCGACAAACCTCGTTCCAGTCACAACGCTGGTGCGCCCAGTAGACGAACTGGTTTCGAGTAATGATGGCTGCCTGTTCTCCCTTCTCAGCAGCCGTTAGAACCTCGTCCTCACAGTAGACGTCCTTGTAACGGCCGTAGGCGTCTTCCAGCGTGGGCTGATCTTCAGTTGCGTAGTAGTCCATGATTACGCGCCGAATGTTTCGTTTCTCGCTCTCCTTGATGTTCAGGCCAGGATCAAGGGGAATGCTCCCCATGATGGGTTTAACGGGCGTGCCGATCTTTTTGTCGCTGAGCTTTTTCTCCTTACCCGGGCCACCGCACCGGGAATAGCCGGATAGCAGTGCATTGCGAGTCTGGCCGTTTCGATAATAATTAGTCAGCCAAAAGTAGATTGTCGTTCGACTGACTCCACTGTCGGTGGCGCACTGCGAAACCCCTTTCGTGTTGCCTGGTCCCGCGTAGTCCCAAATGAACCGCTCGTTGTTAACCAGACCGCTGATGCTGCGGTGGCGACTATCGCGATCGTCAATTTCCTGTTCGCTCAAGTCATCATCGCAGACCTCACCAGAGGATGATGTGTCGTCGAGTTGGATGATGCCTCCAGCACTCTGTGCTTCACTTAACTTCGAAAGCGGAATAGTTCTTGGCCGCTCGTAACGCGATGAAGAGTCAATGGAAATTATCGCTGCCAGATCCTCAGCCCTGTCAGTTGCGAGTAAGCGGAACGCCTTTCCAGGAAAAATTGCCGAATCGACAACTTCGAACACCGTGTTAGCGAGCAGCATCATGACTCAATCTCTCCGAAACGTTTGATGAGACGGACTGAATCGTGATCTCGCGCGACGGTATGACAGGCTTGGTCCAATCGATACTCACGACTTTCCTCCAGATTAAACAGCGTAACAAGTCACGCGCATGATCCTCGTCAACATCCGCTGCAATTGAAACTTTCTCAACAAGAATGGGCAGGGAGTGCACGCCGGGTTGTACAGCATCGAGCAAACTATGAAGTGAGTCGGTGGTTTGCCATGCAACAAAGTCTTCTTTGAAGATTCCCCGAATCGGTCTTGATGCCCATGCGAGGTTATCCGAAACGATTGGGTCGATGTTTTTTTCGGTAACAAGCAACCAGCGAAGCCCGAGGACCGCACAGCAGGCGCGTTCGATTTCGAGTTTCTCTAGCGTGCGCTTGTTGCGAAGATCTGCGGCCCTCTTAACGGAATAGGCGGTATAAAACGGTTTGCCATCGAAAATTCGTGTGGCAAGAGAGTCGATCGTGAGCACCAAATCAACCTTCGTGCGAGGAATGCGTGGATAGCGAATTCCTAAGAATCTTGCGACATCGATACACAGCTTTCGGGGGAGTAGCGGAAATTGCTCACGAATGTCGGTTACCGAGTCGTCGTATTCAAGAAATGGGTGGAACGAGGTTTCAACGTCAGAGAAAAGGTGATGAGGTCGAGATATAAGTGCGCCCGGGAGTTTGGATGACCGTCCCTTGGAGCCGAAGTCGTTGACTCGGATGAACGGCTTGTATTTCGTCCCTTCTCCAAGGCCACGACCGTTACGCAACATGCGGTCATAGTCCTCATCTCTCAGGATCTTTCGAGTCGCCATGCTCTCCCCGGGGAAGTCAGAGTGCCGCCCATGGCCTATGGTCGAGACAGGCGCTGGTAGGTGATCTCCCTGAGAACTTTGCACAGGTTGGGCCGAACATCCAGACAGGGCTCATTTAAACCGCGCAAGCAAGCTATTACGTAGGACGTAGTAAGGTCCCGTATTCCCCAAGAAATATGCAGTGACGGACTCGAAAGTGGTGGCCTATTTGGTACCGGAATGGCGTGGTGCCTTTCTGGGCGATAAGATAACCGGCCCATGCATTTCTGCGTTTCGTGCGACACCTGCCGTGAAGAAGCAAGAATTCTGCGCAAAACCGGGGTGGATCTTGCACGATGATTTCAACTACGGACACTCCACATTCTGCGGAGAAAGTAGGTGCTGGATCGTCAGTCAGGCACTAGTCCTCTAAGCTTTGCTTGGCGTACGGCAACTTCAAATGGCCCCAGCGAATCACCAGTACTGCTAAGGCAATAACTAAAATGCTTGCCGAAACAGTTAAAACTCTGAGCTGTTCCATGTCCTTAATTTCGATAATCAGGTAGCGAGCCATGGCAACAATCGCAACGTAAAGCGGCATCCTTACGGGCAGCTTCCCGGACTGCCAATAGACTTTGACCATGGTTACCATTTCGATGTAAATGAACATGAGCAAAAGATCCGTGAGCAAGACTTCCTTGCGTACCCACATTGCCTGCACTTCGATAACCGTGGCGACCACGGTCGCGACCAAGACGATGCTCAGCCCAACATCTTCTAACAGGTGTACGACTCGCGTCCCATGACGGCGCAGGTAGCTATGCAGATGCTTTTGCCGATCACTCACTGTTACATGACCACCGCTGTTGCGCCGTAGAGTAGCGTGCCGCCGATTGCAATGTTCGCGGTACTCACCGCGATTTGTGCTGCTCGATGATAGTTTTTCGACAATCGGTTTGAGCGGGTCATAGGAATCGCGATGGCGACGGACAGCGCCGCCATACCTAGGATAGAGCCAAGACCAAACAGCAGAATATAAGCCAACCCCTCCCAAACGGGTTGGTTAGCGTCGATAGCGAGTACGATCAAAGCCGCCGATCCCGCAAGTCCGTGCATCAAACCAACCGCGAGAGCTCGGCGTGGAAACGGCTCTGTGTGGGCATGCTCGTGGTCGGATTCGTCATGGGGCTTCGAAGAATCGTCGTGCTTGTGAGCATGAACGTGACGAACACCATCGTCGTGGCTGTGAGCGTGAAAATGAATGTTCTCGCGAACCATCGTTCTTGCAACATCCAAGCCCAGCAGGATTAACATGGCGCCGACGGCTGCTTCGAGCAGCCCTGACACGGTTGGCGATACGCTTGTCTCAGAAAGAACAACAATAGCGCCGATCACGAACAACGTTAGCGTGTGTCCTACTCCCCAAATTGCGCCCTGCCAGACGCTGCTTCTCACCGACTTCGTTGACACCACAAGAGAAGCGACAGCTGCGACATGATCGGCATCGAGAGCGTGCCGCATACCAATCAAAAAACCCAAGATGAGGACAGTGGTCACGACGTTGCCTCCGTGTTTAGCTCGACCGATATCTGATCGGCAAGCCACTGATACCAACTATCCAGCCCTTCGCCTGTGGTCGCCGATACCTCAAATACCTGAATCCCTGGATTAACCTGCCGAGCGGATTCAATGCATTTCTCAACGTCAAACTGAACGTGCGGAAGCAAGTCAATTTTATTCAGTATCATCACGTCACTTGCGCGAAACATATGCGGATACTTTAGGGGCTTATCTTCTCCCTCTGTCACCGAGAGAATGGCGACCTTGCACTTCTCGCCCAGGTCGAACAGCGCTGGACAAACCAAGTTTCCAACGTTTTCAATCATGACAACCGAGTCCAGCGGCGGTTTCAGCTCCTCAAGGCCACGTGCAAGCATGTCCGCCTCCAGGTGGCAACCCGTACCGGTGTTGATTTGAACCACATCACAACCGGTGCTGCGGATGCGTTCGGCATCGTTAGTGGTTTCTTGATCGCCCTCAATGACGTTGATAGGAAACTGGCCCGACAAATCACGGATCGTTCGTTCGAGCAGCGTTGTCTTCCCGGCACCGGGTGAGCTCACGAGGTTGAGTGCCAAGATATTGCGGCCGGCGAACCAGCCACGGTTCCTCTCCGCCAGCTTGTCATTCTTAGCGAGGATCTCCGCTTCAAGGCTAACGGTTGTTCCGTGAGTGTGATCGTGTGTGTGCTGATGGTCGTGATGGTGACCGTGATCGTGGCTATGGTCGTGGCTGTGATCATGCTCATGAGTATGATCATGACTATGATGATCATCTCCGTGGCTGTGGCTGTGGCTGTGATCAGCGTGTGCGACAGGAACTGAAATGCCGGTCTGCAAGTTTGTGACTTTTCCTCGTGACTCGTCACCGCATCCACATGTGCCGCACATCACATCACCTCCATTTCTTTGATTTTCATTTCTTGTCCTGCAATACAAGCGATCCGACGACAACCGCACTGACACTGGCCGAACGGCTGATCGATCCCAAACTCCCTTCCGCACGCCTCACATCGACCCACGCCCGGTACTTCCTCGATTTCCAGAGCGGCTCCCTCTAGCACCGTGCCTTTTGCGCAGATGTCGAAGCAAAATCGAATCGCATCCGGCATGATCGCGCTCAGTCGGCCGATTTCTAAGCCCACTCGTTTTACTTGCGCGCCATCCGCGTGTTCGGTGACGATCGCAACGATATTTCGAGTGATACCAAGCTCATGCACTGATCAAATATCTCCTGGTCAACAGATCCGAGGCAGTTGCTCGCCGACCAACATGTCGACAACCCGTTCGCCACCAAAAGACGTCGCGAGCACAACCCGGCCGGTTGGTCCTTCCATGACTTCGCCTACGATCGCGCTGTCTCGCCCCATTGGGTGCTTTTTCATTGCTTCGAGAAGGACGTCGGCACCGCTCCTGGGCGCAATCGCGACAAGTTTTCCTTCGTTTGCCAAGTACAGTGGGTCCAGTCCGAGTATTTCGCACATGCCGCGCACTTCACTACGTATGGGTACGGCGTCTTCGTTGAGTCTCACACCTACATTGCTCGCGTCAGCAAACTCATTGAGTACCGTGGCGATACCGCCTCGCGTCGCATCACGCATACAATGAAGGTTCGGGCAAACGTCCAGCATGCTCGCAATTAGCCCATTCAAGGGTTGGCAGTCTGTTTCGATCGTGTTCTGCATCGCGAACTCACCACGCGCATCGACAATTGCGGCGCCGTGGTCGCCAATATGGCCGTTCAGAATGACGACGTCGCCAACCTCGGCCCTGTGCGCACCGATGTCGATGTGTTTGGGAATGACGCCGACGCCTGCGGTATTGATAAAGAGTTTGTCAGCGCTACCGCGATGCACGACCTTGGTGTCACCCGTCACGACTAACACGCCCGCTTCATCAGCCGCGCGCTTCATGGAGGTCACGACACGGCGAAGCACATTGATGCTAAGCCCTTCCTCGATGATCATCCCGCATGTTAAGTACTTGGGTATGGCGCCAGAGACCGCGAGGTCGTTGACAGTGCCTGTAATCGCAAGCTTGCCGATGTCGCCTCCTGGAAAAAACAACGGGTCCACAACATAAGAGTCAGTGGTGAAAGCGAGTTTGTCCTCGTTCTCTCCGAGCTCGCCCATCGGAAAACGCGCTTGGTCCTCGAGCGATTCAAGAGCCGCATTGTCGAATGTGCCCACAAAGACGTCGTCAATGAGGTCGCGCATCGCTTTGCCGCCGCTACCGTGGGCCAAGGTAATGGTGTCGCCGTGAAGTGTGCGCCTTTGCCGTTGGGGTATTTGTGTGGCGGACGTACTCATGCGCTAGCAATCTTTTTGCTTCGTTGTTTGGCCAATAGCGCTTCTAAGTCACCAAAGTTGTAGTAGGCGGCACATGCGCCTTCCGAGGACACCATCAAAGCGCCCATGGGCGTTTCGGGTGTGCATGCGGAACCGAAAACCTTGCATTCCCAAGGACGAATCGTGCCTTTCAGGACCTCGCCGCACTGGCAGGACTTCGGGTCGGCGATTTTGAGATTCGGGACGGAGAACTTTCGCTCTGCATCGTAGCGAGCAAATTCGTCGCGGATACTCACCCCAGAATGATCGATGGATCCTAAGCCCCGCCACTCGAAAAACTCGCGAAGCTCGAAGACCTGTGCGATAGCATCCAGGCCCGGCATGTTGCCGTCCGAGGGGACGATGCGCGCGTATTGGTTTTCCACGTCGGATCGGCCATCGACCAGCTGTTCAAGAAGCATCCAAATGGACTGCAAAATATCGAGCGGTTCGAAACCGGTAATTACGATGGGCTTCTGATACCGATCCGCAACGAAGTCAAAGGGTCGCTCACCTACGACCATGCTCACATGGCCTGGTGCTAAGAATCCGTCTAACCGCATATCCGGTGAATCGAGAATCGCTTTTATCGTGGGGACCGTTGTAATGTGATTGCAGAACAGTGAAAAGTTTCGAATCCCTTCTTTGTCGGCCTCCAATACCGTCAAGGCGGTACTGGGCATCGTGGTTTCGAAACCCAGTGCGAAGAAAATGACTTCACGATCCGGATTCGCTTTGGCCAACTTCAGTGCATCGAGCGGCGAATAAACCATGCGAACATCTGCTCCGTCTGCCTTCGCCTGAAGCAGGCTTTTGCGAGAGCCGGGCACGCGCATGGCATCGCCAAACGTAGTAAAGATGACGTCGGGGCGTTCAGCCAGTGACACACAGTCATCCACACGACCCATAGGCAGTACGCACACCGGGCAGCCGGGGCCATGAACAAGCTCAATCCACTCCGGAAGCATCTGCTCAACACCGTAGCGAAAGATGGTGTGTGTATGTCCGCCGCAAAACTCCATGATTTGAAGCGGCGTTTTCCCTTCGCCATCGAAGTGATGGGACACACCATTTATGGCGTTAAGCAGCGATTTGGCTTTTTCCGGATCACGAAACTCATCAACATATTTCATGAGTTGTTCCCCTCTGAACCATCAAGCCGGCCGCGTTGGTCTGCGAGCAAGGTGTGCACCAAATCCCAAAGTATGTGATAGATGGCCACGTGAACTTCTTGAATCCGGTGAATCGAATCCGTTTCGACAACCAAGCAATGGTCGACGGTGCCGCTGGTTAGCATTTCGCCGCCGTCGGACCCGGCAAGCCCAACGGTCGTGAGTCCCATTTGCTTCGCCTTTCGAAATGCGCCAATCATGTTGGCGGAGTTGCCGCTGGTCGAGAAACCAATCAAGCCATCGCCGGGTTTACCGTGCGCCTCAATCTGCCGCAGAAAAACATGCTCGATACCCACGTCGTTGCCAACGGCGCTCAGCATCGCGCTGTCCATCACCAGGTTCAGTGCAGGGAGAGCCGGCCGACCAGCGGTGACGGGGTGTTGGAACTCGACGGCAAAGTGGGCTGCGTCACAGCTGGAACCACCGTTTCCCATTGAAAACATCTGGCCGCCATCTTGGTAGACAGAGGCTATTGCATTCGCCGCCGCGACAACGGCTTCGGACTTCTGCGAGAAAAACTCGTTCTTGACGCTGATGCTGTGCTCGCTCTTTTGCTTGACAGACTCTAGTAACGCATCAAGCTGTTTGCCTTCATCGGCAACTTTTCCGTGTAAAAACGGATACAGCCCCTCAAGCGGTTTTGTGGTATCAGATCTCGTCACTTCCTCGTTCTCACAGTTCGGCGCTTGCCTTCATGGCAGCTATTTCTTCTTGCGCTTCACCGAGTTCTTTCAGCAGCTCCAGTGTCAAATTGGCTTCGCGTTCGTCAATGCGGCTCATGGCAAACCCAACATGCACCAATACCCAGTCCCCAACGCATGCGTCCACGCTGTGCGTGTCATCCACGACGCAGGCGATGTTCACGACTCGTTTGACGCCACTGACATCCACGGTGGCCAGTTTCTTTTCTGCGTCCACGACGTCGACGATTTGGCCAGGTATCCCTAAGCACATCTATGAGACTCCCTTGATGATTCTTGCGCTACCAACGAGTGCCTGACCTAAAGATAGGCCTCCATCGTTAGCCGGCACTTGCTGGTGGGTCAGCACATCGTAGTGCTCCGTAGCGAGCCGGCCCACAACCTGCTCGAACAAGATCTTGTTCTGAAAAACGCCGCCCGACAAAGCCACGGTGTTGGTAGTGCGTGCACCGTCTCTCGTGCTAGCAACACGAATCGCGTGCACAATCGCTTTAGCGAGACCTTTGTGGAAGCGCGCAGCCATGACTTCGACGGGTGTATCAAGAATGAGGTCGCCGAATAGCGCATTCCACATGGCTAACGGTTCAATGTACGGTAAACCGGTTTTGTTCAGTCTTGGCAAGGTAAAGGGATAGGCAAGGTTGTCGGGTTCCGAATCAAGGGTATTGGCGCAAACGAGTGCTTCCATTTCTATCGCAGCTTGGGCTTCATAGCTGACTTTGTCGCGACAGATACCCATCGCTGCGGCAGCGGCATCAAAGAGGCGGCCGCACGATGTCGCGAGTGGCGCATTGGTGCCTGTCTTCATCATCGCCTTTAGGGACTCGAGCGGCTTGCTCTCGAGGTAATGGCAAAGGTCGAGCTGTTCGAAGTTCATCTTGAAGTGCGTCCAACCCATTTGCGCCATAATGTGGGCGTACGTATTTCGCCACGGTTCTCGCATTGCCTGAGCGTTCCCAAGCAACGGCACGGGTTTGAAGGTCGCTAGGCGTTCGAAAGAAACGTAGTCAGCAAGCATGAATTCGCCGCCCCACCACGTTTCGTCGCTGCCGAGTCCTAAGCCGTCAAGTGCAACACCGAGAACTTTTCCGCCATCAATCGGCCAACCGTTCTCTCCCATACACGCTGCGACATGCGCATGGTGGTGTTGGATTGATGTGAGGTTTATGTCTTTTTCGTGAGACCATGTTTTGCCCAGCTTGGTGGACATGTACTCCGGATGATCGTCGACAAAGATATGCGTGCCCTTCCGGTCGAAAAGGGCGTCATACAGTCGTACGTTTTTCTCAAAATCCGCTAATGTTCGTGCATCGTGAAGATCGCCTATGTGCTGTGAAACAACCGCGTTGCCGTCTTTAACCACACAAAACGTGTTCTTTAAGTCCCCACCCAGCGCGATAGCCTCTGGTCCACTCTGGAAACCTTCCGGCAAGGGTATCGGTGAAGGTGCGTAGCCTCGTGCCCGTCGCATGAGCCGTGCTTCATCGGCAACGATCCTCGCGACAGAATCATCGACGCGATTGACGATGTCTCGATCGTGGATCAGGAGGTAATCGCATATACGCCCCATTCTGACTCTGGCCTCCTCGTTTCCAATGCACTGCGGTTCGTCGGATACGTTCCCGGACGTCAGTACGATCGGTCGCGGCATCCGTCGTAGCAGTAAATGATGAAGCGGCGAATACGGGAGCATGAACCCGATCGTCGACTGACCGGGTGCGATGTTGTCGGGCAGTGAGGTAGATCTCGCGCGTTCCAGTACGACGATCGGTGCAGCGGGGCTCTGTAACAGGGATTCCTCTTTACCGCTGACCCCGCAGTATTCACGAATGATGTCCAGGTTTGCCGCCATGAGTGCAAACGGCTTTTCGAAACGGTGTTTGCGTTGCCTAAGTTTTTCGACTACAGATGGATTGGTTGCATCACAAGCGAGGTGAAACCCACCAATACCCTTTATCGCGACAATTTCGCCGTTCTGTAACAAGGTGCATGCCGCGTCGATGTCATCAAGTTGTGTCAAATTTTCCGTGCACAACACATGGCCGTCAGCACGAATGAGTTGGGCCTTCGGTCCGCACGCGTGGCATGCATTTGGCTGAGCGTGGAATCTCCGATTCTCCGGATCGTCATACTCTTCTTGGCACTCCAGACACATTCGGAATGCAGACATACTGGTCTTAGCCCGGTCGTAGGGAACCCCTTGAATGATCGAGAGGCGTGGCCCGCAATTCGTACAGTTTGTAAACGGGTAACGGTATCTTCGGCTGAAGGGGTCAAGCGCTTCTTTTGCGCACGCCTCACACACACCCGCATCAGCTACTACCGAAGTCTTGGTTACGCCGTCTTTGGAGGTGGATATATTGAAGTTATCGGGAATTGCATCATGATCCGCGGAGACGGTTCTCTCTATCGTGTCAATGCGTGCCAACGGCGGGGGCTCGTGTTGCAGCCGGGTGCAAAATCGCTCAATTTGATCGTCAGTCCCCCACGCATCGACGAGAACACCCTCCGCATCGTTTATCGTGGAGCCGCGCAGTCCAATGTCGTTGGCGATCCGCCAAACTGTCGGTCGAAACCCAACACCTTGCACAACGCCTCGTACTCTAATGCACTCGCGTCGTACGTTGACCTTGGTTGCTGGACTGCTCATGTCGCAAGTTTCCATACGCTAACGCGGTTGTTTCCTGAGTCGGATACAACCACGGTGTCTTCATACGCTGTGACGCCGTAGGGCCAACACAAACTGTCTGCCTGCGGCAGTTGCCAGCGGTTGTCGCCTTTTTCGTGAAAATTGGGTTGCCCAGCCAGAGCTTTTGCCGATGCGTTTGTTTTCAGATCGTCAATGTGCCATCCGATCAATCGAGAGCTCGCGGTATCAGCCACGATCAACCAGTTTCCGACCGCGACCGCGCCATACGGCATATTGAGCGTATTGGACCGTGGCCAGTAGAGAGACTGGTTGTGATCGACGAGGTCAGTTGACGATTGGCCAAGTACGGATATGCATGGGATGCCAGATTCATCCGGAATGCCCGACCAGACCATCACACGGTTGTTGCCTGCATCTGCTACACACAAATTGCCGTTCCAAACGGTGATGCTGTGCGGCCATCGCATACTCATCGCACTCGGCTCACCACCGGCGTTTTCGTCGCGGCATCCAAAATCCGTTTGTCCAAGGACAAGGTCGGCGGCCTGTCCGTTCGTTGTCGGCATGTGTTGCCAAATCAACACACGGCGATTCTCGGAATCGGCAACGAAAAACATGCCATCGTGAAACGCAACGCCGTACGGCCAGTGGAAACGGTCGGCGGCCGTTTCGTTTTCTCCGCGATTCGCATCGCCCGTGTGAAAGTATTGTTGACCCAGCACGATGTCCGCCGGGGTATTGTTCGATGTCGGAACCGCGTTCCAAATGAGCACGCGGTGATTCCAGGCGTCCGCAACCGCAAATCCGTCTCCAACTTTGCAAATCCCCGTAGGTACGTTGAGACTGCTCGCTGAAACGTCACCCTTTGCGTTTCGCCCCTCACAATTGAAATCGGGTTGCCCGAGAACAAATTCCGCTGGCGCCATTTCATCACCAGGGACTTTTTTCCATCCCAGTACTCGGTGGTGACCCGTGTCGCATACCAAAAGCGGTCCGTCGGCGCCAAGCAAGCAGGCGCCGCGCGGGCCAAAACAACTGGCTGGATCCGGCTTGACCCCGGCGGTGGCAATTGGCGGAGTTCGCATAGCACCCACCACTGCCAACGGTTTGTTTTGGAGTAGCGGGATGTGTGGGACGGATCGTTCGGCATCCACGCGAAGCGTTGCCTCGGGACTCACCTTCAGTTTGACGCGCTGGGCCGTCACGCGAACTTCACCTCGACGTATTCGCCCAGCACGCGAACAGCATGGGTTTGAAGTTGGACTTCCGGCGCTGTCAGGCACTCGCCACTTTCCAGCGAATATTCGAATTGGTGATGGGGACAGGTCAACACGCCGTTCGCTACCGATCCCATATCCATAGGCATTCCGAGATGGGAGCAAGCGTTTTCGAAACAGGTGACCCGCTGATCGAATCGACTGAGGAGTAGCGAATGCCCTTCAAGGTCGATGCACTTAATGTCACCTTCCGGAACATCAGCGACCTTGATGGCACGAGTCCAGCCCTTGTCGTTCGCGTTGGCGAATGGGCTGACAAAATGAATCGTTTGTTCTGTTGGCGGTGCAGCCGATGGTCCGCCTTTCGCCTTTTTGATGCTCGTAATCTCTGGGCAGTATTCCTTGATCGCTTTTTCTACGCCTTCGCTGAGGGTTAAGCCTGCAGCTGGGCACCCATCACACGACCCAAGTAATCGGATAGTGACGGTACTAGGCGCCTCGACTTCTACTATCTCAACGTTTCCGCCGTGCGTCGCCAAGTAGGGTCGAACGGAGTCCAGTGCCTGTTCGAGTCGTTCCTGCAGCGACGGCTTGACGATTTCATGGTAGCGGAGCACCGCATAGACCACTTCGTCACTGAGGCTTGCCTTTAGCGAAGCGACCGCAGCAGGATCCGATTTCAACGATCGAATCAATCGGCTAATTGCTTCTTTGTTGAGCGCATCCGTCGCTTTCTTGAGCGCCTGAACAGTAGCCTGTTTTTGCTCGTCCCACTGGCCGACAAGTTCTTCTAGAATCGCTACGTCTTTCAGCAGGGCGTCAAGTGTGGTTGCCTCCGGCGCTTGTTCATTTTTTGGATTGGCCACAACCATTACGGTTACGCGTACTTCAGGTCTTTAAAGAGCCATGGCTGAATAGCACCACCGATCAGCGCGCCAATAGCGAGGGAAAAGATGGTCGGAATGCCGGCCATCGTCAATGCAACGCAAAGCGCTGCTGTAATAACGGCGCCAACTAGAACTTGCCGGAATACTTTACCGATATCTTTGAAGAGTTTTCCCCGAAGAAACAAGGTCACGGAGTTCATAAACATTTCAAACATTGATCGCTCCGTTCTAGGTAAATAGGAATACAACAAGTGCTAGAACAACACCGGGGATTGCGGCAACAGGACCGTAGAAACTGCCCATCATCGCTGCTAATTCGTTACCCATGTGTTTGCCACCAACAATAATGCCCCCTATGGCGCCCCCGATGCCGCCGGCCACTGCTGCAATGACCAACGCGATTAGCGCAGTGCCAACGGTAACTTGACCGCTGTTAAGTGCTGTTAGTACTGATTCCACTTCCTTTGTCTCCATCTATTATTTGAATCGTGCTTCGCCGAATTCGGTTTCTTGCCCATGCGTAGTTGCAGCTCCGTTTCCCGACTCTGCAACTAGTTCTTCGAGGATCTCATCTAACATTTTTGCCTTGGTAAATTCGCCGTACTGCCGAAATAGGTTACGAGCCTCGACGTAAAGCCCTTGAGCATCCTTCAAATTGGAGGCATTGCCGGCCTCCGGCTGTTCAAGATCGTCCGGTAGGTTGCGAAGGCAGTTGGCTTTGTTTGAAATAGTATTTGCGTATTCGAGAGGCGTTTCTCGTTTTCCTCGAACCTTTAGCGCTTCATCGTAGGCGTCAAGAGCGCGCAAATTGTTCTCGACGGCATGACCACTGGATACATATTGCAACGCGTTGCCGAGATTGTTCTGTAGCATCGCGTATTCAGAGGGATTGTCGATGAGCGTGACGACTTTCAAGGCGTCTTCGAAACACTGAACCGCTAACGCTTCGCGCATTTTGGCGCGTTCGTCCGTCATCGGTATCGATAAGTAGGCGGTTGCTAGGTTGTTATGAAGGATCGCGTATTCCGTTGCGTATTCGTCGCGATTAAAGAACCTCGCCGCGCGCTGATAAGCGGCAATGGCATCCGTGAGTTTTGCCTGGTGCATTCCTGCGAGGGATTGCAGAACCAGCCCTAGATTCATCTCGGCTTCGGCGACCTCTTCCGGTCTCCCCTGTTCCGACAAAGTGATCAGTGCTGTTTCTAGGCCGGCTTGCGCTTGGAGTAAGTACTCCGTGCCGCCCTCTGGAATGGACTGTAAAGCCGTTGCGCGGCGAGCTTGAATACGAGCTGCAAGTAGCACTTCATTCTCTGGACACCGTTCGAGGGCCTTGTCGTACAGCGCGACGGCGTTGTGGAGCTGCATTGGGGTTTTCGGTTTCTGCTGCAGCCCCATCGCAATCTCGACCAGCATATCGACCTGGTCGATAGGATCTGCCGTTTCCGCCTCAACCGCGGCTAATGCCTGTTCAAATTCAATGTCAGCACGAGACTCGCTCACAGAAGACTCCGCAATTATGGGTTTTGGTATAGAGCCGCGAGCCACAGTAGCGGGTGCAAAAGAAGATTTCAATCTGCAAACTTTATTTACACTTAAGTTTGACGACAAAGATCTGACCGTGCTAGTTTGCAAACTAACTTCGCAATTAGCCCCCCCTGGGTATGCAAAACGGACAATCAACAATAAGCATTGCAGGGTTTCCGGAACACGAATCGGACGAGCTCGCAGATCACCTAGGGGATCACTACGCGGTTGTCCGTGTGCAATCGTTCGACGAGGCGGTGGAGAGCGTCGCCGACCAGCCGATTGATCTCATGCTCTGTCAGCATCAGAGGGATCAATTTGATGCGATCCAACTGTTCGGCCATTTGCGTATGGCCTACCCAAAGATTATTCGGGTTTTGGGCGGAGAACTGACCGGGCCTGAGGTGGATGCCGCGATTCACACCGCGGCGGTCTACCAGTTCATACCCTCGGGTTGGCGGCCAGAGCAGCTGGAATTGCTCGTCAGGCGAGCTCTTGAGAATCGCGAGCTATCCCATCGACATCGTCATTTGAGCCGCCAACTCAAGATTGCAGAGAACATGGTAAGGGACAACCAGGCGGAAAAACCCGTCGAACAGACCGACGGTTATCATTTCGATGAGCTTGTGTATTCCGGCGAGGCGATGGCGACCTTGTGCAACGATGCAAGGAAAGCCGCCAAAACCGATCTACCGGTGCTTATTCAGGGCGAAACTGGCACCGGAAAGGAACTCATGGCGCGTGGTATTCACTTCCACAGTCAACGCAAGCGTCAGCCGCTTATGATTCAAAATTGCGGCGGACTGCCCGACGATCTGCTGCACTCTGAACTCTTCGGCCACACGCGAGGCGCCTACACCGGGGCGGTCAGTGATCGACTGGGTTTGTTCCCGGCTGCGGACGGCGGGACCGTATTCCTAGATGAAATATCCGAGGTATCCCCGACGTTTCAAGTTGCGTTGCTCCGTTTCCTGCAAGACGGTGAAGTTAAACCGCTGGGCAGCGACAAGACGATCAAGTGCAACGTTCGAATCATTGCGGCGTGCAATCGAAACTTGGAAAAAATGGTCGAAGCGAAAGAATTTCGTCGTGACCTTTACTACCGGCTCAACGGTTTCCAGCTCAGCATTCCGCCGCTGCGTGATCGAGTTGAAGAAATCAAAGTACTTTCAGAGTATCTAGCTAGACGCTACAGCGAGTCCATTCGACACGGGATATTGGGCGTCGCGCCTGAAGTTATTGAGAAATTCGCCCTGTACGATTGGCCGGGGAATGTGAGAGAGCTCGATAACGAAATCAAGCGAATGGTTGCGATGTCGGAGACTGGAACGTATTTGACGACAGAGAAGCTCGCGCCTCATATCGCGGATCTCAAAACGTCCGATCGGGCCGGAATGATCGATTGGGCAGCGGCTGGGGATACGCTCAAAGAGAAGGTCGAGTTACTGGAATCCAAGCTCGTAGAAGATGCTCTTAGGCGCCATCGATGGAACCAAAGCCGCTCCGCGCAAGAGCTTGGGCTTTCCAGAGTTGGGCTTGCCAACAAAATAAAACGATACGGTTTGGGAAGTGGCGCGTCTTGACTAAGAAATCGACGCCTACATCAGACGACGACGAAAGTGTCGTCAATTTTCCCCAATCTCGCACAAACCCACCGGGCCATGAAGCAAACTACAAGGATCTCGGCCTTTCAGAATCCGCACAAACGTATGGCACCGTGCAGCCGAATCTAAAGGGACACTGGTGTAGTTACTGCAAAGGCATTTGGTGGGGATTCGTTGGTGAATGCGAGTGCCCCCAATGCGGAAATCGCCACGGGTAACACGGGTCAACTAAAGGCCCGATTGGCGGTTACGCAAATTTGGTTTACACCGATAGTGCAAATTAACTTTGCAACGAACCGCTGTGGATTGCCGCAGTTTGTGCGTTGTCCTATCTAACCTATTGAATTTCAATCCAACGTTAGGTTTTTCGTCGTTGGCATAACTCTTGCTTTGATTACAGAGAAAAGAACGCAGAACAAACTGCAAATCAATCCATTCAAGGGGAATCAGATGGCCAATCTTCTCTGGTTGCAAGGCGGCGCATGTTCCGGCAACACGATGTCCTTTCTCAATGCCGAGGAACCGAGTGCCTGTGACCTCGTCACCGACTTCGGCATCAACGTTTTGTGGCACCCGTCGCTCGGTATGGAGTTAGGCGACAACCTCCAGCAAATGTTACGAGACTGCATATCGGGGAAGATCAAGCTGGACATCTTCGTATTCGAAGGCACGGTCGTGCAGGCGCCGGACGGCACGGGAGAGTGGAACCGCTTCGCTGGCCGACCGATGAAGGATTGGGTTCGCGAGTTATCCGATGTTGCCGACTTTGTAGTCGGACTCGGCGATTGCGCAACGTGGGGCGGCATCCCGGCAACGGCGCCAAACCCAACAGACTCGGTCGGCTTGCAATTCCTTAAACGCGATCATGGCGGTTTTCTCGGTAAGGGGTTCACCAGTAAAGCCGGATTGCCGGTTATCAACGTACCGGGTTGCCCATGTCATCCCGATTGGGTCACTCAGATTTTGGTCGGTGTCGCGACCGGGCATGCTGGTGATCTCACATTGGATGAGTTCCAGCGGCCGAAGACGTTCTTCCAAAGCTTTACCCAAACCGGTTGCACTCGGAATATGCACTTTGCGTACAAAGTGTCTGCGACGGAATTTGGCCAGAGGAAGGGCTGCCTATTCTACGACCTGGGTTGTCGTGGGCCGATGACGCATTCCCCTTGCAATCGAATTCTGTGGAATCGCCAATCGTCAAAGACGAGAGCGGGTATGCCTTGCATGGGTTGTACGGAACCGGAGTTTCCGTTCTTCGATCTAGCGCCGGGAACAGTTTTCAAAACGCAAACGGTGATGGGCGTTCCAAAAGATTTGCCGGAAGGTGTTGATAAGAAGGGTTACGTCAAGCTTACGGGTGCCGCTAAAGCAGCCGCACCAGAGTGGGCAGAACAAGACATCTTCGTGGTCTAAAGAACTAACAGATTTAGGGGAAAGAAAATGGCCGATGCCGTTCAAACATTAGACATATCACCAGTCGGTCGCGTCGAGGGCGATCTTGATGTCCGCGTGGACATCGAAAACGGCGTGGTGACCAACGCTTGGACCTCCGCAGAGTTGTTTCGTGGGTTCGAAATTATTCTGAAGGATAAGGATCCTCAAGCTGGCCTGGTGGTTACGCCACGCGCGTGTGGAATCTGTGGTGCCTCGCACCTAACGTGCGCTGCCTGGGCACTTGATACCGCCTGGCAGACTGAAGTTCCCCGAAACGCGATTATCGCTCGGAACATCGGCCAGCTGGCAGAGAGCCTGCAGAGCTTGCCGCGTCACCACTATGGCTTGTTCATGATTGACATGTGCAACAAGAACTATCGGAACAGCAAGTACTACGAGGAAGCGGTAAAGCGTTGGGCGCCCTTCACGGGAACAAACTACGAACTAGGCGTAACGATTTCCGGTCGACCCGTGGAGATCTATGCGCTGTTCGGCGGGCAGTGGCCGCACTCCAGCTACATGGTACCTGGCGGTGTCATGTGTTCACCCACGTTATCGGACATCACGAGGTCGTGGTCGATTCTGGAGCACTTCCGTACCAACTGGATTGAGCCAATGTGGTTGGGCTGTTCGATCGAACGGTACGAAGAAATCAAGACATACGACGACTTCATGGCTTGGCTGAACGAAAAACCCGAACACGCCAATTCTGATTTGGGACTGATGTGGCGAATGGGTGTCGATGTTGGTTTGGACAAGTACGGCGCGGGACTCGAGAAGTTCGTTTCATGGGGCTATTTGCCACACGAGGACAAGTACAACAATCCGACTATCGACGGTCGCAACGCCGCAATGATGATGCCAAGCGGCGTGTACGACAGCGCTTCTGGAACGCACAAGTTGATGGATCAGTCGTTTACCCGTGAGGACACTACCCACGCTTGGTACGACGAAGCGGGAGGCCCGGTTCATCCTTTTGATCGCACGACGAATCCGGTCAGCAAGAACGACGCGGACTTTAATGGCAAGTATTCATGGGCTACCGCCGTATTGCACGCCGACAACGGCCACCTGGAAGCCGGACCACTCGCGCGGGAGATGGTATATGGCGGAGACCATATGGAAGGTTGGCAGCACAGCGACGGTCTTGTCTTGGATATGCATAAGCACATGGGTGGCTCAAACGTTTTGCTTCGCCACTTCGCGCGTATGCATGAGTTCAAGTACATCTACCGCCACATCGAGCGCTGTCTGAAAGAGTTCAAGTTGGACGATCCTTTCTACATCAAACCGACCGAACAAGATGGTCAAGGGTGGGGAGCGACGGAGGCTATTCGTGGTGCCCTGTGCCATTGGATTGATGTCAAGGACGGCAAGATAGAGAATTACCAGATCATTGCGCCAACAACTTGGAACGTTGGACCTCGTACGGGCGAGGAAGAGCGTGGTCCAATTGAAGAAGCGCTGATCGGAACGCCGATTGCAGATCCGTCAGACCCGGTCGAAGTCGGCCATGTCGCTCGATCTTACGACTCATGCTTGGTTTGCACCGTGCACGCCCACGATGCGAAGACAGGCAAAGAACTCGCTCGCTTCAAGACGGCCTGATCTAACTTCTGTGGCTACCGGCAGAGTGCTGCTCTGCCGGTCTATAGGAGTGCTAGCAAAATTTTAGACCGGTTGCAGGGGGGTCTTGTTGAGTAAAGCAGACGACGACGCGTTACGCGAGGAAATTGGGAAAATGATGGAGGATGGGTTGCAGACCCAGACCGAGCCTTTTCCCGAGGACCATGTGGCGTTCGAAAAAATACTGCAGGAAGTGCGAGAGCTTGATCCCGCAGATCTAAAGCAAAAACTCGTCGTTACTGGTTTTGTGAATCATCCCTATGGGGAAGATGATCAGCGTTGCTTAGAGTGCATGTACTACTTGGTTCATCGCAAATGGTGTGACCTTCCGGAGCTGGCCGTTCCAGTGGAACCGGAATGGTGGTGCCGTCTATGGCGAATCTAGACTGGCTGGGGAATTCCGATGTCTGAGGCTCGAGTTAGTAGTGAACAGCAGGCTGCCGACAAAGCGCTACTTGAGCACTTGGAATCTCGACTTGCCGGGGGATTGGAACCCGAGATCGAGCCACGGGCGTACTCACACGAGGAAGTGCTTGAAGTTGTCGGACGACTTCAGAAGCTCGATTCGAATGATTATGATGCAAAGTTGGTGGTAGGCGGGTTCACGCTTGAACCCTATGGAGTAGGTGAGGATGAGCAGGCTTGCGACACGTGTATGTACTATCAAGTGCACCGCGAGTTCTGCGAACTTCCGGAGCTCATGCTACCAGTGGGGCCAAAATGGTCCTGCCGCCTTTGGAGAATCTAAATCACGCAGGCTCTGCCTGAGATACGCGTCCGGCAGCAAACCACCTAAATGCTGACCGTCATCGGATGCGGGAATACCAATCGAAGTGATGATGCGGCTGGCGTACTTGTCGCCCAGCGATTGATGGCCGCGTTGGAAGAGACCCCTGTGGACGGTGTCCAAGTCTTTGATGCGGGCACCTCGGGCATGGATACCATGTTTCAGGCTCGCGGATCGGATGCCCTGATTATCGTGGATGCTAATATCAGCGACTCTGAGCCAGGCTCTATTTTTGAAGTACCAGGTAGTGAACTCGATAACGCCTACGATGCAGCCTACAGTCTGCACGACTTTCGTTGGGATCATGCGTTACATGCGGGGAAGAAAATATTCGGTGACGAGTACCCTGAGGACGTGACTGTCTATTTGATTGAGGTGAGCTCGACTGAACTGGGCCTCGAACAATCCGAACCCGTACTGGAAGCTGTCGACAAAGTGGTCGATATGATTTTGGCTCGCATAAATGCATCGCTAGCCGTACTGAGCAACGCGGATGAAACTAGATCTGCCTCGGACACGCACTCGGTTGTCATTCACAGGGGGAACATTTATGTAGACGCGGAAACTTACCAAAAGTACTTCTCAGGCATCGAATCGGTTGCGGTTATCGCGAGAGAAGACGATATTGCCTTGATGCCCGTTCGGAACCCGGGTGGCGGCGGTTTGTTATTGAAAATTAGGAACGCCCAAGGTGATCGAGTCATTCACGCACGTGAAATTCTTGAGTCTGCAGGAATCCCTGAGGACAAAGAAATACGTGCGACACCAAAATGGGATAGCGAGTTTGCAGCTCTTCGAATCCCTGCAGCCCCCCGAATCTGAAGAAGTGCACCGTTACAGCGGTTTCGCGCTGCAAGTTCGTCAGCCATTCGACAAAACTACTTACGACGTTCCATTCACTGGTTTGGAGTGCGAATTCGAGCCGGTAGCAGTTTCCGTATCGAGTTCAACGATCGCTTCGCGAGCTTCGGGTCGATTTTGCGGCGGAGGTCGTTCACCTTATCGATGCAGCAATCTCGAATGAACTTTCCGCTGCCGCAAGGGCAGCTGAGCTTCCCCTTGATTTTAGGATAGGTCAACGCCGTGATGTGACGTACAACCGTGTTAGGATCGGAATCGCCAATCAATTCCGCGTAGAACTCAAACGTACCATTGACGCCATGACCCCATTCGCCGAATGGCCATTCGCCCTCGCGCTCATAGTAAGACTGACTTAAGAAGAAGTCGCGAAGAGGGCCATTTAGGTAGACCGAAAAGTCGCCGTTTTCCGGATAGCATTGCCAGCGATCCTCCGGATACAAGACACACGCCGTTCCGTCAGACCCATTGATATGCCGATCTTCGGTACCAGGGATTCGTCCGCCCGTTTCCCTGACAACTGGTAGATCCTTTGGGAAACGCGCGAGCAGCCGGATCGAGATTTGATAGCGATCGATCTCAACGCCATTCTCACCGCGGACAACAAAATTCCCTAGAATTTCCGCCCGCCCGTCTGGTGGGATGACCAGATGCAGATGCGGTTGATGTGTTCGCAAGGCGTCCTGCACGTCAGTGACGAGGTCAGGTCGGTCCGTATGCCAATATCGTCGTGGCACTACCTCGCCCAAGGGCGTGTCCGGCTGTTCGTACGAACGACCGCTGCACTGAGCGCTGCTGATTTGGCAGCTTCACTGGCTTCCTCCTCTACCTCGCCGAACACCGCTTCCCAGCCGTTGTTTTCGATCTGCCATAGCGTGCTGCCGGCGACACTGGACAAGTGCGCACGACACTGATCGAGAATCGGCGTTAGGTCATTGTTGCTGTTAGCAGGGTCTTTCACCGATAGGCCTTCTGCGTTGTCGCGAAACTCGGTGAATACATGGAGCAACTGGTCTTCGAGGCTGTCACCAACGCGCCCCTCTAAGAGTTTTACGATCAACAGCTCAAGAACAAACGTCTTCGCCGATGAGATTCCGTTCTGCGTTCGCCAATATTTGCCTAACCGAATGGCCTCGCGGACGCCGCTATCGCGAATATGATCAATGTGCTTCTGCAGGTTTGTCTTGAGCCGGGACTTCTCACCACCTTCCTGGAAGAGAAAAACGTCGCTTCGATCGCCATCAGTGAAGCGTCCAGGAACCACATCGATGTGTAGGTCTGTTGACCAGTCGCGAAGGTCGCGAACGCGTATCGCCGATGTCTTCCGTTCAACGCTGTAGCTTGTCTCAAGGGCAGATACGACATTGTTGTAGATTTCCTCAAGCGTGTCGCCGGAATCCTCGTCAGATTCGTGATCGAAATAACAGGTGACATCCCCGTCATACGACGCTTTGATCATTGTTCCCTTTGCCTTAGAACCGGCCCAAAGTACGGATAGGCTCGAATCGGAAAAGTGGTCCTGAAGTAGAGTCTTTATCTTCTCGCGACGGTCGCGGAGGTCTACCATCTCCTCGTCGTCCTGGGCGAAAGTCTGGCTTTTCAGCACGGCTCTTAAGTAGTCATGAACGTTCATTGGATCTCCAATGTGTGGCTGAAGCCGCCTGAACTGCGTATTCCACGCCATTCCGGCCGGTGATTCCACGGCAAGCCGGCCACCC
>CALFYT010000007.1 GCA_937952415.1 uncultured Planctomycetaceae bacterium | reverse complement strand
AGGAGATCGACGCGGACTGGGAACAAATCGCTGAAGCACTGCTCGTCGAGTTGGATCCGCCTTGTTAGTGGCGGGAAATCAATGTCATCTGCAACGAACTGTGATGGCTACACGGGCGCTTCGGCCGACAGTACCGTCGATCGGCTGCTGCAGTAGCCTTCGTCATCTCAGTGCCATGGGCAATGGATTCCAGGATGTTGTTCCACACCTATCCGCCGGTTACGTACGATCTCGCGTACTTGAAGTCTCCGTTCGACGACATTATTCGCACTGCGTCCGAGTGGCTTGAACCCCAAGGCTCCGCGCCACCTATCTTGTTCGAGGCGAATTTCGACAGGGCATTGGAAACGCTGTTTCCAATGTCGGAGTGGCGAAAGCTGTTCATCGAGTGCGATTTCGGATGGACCGCGGTATTCACCGACAACGAAGAAGCTCCATCCGGGCCGGTAGCGACGTTGATAAGGCGGATCCCATGCGACGGCGTGATTGGTCTTTTTTCTCCGGGACAACCGAGTTTGTCGAAGACGCTGGCCGCCGTTCAGCTATGGTACTACGAGGGGCAGGCGGAGTTCCCCAACATCAGCCGAGCGATTTCGGTGACCGAAGGCGACGATGGCTGGGAATTTCATCAAAGCGGCACTCCTTTTCCGTTCGAAGACGCGGCGCAATATCGCAAACGGGCCGTCAAGGACCGGTTCACGCTGGAAATGCTCGTAGACTACCTGGGACAACTCGGCATCGACGCGGTGAACGGCAGTCGCTACGGCCCGCGATGCGCGCTGTTCGACGTTCCACCCGATATCGCGCGTGGCCGAGCAATGTTGGACCGAGAGAATTCGGACGGATGACGTGCTGGTGCAGACAATCGCCTACGCCTACGGCGCCTTCAGCAATCGCCACGCGTGTATGATAGGATGCACTGCCTGGCACGGCGCCGAACCGCCACGCGCCGTGAGGACGCGGGCATCCTCGCGTCACAATCCGCATCGACCGCTTTGCCGAGGGACCTTGCATGAACCGCTCGAAGTTCGCCCGCCGCTGGACGATTGCCCGCTGGATGCTGGCCCTGGTTGTCGTGTCGACCGCGATCCTGGTCAACGCGCCGCCGGCGCACGCCCAAAACGAGAAGCCTGATGCCGACAAGCAGGCGGATGCCAAGCAGCGCATCCCGCGAGCCAAGCGGAAGTACAAGGGCCGCGAGATCGCCGTCACCATGCACTACATGGGGGCGCCCTGGCTCGTGCGCGAATCGCGCCAACGCCAGGAGGATTGCGAGACGCTGCTGCGCGAGCTAGACATCAAGCCGGGCCAGACGATTTGCGACCTGGGTTGCGGCAACGGCTTCTACACGTTGCAGATGGCCAAGCTGGCCGGCGAAGACGGCAAGGTCTATGCCGTCGACATTCAGCCCGAGATGCTGCACTTGTTGTCAGAGCGCGCCAAAGAAGAAGAGATTACCAACATCGAGCCGGTGCTCGGGACGCAAATCGACCCGAAGCTGCCCGAAGGCAGCGTCGACTTGATCCTGCTGGTCGACGTGTACCACGAGTTTTCTCACCCGCATCAAATGCTGCAAGCGATGCGCAAGGCACTCAAGCCGGGGGGGCTAATTGCACTGGCCGAGTTCCGCGAGGAGGATCCGGCGGTCCCCATCAAGCCACTGCACAAAATGAGCAAAAAGCAGATTCTCAAGGAGTTCCCCCCGAACGGGTTTAAGCTGGTCCGCCAGTTCGATGAACTGCCCTGGCAGCATCTGATGTTCTTCGGCCGGGCCGAACGCCCGTGAATTTCACTTTCGTGCAGGGGATCCTGTTAATTTGGGGGGACTGGATCGGCCATCGGCGGTGCGGGAAGCTGTCTAGGGATTTCCATTCATTTATTTTGCACACGGGCGCAAACCCGTTTGATAATGGATCTTTAGGTCCAGCAAATTTGCATTCGGGTAGGGCCCTACTTAGAATGAACCTTGCATTTGGAGAGTGATCGGCACGTCGTGCAGGGCTCGCCCGACAGTCGTCCAAATCGGGTTACCGGTGCTCAGAACGCGAAAGGCCAGCCGCGCGTCCGCCGGTGGCGGATTAAAATTGGCAACGGAACACGAATCGGTGATGAGGGGCAATCGCGCCGATTCGAAGAAGGTAGTGGTACCGCCACATGTCAGACCAAACGACGACTACCCACGCGGTAGCTCGTGATTCTGCACGAACGCAGCAACCACAAGAGTGGGTGCTAGGGAGCAATCCCGCTGTACACCAGATCTCGCGCCACGCTCGGCGCGCCGCGACCGTTGGCTGCACCGTGCTTGTTTCCGGTGAAACCGGGACGGGCAAGGAACTTTGGGGTTCGCTGATTCATGCCACCGGCCCCCGCGCTGACAAGGCTTTCTTGCCGGTCAATTGCGCAGCGCTGACCACCACCTTGGCCGAGAGCCAACTCTTTGGTCACGAGAAGGGTTCGTTCACCGGTGCCGTAGGGCGTAGCGTGGGCGTGTTTCGTGCGGCCGAAGGCGGCACGGTCTTTCTCGACGAAGTCGGCGAAATGCCGCTGGAGTTGCAGCCGAAGTTGTTGCGCGTCCTGCAGCAGCGCGAAGTGACCCCCGTCGGTTCGGCTCATCCGGTGCCGGTCGACGTGCAGATCATTGCCGCGACCAACCGCGATCTCGAGGTCGAAGTTGCCGAAGGCCGCTTCCGCGAAGATCTCTACTATCGGCTGAATATGGTCGAATTGCGGGTGCCGCCGCTGCGTCACCGCGTCGAGGATATCCCGGAATTCATCGAGTTTTTCTCGCGTCGCTTCGCCGCCCAGTACAAGCGAACCGTCTGGGAGCCCGACGCCGACATGCTCAAGCAGTTCTGCGAGCATCCGTGGCCGGGCAACGTGCGCCAGCTTTCGCAAGTGATCGAGCAGTCGTACGTGTTGGACTGCAAGCCGACTTTGCCGGCGGTGGGCCGACAAAGCGTGCCGGTCGACGTGACGCTGCCCTTTACCGACCTGGCGAAGCTGCGGCACGTCGCCATCCGTCAGGCGTTGCAGACGACGCGGGGCCACAAGGGCCGCGCTGCCCGGCTGCTCGGCGTACACGCCAACACGCTGACGCGGATGCTGGCCCAGATGGAAGCCGAATCGCTCGAGTTCTCGGTCTCGCGCCCCGGCAGCCGGCTGTCAGCCGCTCCGAACAAGCCGCGCTAACGGGCCGCGCTTGCGGGTCGCCTCGCAGCCATGCGGCTTTCGACTTCCGCCGGTTCAACGGCCGCCTGTCTCGCTTTGTAGTGACGTCGCGCTCCCTTCGCGATGCATCCGGTACGCATCGCGCCAGCACGTAGCGCCCTCACGGCGCGTGCTGCTGTGAGCTTCTCTGCTTGCTGGTGCCGCGGCACAAGCCGATGCGCGAACTGCCAGCACTTCCAGCGCTGCCAGCGCGTAGGGCGGTCGCGACGAGCCGGACGCGCGTCTCATCACTTTGGTTGTCCTTTCCTCGATGTGCGTGCGCCGCTTGCTGCGCTGGGGACCTCTGGACCGGTCTTTCCCGTGTTTTTTCGGCAGGAATCGGCCATCACCACCTTGGTGACGATTCCTCAACCTTGTGAGGCGCGGCGCAAGTCGATGCGCGCCGCTACGTTGCCGCGAAATCGCGCGCTCCGCCTCCCTGAACTGGTGAAACATCACCGCTGCGCATGCGATGCAAACCATGCAGTCGCGATAGCCGAAAAGCGCGCTATGTCCCGAGAAACTTCCGCGCAGCGGACCGTTTTTCTTTGACCGCAAAGGTTCGGTACAGCACTTGCCTTCTCATTAAACGGCACTACCGGCGCACATTGCGAGCCGAGTGTTGCGGTTCGTCATCGCCGATGACCCAACCATCAGCGCGACGGCGATCCACGCGATCAACCATCGCCGGCGGCACCGCCGTCGCGATAGATCGTGGAACGAGGATGAGAGATGGAACCGAGGGCGGGGCACATGTGAGGACTTTGGTGACGACCGTTGCCGAAAGTGCCTCAACAGCCACGTGCCGCCGCCAGCCGCGTGCCGCACAACGGCTCCGGCAACGTCGAGGGGCAAACGATGTGAACCTGGAGTAGGGCAGAACACCAAGGTCGACCGTTCCACTCCGATCCTTCCTTTTCTCGATCTCAGAAGAAAGCAGCATGACTTTTCGCGATGCAAAGACCAAGGCCCGCGGGCAAATCCAACTTCGGTTTGCCAAACGGGCTGCTAAAGCCGTCGCTACGTTTCAGTGTTTGGTCCTTTCGGCTGATCCCCAACGGGGCAAGATGCTCGAACAAGCTGCCACCGACGGCGGCTGGCGAGCCAGCGTTTGTACCGACGCGGCCACGGCCATGAATCACGTCAATCGATCGTTCGTTCACCTGGCCATCGTCGATCTTGCCACGCAAGACACCGAAGGCTTTCGCGCAGTGCTCGAAAAGCTCACCGCCACGGCCGGTGTGCTCTCGATCGTTTGCGGGAACGACAGTGACCCAACAGAAGAACTTTGGGCCCGACAACTTGGTGCCTGGCTCTACCTGCCCGGCGTCGAGGAGTCGAGCAACCTGGCCTTGCTGTGTGGCGAGGCACGGCACATTGCCCAACGCGTCAGTAAACCGATTCCAGAGGAGTCCCCGGCCGCGCCCGTGGGACAGGAATCGTTTTCATAGAGTTACGAAGCAGTAGGGGCCCTATTGATCGGGGCGCATAGCCCCAAGCGAGGAGCACTTATGAACATGTCCTACAACGACTACGAAGATCAAGACATCGATTACAGTGTCGGCAATGGTCGTTCACGCGAGCCGAACAGTCGTCGTGGTAGCAAAGTCACGCCGCAACGAAAGCGCATGACCTACTCGCGATCGAGCCGTCCGGCCGTTTCGCACAACGGCATCCATCGTCGCCGCAACAAGCGGACGAGTTGGTAGCCCGTTGCGGATAGTCCTACTCGGGCGGTTGGCCGACCGGCCGCTCGATTTTACCCAACCGTGAAGTGCCGCGCCGGCAACCTTAGGACAAGGCCACCCAACTTCGGCGTGTCATTCCGCGGTTGGTTTTGCGCGCCGACCATCCGCCGGCGCCCTGGTCCGGGCCTCGCGCACCGCCGCGGATCGCTCGTGCGTCGGGCTGGTTGCCATGCCGTCCAACCGCAGATCGGCCGCGCCGGCCGCGCAGTCGCGATCTCCCTCGACAAACACGCGCACGTGGCACGCGCCGCGCGACTGCGGCGGAATGTCCAGCTCCGCCCGGAACGCTCCGGCCACGCGCCCCAGCTCAAGCGACGCCAGCCGCGGCTCGTTGGCCAGCCGGTAGGTCCGTGAGTATTCGTCCAGCCGGGTCGGATCGAAGTGCCCTCGAGCCGGGGGACGAAACGTGAGCCGGTCGCGGCGCACCACCAACTCCACGGTGCAATGCCCGGCGATCGGCGAATGCCCTTCCACCTGGATCCGCTCCGCCGCCTGCCCGCTCTGCGTCACGCGCACGTCGATCGTCCGCGGATGCGGCAACCGCAGCAGCGGATCGCCCAACAGGTGAAACAGCTCCAGATGTTCCAGCCGTTCGGCTTGCGCGTCTCCGCCGGTGGCCCAGGCAAATGTCTTGCCCACGGCGTCCAGCGCCGCGCGAAAACGATCGGAGTCATCCGGCCGCGCGGCGCTGCGCTTCGCCTCCAGGATCAACTCGCCCAACGTCTCCGGCCTGCGCGCGAAACAAGCGTCCATCAATTCCGCGCCCAACACCGCCATGCCGTACGGCATCGTCACCCGCGACCCGCACAACACGGCCACCGGGCCGCCTTCGCCCTTGAGCATCACTTCGGCCAGGCAATCGCGCGGCTGGTCGAAGGCACCGCTGTAACACGCCAACAGGCACGCGATCGGAGCGCCGTGTCGGCAGGCCAATCGCTCGGCGTCCGTCGTCGAGAAAATGCGGTACGTTCCACCCGGCACCCGCACCATGTCGACCGCCCGCTGATCGCCGTGTCCCAGATACACCCAAAACAGGCCGCCTTGATTCAGTCGCTCGCAAGTCACCCGGTCGAACTGCCGTGGGTCGGGGCAGTACGGGCTTTGCCAACTTCCATACGTCATCGTCGTCGCGTAGCTGGCCGGAATGCCGCTGGTGATCAGCGTGCGGGCCGCGGCCTCGAGCACCGCATCGGGCACCGTCCCGAAGCCGCCCAAACCGGCCACGAAGTGAACCTGTCGCCGCCACGGGCCAAAGTCGTCGCACGCCTCGTACGCCAGGATCTTCGCAATCATCGCCCGCAGCTCCGCCGGTGAGTCGGACGTCAGCCGGCCGGTGGCCAGCTCCGGAATGCGGTCGCCGTCCAAGTCCGCGTACCAGTTGTCGGTCGCGATCTGCGGCTCCGAACCAAAACGCACGTTGACCACCGCTTGGGCGTAGTGCGTCGGCACGGTTCGGGCACGCCCGGCCAGATCCCGGACCTCAGGCGGTGCCGCGTCGCCAACCAGCACCAGAAAACGCACCGGATGCTCGGCCGCGATCCGCCGCACCCGGCCGCGCACCGCGTCGGCCGAGCCTGCGCTGGACACCATCGCAAACCGGTGGCCCTGCGCTGTGCGATGCGCTATCCAAGGTGCCAGCTCCGCGCGAAACGCCTCGGGACAAACCACGACCGTATCGATCGGACCGTCAATCGGCGCCGTCAGCAGCAAGCATAACCAGGCATAAGCCATCCGCGACCCTCTCGCGTTGTCGCCATCGTGTGACGTTGTTCTCTGTGTTGGTTCGGGGTTGTGCCTCGTAAGTGGCTCGTCGGCCCAAAAGACCGCACGAGGCGAGATCGCACTGACGAGACGCACACCTAGTGTATCGCCTGGCGACGGCCGGGCAGAGACCGAAATCGGGGCCGTTTGGTCGGCCTGCGCAACGCAAACTCACGCCGCGCCGCAATAGCCCCGCATCACGTTCGCCCCGCATCAACCGAAATCGCGCCGTGCCTGCGCGTCGGCAGCCGAGTTGGCGGATTTTCGGCCCGTGGCGTATGATAGGAGTATGCCGTCCGCGCCGGCTCGATGTTGCCGCGCGGCGGGCCATTTTCCGCACCCTCGGAAGCCGACCGTGAGCCGCAACCCGTGCACAATTCGTCGTGCAATCCCTTGGGCGGGCACGGGCATCTTGGCCCTGTTTCTTGCCGCCGGACTGGCCGATGGGCCGCGGGCACGGGCAGCCGCGCCGCAGCCGACCGATTCGATCGACCCGGCGATCGTCGCGCAAGTCACGCAAGCACTCGACCAGCTCGATTCGGATGAATTCGCCCAGCGCGAACAGGCGGCCGCCCAGCTCGACGCGCTGCTCGAAAACGAACGCCTCGGGCCGTACCTGGCCGCCGAGTTTGGCCGGCGTTTGCTCGCCGCCGACACGTCGTTCGAAGTTCGCGCCCGCCTGGAGCGCTATCTGAAAGAACTGCCGCCGGCCGCGCCGACGCACGAACCGGTTCCGTCGGCCGACGAGATTGTCCCGCTGCTCGATCGCTTCAATAGCAACTTTTCGGCCGAGCGCGACACGGCGCAGCGCCGCCTGGTGGCCATGCTCGCGCACACCGAACTGATCGGACCCGTGCTGCAACAGGTCAAGGGTCGACTCGCCCAGCCCGGGCTGAATCGCCAGACGCGCCGCGCTTTGGAATCGGTGCTCGACGCGGCCCGCAAAGTTTGGGTGCATGCCGAACCGTCGGCCGTGACGCTGCCGCCGGTTTCCGAAGAAGCCATGCACCGCTGGCTCGACGATCTGACGGCCGACCCGTCGAACGCCGCCGACCGATCGCGCCGCGACACGGCCCATCGCGAGCTGGTCGACTTGCTGGTGCGCGACGATACGCGCGACGCGGTGGTCGCGCTGCTGAAAAAGCGTCATGCGGGCCTTGATGGTGGCCAGTCGCGCTACCAAGAGCTGATCGACTTTGCCAAACCGGCCATGGCGGCCGAAGTCTGGGGACATCAACGTCGCGAGCGGGGCGTCGATCAAGACGACGACTGGGATCATCGCCAGCACATCACCGTGCAGCACTTGCTGGTCGGCGTGCCACAAATGGCCGAAGGCGCTCAGCGGCCAACCCACTTCGACGCCATCAACGACAAGACCGCCCACTGCGTCAGCGGCAACTCGCTCACGCCGGGCGACTATCCGGTTCGGGTGGCCATCCCGCATCCCAACCCGGCCGTCGAAGTGATGTTCTACTTGGTGAACCTGCCGACGCCGCGTCATCGCCTGCGCTACGCGTACCATCTGCGCCGCGACGAAGCCGATCGGCTCATGGAGATCAGCCAGCACACGCTCGACTACTTCCTGGCCCAGCGCAAGCAACTGGACGAAACCCACGTGCTGCTGCTGTTGCACCTCGACCCGCGCGCCGTAAGCCGCTTTGCCGGGGCCTATTTTCAGGCCGTGCCCGACAAGCCGATCACGCCGACCGGCGGCGAGCTGGGCGGCCGCTTCACGCTCCACTCGGCCGTCTGCGCGGTGCTGGCCCGGGTTGGCACCAATGCGGCGATCCCCGCCATCGAGAAACTGGCCCGCTCGGACCAGATGGACGAGCCCAACCACGAGAATCCGTTTCACATCGCTTGGATTGCCGCCCTGTCGATTGCCAAACGGGATCCCTGGCCCGAGGTCGATTCCTGGCTCGCCGGGCTGATCGACGAGCGCGAGCCGATGATCATCAATACAGATCCGGTGCCCGATCTGGGTGCCACGGCGGCCGGGCTGCTGCTGGCGCGCCACGGCGTCTCGCCCTACACGTTCGATCTGGAGCCGGCCGGCAACAACGCGTTCGACCGGTCGCGCTTCGCCGGCTTTCACTTCACGTCCGACGCCGGGCGCGAAGCGGTCCGCCGCTGGTGGAGCGAGCAACAATCGGCCGACGACAAGAAGGCCACGCCGTAGCCGGGCGGATAATCGGACGGCGCCGGGCGTGGTGCAAATTCCCGCCGCCGGTTGCCCAGCAATACCCGCCCATAGTTGTCGCTAGTGAAATCCTTGCGCCTCGAGGTCGGCCCTCAGTTTCGGATTGGCACCCAAGTAACGTGGCTCCTCCGAATCCTGGAGACAATAGAGACAGTCTCCAGTCGTCCACACGCCTGCCTCCGGAAAACTCTGCCGCGCGGTCGTCAAGTCGTGCCTTGGCGGCAGACCTTCTATGAAGGTCCGTTGGTTGTCAATGGTTTGTTGGGCAGGAGTCACGCGGTCCCATTCTTCTATCCGAGCATCGGGTCGGGGCCCTAGCCCACGTGGGTTGGTTCGAGTGTGGCGCCGGCTGCCCCATCTACAAACGAGCATCGAGCCCAAGGTCAGATCGAGCGCGCCGTGCACCGTGGCGGGGCGTGATCTCCTTGGTTGCTTTGATTCGTTCAGGCCGCTTGAGTTGGCGGCGTGAGTGCTAGTTGGTGATGCAGGCCGCGGACCCAGCGATTGGCGATCGCCGCGATCACCACGCATTTGGGTTTACCCTTCGCCAGCAGTTCGTGGCCCAACGCGCTCCAACGCTCGTCGAAACGGAGCAGGCGATGCGCGGCTTCCACAAGCACCACGCGCAACTGTGGGTTGCCGGCCTTGATCAGCCCGGCGTCGGCCTGACGCGTGCCGCTGGATGCGT
>CALFYT010000006.1 GCA_937952415.1 uncultured Planctomycetaceae bacterium | reverse complement strand
ACGCACGCGACCGAGCTAGCGGGTTAAGCCAGCAGGGGAGTTTTCTTCAGAGCCGGACGGGAATCGTTGTTTGCCGCTAACTGCAATAAACTGTCCATTCTACGACTAAGTTTTCTCTTCAGGAGTTACTGCATGTGTCGCCTATTCGCGCTAACGGCACTCCTGCTACCTTCTGTTGGGTGCTCAGGAACTGACCGCACGGCTCCCACGAGCGCGGGTGTACCTGCCACGGATGCAACGTCCCAAATGGTTGGCAAATGGGGATCTGCGGGCGAGGTTGCCCTCATCGTGTCACAAGCGGATGACCGAATCGTGTTTGCCACACCCGAAAACGATACCTGGCGGATGGAAATCAGCGATGCCAAGGTGGACGGTGATACTGTGGCGTTTGTTCAGAAGAATTTTCTGCACAACGGCGAGTCGCACCCATTCAACGGCGTCGCCTGCGAAATTACCGTTCGCTTGGTCAACTCCGAAACAATGGAAATGACCGTGACTACGGTTCAATCGCCGGAGCCAATCTCGGATCTGCTTTCGCGCATCGAGTAGGCGGCAGAACAAAGCGTTGCACTCCGAGCGGGAATAAGGGGACCGGAATCGTTGCCTGCCGCAATCCCGGTCCAGCGTCCTATAGATTCTTGCGAAAGAAAACCTCGCCGATTCCGCCGTCATTGATCCCGCTGATGACGCCGCACTCGACGAACCCGACGGCGCGATGCCAAGCCTGCGGGGAAGGCTCGGCAACTTCTGAGGAGCTGAGCAGGAACTTGTGTCCGCTGGTTCGCAGTTGGGATTCGATGAAATTTAGTATTAACCGGGAGACGCCTTGGCCTCGGTAGTCCTCGATGATCACTATGAGCGCGATGTAGGGAACTCGCGACCAAAGAAACTCAAGGCGAAGGTATCCGATCGTCTGGCCGTTTCGCTCCGCCAGAACAACGGCTTGCTGGTCAATCGCATGCTGAATCGCCGTGTTGCCGGCGGTAAGATCGAATGACGAACAAGTCGCCAGATCAGCCTGGGTGGCAAGTCGCACATCGGCCGCGTCCGGCATGAGGAACACCTCTCGCACCCGCGTTAAGTTGGGACGAACGAAATAAACGCGACGGGGATCTCGCCTTGGCCCTCTTCCTGCCCGGTACGATGTCGGATGCAACCTACCGCCGCTGAGCGAAAAACACGCTGGCCGCGCGGCGGCGACGGCCAACGTCAACACCGGAGGTCGGGCGTCATCGTGTAGAGGCGAACGGTCTCATTGTCTCGCACCAGCATCACGAGCGGGCCGAAGCGGGGAGATTGATTGAACAGGTCCGAGTCCGCGGTCATCTTCAGCTTCACTTTGCCCGGCTTGCCGCGGAAGCGCCAGTACACGCCGCCTTGGCTGGTGAACTCATCCACGGTCGGATCGGCCCGGAAGATTCGGACGGACCGCGACCGGACGTACACGTTGGTCTGATTTCCTTTCTCGTCGCGGGCGGAGGTGACGACGAGCGTGCGACTGTGCTTGTCTGTGTCGAGCGAGAAGATCTCCGGTTCGCTGAGCATGAAGCTCTCCGGACTTTGCTTGGCTCGCGCCAGGAAGTCGTCCGCGGTCTTGTTGGCGCCGGCGTCGGTTCTGGCGTCGGCCGGCTCGGTCGAGTGCTGGCCGAAGGCCGGATTGGCAGACTGCATGCCTGTCCCCACCGCCAGCGCCGCCGCCAGCTTTACGGCGCCTCGTCGACTGACTTTGTTGGTCATGATCGCCTCGAAAGTTTGGTTCCGCCAGTTCGCGCACGCACGTACGATATTTGACGTGCCACGTCGAGCGAGAGTTCCGTAGCCGCGAATTTTGATTATAGGAAGTTTCCGGGCAGCAGCCATGGACCCGAATTGGCGTCCTGGTGCTCAGCAGGCCGGTTGTCGAAACGCATCTTGGGAGATGAAATAGGATGAAACAGAGGGCCGGTGGATCGTTTCTTGGACGGGGAACTTTTTGTGCTCCAGATTTGTTGGCCACAAGCAAAGACGGTGTTCGAGGGCGCTGCTGGCCGCAACTTCTAAAAATTGGGCGGCGGCAATCAGGTCGACATTCCGAGGGTTGATCCCTCATGGGTGGTGAAGCCGTGACACCAACAGACTTCTCGCAGTTAGTACGCAACTGGTTCGATGCGGCCGGGCAAGCGAATGGTCCCTTGCTGCCTGACGGTTAGTTTGGCGGGAGACCTCACGAGAATATCTATTTCCTCGAGCACGTCGAATCGCTGGAGAATTCGCTTGTGATCCGTTTGAGCGAAGATACGACGCTGCGATTCGATGGTCCGGGTCGTGTCTTCGTCGAGAACTCCGACTTGGTGTTTGACGGTTTTCGTCAAGCGACGCTGCGCTGGAAGCACTACGGCCGCCCGGACGCGCCGTACAGCGAGCGCACCTATGAGGAAGGGCAGGTGCGCTTCGCTGCACCGATTGGCACGACAATCGAGACTCTGTGAGAGACCTGTCACGTCGACGGACCCGGTGGCTCCGTGGGGTCGTCGCGCATCCACACGTCGCAGGACAGGATGAAACAAGATGACATAACGGGGCCTGAGAATCTTTTCTTGCCCCAGGTTTGCGCGCCTGATCGCTGGCGGTTCGATGTCGCCCTCCCGATTCACGTCGCGGCCGGCGGCCTCCGCGGCACGGGCAAGCAGTGCGGTTGCGGCCACCAAACGTCCACGGCCGACACCACCCGTCGTGCAAGTCGGCTACCGACAGCGGCTTGTCACGTCGACGCGGGGCCCCGCTGGATTTCCCCAAGAATTGCTTGACATTCGGGTGCCGCTTGCTAGGCTGCGGGCTGTAACCAGGGGGGAAGCCCATGAGTCGGCGACCAGCCCGAACGGCACCAATGCGCCACGGACGCTTTGTGTGAAAGCACGAGGCAGTCGTGGCTTTTTTGTTGCGCGGTCGCCAGGCAGTAATGAACCCAAGACACGCTATGTGTACCGTGACCTGCGGAATGCTCGGCATGGGGGTGGTGCTGGCCAGTACCGTGGCATGTACTCGCACCGACGACGCTATGAACGCGACGGAACCCGAGCGCGAACCGCAGCAGGAGGTGGGGCAAGCGATACAGCCCGCATCGGGCCAGCCGGTCGTTGCCGGTGGCGTGCGCTTCGAGGCGTGGGCCGAATCCGCGTGGCGCGTTCCGGCGCGCGGCGAGCAGACGAACGTCGCGCTCGGCCTGCGGGTGACGAACAATGCGGACGAGCCAGTCCGCTTTTTTCTGCTGGATACGCTGAAACTGGAATTGACCGCCGCCGATGGCGAGCCGCTGCGTTTCGAGGCGGGCCGCGACGTGACGAGGAAGTTCGCTTCGCTTTCCGAGCCGGTGGCGCCCGGCAAATCGTTATTGATCCGCCGCGACGCTTCGCTGCGGTGGACGAGCGGCGGCGACGGGGCGCTGCGCTTGGAGGGCTCCGACGGCGCCGGCGGGATTTGGTACTTCGACGGTTTGCGGGAGGGAACCTATCGGCTGGCATTCGCCTACGCAAGTGATAGGACTCACGTGGGAAAGACAGGCGGGATCTGGAAGGGCACGGTGGTTACGCCACCGGTTGACGTAGTCTTGCGGTAGCGCCCGACGCCCAGGCCGGGTGCGCTGTCGTTTTTGTCACGCCATTTCACAGTCCATTCGCAGTCTCAACGAGAGGACGGGCTAATGAGATTCGCCACAATCGGATGTCTGTTGTTGACGCTGGCTCTGTGCCTTGTTGTCCAGGATCGTGCCCCTGCGGCGCACGTCACCACGATCTACGGCGCCGGACCCTACGTCGTGTTCGGCAATCCATCCTCCGGAATCTACGACGCGAACGAACCGTACGTAATCGCCGGCGGCAACGGTTCGACCTCGCTCAACCCGCTGGCGCCAGGCGGGCAGGAAAACCCGACGGCCAACTTTCTGGCCGTGCTCACTGGGGCTTACACCAACGGAGCAGGCTGGTCGTTCGTCAACTCGGCCGCGGAGTTGACCGCCAACAGCTTCGAGGTGCGGACGTACGACGCGATCGGCACGCCGGGATTCGTCGGGGCGGATTTCTACATTCAATACAATCCAGGCGCGGGCGATCCGACCGCCGCGACGCACGACATCCACTGGATTCAGGTGGTGACGAACAACCACAACCTGACCGGCGCGCACTACACGCCCGACAACAAGGTGGACGTGCCGGCGGGCCAGACGAATCCGTACTACGACACGGTCGGTGCGGCCGGCAACACGCAGTTTCTCGACATTCCGGGCCGAGTCGACACGACGTTTAACCACACGTGGAGCGCCGAAGTGTTTCTGGCCACCACGCCGCTAGGCAGTGGACTTGGGGCGCAACAGGTGACGCTCTGGAGCGGTGCAACGTGGGGCTGGACGAACGTGTGGGTGCCGGAGCCATCGTCGATCGTGCTCGGCGTGTTCGGTCTGGTCGGCCTGTTGGGATTTGCCTGGCGGAAGCGCCGTGTGGCGTGAGGCTGGGGGCTAGGGGCTAGGGGTTAGGGGCTAGGGGCGCGAGGTGCCGGGGCGATCGCGTAAGTGATCGGCCGCAGGGAGCGTAGCGCGCACCCCGGGAGCAACAACAATCACTGCTAAGTCTTCTGCGTCAGTCGCGCGGCATCTTGCTGTCCGCCGCGGGAGGCCGCTGGGAAGGCCCTCCAGAGCAGTTCCGCTTGCGATCGTCGGTACTATCGGAAGTTCTGCGCGTCGCGATGAAACGATTCGATTCAAACGCCCTATACCAAGCGCTTGACCAGGAGCGTGAGCGTCGGCAAATGACTTGGGCAGAGGTTGCCAAAGAAACTGGCGTTAGCGCATCGACTCTGCGGCGCACCAGGTTGGGCGGGCGGATGGAAGTCGATGGAATGATTGCGATAGTAAGCTGGTTGGGAGCCAAGGTCGAATCATTTATCCGAGAGACGCCGATTTGACTCCGAGGACGATCCGTGACCCACCATGCTGCGTGCGGTTGGTCAATTGCGCGCACGGCAAGTCACTCGAGTTCGATCGTTACCGCGCTTAGCTTGCCGGTGAAATTGAACGGCATGTCGTAGCCCTCCATCACGGGCGTGCCGGTGTCGAAGCCGATGTCGAGCGTTTCGTCGAGCGTGACCCGATTGGGGATGCTCTTTGCGACGCGTCCCTTGCCGATCGGTTTATCGTTGGCGTAAAGTGTGACTTGGGCGCCAGCGAAGGGCTTGTCCGCGTCTGTCTTGTAGACGGCTTTGAGGGTGACTTCGCCGGACGGCAGCCGCTGGTCTGACTCGATCGTGAAACGCTCGACCCCGGCGAGGTTGTAGTGATAGACCAGCTTGCCGTCCTTGACGAACAAGCCAAACCCGGCGAACCGCCCGCCCTGCGTAAATAGCATGCCCTCGGCACCAGCTTCAGGAATTTCGACCTTGGCCGAAATCGTATGGCTCCGGTGTTTCAGGTCGGGAGCCGCGCCTTCGGGCAACCGCAGCAGGTTGGGATACGTAAATGTCGTGCGACCTTGAGTCAGGCTTGGCCGGTTGTCGACGTCGAGCCGCGCGGTCTTGCGATCGTCGAGCGGCAAGACGTTGTACTTGGCTGCCTCCGCGAAGAACTGCTTGACGAGTTCGTCGAGCTTTTCGGGATGCTTCGTGGCCAGATCGGTCGCCTGGCTGAAATCCTCGTCAACGTGGTAGAGCTCCCACGGCATGTCGAGCAGGTCCATCGGCTCATTCTCGCTGAGCCAGGGGACGCCGCGGATCGCGCTGGCCATCCAACCATTGTGATAGATGCCCTGGTTGCCGAGCATTTCGAAGTATTGCGTGGTCCGCCGATCCTCGGCATCCGCGTCGTCAAACGTGTAGACCATGCTGATGCCTTCGATCGGTTTCTGGGACACTCCGTTGAACTGCGCTGGCATCTGGACACCAACGATTTCCAGCAAACTGGGCGCGATGTCGATCACGTGATGGAACTGGTCACGCAACTCGCCGCGGGCCTTGATCCCCTTGGGCCAGGAAATCGCCAAGCCGTTGCGCGTACCGCCGAAGTGGCTGGCGATCTGCTTGGTCCATTGAAACGGCGTGTCCATCGCATGGGCCCAGGCTGCCGGGAAGTGGTTGAAGTGCTTGTCGGTGCCCAACGTGTCGAACGCTTCGAGCTTCATGTCGAACGGCTCGGGTATGGCGTTGAAGAATGTCATTTCGTTCAACAACCCGTTGAGCCCGCCTTCGGCGCTGGACCCGTTGTCGCCGGCCATGTAGATGATGACCGTGTTGTCGAGCTCGCCCAGTGCGTCGACGGCGTCGATCAGCCGTCCGACTTCGTGATCCGTATGCGCGGTGAAGCCGGCAAATACCTCCATCATGCGGGCGTAGACTTTGCGCTCATCGTCCGGCAACGAATCCCAAGCGGCCAGCGATTCCGGCCGGGGTGTGAGCTTCGTGTTTGGCGGAATGGTGCCCAGCTTGCGTTGGCGAGCAACGGTCTCTGCGCGGTACTTGGCCCAGCCGCCGTCGAACTTGCCCTTGAACTTTGCGATCCACTCGGGCGGCACTTGGTGCGGGGCATGCGTTGCGCCGGTTGAGAAATACACGAAGAACGGGCGCTGCGGAGCGACTGCCTTGGATGCCCGCATCATCCGGATGGCTTTGTCGGCAATATCCGTCGTGAAGTGATAGGGCGAGCCGTCTTCGTTGGTCTTGGGTGGTTCGATGCGTTTCTTGTTTTCCACCAGTGCCGGGTGAAACTGGTCGGTGTCGCCCCCGACAAAGCCGTAGAAGTAGTCGAAGCCCAGCCCGTCGGCCCAGCGGTCAAACGGTCCGACGAGGCTCGTTTCCCAATCGGGCACGTTGTGGTTCTTGCCAAACCAGGCGTTCATGTAGCCATACTCGCGCAGGACCTCGGCAACGGTCGCGGCCGACGCGGGAATGATTCCCGAGTAGCCGGGAAAACCCGTGCCTGCTTCCCCGATCACGCCGCTGGCCACCGAGTGATGGTTGCGACCGGTCAGCAGCGCGGCGCGCGTGGGAGAGCAGAGTGCCGTGGTATGGAACCGTGTGTAGCGGAGCCCGTTTTTCGCGACGCGATCCAGCGCGGGCGTGGGAATCCCGCCACCAAAGGTACCCATCTGGCCGAAACCGCAGTCGTCGATCAGTACCAGCAGAATGTTGGGCGCGTCTTCAATGCCAAAGTTTCGCGGAATCTTCAGCTTGGGCTTTACCGCGGTCGAGTCTTTGTAGGTCAGGCCGATCTTGCCCGCAAAGGGCGGTTCCGGCCGCGGCAACACGGTTCCAGACTCGGTCGACGTTTGTTGGGCATGCACCAAGGTGTGTTGGCTGAACGGGACGGCCAGGCTGACCGTCGCGCATAGGACGGACCTCACTAGGATCTGCATCGTGTTGTTCCACGTGGTGTTCAAGGCGACAAGTCATTATCTACTACGCGGGCCGAATCTTGTTTGAGCGCGGCACGTCAGCCGAACCAAGCTGGCTGCCTTCGTCAAGAAGAGGACCCGTTAATTCCCATACGTCGATGATCGGCGTGACGGGCAAAATGAGTATTTGAGTGGGGCCCTTCTTTGGCAACCGACCATGAGCGAAAGCTCGGGCGATCGAGCAAACCTAGCGACATCTTACCACACCGGTGGTCGCCGCTCCGCCCGCTTCGAAACGGCTCCAGACGCCGCCATTCGGGGGCCGTCTTCATCGCGGCATCGACCCCGTTGATGCGTTTCGCACCGCGAGCTTCCGCCTGCCGCCTTTGTGCCGGAGCCGTCGTCGATCGTGCGAGGACGCACTTGCGGCTAACGCGCAGCAATCCACCCAGGTGGAACGGCAAGCCGTTGTCTACGGAGCCGTGTCGTCGACGGCGTCGTGAATGAAGTCGCGAATCCGTGCCAGGGCGTCGGCGCGAATCACGGTGTTGCCCATCGCGGCCGGCTCCTCGACGGCGTGCCCGCAATCTGCATAGATCTCAACCTCGACGTTCGACTTGTCGAGGGAGCGCAGTCGGGCCGCACTTTCCTGCACGTTCACGTTGGTGTCGTCTCGTCCGTAAAGGACCAGCGTTGGCACGTTGAGATCCCGCCAGTGCGGCAGCGGATCGTAGTCGCCAATCGCATCCCAGAATTCGTCTTGGCCGACGTGCATGATGTACGGCGTGGAAAGCAGGGCGATCCCGTCGGCAATGCCGGGCAGGAATCCGAGTTGACGGAGGTTGTGCTGTTCTTCGAACAACAGCGCCTGGCGCATGGGTCCAGCTCCTCCGGAGACATTGACGACAAACGCCACGTCCGTTTGCTGGGCAACCAGGGGCGCAATGTGGCCGCCCTGGCTCATGCCGACGATTCCGATCGCGGCGATGGGCACCTCCTCTTGCTGCCGAAGAAAGTCGATGGCGGCCACCGTATCTGTCGCGAGGTCGTCGAAGCTCGAGCTTCTCCAGTCGCCTTCGGACTGTTCGGATCCGCGCTTGTCGGGAAGCAACACGACGATGCCGTTTGCCTGGAGATAGCTGGCGGGCGTCAGGTACCAGGAGTTGTTTCTTCTGCTGGTGCCCGATCCGTGGATCATCACGACCGCGGGGAAGGGGCCGTCGCCGTCGGGCACCAAGAGCATTCCCGCCAGCGCCAGATTGGATTGTACCTTGCGGAGGTGGCTGTCATGATACGTACTCTCCTCCAAGCGGGCCCCTTCGAGCTTCCGCCTGGTGGTCGGCCATATCTGGCGGACGACAACCGGCGCGAGCACGATCGCGACGAACAACACGCACAGGACCAAACAGACTCGCCGCCAGTTCGGGCGCATCAGCCACCTCCTTGGAAGGCTTTCGCCGCGGAGACCGCGATCTTGGGACGACCATCGCGGCAAAAAGCCGATCCGCGAGTTTCTTGATGGGGTCCGCGAAGGATTTTCCGCTCGCCGCGGCGACCAAAACTTCTGCTTCAGCCGCGCGGTGCCTTGCGTGCCGCCGCGGTTGAGCGCCGTGGGCACGGCTAGCGGATAGCCAAGGAGCTATTTCAGCTACAACGATCCGGGGGGCGGATCGCGACGCCGGTGTGCTTTGCCGGTCATCGCTTCTCGAGTCGCTCGAGCACGTTTCTGGCCGACTCGTGTCCGAGCTGCGCGGACTTGCGCCACCACTTCAGGGCCTCGGTTTGGCTTTTGCGGATGCCCTCGCCGTCGTAGTAGCGCAAAGCAATGAGGTACATGGCGTTGGCGTCTCCCGCTTCAGCCGCTTTGAGAAACAACTTCGACGCCTCCACCTCGTCCTTTTGTACGCCGGTGCCCTTGGAATACATCACTCCAAGTGCCGCCATGGATTGCGCGTCTCCCGCGTCGGCGGCGTTACGCCACCGACGAATCGCCTCAGCAAGGTCGCGGGTGACGCCGTTTCCGAAATGGTAGGCCGCGCCCAAACGGAACTGCGCGAACAGATTGCCCTTCTCGGCAGCCTTCCGGTACCAACCCACTGCCTCGTAATGGCTTTGGGTAAGGCCGTGGCCTCGTTCGTAGGCGGCGCCGAGGTTGGCCATACCGTCGGCATTTCCTTTCTTGGCGGCCCGTTGAAACCACTTGACGGCCTCCTCGTCGCTCTTGTCGACTCCCCGGCCGGTCTTGTACATCAGCGCCAAGTTGTTCATGGCCCTGTCGTGTCCTTTGTCGGCGGCCTTGCGATACCACTTGGCCGCCTCACCAACGTCCTGCGGTACACGTTCTCCTGTCTCATACCAAAGGGCCAGACGGTACATCGTGGGATCATGGCCAGCATCCGCGGCCTTGTGGTACCAGTGGAGCGCCTCGGCCTCGCTCTGCGCGACACCGAACCCATTGTCGTACATGAGCGCCAGGTTCTTCATGGCCAGATGGTAGCCCGCGTCGGCGGCTTTTCGGATCCAAGCGACGGCCTGAACATCATCCTTCGGAACCAACTTGCCATCGTGGTACATGAGGCCCACCGCGTGCATGCCCCATGAGTCACCGTTCTCGGCCGATTTGCGATACCAGGTGAGTGCCTGCGTTGTGTCTTTGGCAACGCCTGTTCCTTTCTCGTACATCTCGCCTAGGACATACATGGATCGGGCATGGCCTTTGTCGGCGGCCTTGCGATACAGCGTTGCCGCCCCCTCGACATCGCCGGCGAAACCCCTGGCCGTTGCTCTTAAATGCAGTTCGCTGGCTGTCTCTTGCGTGGCGATCCAAACCAAGAGGACCAACCCCACCAAACTGCTACCCGCAACGGCCAGAGCCACGCGCCGTCTGCGTTTCGATCCAGCACGACGACAGGATTCGCAGAACACCTTCGACCGCCGCCGCGTCACTTCGTTCGCATCGAACGTGCCGCCGCAGCCGTCGCACTGGACCGTTTCGGCCGACTGAGACACTTGCTCGCCGGTGGCGGCATTCGGTTCGTCGGGCGTCGCAACCGTATCGGTCGCTCGGGCGCTTGGTTTATCCGGCGGCGTGACGGGCGAGGCTGTGCTCCTTATGGGCGGCGAATTCTTGTCATGAGCCAGCTCAAGACCGCGCACCTTAGCCGCGCGGATCCATTTCTGTCCGTCCTTGCTGACCAAGTCGTTCGGCTTGAGTCGACCCCCAGCGGCCAGTTGTTGCAGTTGGTCGGCAGTGATCGGGCCGACCGTCTTCTTTCCACGGCGGACGTACAATTGCGCGGACATCGGTTTAGTTCCCGGAGTATGACGCGCCGTTGTTACACATTTTTCGAATGAGTAGTATGTTCCCACGATAATATCAGCGGCGCGGTTGTTCTGCGAATTATCAGCGCGCCTATCGAGTGGGTAACTACACAGTCTTCGATGAAAGGGCGGCAAAGCTGCGGAATCTCGCCGTTTTCAGCCGCCGCGGCGCTTAGGAGGTGAAAAAAGCGCGCTGCGCGGCGGGGCAATCAAAACTTCTGCTTCAATCGCGCGCTGTCTTGCGTGCCGCCGCGGTTGAGCGCCGTCGGCACCGCCAGCGGATAGCCAAGAAACTCCCGCAGCCGGGCAGCCGTTTCCGAATCGTTCAGCGCGTCGGTCGCCACCAGCAGTAAGCGGTCCGGGTGTTTGGCCGACAGGGCGTGCAGCGCCTGGTTGTATTCGGTGACGAAGCGCGCGATGTGCCCGGCTTTGACCGCGTCGGGGTCGGTGATCGGTTCGGCCGGCAGCGCGTAGGTCGGATAACTGGGGTCGCCGGGGCCGGTGGCCCAAATGCCATTGCCCGGCGGGACCCAATGATTGGCCGAGCCTGGCCCGGTCCCCTTGATCCGCATGAACGACGGCACGCAGGCGGCCGCGTCGCGAAACAGCCCGATCGCCTTGCCGGTGGGGAACTGGTCGAAGAACGTTTCCACCGAGGTGAGCCACGAGTGGGACGCGTCATGGACCACGGCGAAGTAGTCGGCAAGGAATCGGAAGCGGTCGAAGTGGAACCGGAGTTGGTCCTCGCGCGGCTCCCAATTGACCAGCGGCGGGTTTTCATGCGTGGCACAGGCGTCGGGCAGGGAGGCGAACGCCGCGGTCAGCGTGGTCGAGCCGCAGCGGCCGGTGCCCAACCCAAGGACGACCGACCCGGGCACGTCGCGTTTCGGCCTGTCGCGCAGCAACTGGCGCAGGTTGTCGAAGTAGGCGTCGACCAACACCGGCGTCGGCAGCGAAAAGCCGATCGCCTGGAGGATGAACTGCGACCGCTGGAGCGTGCCGGGCGGAAACTCGGCCTGTCGGTGCTGGAAGAAGAGCTCGCCGAACTTGATCCGCGCATCCGGGTCGTAGGGGTCGCCAGCGCAAACGCCCAGCCAGACGTCGACCGCGGCCTTCAACATGCCGGCACCTTCCAACAATTGGGCGACGCGGATGGCGGTCGGTCTGTCGAACTGAAACGTGATGGACATGCCGGGCGCGGGAGCGACGAGTGGTTGCGAATGGGGTCGGCAGTGCGGCGCTGCAGCGAGCGAGTCAATCGATGAAACGGTTCGCTGCCGGATGGCGCCGCACGCGATCCTGTGCATTGGATTGTACGAGGCGCGACGCGGCGACGCCATCGACGCCGCTTCCGCACCGGCGCGGGACAAAGATACGGGCGAGTGCACGTCGAAAACGGTGCGGTCGCGCGCGCGAGCGTGCCCCGGCGATGTGCGCCGATGCTACGGTCGCGACTGCGCGGGCAGGTCGAAGGAGAACATGACCAGTTCGTCGGTCGATTCGCGGCCACCGGCCACTTCGTACAGTCGACGGGCGGGCCCGTTTTGTTTTTCGGTGGCGACCCAGGCTTCGGCACAGCCGAGGGTGGCCGCGTGATCGAACAAGGTCGCCAGCAGCCGGCGACCGATTCCGCGATTCTGGTGGTGCTCGGCGACGCCAACTTCGTTGATCCACAGCTCGGGCGGCTTGTCCGGATGGACGTAGTGGACGGCCGAAGCGAAGCCGACGAGCCGATCGCCGTCGAACGCGGCCACAAAATGATGCCGCGGATCGTCGAGAAACTCGCGGGCCCAGCGCGGGTCGACGGCATGATCGAACACGTCGTCAGGCGCGCTTTCCAGCAGCGGCAGATCGTCGGCACTCAGCAGGCGGATGCGGACGGCACGCGGTGGATCGGCGGGCATGGCGTGGCCCTTTCTTGCATGGGCGGAGGTCGACGGTGCGGTCGGCGCCGGGCGAGGCATCGGCTGCGGACTCCATCGTACCGCCGCCGGTAACCGATGTGTTCCCAACAATCGCTCTCCGGCATGACGGGCCCAGCGCGGCCAACGTTCGCGCGGACGGATCGGGCAGCCCGATCCGTCCAGCACCGCGCCGCGCGCTACGGTGCCATCACGCCGCACACCGGCGGGTCCCAGCCCAGGGCGTTTTGCTCTTCGACCAGCCGGTCGAACCGTTCGGCCACCTCCGGCGCGATGGGCGACATGCGGCGCAGATTCATGTCGATGTGCGCTCCGACGTGTTCCTGCACGGCGGCCAGCAGGCCCGATTCGTCGATCGTCATGAAGTGCATGAAGTGGAACCGCTTGGCCGAGCGGCCCAGTGCCCGGGTGCGAATGGTCACGTGGCTGCCGACGCGCACTTCGTTGAGATAGCGGATGTGCGTTTCCAGCGCGAAGCTGCCGGTCTTGTTGGCCAGGAAGTAGGCCCTGTTGAAGCCGTATAGGTCGCCAAACTTCTCGAAGCAGCAACTAAACAGGTACGTGTACCACATGACGTTCATGTGGCCCATGCTGTCGCGGTAGCTGTCGGGGATGGCCTGCTGATACGTGATCGGCAGGCCTTCCAGGTCGAGCGGAGGAATCTTTTTGGCCATGTGTTCAGGCGAGCGCGAGACGAGGCGCGGCGGGGCTGCGTGCGTGCGGTGCCACGCCGCTGCCGGTCGCGCGTTGGATTTTTTCTGTTTGGCACCTCAGGCGGCGGCAGCCGCCTTGGCCTGATCGTATTCGGCAAATGACTTGCCGCTTTCGGCCAGTTCCTTCAGCAGCGGCGCCGGCGCCCACAAGCTGCCGTGTTCTTTCTCGAACTGGCAGATCCGGTCGTAGACGTTCTTCAGGCCGACGGTGTCGGCGTACCACATCGGTCCGCCGCGATGGGCCGGATAGCCGTAGCCGAGGATGTAGAGCATGTCGATGTCGACGGCTCGCAGGGCGATTCCCTCGGAGAGGATGTTCGCGCCTTCGTTGACCAGGGCGTAGATCGTACGCTCGAGGATCTCGTCGTCGGAGATCTTGCGGCGCTTGATGCCGGCGTCGGCCGCCGATTTCTCGATCAGGGCCTGGACTTCGGGATCCGGGACGGGCGTGCGGTTGCCTTGCTCGTACTTGTACCAGCCGGCGCCGGTCTTTTGGCCGTAGCGCCCCTGTTCGCAGATCTGATCGGCGACCAGCGGCTGGCGGATGCCTTCCGGCTCGAGGTGCTTGTACTCCTTGCGAATTCGCCAGCCGACGTCGAGCCCCGCCAAGTCGCCGACGGCCAACGGGCCCATGGCCATGCCATGCTCGTAGAGCACGCCGTCGACTTCTTCGACGCGGGCACCTTCTTCGAGCAGGAACTGGGCTTCGCGCTGGTAGTGGTGGAACATGCGATTGCCCAGGAATCCGCGGCAGTTGCCGACCAGGATGGCGACCTTGCCCAATCGTTTGGCCAGGGCCATCGAGGTGGCGATGACCGTATCGCTCGACTTGTCGCCGCGCACCACTTCGATCACGCGCATCACGTTGGCCGGGCTGAAATAGTGGTGACCAATGACCATCTCCGGGCGCGAGGTGGAGGCGGCAATCTCGTCGATGTTCAACGTGGAGGTGTTGCTAGCCAGAATGCAGTCGGGCCGGGTGGCTTTCTCCAATTCGGCAAAGACTTCTTTCTTGAGTGCCATGTTTTCGAACACGGCCTCGGTGACGATGTCGACCTGGTCGAACTGGTCGTAGCTGGTCGTGGGCTCGATCAGGGCCATCCGCTCGTCCATCTGCTTCTGGTTGAGTCGTCCCTTGGCGACGGTGGCGGCGTAGTTCTTCTTGATCGTGGCCAGTCCCTTGTCGAGCGCTTCTTGTGAGACTTCTTTGAACAGCACGGGGATGCCGGCGTTGGCGTAGTTCATCGTGATGCCGCCGCCCATCGTGCCGCCGCCGACGACCGCGGCCCGCTTGACTTCGATGATGGGCGTGTCCTTGCCGATGCCGGGCACTTTGGCCACGGCCCGTTCGCCGAAGAAGGCATGGATCATGGCCTTCGACTGATCGGAATGGAGACACTCCATGAACAACTCGGCCTCTTTGGCCAGACCTTCGTCGAAGGAGAGCTTGGTGGCGGCTTCCACCGCGTCGATGGCCTTGCCGGGCGCCATCAGCCCGCGGGTGCGCTTTTTGATCGATTCGCGGACCGACGCCAGGGCCTTTTCGTTGGCGGCGGCGTCGCCCAGCTTTTCGTCACGCTTGCGCGTGGGCACGTGCGGCTTGCCGGCGGCGATCAGCTCGCGGGCGAAGGCGATCGCGCCTTCGCGCAGGTCGCCGTCGACGATCTTGTCGATGATGCCCGCTTCGAGCGCTTGCGGCGCCGGAACGGGATTGCCCAGCGCGCACATCTGGGCCGCGATTTCGACGCCCGCCAAGCGCGGCAAACGCTGCGTGCCGCCGGCGCCGGGGATGATTCCGAGTTTGCACTCGGGTTGTCCGACCAGGGCCTTGGGCACGGCGACCCGATAGTGGCAGGCCATGGCGGTTTCGAGCCCGCCGCCGAAGGCGGTGCCGTGAATCGCGGCGACGATCGGGTTCTTGATGTCGGCGCCGGCGATTAAGGCGCGGCTGCTGCCGATGATGACGATGGCTTTAACCGAGTCGTCTTTTTCGGCCGCTTCGACCGACGCCTTGATCCCTTCCGGCACGCCGGGGCTCAGCGCGTTGACCGGCGGATTATTGATCGTGATGACGGCCACGTCCCCTTCGTTGGTCATTTGCACCAGGTCGCTCATGGTTCACTTCCTCTATGTTTTCGTGTGTTCAGCTCGTGATGGATTGTTTGTTGTGCGTGTCTGGGGTTGTTGTGCCCGTTCGGCGCTGCGGGCCAGCATGCGGCCGGCGTCGACGCGCGATGCTGCCGGCAGTTGCCGTGCGCGGCCGGCGGAATCTATCCGTCGACCGGCCGGCGCTTAATGAACGCGACAATGTGGTCGGCGATTTCTTCCCCTTTGTCTTCTTGCAAAAAGTGCCCGCCATCGTGGATCGTGATTTGGGGTTCGTCCTTGGCCGAGGGAATCAATGCTTGAAAGAACTTTTCGCCGCCGGCGGTGACCGGGTCCTTGTCCGAGAACATCACCAACGCCGGCTTGGTCCAGGTCTTGAGCCCTTCGGCCGCGCGACGCATCGCCGGCAGCTCGACCGCGTCTTCACTGACGGGCACCAGCAAGGGAAAGACGATCGCGCCCGGCTTGTACGTCTTGTCCGGAAACGGCGCCTCGTAGGCCGCGACGACGTCGGCGGGCAGTTCGCTGACCGTGGCGCCCTGCAATACGCGGCCGATGTCCAAATCATCGCTGCGGGTGGCAAACGCCCGCCAGGCCATGAAGGCTTCGCCGAGCGGCTTGCCGCTGACCGGCAGTCCAGTGTTCATGATTACCAGCCGCGAGAATCGATCGGCCATCGTGGTGGCGACCGGCAGACCCAGCAAGCCGCCCCAGTCCTGACAGACCAGCGTGATGCGGCGCAGATCGAGCTTCTCGATGAAAGCGGTGACCGCGTCGAAGTGCATGGCAAATGTGTACGCCTCGCGATCGGCCGGCTTGTCCGAACGGCCGAAGCCGATCAGATCGGGCGCGATCACGCGGCCGACGCTGGACAAGGTCGGAATCATCTTGCGATAGAGGAACGACCACGACGGCTCGCCATGTAGGCAGAGGATCACTTCGTCGCCGCTGCCGGCCTCGACGTAGGCCATCCGCAGGTTGTCGCCAACGTCGACGTAGCGCGGCTCGTACGCAAAGTCGGGCAGGTTGGCAAACCGTTCGTCGGGCGTTCGCAGCACCTTCATGGCGCGGGCTCCTGGCGATTGTTGGGCGATGGCCGCGGTTTAGAGGCAGGACTCGAACAGTCCGGCCGCGCCCTGTCCACCGCCGATGCACATCGTGACCACGCCGTAGCGCGCCTTGCGGCGAGCCATTTCGTTGGCGATCGTTCCGACCATTCGCGAACCAGTCATGCCGAACGGATGGCCAATCGCGATCGAGCCGCCGTTGACGTTAAGCTTCTTGGGGTCGATGCCAAGTCGATCACGGCAGTAGACCACTTGCACGGCGAACGCTTCGTTCAGTTCCCAAAGGTCGATGTCTTCCATCTTCAGTCCGCACCGCTTGAGCAATTTGGGCACAGCGAAGACGGGTCCGATGCCCATCTCGTCGGGCTCGCATCCGGCGACCTGAAAACCGCGGAAGATCAGCTTCGGCTTGATGCCGAGTTTCTCGGCCCGCTCGCGCGACATGACAACGCAGGCCGACGCGCCGTCGGACATTTGCGACGCATTGCCGGCGGTGATCGAGCCTTCGCCGCTTTCGCGATCGAAGTGGGGCTTCAGGGCGAGCAGGCCTTCGAGCGTGGTGTCGGGCCGGTTGCACTCGTCTTTGGTGATGGTGTGTTCTTCCTTGCTGGCGATCTCGCCCGTCTTCTTGTCGACGATGCCGCGGGTGACCTTCATCGGCGCGAGTTCCTCGTCGATCAAGCCTTCGGATTGCGCGACGGCGGTCCGCTGCTGGCTCGACAGCGCGTATTCGTCTTGCGTCTCGCGGCTGATCTTGTAGCGCTTGGCGACCACTTCGGCCGTGTCGCCCATGACCATGTACAGTCCGGGCATCTTATCGACTAGCGCCGGGTTCGGTTCGCCGCGGCGTCCGGCGATCGCGGTGATGCTCTCAACCCCGCCGCCGATGATGGCATCGACGCCTTCGTTGATGATTTGATGCGCGGCCAGGGCGACCGCTTGCAGTCCGGACGAGCAGAAGCGGTTGACCGTGGCGCCGGCCACGGTGACTGGCAGTCCGGCCCGCATGGCGGCGATGCGGGCGACGTTGGACCCCTGCGTTCCTTCGGGATTGGCGCAGCCCATGTAGACGTCTTCGATCTCGCTGACGTCAAGTTCGGGCACTTTCTTTAGCGCGTCCGTGATGCAGTGCGCCGCCAGGTCGTCGGGGCGCGTCAAGTTGAACGAACCGCGAAAGCTCTTAGCCAGCGGGGTGCGTGAATGGGCGACGACAACGGCTTCTCTCATCGGTCAGGTCTCCCCGTTGGAACGATTGCCACGGTCCGGCGAGCGTCGCGGCGAGCCGGCTGCCGCTGCTGGTGCCGAGAGCCATCCGGCGGCGGCAATTGCTTGATAACTACGTTGTGAACGTCATGGGATCGCAACACTTGCGCCCGCAGTTCCAGGCCTCCCGGTGGTCGGCCCCGAGTCATTGGCAAGGCAGGCGTCAATAAGATAGCGAAAAGTGTTGCTCCCTACCGTCCGTTCGGTAGAATGTACACTGCCGATGGCGGCCTGAAAAGGGACGGGCCCCGCGTCCGGGCGGATTTTTTTGGGCGATCGGGTCGCCGGTTTTCGCCGGGTGTGTCGTGACGCGCGCGAGCGGAGTTGTGCTGCGCCGTGCGCAGCGCGGCGGTTATGTGCGCGCCATTGTGGCACGAATGCCGCGGGGTATTTGCCGCGGTATTTGCCACAGCGCGGCGCCAGGACGAAAACGAATCGGCCACGAACCAGGAGACGACCTCATGCTGAATCTGGCCAATGTGCTGACCGAAAATGCGCAGCGCGTCCCCGAACGCGTTGCCGTCATCGCCGACGAACGCAAACTGACCTACGCCGAAGTCGAAACACTGAGCAACCGGCTGGCCACTTCATTGGCCGAACTCGGGCTGCATCCCGGGCAGAAGATGCTCTTGATGCTGCCCAACATTCCGGAGTTCGTGGTGGCGTACTTCGGCATTCTCAAGCCGGGCGGCGTGGTCGTGCCGGTCAACATTCTGTACAAGCAGCGCGAACTCGAGTACTTGCTGGAGGACAGCGAAGCGATCGGGATCATCGCCTGCACCGACTATTCGGCCGAAGCGCTAGAGGCGTTTCGCGAGGTCGACACGTGCAAACATTTGATCTTGGTCGACTTCCCCTCTCGCGCGCCGGACAGCGATGAGCAGGGCGTCCATCGGTTCGACGAGCTGATCGCCCGCGGGTCGGAAACGTTCGAGAGCGCCGCGACCTCGCCCGACGACACGGCCGTGATCGGCTACACTAGCGGAACGACCGGCAAGCCGAAGGGCGCGGAGCTGTCGCACTTCAATCTGTTCTATCAATGCCGCGTGCTGCCCCAGTTGTCCGAAGACAAGTGGCGCGAGGACGAGGTGCGGATGGCCGTGCTGCCGCTGTTTCACAGCTACGGGCAGTCGTGCGTGATGAACACGGTGCTGGCGATGGGCAGCACGCTGTCGCTGGTCGTACGGTTCGAGCCTGACAAGACGATGGCCGCGATCCAGCGGGATCGGGTGACGCACTTTGCGGCCGTGCCGACCATGTATCTGACGATGCTCAACCACCCGGACCGCAAGAATTACGACTTAAGCTCGCTGCGGATGTGTGCCACCGGCGGCGCGCCCATTCCAGTCGAAACGATCGACCAATGGTCGAAGCACTACGGGCAGCCGATCCGCGAAGGCTACGGGCTGACCGAGACGTCGCCCACCGCAACGTGGAGCCAGAGCCCGGTCGAGCCGAAGGCCGGATCGTGCGGCAAGCCGATCTGGGGATGCCAGATCCGGATTGTCGACGACAACGGCAAGCCGCTGCCGACCGGCAAGGAAGGCGAAGTGGCGATTCGCGGCGTCAACGTGATGAAGGGCTACTACAAGCAACCGGAAGCCACGGCCCAAGTGCTGAAGAACGGCTGGTTCCTGACCGGCGATATCGGCAAGCTCGACGAAGAGGGCTATCTGTACATCGTGAGCCGCAAGAAAGACATGATCCTGCGCGGCGGCTTGAACATCTATCCGCGCGAGATCGAAGAGCTGTTGTACGAACACCCGGCGGTGGCCGAAGCGGCGGTGATCGGCGTGGCGCACGACGAGCTGGGCGAAGAGGTCAAGGCGGTGGTTTACTTGAAGTCGGACAGCCCGGCGACGGCCGACGAGATTCAGGCGTACTGCAAGGAGCGGCTGGCGGCATTCAAGTATCCGCGCGTCGTCGAGATCCGCAAAGAGCCGCTTCCGAAGGGGCCCTCGGGCAAGATCCTTAAGCGACTGCTGATCGAAGAACACCAACGCGGTCAGGCCGCGACCGTGCACTCATAGCTTGTGACCGATTGCGGGCAGGCAGCCGCGCGGGCCGGCGTGGCACGCACGCATCACCTCGAATATCCAACAACTTTGTCGGCGCGACCGAGGGCGCCGACCCCGTGCAGGAGCATCTGACGATGGCATACGAACAGATCATCTACGACATTTCGGACCGCGTGGCCACGATCACGCTGAATCGGCCCGACAAGCTCAACGCGTGGACAGCGACCATGGAGGGGGAAGTGTCCGAGGCACTGGCTTCGGCCGAGCACGACGATCAGGTCCGCGTGATCGTGTTGACCGGCGCCGGACGCGGTTTTTGCGCCGGGGCCGACATGGGTGGGCTGAGCAGCGTGGCCAACAAGAACGAAAGCTTCGACGAAGTGAAAGCGCGGCTCCGCGAGAAGTTCTCTGGACCCAAGCGGGACGGCGCGCGGCCTGACTTCCAATACACCTATTCCTACTTGCCGGCCATCGGTAAGCCGATCATCGGCGCCATCAACGGCGCGGCGGCCGGGCTGGGAATGGTCATCTCGCTGTATTGCGACATTCGCTTTGCCTCGGACAAGACGAAGTTCAGCACCGCGTTTTCTCGCCGCGGGCTGATCGCTGAATATGGCATGAGTTGGATGTTGCCGCGACTGGTGGGCGTGGCCAACGCCCTGGACCTGTTGTATTCGGCACGGCTGGTGATGGCCGACGAGGCGCTCCAAATGGGACTGGTCAGCCGGGTGTTTCCCGTCGAGCAGTTCGCCGACGAGGTGCGGAAGTACGCCGTGCAACTGGCCAACGAAGTCTCGCCGCGCTCGACCCGAATCATGAAGCAGCAGGTTTATAACGGCCTGTTCCAAACGCTGGGCGAGTCGATCGACGTGGCGAACGAGGAAATGATCGCGGCGCTGGCGTGCGAGGATTTCAAGGAAGGCGTGGCCCACTTCGTCGAAAAACGAGCCCCCGCGTTCACTGGGAACTAATCGCGTGAAAGCCGACAGTCCCGCGCCCGTACTTCACATCGGGATCCCCAACCCGATGTTCGAAGGCGAATTGAACTTGTACTTGATCGCCGGCGATCCGCTGACGCTGGTCGATACGGGCATCGGCACGCCGGAGGCCATGGAAGCGCTGGAGGCGGGTCTTGCGCAACACGGCGCGCGGGTGGCCGACGTGCGGCAGGTCGTGTTGACGCACAAACACGCCGATCACATCGGGCTGGCGTGCGACGTGCGCGAGCGAAGCGGCGCCACGGTCTATGTCCACGAGGACGATTGGGAAGGCGTGGCCGATTTGGACAAACGGCACGGCGAGTTCCTGCCGCTGTTGGAACGTCGGCTGCAAAAATTCCACACGCCTCAGGAACGGATCGACAAGATTTTGTCGTTCATGGGTGAAGGCCGGCGGTTCGCCAAGCAAACGCCGGCCGAACGATTGACCGACGGCGACGTGTTGCCGATCTCGGGCGTTGACCTGGAAGTGATTCACACGCCGGGCCACACGCAAGGCAGCATCTGTTTGCGTTACGGCAACTACCTGTTCAGCGGCGACACGGTGCTGCCGGACATCTCGCCCAACATCGGCGCCGGTGAAATGCGGCGGACCGGCATGATGCAACGGTTTCTCGATTCGTTGGACCGCGTGGCGGCGCTGCAATCGGACGAGTTGGTTGTGTTGCCGGGCCACGGGCCGCGATTTTCGAACCTGGCCGAACGGGTTGCCGAGCTGCGGGCGCACCACGACAAGCGCGAGCAGAAGATCCTCGACGTGTTGCGCGGCGGCGGCACGATGACGGTCTACGAAGTGGCTTCGGCGCTGTGGACGAAGCTGCCCGGCTATCATCTTTCGCTGGCGACCAACGAGGTGAACGCGCATCTGGAAAAGGCAGTGGCCGACGGCGTGGTGCGTCAGGAAGAAGGCCGCTTTGCGATGGCGTAGCTTTCGGACGCCGCGGCGGCAGGGGCGCCTTGTGCCGTCCGTACTGCTGGCGAACGCAGCGGCGCGCCTAGACCCGATCGGATTCCACCGAGGGTGGCGGCGGAAGAATTGCCGGCGTGGTCGGACCGGGCGGCGTCGTGTTCGGCGCCGGCGGATACGGCGCGAAGCAGTCGGGCACGGGATGACTCCACCCGATGTAGTCCTGCCAGCGGCGGTAGGGCGAAGCGCAACATCCGGCCATGCCGATGGCCAGGCAACTCACGATCGCCAGTCGCAGGATTCGACCCATCGTCTGATTCGGGATTCCCGCCGCAAGAGTTACGCTTGTAACAGACCTAGCGATGCTATCGGTTGTGCGGGCCGGCGGGGATGAATCATCGTGCGGCGCGGCCCGAAGGATTGCCCAACCGGCCGTGCTTGACAGGCGCTGCCGCTGCCGCTGCTAGCACGTCGCGCGGCCAGCCAGTATCCTGCGGGACTGAGTTTTTCCCGTGGGGATTGGGTTGTCCTGTCGGGATCTTGGTTCACGTGCGGGCACGCGTGCTCGGATCTGCTTTCGACGCCCGTTCGCATCCTGCACCACGACTGCCAGCGTGCCGCCGATGAGCTCATTTGGATCTGACGACGGATCACCTCCCGGCGCGGCCGAATCGCGCGCCGCGAATTCCGCCGCGGCACAGGCCGGTTCCACGGCGGAGCAGGCCGGCGCCGATGCGCAGCGGATCACGCGACTGCGCGATCTTACGGCCGTGCAGTGGCGCTCGGGCATTGCCGCCTGGCTGGGCTGGTTGTTCGACGGCCTGGACATGCACCTGTACACGTTGGTCGCGCTGCCGTTCGTGGCCCAGTTGCTGGCCACCGACGTTCACGACCGGAATGTCGGTAAGTATGGCTCGATCATTCAGGCGTCGTTCTTGGTCGGCTGGGCGTTGGGCGGCGGGTTCTTTGGGCGGATCGGCGATCGGCTGGGTCGCAGCCGTGCGCTGATGCTGACGATTCTCACGTATGCCGTATTTACCGGGCTGTCGGCCGTGGCGCAGCAGTGGTGGCACTTGCTGATTTTTCGGTTCCTGGCCGCGCTGGGAATCGGCGGCGAGTGGGCCGTAGGGGCGGCACTGTTGTCGGAAACATGGCCGAAGCTTTGGCGACCCTGGCTGGCCGCCGTGCTGCAAACGGCCGTCAACGTGGGCATCATGTTGGCATCGTTGGCCGCGATGCTGATGGCCGACTTGCCGTACCGCTACGTGTTTCTGGTCGGCATCTTGCCGGCGCTGCTTACGCTGTGGATTCGGAAGGCCGTGCCCGAGACCGAGGAATGGCATGCGGCGAAGCAGTCGCAGGCGGGCGTTGAGCCGCGCGTGTTGGATTTGTTTCGCGGTGACGTGCGGCGGACCACTGTGCTGACGATGCTGGTTTGTGCCTTGGGACTGACGGGCCACTGGGCCTTCATGTTCTGGTGCTTGCAGGATCTGCGCAACTTGCCGCAGGTCGCCGACTGGACCGATGCCCAGCGCACTTCGCTGGTCAGCCAGGCGCTGTTGCTGCTGATGATTTCGTCGGTGGCCGGCAATTTTCTGGCAGCAGCGCTGGCCCGGCGGATCGGCTATCGCCGCGCGATCGGGCTGTTGTTCGTTGTCTACTTCGTGGCCATGATCGCAACGTATTACAAGCCGCGCGGGCCGGAGCAAATGTGGCTGCCGCTGGCGGTGCTGGGCGGGGCCAGCGGATTGTTCGCGCTGTTTACGATGTACATGCCGCCGCTGTTTCCCACGCTGTTGCGCACCACCGGCGCCGGGTTTTGCTATAACATCGGCCGCATTGCCGCCGCGGTGGGCACGGTCGTGTTCGGGCTGATGACCGACGTGGGCGACTTTCGCGTTGCGCTGTTCTATACCGGGTTTTTGTTCTTGCCGGCGGCCGGCGTGGCGATGCTGCTGCCCGAGCCGCCGGACGAGTCCGCGCAGATCGTGCTGGTGGAATGACGCCTCGGTGGCATCATTTCGACGAGCAACGAACCATGACACGTACCGAACCATCCGCCGTGATCGTAGGGCAGGGGGCATTCGCCTACCGGGCCTGCGACGATTGGCAGCAATTGCCCGACGGCTGGAGCCTGGTCGAAGTGGCCGGCGTCGCGACCGACGCGGCAGGCAACGTGTTCGTGTTCAATCGGGGCGAGCACCCGCTGATCGTGTTCGATCGGCAGGGACGCTTTCTGCGCTCGTGGGGCGAAGGGCAGTTTGCGCGGCCGCACGGCATCACGATCGGGCCGGACGACGCGGTCTATTGCGTCGACGACGCCGACCATACGGTGCGCAAGTACTCGCCCGAGGGGCAATTGCTGCTGACCTTTGGGATCAGCGGGCAACGCGCGGACACCGGTGCCACGACGGTCGACTACCGCACGATTCGTCGCGCCGGCCCTCCGTTCAACCTGCCAACGAACGTGGCGGTCGCGCCAAGCGGTGAGTTGTACGTGGCCGACGGCTACGGCAATGCGCGGGTCCACCGGTTCTCGGCCGACGGGCTGTTGCTCGACTCGTGGGGCGCTCCGGGCGACGGGCCGGGACAGTTTCACGTGCCGCACGGAATCGCCGTCGACGCCGAGGGAACGGTCTATGTGGCGGATCGAGAAAACAGTCGCGTGCAACGCTTTTCGCCCGACGGCACATTTTTGGATCAATGGACCGACGTGGCGCGGCCGTGCGAAGTGTTCATCGAGGCGGCGGGCTACGTGTATGTCGCCGAGCTGGGTTATCGCGCCGGCATGTTCCCCGGCAATGAACCACCGCCGGGCACACCGACCGGCGGACGGACCAGTGTGTTCGACGCGGCTGGCCGGTTGCAGGCCCGCTGGGGTGGCGGCGATAATCCGTGCCAGGTGGGCGACTTTTTCGCGCCGCACGACGTTTGGGTCGACCGGTTTGGCGACGTGTACGTCGGCGAGGTCACAATGTCGGCCGGCGGCAATCGAGGTTTGGTCTCGCCCGACTGCCCGAGCCTGCAAAAGTTTGTTCGTATCCCTGCCGAGGAATCCAGATGATCATCCCGCACGAGCGGCTCCGACGACTGATAACCAATATTTTTGCCGCCGCGGGTTGCAGCGCTCAGGAATCGGCGCGAATTGGCAACCACCTGACCGACTCGAACCTGGTGGGGCACGATTCGCACGGCGTGATTCGCGTGCCGACGTACCTGAAGTTCTTGCGCGATGGCAAAGTCGTGCCCAATCAGTCGATCGAAGTGCTGTTCGAGAACGACACGATCGCGGTGGTGGACGGGCGCTATGGGTTCGGGCAGTCAATCGGCGAGCAGGCCACGCAGTTGGGCATCGACAAGTGCGCCAAGCACGGGGTGAGCGTCGTCGCGCTACGCAACGCGGGTCACTTGGGCCGAATTGGCGACTGGCCGACGATGGCGGCGCGGGCCGGCCTGGTTTCGATTCACTGGGTGAACACCAGCGGCGCGGGCATCCTGGTGGCGCCGTTTGGCGGCATCGACCGGCGATTATCAGCCAATCCGATCGCGGCGGGGGTGCCCGTGCGCGACGGCGCGCCGATCGTGATGGACATGTCCTGTTGCACCATCGCCGAAGGCAAGCTCCGCGTGGCGTTCAACAAGGGCGTCGACGTGCCCGAGAGCTGCATCATCGATTCCGAAGGTCAATGCACGACCGATCCCAAGGTGTTTTACGGCGATCCGCCGGGCACGATTCTGCCGATCGCGGCACACAAGGGGCACGCCCTGGGCGTGATCACCGAGATGTTGGCCGGCGCATTGGCCGGCGGCGGTGCGAGCAATCCGGCGAACAAAGATAAGCTGGCCAACGGCATGTTGTCGATTTACCTGGATCCCGCGCGGTTCGGAGACCGCGACGCTTTCGGCGAAGAGGTTGCGCGGTTTACCGAGTGGGTCAAAAGCTCGCGAACCGTGACGGCCGACGGACAGATCCTGATGCCGGGCGAAATTGAAGAACAGCACCGGGCCCAGCGGACGCGCGACGGCATCGAGCTGGACGCCAACACGTGGCAGTCGCTGGTCGATGCCGCGGGATCGCTGGACGTGGCGGTCGAAACAGTTTGAGCGGCCCGCACGACGGCAGTACACTGGCGGCTTGCCGTTCGACGTGTTGCGTATGGACTGTCGCATTGCGACGCGCAACGAACGAAGAAGCGGCAACCGTCGTCGCGCGGCTGACAAGTCACTCCAACCCCGGATCCCACCCATGCGCACTCTGATTACGACGTTGATTGTCGCTTCGCTGTTGGCCATCGCGTACGGCACCACCGGTACCGCGGCCGAAAACCCGATCGTGCCCGACGGGGCCAAGCTCGAACGGCTCTACACGCGCACGGCCAAGCTCAACGGCGGCTTGACCGAGGGGCCCGCCGTGGCGCCCGACGGCAGCATCTACTTCACCGACATCGCCAACGGCACCGATCCGGGCATGATCCTGCGGTTCGATCCCAAGACCGGCAAGACGTCGGTATTCTCGGCCGACAGCGGCAAGGCCAACGGTTTGTGGTGTGACGCCGACGGCAAGCTGGTGGCCTGCGAGGGCTCCGACTACGGCGGGCGCCGGGTCTCGCGATGGGACCTGAAAACCGGCAAACGAGAAACCGTGGTCGATCGATTCGAGGGCAAGCGGTTCAACGCGCCGAACGATCTGTGCATCGACACCAAAGGCCGGATCTATTTCACCGACCCGCGCTACTTGGGCAGCGAACCGCGCGAGCTGAAACACCGCGCCGTTTATCGGGTCGATCCCGATGGATCGATCGTGGAAGTGACGCACGACGTGGAAAAGCCGAACGGCATCGCGCTTTCGCCCGACGAGAAAACGCTGTACGTCGTGGATCATAACAACGGCACGGATCAGATCGACCCGGACGCACCGCCGCCCGAGCATGGCGCAATGAAAGTCTATGCATTTCCGTTAGGCGCCGACGGCCTGGTCGACGGCAAACGGAGGACGTTGATCGACTTTGGCACCGAGGCGAGCGCCGACGGGATTTGTGTTGACGAGCAGGGAAATGTTTACCTGACTTCCCGCAGCTTGAAGCGCCCGGGATTGTTGGTGGTCGACCCGATGGGCAAGGAGTTGGCCTTCGTGCCGACCGGGCCCGCGAACCAATCGGCCGACGCGGTGCCGGTGGGCCTGCCGAGTAATTGCGAGTTTGGGATCGGCGACGACGCCACGATGCTCTACGTGACGGTCGATACGAGCCTGTACCGGATTCGGCTCAAGGTGCCTGGCTATCACGTGCCATTCAACGACTAATTCGCTGTTGGGCGATGCAGGCCGGTGCTGCCGCTTGCGGGGGCCGGCGCGACGCGACGCGGCGAAGCGATGACAAACTTTCGAGGGAGATGTGCATGCGTGAACAACTGTTGCAAGCCGCGGCGGTCAACGTGGACTACGCCCGGCGACTGGTCGACGACCTGGCCGAGGATCAGATGGCGGCGCAACCGGCGCCTGGCATGAACCATGCTGCTTGGGTCTTGGGCCACCTGGCATACGTGTTCGATTCGATGATCAGCGTGTGGGGCCAGGAGCCGTCGATGTCGAAGGAATGGAAACAGTTGTTCAACGTGCCGTCGAAGCCGCAGCCCGAGCGCGACAAGTATCCGTCGAAAGCGGAGCTTTGGGACGCGTATCAGGCGGCCTATCAGCGAATCGTCGATGTGGTGAAGACGGCCAGCGAGGAGGACCTGGCCCGCGAGTTTCCAAACCCGCGCTTGCGGGCGTCGTTGCCGACGGTGGGCGTGGCGATGATCCACATCCTGACAACGCACCAGGGCCAGCACCTGGGTCAGCTTTCCGCATGGCGCCGCGCGCTGGGACTTCCCAGCGTGTAAGTTGCACAAGCACGCGGCAGCAAAACGCGTGTGCGATGCGATCGCTACCGCGGATGGATCCGATGGGCAATTGCCCGGCGGACCGCCGGCGGCAACGGCGCGTCTTTGCCTTTGACCGCGCGCCAGAGGATCTCGTTGAGTTCGAAGTCGTCGATACGATCGTACTCGCTGAAGTCCATTTGCATCGAGCGCTCGGCGCCGTACGCCGTTTGATCGTTCTTGGCATTCACGTCGATGCGGGCCGGCACTGCCTTGTAGGGCGTCAGGTCCGGCTTGTCGGTAAAACTGGCAAACATCGGCCGTGCCGCGGCGTCGAACTGGCTAAGCGGTTGCAAGCCGAGGATCAACTCGATCGTGCGGATCATCCCCACGGTGGAGTACTGCGTGCTGTCGAGTACTTTCCGTTTGGCGTAGGGGCTGATCACCAGGCCGACAGTGCGATGCGCGTCGACATGGTCGGGGCCGTTTTGGGCGTCGTCCTCGATCACGAAGATTGCCGTCTTCGGCCAATACTTGCTGTGGCTGACCGCTTCGACCAATCGGCCCAATGCCAGGTCGTTCGAGGCGACGCACGCCTGCGGCGTGAAGGCGCCCGGGCGCGTGCCGCTGGTGTGGTCCTCGCCCAGGCTCATCACGATGAAGCGCGGCAAGTTGTCGTTCTTCTCAAACTCGCGAAACTCTTGGAGGAAGACTTCAATGTTGTCGGTGTCGCGGGGGCGCGTGTCGGGCACCTTGGGGATCCCGTAGTCGGGACAAATGTGATCGACCAATCCGGGCACGCGGGCTTCCATCTTCAGCGAGCCGTCCGGCTGGCTGACGCGCGACCCGTACTCGCCGTAGCTGCGATAGCTCAGATTGTTGCGAGCGCAGGCGTCCCACAGGTAGCCCGATGGCGAGTTGCGCAGATTTCCTTCGTCGTCGTCCTCGACGCCTTCGCGACCGGAGTACGTCAGGGCCCAGTCACGGGCCGTGTAATCGGTGTTGTAGGCCATCGTGGACCAGGGGTGGCCGTCGCGCGAAACGTGGCCGTTGCAGTACAAATTGTCGAGCAGGACGAAATCGTTGGCCAGCTTGTGATGGTTGGGGGTGACGTCTTCGCCGAACATCACCAGCGAAGGATCGCAGTTGCCGCGGCCGATGTCGCCGAAGACCTGGTCGAACGTGCGGTTTTCCTTGATGACGTAGATCACGTGCTTGATGGGCGACGGCTCGCCGACCTTGGTGGGAATCGCGGTTTTCTCAGGATAGGGCGCGTCGGTCAGCAGCTTGTCTGAGTAGGGACAGTTGCGATACACGACCTCGGTGTATGCGGCCAGTTGCTCCTCGTCGGGCAACGGCACGATCGAAAGCGCGCCGGAGAGAGTCGTACCGACATAGGGAAACGGCAGCCGCGCGCGGCGCGTGTTAGGATTCGGTTTCGCCGGATCGCGAATGATCGGATTGGCATGCGTTTGGTTGCCTTTGCCTACGCCGACCAACAGGTGCTTGCCGTCGGGCGTGACGGCGACGGCCGTCGGGTACCAGCCGGTGGGAATGAAGCCCAGCACCTGGCTGCGACTAGGCGCGGAAATGTCGATCACGGCCACGCAGTTGTTGTCGGCGTTGACGACGAACAGTTTCTCGCCGTCGGGCGAAACGGCGACGCCATCGGGTGTGCTGCCTTCGGGCGCCAAGGGGAACAGCGCCGTGAAGATGGTTTCGGTCACGGTGCCGCGCCGCGTGTCGATGACCGAGACCTGATTGCTGCTGGCACACGCCACAAACAGGCGGTCATCGCGCGGATGCACGGCGATCTGGTTGGGATGTTCGCCGACGGGGATCCGAGCGACGACGCGCAGTTCGCTTGGATCGACGGCCAAGACCTGGGCACCCGCCCAATCGGAGACGTAGACGCGCGAACCGTTGGGCGCGACGGCGACGTCGTACGGGCGGCCGTCGAGCTTCAGCGTTTGTTGGGTCTTGCCGGATTTCGGATCGGCTATCAGCAGTTCGCCGGCGTCGATATCGAGCGAGTAGAGCACGCTGCGCTGTTGGTCGACGGCCAGCCCGGTACGAAAGTTGTCCTTGTTGTCCCCGCGACCGAATGGGGCCGTGGGGTCGCCTTCGTCGGCCCGCGTCAGATTGTCGCCATCGAGTGAGAATCGATGCAGCGCGGCGCCACCGCCGCCCGACCAAAAGACCGTCTTTTCGTCGTTTGCCGTGATCAGTCCGAACCAGCTTTGGCGAACCGTCTCGACATGCAGCGGTTTCTTGGCCGCGATGTCGATCAGCGACAGTTCGTGTGCGTTGTATCCACTGGTGCCGACCAGCACGCGCCGGTTGTCGGCCAACGGGACGATATTAAGCGGCAAGTCCTTGAGAATAAGTTGTTCGCCGGCTGGCGTGATGGTCCAACCGTTGGGCAAGAGATAGCCGTCGGCCGTCTTGCCCGGGAAACGAGCCGGCTTGTCATCGGCCGGCATGGCGGTGCAGAGCGCGAACATGGCGACAAGAACGGCTAGCGGATATGCGATGGCGCGCATGAGGTGCAGTCTCCGTGGTTTCGACTGTGCGAATCGGGCGGCGAGTCCTCGGGCCGCTACCGGACATGCGAGGACAAGCGCCACGTGGCAGACAGTCTAGCCGGCGGATCGCGACAATCCAAACCGATCGGCGCGCCGCGACCAGTGCAAAGCGTGATCATGGCTGCCATGGGCGGGGTATGAGTCCGCCGTGCAGTTCAACAGCAGGCCGATACACTACCCGATCGTAGGATTACAGATGACACTGCCTAGGCAGTAGCCTTTTTGTTAATAACTCGTTAGCGATCGCGCGCGCTGCCATCAGGAAGTGCACCGGCGGGCGCGCGATCGAACATCTTGTAAGTATCAGGTGACACGATGCCACGGCTGGTCGTTGCGGTCACGAAGGGGCGACAACAACCGCAGGGTGAGTATCATGGCCAAGCGAACGAAGAAGGCAGCCGGGAAGCATGGTAACAAGAGCGACGCGATTCGTGCGATTCTCAAACAACGACCCAAGGCGAGCTTGAGTGAGGTGCAGGCCGAATTGCGCAAGCGCGGGATCAAAGCATCGAACGCGCTGGTCAACAAGCTGAAGTACGGTCGGGGCAAGAGCGGCGGCACGAAAAAGTCGGCCGGTCGGAAGAAGGGACGGTCCAAGGTCAACAAAGCCGAGGCGATTCGGGGCGGCTGGCGCGAGTTGGGGGCCGACGCACGCCCGCGCGACGTGATCGCTTTGCTAAAGTCGCGCGGTATCACCGTTAGCTCGGCGCAGGTCAGCACGCTGCGCAATTCGGCCGGGACCGCCAAAAATGGCGCGACGGATGGCAAACCGGTTCCGTTCGAGCACCTGATCGCGGCCAAACGACTGGCTGAAAGCGTCGGAGGCATCGAACAGGCGCGGCAGGCGCTAAGCAGCCTTTCGAAGCTGATGAGCGCTTAAGCCAGTTGCAGTCGCCGAAGCATGGTTGGGTTGCTATTCTAAGTGCCACCGGACGAATCCGCCGGCTCGTGCGCGCCAACTTAGTTCCACAGCCAATCGACGCCAGGCAGTGTGGACAGCGTCAGGGAATTGGGCAACGCGGCAAGGGCCACGGTTCGAGTCGCGCGGGCGGAGCGCGCCGGACGAAATCGAATGGCTGTCGCGAGCAGATGCCGTGTTGGAAGCCTCGTTGGCACTATTGTTGGCGGTACACCTATTGCTGGTCGACGTGGCCATGGCGGGACCGCTGTACTGTGTCTGGCTCGATTGGCGACACCGACGTCGTGGCGACGCGGCGGCCGACGTAGCCGGGCTAGCGCTGGCACGCTTGACCAATTGGGCGCTGACCGGCGGGATCGTACTTGGTTTCGTGTTGTTGGCCGCGCGGTGGCACTCTGGCGAAGGTCGCTACGCGACAGCCCTGGCGGCCATTCCGCGCAGCCGGTTGTGGTTTGGCGGGGCCGAGCTGCTGTTTTTCTTCGCCTGCATGGGTTTATACGTCGCCTTTTGGAATCGTTGGCGGCGGTGGCGGCCGTTGCACGCACTGTTGGCCGTCGCGGCGGCGACGAACCTGTTGCTGCACTTTCCGGCCCTGTTTGCGATCATTTCCATCTTGGAGACACGTCCAGAGATGATTGGCCAAACGCTCGATCGGGCCGGGTATCAACGGATGCTGCTCGACGGCGAGGTGATGGCCCGTGTGTTTCACGTTTGGTTTTCGTCGGCGGCGGTGAGCGGCGTGGTGCTAATGCAGCTTGGATTGCGACTGCGGCGCGAAGAGGCGCTGCAAAGCGGCGCGGCATGGCTGATTCGCTGGGGCGCCGTTGCGGCGCTCGCAGCGACCGCGCTACAAATCCCGAGCGGGTTCTGGCTGACGTTGAAGCTGCCGGAGTCGGCCCGCACACCGCTGTTGGGCGGCGACTTGCTGGCCACGGCCCTGTTTGGGCTATCGGTCGTTGTTGCGCTGGCACTGATGCACTTGTTGGCCGGCGTTGCGCTGGGCAATGACAGCCCGCGGGAAATTCGCCGCGCGTTGGTTGCGCTGGCGGCGCTGGTCATCCTGATGGTGGGGACGCGGTGCCGTATCGACGCGCGGGCACGACGGGTGATGGTTGCACAAATGGCAACGCAAAACACCATTGAAATCACGCCTGATCCGGCGGCGGCTCGGGACTTGCAACTGGTCGGGGCGGCGTTTCAATAGACAGAAGTATCTCCAACCCAACGACATTGCCATGGCTCTCGAACCGGTCGTGATCACCGACGCAAGCAGCGGCGCCCGCGCGCACGTGCTGCCTGCGATCGGCTTCAACTGTTTTCGTTTCGAGGTTCCGACGCCGCGCGGCGCGGTCGATCTGTTGTGGAGCGCGCCGGAGTTCGTCGCCGGCCAGGGAAAACCGTCGCACAGCGGCATTCCGATCCTGTTTCCGTTCGCGGGCCGAATCGGCGGCACGTCGTTCGACTTCGAAGGCAGAAAGTACGAACTGTCGGCCGGCGATGGGCAAGGCAACGCGATTCACGGATTCTTGCTCGACCGGCCGTGGCGCGTCGCCGAGCAAACGGCCGATCGCGTGGTGGGTACGTTTCAAGCCTCGCAGGACGATCCGGCGCTACTCGAACATTGGCCGGCCGACTTTCGCGCGACCGCCGAGTACCGCGTGGCGGGCAATGCGCTGCACCTGAAGATCACGTTCGAGAACCCCGACGACAAGCCGCTGCCATTCGGACTCGGCATTCATCCTTACTTTCGCGTGCCGTTGGCCAGCGACAACGCGGCGGATTGTCGCGTGACCGTGCCCGTGGAGTACGGCTGGGAACTGGAAGGCCTGCTGCCGACGGGGCGCACCACGTCGCCTCCGGCGGCGCGCGATCTGTCGGGAGGAATGCGCTTTGGCGACATGAAACTGGACAACGTGTTCGGCGGGCTGTCGTTCGCGGCGCGCCACTGCACGGCGACGGTGGCCGATCCGACGAGCGGCTTGACCACGTCCCTGCGATTCGACGAGCAATTCACGACCTGCGTGGTATACAACCCACCGCATCGCGAAGCGGTCTGCGTCGAACCCTACACGACGCTGCCCGACGCGTTCAGGCTGATCGATCAGGCCATTGATCCGCACTTGTGCGTATTGGCACCGGGTGCGTCGTTCGAAACTCAGTTCGAGATCCGGCTCGACTAGACGGCACACATGCGACGCCGTCGCGGTTCGCACCCGAGCAGTCCGCGCGGTGAAGACCAGTTGTCAGTTGTCCGACGCCTGGTCCCAGGGAAAGCTCATCGTGGGCCGATTGACGTAGCGCTTGGCATGCACGACCAACGACGCGCCGGCGCCGGGCGCCAACTTGACGGTGAAGTGCGACCGGTCGACTTGCAGCCGGTTGCCGTTCAACTCGACTGCGTCGCACTGGTGTTCGGCGTAGCCACCCGTTTGAACGATGAGCGTGCGCGGCTCGAGTTGGTTCACGTTAACCAGCGTAACGGTCGTGCGATTGTCGGAAAGTTGTTCGACCAGCGCGGCCACGTCCGGGGGAACGCCGGCTCGGCGAGCGATCGGGTCGAAGTAGCGCAACCGGCAGTCGAGCGCACGGCCCGATGCGCCCGGGTGCAGTCCGCCGAGCATCAGCGGAACCAGCGAGCGCACGGTGGCCGGATTGTACGGCATCGAATCGTCCGAAAGTCGCGTGTCGGGCGTCGTCGTGTCGGCTCGCATCGCTTCGACCTGCGACCGGACACGGGCCATGTCGCTGCGCAGCGTGTCGGCCGGATAGTTCGGCGCGGCGCCTTCCAGGAAATCGAGCCAGCCGTTGGCTCCGACGCGCTTCCGGTCGGAGTCGCGCATCGAGCGGTAGTAGATGTCCAAAGCGCCGTAAGCATATGGATTCGGCCCGAACGCATACCAACCGTCGTCGCCGTACATCGTGGGATACATCATTTCTCCGTCGATCGTCTTGCCGGCGGCGTTGATCTTGTCGGTCATTCGCCGCCAGATATCGAGATACTTGTCATCGCCGGTCAAGAAATGCGCGTTGGCAAAGCCGATGAAGCCGAGATGATGCGTATTGCGGTTTGTTAGCTCGCCGGATTGCGGCACTTCGACGGTGAAGGCCCAACCATAGACGCCGCCGTACCACTTGCCGTCGGTCGCGCCGCCGATTGTGCCGTCGAGCCCGATGTTCGTGGGAATGATGCCGCCGTTTTCTTCGGTGCGCTCTAGCCAGGCATCGACGTATTCGAGCAGCCAGTCCTTATACTTTTTCTCGCCGGTCAGCATGTAGGCGTTCAGCGCCAACGTCGTGGCGCTCATGTTCTGCGGGTGATCGCCGATGATGTCGTTGTAGTCCTTGAAGTGGGCGACCATTTGCTCGTAATTCTCTTCGTTGTGCCGCGGTTTGAAGCGGCCTTCGATTTCAATCGGGTCGCCGGCCCAGTCCAGCCCGGTTGCCTTGCGCAGCAGCGGCCCGCGACTGCCGTTGAACATGCTGCGAATGATACGATGCTCCGGATCGTAGTTGGGCGCCTGCGGATCTTCGTTCATGTAGAACCCGGCGAACCGCCTGACGCGCTGGCCAAAGAGTAGATCGGCGGGATCGGACAGACCTTGCAGGTTGAACACGGTCAGCCCTTCGCCGTTGTGCAGCCAGTCCATCATCACGGGAAACTCTTTGTAGTACATTCCGTCGCGCGCAAACGGCACGTCGACGGTCTTGGCTTCGGTGAACTGGCGGAGGTGGCCTTCCCACGCTTTCTTGAACATATGCAGCACGACGCCGGGCGCGCCGAGCGCGTGCAAAAGCGGCCAATCGTTGACGTTTTCGATGGCGTCGTCCGGCCCGTCGTCGCCGCCCCACCGCTCGACGCAGCGCAGGTAGCCGCGCTCGTCGAAGTAGCGCGCAAAGAATTCGCGGCAGGCGTCGGTTTGTGCTTGCAACAGCGCCCGTTCAAGCAGGGCCCAGTCGGGCGGGGCCATCGGTTGGTCGATCACGATCACGCGATCGCCGGCGGGCGCGGTCGTCGTGCCCAGCGCGCAAACAATCAGCACGATGGCGATGGGCAGAGCAGGCGTGCGGTGCAATGGTCGGAACATGTCGGCGTGCCTCGTCGTGGAGGGGGATCGTCTGGCGGTTGGGGCCATTATCGCTTGACCGCGCCGCCAATAACAAGAATCGTGCCGTCATCCAACAGATTCACGGGTGGTTGCGCGAAAGGTTGCCCGCCTCGCCGCGGTGATTCATACTGGCCGTGCCCCAGTGCGATTTGTGGGCAGATCCAAATCGAGAGCGCGCCTGCGGCGCATTTGCCAGGCAAGAATCCGTTTCGCACCGCGCGGTGTGGGAGAGAAAGAGCATGTTGCTGTTTGATGTCGGAAGCGTGTGTGGGCTCATCGTGGCATATCGTTGGCGGGCAATGTTGTCGGTCGCGAGCATCGTTGCAATGCTCTGCTGCGGATTGTCCGCGGCTTGCGCTGCATCGCGGCCGAACGTCATTCTGATCATGACCGACGATCAGGGCTGGGGCGACGTCGGCTTTCACGGCAACCCGGTGCTCAACACGCCCAACCTGGACGCGTTGGCCAAACAGAGCCTGGAACTGACCCGGTTTCACGTCTGTCCGGTGTGCAGCCCGACGCGGGCAAGCTTGATGACCGGACGTTACAACTACCGGACCGGCGCGATCGACACCTACCTGGGCCGCTCGACGATGGTAGCCGAGGAAGTGACGCTGGCCGAAATGTTTGGCGAAGCCGGGTATCACACCGGCATCTTCGGTAAGTGGCACTTGGGCGACAACTATCCTTCGCGGCCCAACGACCAGGGCTTCGAGGAATCGTTGGTTCACCGGGGCGGCGGCATGGTGCAGCCGGCCGATCCGCCGGGCGGAAGCTACTTCGATCCGATCCTGGTGCACAACGGCCAAAACGAGCAGACGCGCGGCTACTGTACCGACGTTTTCACCGACGCGGCGATTCGATTCGTCGAGCGATGTGGGGACGAGCCGTTCTTTGTCTACCTGCCCTACAACTGTCCGCACACGCCGCTCGAAGTGCCGGAGTCTTACCTGGAGCGCTATCAAAACAAGGGCTTGAACGACGCCACGGCCCGAATCTATGGCATGGTGGCCAACATCGACGATAACGTGGGAAAGCTGTTGGCGCGGCTGGCCACGTTGGAACTGGATGACAACACGATCGTGATCTTTATCACGGACAATGGTCCCCAGCAGGATCGGTACAACGGTCCGCTGCGCCAGCGCAAGGGGAGCGTGTACGACGGCGGGATCCGCGTGCCGTGCCTGATTCGCTGGCCAGGACATTTTGAGGCCGGCGCGACCAACGACCAGGTCGCCGCGCACATCGATCTGGCACCGACGCTGTTGGCGGTTTGCGGGATCGAAACACCGCAGGGCGTGCGATTCGACGGCGTGAACTTGCTCGACGTGTTGACCGGAAAGCAAGAACGACTGGACGATCGGTACTTGTTCTTTCAGTGGCATCGGGGGGACGAACCGGTGCGCTATCGGGCTTGTGCGGTGCGCGGGCCGCGATTCAAGTTGTTGCAGGCCGAAGGCCGAGGGCCGAAAAGCGATTTCTCGCCGCGCTGGGAGCTGTTCGACGTGCAGGCCGATCCGGGCGAGTCGACCAACCTGGCGGAGAAGCACCCCGACGTCGTCAAGAAGATGAAGGCAGCGTACGATCGCTGGTTCGACGACGTGAGCGCGACGCGCGGCTATCCGGTTCCGCGAATTCTGGCCGGCACGAAGCACGAGAACCCGGTCACGCTGACGCGGCAGGATTGGCGCGGTCCGCAGGCGGATTGGGGTAAGCTAGGCCTCGGACATTGGGACGTTGACTTTACGGCGGGGCGCTACGACGTGACGGTGCGGATGCCAGCGCTCGAGCAGGCGTCGCCGGTGACGTTGCAAATCGGGCAGATCGAGAAAACCGCGCCTGCCGAAGCAGGGGAAGAGCGGGTCGTGTTTCGCGACGTGGAGATTCCAGCCGGAACACAGCGCGTGGCGGCCGTGGTCACACACGACGGCAAGCAAGTCGGCGCGCACTATGTCGACCTGGACGCGGCGGCTACGAATCGCGCCGATTGAGCGGGAGCGCAAAGCGGCGCGAGATTGCGGCGGGCCGGCATGCCGGCCTACCGGTTGCGCGCAAAAAAGTGGCGGACCGAACTCGACGGCTCGGCCCGCCACGGATTGCGTTGTGCAAAGGACCTACCGGCAGCGCGGCTAGTTGCCGGTCGCGCTGGTGGCCGCGGCCTCGTCGCCGCCGGGGAGTTGACCCTGCTGGATCAGTTCGCCAAAAGTGGGCGAGCTGGGATCATCGGGATCGGCCTTCAAGCCGGCGACTTTGTCGAGCGCCGTTTGAATCTTTTCGACGTTCTTGGCGTCTTTCTTGGTCAGTTCCTTGCTAAGGGCCACGCCATAGGCGTTGCGGTCCTTCTTCTTTTTGCCGACGTGACAGACGTTGCACTTAACCTTCGTCACGGCGGCTAGCAAGTTCTTTTCGGCGTCGGTGGTGGGCTCTTTCTTGACGTACTTGGCTTCGAATTCCTTGCGGAACGCCGCGACGCCATACGCCGACTGCGCCGGCATCACGATCGCGGCCGTGGTCATGCCAAACAGCACGAGCAGACATACCTTCTTCATGGATTTCTCTTCTCCAGGAAAACGAGTTGGACCTGCCCAGGTAGCGGACCCTGGGGTTCAACGGCGGGATACAGGCGGGAATGGTGAGGCAGGATTCGGTCGGTGGGTCGTTCCGCTACTAGCGACCAGTAGAATTGCCGCGGGCGATTGTGTCAACCGTGCCGAATTGACGCACGCCGTGCAGATTGGCGCACCGCGAGTTTGTGCTGTGGCGCGGAGTTTTTCGTCGTGCGTTTGGCCCGGTACGGCCACTTCGGCGCGGGACGACGTGATGCGGCCGATCCAAGTGCGGGGTGGCGATGACGATCAATCGTCGGACGGTTCCGGCTGGAATGGCTGGAACTCGTCGTCGGGCGTCACGTCGCGCGACGATTCAGTCGGCTCGATCGGCAGCATGCTGATCTGGCGGCGGAGACAGCCGGCGTCGGTACCGTCGAGCGCGCTGCCGACGGCCAAGTTGGGCCGTCCGCGATCGTCGTCCGTCAGCGTGTAGTCGTGCGGCGTGTGCGCAGAGAACGGACGATCGTAGCCCGGCAGTCGTCGCCACGCCAGCGACACGTTGTGCGTCGCTTGCATGCGGTTGGCCGTGGAGTCTTGCCACGCGTCGAAGTCCATTTGTTCGGCGGCCGGCGCAGTCGCTTCCGTGGCAATCCGCCAGAAGATTTCGTAACCGGTGAAGAAATTGCGCTGGCCGCTCCACTGAATCATGTTCTGGTAGTGGTCGATGTCGCTCGAGCCGCGCTGCTCGATGAGCGGCGGGTCCGAAAGCGTCGCCAGGATGCAATCGTCGGTGTGGATTTCAACCGGAAGTTGATAGGGAGCGTCTTGGCTGTTGGTCAGCAGGGCCAACCCGCGCTGGAGCATCGCAGTGACGTGGCGCAGATCGAGCCGCAAGTAGCCACCCGACTGGCGCGGCTCGGTGGAACCGCCTTCGGCTTCCAGCAACCGTTCGCTGGTGGCCAGCAGTCCGTTGTTCCAATTCAGTCTTAGCGGCTGCAATTCGTTGTCGCGGAGGAAGGTCGCTTCGCCGCGCGCCACGCAGTTTTCCAGTTCGATGGTGACGGGCGAATCGTCGGCCGGCTCAGTGCTGGGCATCGCCCCGCCTGGCGACCCTTTGACGTCGAAGAACGCCACGTCGGGATGGAAGGTGGTTCCGTCGCGCGACGCATTGCGGATCGTGAAGCTGCACTGCGAGAACTCGAGCAGCTCGGCCCGACGGGTCTCGAACAGGGCCCATGGCCCTGGCACGTCGAGATCGAGTTCCCAATGTACGTTTGCGGCGCGCAGTTGTCCGCCGACCACGCTGACCATGCTCGGCGGGTACTCGACCGGATTAGCCTTCGGCCGGAAGGCGACGACGGGTCGGTGATCGTCGGCGGCGCGGATCGAGATCGAGACGTTGGAGATCGTGATCGGCTCTTCGATGATTTGTCCGTTGAAGCGCAGCTCGATGACGTCGCCATCCTGGGCGTTGTTGCACGCGGCGCGCAGCGAGGCATAGATGTTCTCGCCTTGTTCGGTCGGGCTGACCACCAGTCGTCCATCGGCGGCCGGAGCCGGTTCCGCATTCGATCGATCGTCGGGCGGAACGCTCTGTTGCGTGGCGTTGTTCGGGTTGCTATCGCGGCGGTCGAGCGTGGTCGACGGCGGGCCGATGTCGGTTTGCGACGGTGGAACCGCCGCGGCGCGAGCTCGCAGTTCGTCGACGTCGAGTGTGGCGCGCAGCGCATCGGCTGCGCGCTGCAGCAGTCCCGGATCCGCGTCGTCGTCGGCGGCTGTGGTTGGGTCGTCGGGCTCGATCGGTGGCGCGCGGGGCACACTGCGGTCAGCGGGCGGCGTCAACGGGCCAACGTCGGGCGGCACGTTCGCGGGTTTGGGCGCCAGCGGTGCCGGCGTATCGGCGGCGGACGACGGCGGCAGCGTCGGGGTGTCGGTCGGGACTTCCGTCGGCGGCGGCAGCGTCGCGATCGCCGGATCCACCGGCGAAGGTGACCAGATGACGTCCATCACCAGCACGATGAGAAACAGGGCGGCCAGCGGCACGGCCCAGGGCAAGTGATGCTGCCAACGGGCCAGCCAGCCGTCGGCTTGCGGTTGGACCAGGACGGTCGGATCGGCGCGGAGGTGCAGCCCCAGCGATTCGCCGAAGCGGGCCAGCTCGTGCGCCAACTGGCCGGGAAGTTGAAAGCGCTGCGCCGGGTTCTTGGCCAGCAGGCGGGACAGGAGCCACGTGACTTCGACCGGAAGCTCAGGCCGCGACGTGCGCGGGTCGGGCGGATGATCGGCCTGGTGCTGGAGCAACTTTTGCAGCACTGTTCCTTCGGGAAACGGCGGCCGGCCAGTGAGCATGAAAAAGAACGAGCAGCCCAGCGAATAGAGGTCGCTGCGCACGTCGGCGCTGCGCGGATCGCGGGCCTGCTCGGGTGAGATGTAGTCGAACGTGCCGAGCGTCACGCCGCTGGCGGTGAGCTCATTGTCTGTGTGCGCGACCTGATTCAAGCGGGCCAAGCCCATGTCGACCAGCTTGGCCTTGCCGTCGTTGGTAATCAGCACGTTCGACGGCTTGATATCGCGATGGATGACGTCGCGCTGGCTCGCGTGGTCCAGCGCTAGCGCGATTTGGTACGTGTAGCTGACCGCCTCGCCCAACGGCAGTGGGCCCTGCTGCTCGACGCGGTCGCGAAGGTTTGTGCCTTCGATGAACTCGAAGACGATGTAGTGTACGCCGCGGTCCTCGCCGACGAAGTGGACGTGCGCGATGTTTTCGTGATTGAGCCGCGCGGCCGACTGGGCCTCGTTGCGGAAGCGGCGCAGGGCCTCCTCGTCGGCCGATTGATCGCGTGAAAGGACCTTGACGGCCACCTCACGATTGAGCGTGGTGTCGAGCGCCCGGAATACGACCCCCATCCCGCCGCCGCCGATAAACTTTTGCAGGAGGAATTGGCCAAGCTGCTCGCCCTCTAGCTGGCTGGCCGATTCCAAGGGCGGCACGGTCCGCGTCGGACTGACCGCGCCGGTTGGCTGCCGGGCGGAAATGACCGTCAATTGGGCGTTGCTCGACCTGGGACCGGCGGCGCTACTGCCTTCTTGCGTTGTCGACTGAGGCTTGCGCGAGGCCGTCGACGGCGGGCCCGGATCGTCCCCCTGATCGGATGGATGCGCCGGGGGCTCGGGAGGAACCGACTTGTGGCTCGATCGATCGCTCATTCTGTCCTCGGCCATCGCTGGGCCGAGCGCCAGGCCTTACCACGCCGAACGCGACACCGGACGACTGCGATTTTGGACGTGACGGTCGCAATCGAGAAGGATTCTAGGCCGCGGGGTCGATCGCCCCAAGGAGTGGCCCGGATACTCAGTGCGTGCTCCAACCATCGCCATTCTAGTCGGCGGGCGGCCTCCGCGTCAATCTGCTAAACTTCATTCACATCAGGGTTTACGGGCGATTTGCGCGAGTTTTCACAAGTGTCGAACCGCCCACCGCCTGCACCACACGTTCGTCTGCCGCGCGGGACGGAACCGATCGTTGCCGGCTCTGTCACATTCGGATCGGGAGCAAGCGGGGCGCTCGCGCGCCGCCACCGGCCAGCCCATGGTCGGCTGCGGGCCGCATTTGCGACGACGTTTCGCTGCCGGGTCCGCGGCGAAGCCGTATCATTGTTTTCGCCGTGGATTGGACTACATTGCTTTCGAGGGCCAAAGCCGACGCAGGTCCGCCCGGCCTGTGCCCCAATCCGCTCCGGGCCCCAATCCGCCCCGCGGCCCGTCCACTCGTTTCTCAAGCAACCGGAACCTCACGCATGTCCAGCAAGCTCGATCGACGTACGTTTTTGACCCGCTGCGCCGCCACCTCCGCCGCCGTGACCGCAATGAGCCAGACCAAACTATGGGCCGCGGAGAAAGAGCCCCGTTTCAAGATTTCGCTGGCCGAATGGTCGCTGCACCGGACGTTGTTTAGTGGAAAATTGACCAATCTGGATTTTGCGCAGCAGGCAACCACGGTCTACGGCATCGACGCGGTCGAATATGTCAATCAGTTCTTCAAGGATAAAGCCAAGGACATGAAGTACCTGGCCGAGATGAAGACCCGCAGCGACGATCAGGGCGTTCGCAACCTGCTGATCATGATCGACGGCGAAGGCTTCCTGGGCGATCCGGACAGCGCGAAGCGGACCAAAGCGGTCGAGAACCACTACCCGTGGGTCGAAGCGGCCAAGTATCTCGGCTGTCATTCGATTCGGGTGAACGCCCACTCGAAGGGAACGGCCGAGGAGCAAGCAAAGCTAGCAGCCGATGGGCTGCGGCGCGTTTCGGAGTTCGGGGCGTCGGCCGACATCAACGTCATCGTGGAGAATCACGGCGGACTGTCGTCGAACGGCCAGTGGCTCAGCGGTGTTATTAAATCAGTTAATTTGCCGAATTGTGGTACTTTGCCGGATTTCGGTAATTTCACGGACTACGACCGCTACAAGGGCGTGGCCGAGCTGATGCCGCTGGCCAAAGGAGTCAGCGCGAAGAGCTACGACTTCGATGCCGAGGGGAACGACACCCAGATCGACTACGCGAAGATGATGAAGATCGTGCTCGATGCTGGCTACCATGGCTACATCGGAATCGAGTACGAAGGACGTACTCTGCCGGAGCCGGACGGCATTCGCGCGACCAAGAAATTGCTCGAGCGATATCAGATATAAATCTCCTGGATCGTGCATATCACCCAAAGAACGGTTCATTCCAGAACGCTCTGGTTTGAGCCGTTTTTCATGCGCTGCTAGCACTGCGATGCAAGCACTGCTAGCACCCTGCAACCGGTAGAATCCAGATTTTTTTCGGCATTGCTATCACAGGACACTTGGTCTTTTTGAAAATCTGTGGTGCCTCTTTTTTGTGCACCAGGGCCGTGCCCAATTGGTTTGCACGCCCGCACAGAAGATATGCACGAATCAGAAATCGACGCAAGTGCTATCAAAGCAATGACATTCGTGCTGACCTTGACGGCTACTTACGATTTGTTCGACGATCAGCATGTGTTGGCTGGTCCGGTCCGAACCACCGTCTCAGGAGAATGGATATGAGCGAGCAGCGACAAGATGTCTTCCGTGTTGCCGACGAAATTTTTCGACAGCGTCCCAGTTGGGTGACGTTCTTCCGTGAAGTGCTCGGCGTCGATGGAATCGTCCGTCAGGCGTACAACACCCCGGAGGCTCTCGCCCAATTTGAGCAAACTTCCGAATATCAGCAGATTCAGCAGATGCTCGCAAAGCTCCGGGAGAGCGATGCGGACATGCCGGGCGGCCCGCGCGAGCCAACTCGTGTGATCACGGTCCGCCTGCCCAAGAGTCTGCACGAGTCACTGCGGACCGAAGCGCACGAGCGGCACACGAGCATGAACAAGCTGTGCATCTCGAAGCTGCTTCAGATGGTCGACGGCGAATTGATTCCTGGCGAGGCCGGCTCGGCTTCGTCGCACGCGTCGGCATCATCGCAACCGTCGTCGCAACATTCGGCGCATCACGGATCGCCGGCGCCGATCTCGTCGCAATAGTGCGCCGCGGCTGGCTGCGCCCTACAAGCGAGCTTGCGCAGCGTGGGTAATCCTGGGTAGAAAGTAAGGTTCGGAGCGGACCTGTAAGCCGGGTTCTGTCCCCTGCGGCAGCAATGCTGCCGCAGGTGGACGGCCATTTCTCTTGGCCGCCAGTTACCCAGCGGCTCGAGCGGCCTACCCGAGAGTCGGTAGCGGTCCGGACCGAACCGCGCGGGGTTGCCCCCGCTGCTCTCTGTTTGGCCTTGCTCCGGGTGGGGTTTGCCTAGCCAGGCCGGTCTCCCGGCCTGCTGGTGAGCTCTTACCTCACCGTTTCACCCTTACCCGCGGCGTGCCCGAAGGCCCGCCGAGGCGGTTTGCTTTCTGTTGCACTTTCCCGGGTCTTGCGACCGGTGGGCGTTACCCACCACCCTGTCCAGCGGAGCCCGGACTTTCCTCTGATTGGCCAAAAAATGGTCGACCAGCGGCCGTCCGGTCCGCTCCGAACCTCCCTTTACGATACGATCTGGCCGGCCCGTTTGTTAGAGGGCCAATCGGCGAATCGGGCGCACTGCGGCCCGCTGCGGGCGGCGATTCGTGTCCGCCGCGCGCCTAGTTGGCCACCATTTCCGAAACGAAGCGCACCTGGGGTGCCTTTCCGCGGCCGGCGGCGGTGAAATACTCCTTCACGAATCGCAGCCGCTCTTTGCGGTCCTGCGGATTTCGGAAGTTGTCCCCCTTTTGAAGAATTGGATTCGTGTCGTCGATCGCTCCGAACGCGCGGACGCCGGCCGGCTGACAAGGGAACCAGTGCCCGTTGCCCTCGTCGTCGGTCAGGTAGAACTCGGCATAGCAGTGGCCGTAGACGAAGACGGTTCGGGCCGGGATCTTTTGGGCCCGGCACATGGCGATGAACACCGCGGTCAGCTCGTCGGCTCCACCTTCCCCGTCGTAGAGGGCCCGCGCCGCGCCCTTCAACTCGCTATCGGCGAAGCGGACATGTTCGCGGGCCCAGTCATACATCGCCTCGACCTTTTCCCAGTCGGTCTGTTTGTCGGCCGTGGCTTCCTTGGCGGCCGAAACAAGCTTGGGATGGCGACTCTCGATGAACGGGCTGGCGCCCATGTTGATCCGCACGTCGCGGTCGACACGCTTCGGGATGGTGAAGACCGAGGTGTCGTCCGGCGCAGCCTGGGTGCTGCGCGTGACCTCGAAGGTGACCAGCACGCGGGCTTCGCGACCGGCGGGCAGTCGCGGAATCTCGACGACCATTAGCTTCACGCCGCCCCCGCCGACGATTTTGCGATAGTCCACCTGCGCGTACGACGGAGTGATCTCTTCGTCGACGATCGAAACCTGCTGCTCGGGCCATTCGTCGGGCACCGGCATGGTGGCCACGGCGCGTTGCAGGGTTCCGGCCGCGTTGATAACTACGCCGATCTTGATCCGCCCAGTGGTCTGCTGGCCGAGCCGCACGCCCTTTGGATTGTCGGGCTTTTTGAACTGGGCGGTGGCGGTTGTCGGGACGGCGACAACGAGCAGGCAAAGTAGCAAAGCACGCACGGGAGACGGCTCCGAGAAAGTGAGGCGTCCGTGCGAGACCGGAATCGCCAGCGAATCGTCGCGACGCGCGCATCCGCCGGCCGAAGAAGGGATCGTACCTATCCTTCGAGTCTAGTTACGCGGCGTGCCCGATTGCTAGCTGGGCGGCGGAATGTCGCGGAAAAACGGCCCGGCAGTGGGCAAGGATGTGCCGAGTTTGGGGATTGTGGCGCGCGCCGCCGGGGTGCGCCCCTCGTCGAGCCGCGGCGCGCTTGTCCAATCGAGGCGCGCCGGGCGCTGTGTGATCCGCGGCGTCGACCAAAAGCGATCGCGCGCGTGTCCGAAGAGTCCACCGCGAGCGACCGCGCCGGCCACGCTCTTTGGGCGCGCGCTCGCGATGGACCATGGCTTGACGTGGGCCGACCAACGGCCCGCGGGTGCGCGGTTACGGCGTGTAGGCCTCGGGGCCCGGCATGACTTGAACCGGCGCTCCTTGCGGCACGTTCAAGCTCGGGACGGTGGTCACTGCTCCGGTGGCGCCATAGGGTGCCGTGCCGGGCGGGCAACAAGGTGCCGCCGCCGGTGCGCAGGGTCGCGCCACTTGCGTTTTTTGGAAGCAATGGAGACAGCCGGACGAGGCCGCCGCCAAGACAATCAGGATCGGAATAACCGTTAGCCTCTTCATGGCTCCTATCTCCGTCGTTGAAGTACGGAATCCATGGCGAGGGCTGTGGGGCGTACAACTCTACACCGTCGCGAGGCACTTGCAAGGAGCTCGTGTTCACTTTTTCTAGCGCGCTGAAAAAACGCGTCGCGCACGTCGAAAAAGTGGTACATTTTACCGAGCCCAACAGGGCGCGCATGACCGTGTCGTCTTGCCCGATCGGCCGTGATGCGCCCGAACCGGTTGTGTGGTTCGTGGTCGCAGGATCGAGGCGTGCCGCCCACTGCCGCGCAATCCCCGCCCGGTTTGATGCGCACGGACCCGGTTGCCGCATCGAATCCGCCGCCACGAGCGCACCGCCAACCATCCCACCCCGCTCTCATGCCCGAATTGCGATTGCGTCGATTGACTGTTGCCCGCCTGGTTGCCGCGGTCGCGATCGGACTGGCGGTCGGGCTGGTGGACGCCGTCGAGTGCCGAGCCGATTCGTCGTGCGATTGCGGTCCTTGTCCGCGCGAGCAGGACCAGGTTTGGCTCGTCAGCAGTCGTGGACTGTGGGGCTGCGACTGGGAGTCGAACGTCACGCGGCTCAAAGTCTCACGCTACGACCGCACCGAGAAGTGGGTGGCGTCCGATTTGCAGAGTTTTCTCAACACCGACGATGCCGACACAGTGACCGTCGTGTTCCTGCACGGCAATCGCATCGATTCCTGCACGGCGTACCAGACCGGCTGGAGTGCGTATCGCCGCCTGACCTCGTGCGCCGCTGCGCAGCCGGTGCGGTTCGTGATTTGGTCGTGGCCCAGCTCAAGAGAGTGCGGTCCGATTCGTGATGCGCGGATCAAAGCCGCCCGCACCGATGCCCACGGATACTATCTGGCGTGGTTTGTCGATCAAATGCAGGGCGACGTGCCGGTTAGTTTCTGGGGGCACAGTTTCGGCGCACGGATCGCCACCGGGGCGCTGCACCTGCTGGGTGGCGGTGCGTTGGCCGGACATCGACTCGAGCGGCGTGACCCCGGCGCATTGCGACCGATGCAGGCGGCTTTGTTGGCCTCTGCGCTGGACAGCGATTGGCTCTTGCCCGGTCATCGCCACGGCGACGCGTTGCCGCAGCTTGAGGGACTGCTGCTGGTGAACAATCGATGCGATCGCTTGCTCCAGCGGTATCACCTGCTCTACTGCCGTCGCTCTTGCCGGCGGGCGCTGGGTGCGACGGGAGTGTCCACGCGGCGACTGCCGGCGGATCAGGCCGCGAAGGTCTACCAAATCGACGCCTGTTGCTATGTGGGCAAGCAGCATCGATTGGTCAACTACTTGTGCTCGCCCACGCTGATGGCACACATTCGGGCGCACTTGCTCTTCGAGGAGAAAACGGCCACGATGGACCCGGCTGAAGCCGAAGCCCAGCCCGACAAGCCGTTGGCCGAAGCGCCCACGCGGGCCGAACCGAGTGAATCCGACGTGGTGGTCGACGGGCCGGCTGCGACGCCGGTTGCGGACTCGGCCGCCGCGCCGATTCTGGAGCCGGCCAGTCAGTAGCCGCGCGCGTGGTGCCGCGCGACATGATCGGCCTGGTGCCGGTCGATCCGCGGTGGCCGCGGTTGGGTAAATCGCCGCCGCCAAGACGCCCACGCGATCCGTGTGCCGCCCGGGAGTGACCCATCCATGCACAACGCCAACTGGGGCGGAATCGCGGCGGTGGCTGGTTTGTACCTTGTCTTTTTGCTGGTCGGTTGGCGCGCATCGCGACGGGTGCACAAGGGAACCGTTGCCGAAATACTGGTGGCCGGCCGTGCCATGCCGCTGTGGATGGCCACGCTGACGATGGCCGCCACCTGGATCGACGGCGGATATCTGCTGGGCACTACCGAAGGCGTGTTGACCAGCCTGGCGTCGGGCTGGCAGGGGGGCGTTTGTTTTGGGCTGAGCCTGATCCTGGGCGGCGTGATCTTCGCCCGGCGGATGCGCAAGCTCGAGTACGTGACGCTTATCGACCCGTTGGTGGCGCGCTTCGGCCGGCGATGGTCGGTTGCGTTGGCGCTGCCGGCGATGTTGGGCGAGTTGCTGTGGAGCGCCGAACTGTTGGTCGCGGTCGGCGCGACGTTCGGCGTGATTCTCGGAGTCGATTTGACGGCCGCGATCCTGATCTCGGCGGCCGTGGTGACGGCGTACACCGTGTTGGGCGGAATGTGGAGCGTCGGCTACACCGACTCGGTGCAGTTCATGCTGATTCCGATCGGCCTGTTGTTGGCGTTGCCGTTCGCGCTGTCGGCCGCCGGAGGTCTTGACGCGTGCTGGAGCGCCTACGTCGACCAGAAAGGCTCCGCCGCGGCATTTGTCCCGCCCCTGGTGACCGATGCGTGTTGGACCGCGCCACAAATTGTCGGCTGGTGGGACTTGTCGATCATGCTCGTCTTGGGCGGCATTCCATGGAACTGTTACTTTCAGCGCATTCAAGCGTGTCAGACACCGGCCAAGGCGCAATGGCATTCGATCGTGTCCGGCGTCGTCACGATGCTGATGACCGTGCCGCCGATTTTGCTTGGCCTGGCCGCGTTTGGTTACCAGGGTTGGACGCCCGAAGCCGCCGAACAATTGCACGACGCCCCCAGCACCGCGCTGCCGCTATTGTTGCAACAGGCGACGCCCGCGCTGGTGGCGATCATTGGGCTGGCGGCGATCGTGGGCGCGGTGACCTCCAGCTTCAGTTCGTCGATTCTCTCGGCCGGATCGATGATCAGTTGGAACGTAGTACGCGGATTGGTCGCACCAGACGTTGGCACAGTGGCGATGCAGCGGATCATTCGCGTGACGATCATGCTGCTGGGCGTGGGAGCCGTGGTGTTGGCGTTGCGCGTGCAGAGCGTGCAACAACTTTGGTTCTTTACCAGCGACCTGGTTTTCGTGTTGCTGTTTCCCCAGTTGCTGTATGCCGTGTTCGACCCGCGGGCGAATCGAACCGGTTCGATCGTGGCGTTTTGCGTTTCGCTCGTGTTGCGGCTTGCGGCCGGCGAATCGATCTTGGCCGTGCCGCAGATGGTCGACTACGACCAGTTGCTGGGCCGCGTGCTGCCGGAAAGTGCCGGGCTATGGTTCGATCCGGCTGGGGATGCTACCTTGTTCCCGGTGCGAACGTTCGCAGCGGCTGTGGGACTAGTTCTGCTGCCGGTCGTTTCCCGGCTGACGGCTCGCTGGGATCCGCCTCGCCCAATTCCGCAAACGCCGCGTGACGCGACGGTTGGAGGTGCGAATTGACGCGGCGGCGCCGGCATCTGTGTCCAACAAGACAAGGGCAAGCGTGAACGACGGCCGGACCAATCACGATTCGAGCGATTCGATTGGTCGCCGGCTGCTGGCGTGGACGGCCCACCTGTACACGGCAATCGGGCTCGTGCTGGCGGCCGGGATGGGAGTGTGCATCGTCGAGGGCGGGGCCGAGGCGATTCGCTGGGCCTTCATGCTGATGGTTGCCGCCTGTCTGGTCGACGCGACCGACGGGTCGTATGCCCGGCGGCTGCACGTCAAGGAGTTGCTGCCGCATTTCGACGGAGCGAAACTCGACGACCTGATCGACTTTCTCACGTTCACGTCGCTGCCGCTGGCGCTCGTTTGGCGTGCCGAGCTGTTGCCGCCCGAATGGGAGTGGCTGCTGGTGGTCGCGCTGTTAGCCAGTGCCTATGGGTTTTGCCAGGTTCCAGCCAAGACGACCGACGGCTACTTCGTTGGGTTTCCGTCGTACTGGAACATCGTTGCGTTCTATCTCTACGTGTTGCAGGTGCCTGGGACGGTGGCGGCTGCCGGCGTGACCGTGCTGGCCCTGCTGACGTTTGTGCCGAGCTACTACGTTTATCCGAGCCGTGGCGCGACGTTGAGCAAGACAACAAATTTCTTGGGCGGCGTGTGGGTCGTGCTGTTGGTTTGGATCTTGTGGGACTTGCCGCGCGAGGAACTTTCGGGCGGAGCGACCGTGCCGGGCTACGATCGTACGCTGGCTTTCGTGTCGCTGTTCTACCCGGCGTACTATGTGGTGATCTCGTGGGGCATCACGATAAACCGGTGGTATCGAGCGCGGCAAGCGCGCCGGCTGGGGCGGTCCGGCACCTGAAGGCCGGCCTCTTATAGCGACCGCAATTCGTCGAGCGTCGCGGCCCGTTTGCAGGCCAGCAGCTTGCGCTCGGCCTCTTCGATCCGCTCGAGCAATCCATCCATCGCCGCTTCGCGGGCCTGCTCGAAACTGGCGCACGCGGCTGACGGCGACGCGTCTTTCGGTTTCTGGCCGGCGACGGTGATCTGCAGCGGCGATACCGTAACGTAGCAGGTGGAGTTGTCCGTCGACTTGCGGGCCGCGGTTCGGGCGGAGGTCTGCTTCTTGCGGATTGTTGGTTTGCCTCGGCCTTGCGCGGCGGGCGGCTTGGCGGCGCGGGTTTCGCTGCGGGGGCGTGATTTCGGTGTCGCGGCCTTCTTCCGCTGGTTCGTCTTTTTCTTCGCCATCAGTCGTCTTGCGGGTGCTTGTTGTTCGTTCAGGATGCCGCCACGGGGTGAGCGGTCGACCGAGGTGGGCAAGACTTACTCGGCTAGTAGTTCCTTGATCTTCTGCCGCATGAACGCCTCGCCCTTGGCGCCCTGCCAATTCAGCTCGCCGTACCACCAGTATCGCACCCTGCCGTTCTTGTCGACGAGGTAGACGCTGGGCCACCACGAGTTGCCCCAGGCCTTCCAGTTGGCGTTGTCGTGGTCGACGGCTACGGGATACTTGATGCCGTACTCGTCGACCTTGGCGCGCAAGTTGTCGACGCTGCGCTCGGCTGGCGTTTCCGGCGTGTGCATTCCCAGCACCACGAGCCCTTCGGAGGCGAGTTCGTCGTGCCACTTGTCGTAATGCGGCAGGTTGTGGATGCAGTTGATGCAGCCGAACGCCCAGAAGTGATATGCCACGACTCGACCGCGCAGGTCGGGCATGTCGAGCGGTTCGGTGTTAATCCAGGCGTCGACTTCGGCCAATTCGGGCGCTTGGTACGAAAGGGGCTGTACGCGCGACAAGTCGTACGGCGCGCCGACCAACGTGCGCAGCGTTAGCCGCTGCTCGTTCGACAACAGGTTCTGAATCTCCGTCCCCTCGGCCGTGCGCACCTCTTGCATCGCCTTCTGTCGGGCCGCCGGCGAGTCGTTCGAGGAGCCGATCTTCTGAATCTCCTCCAGCGTGCGCTGGTTGATCGCCGTGATCTTGGCCTTTTGATCGGCAGAGAGTTGCAAGCGGCTGGCGGCCGGCTCGGCGGTGATCCCCTGCCAACCCCGGGCACGGACCACGAGTTGGTCCAGTCGCTCGCGCTGCGCCGGTTCGAGCAGCGTGGGCAAGGCGCTCTCGAACGAGGCCAACAGTTCGCCCTTCTCGGCCGCTGCGGGCCCGGTGCCAACGTCGCGCAGTAGCCAGAGCCGTGTGCGCACTTTGGCATACGCGTCGTTGATTTTGGCCGTTTGCGCGGTCGACAACCCGAGTTCTTTTTGCACGCCTGGATCGTTGACCAGTTGCACGATGGGATTCGTGGCGTCGGCCGCGTTGTCGGATCCGCCAACACTCGCGCCGCTCTTGGAGCCGTCCCCGCGCTTGCCCGCGTCTTGGGCCGCGGCGGACGAAGGCGTCAACACAATGGCTGCGATGGCGCATGCCAGCAGCGGCAACAACTTTGGATGGACAGGTCGTCGATCGAGCATTTGCATGGTGTTTTTCTCGGATGCCCCTCGTTCCTATTGTCAGCATGCTAGCGCCGCGGTCAATCGCCGCGGGGCCCCCGAGGTCCGAGGGCCCCGTGGTTTCCCCGGACGGGTGCGTTTTACCCGCCTAGGGTAGATTCGACCAAAGCAAATCGTGACAGCGTGCCGATGTAGACGTTAGCTACCTATGTCGACCGCGCCCGTTTTCCCTGCACGCCGTTTGAATGTCGCAGGTCGGAGGCGAGTGTGACGGTCACGAACAATACGACCTGCGCGTGCCCCACATAGCACGCACCGATCGCCGCAAATGCTAGCAAAGGAGTGCAGCATGGTTGGCCACACGAAATGGATTTCGTTGACGGCCCTGAGCATGATTCTGGCTTGGCAAGTCTTGCCGGCTCGGGCCCAAGAGAGCTCGATTGGCCTATTCGACAACCTCGGTCAGTTCGCGCCCTCAGACGACGACCTCGATGAGCGCGAGACCGAAACGCCCGTCGATGCGGACGTTGAGACCGACGTCGAGGCGGATGCCGACGTAGATGCCGACGCCGATGCCGACGTCGACGCGTCGAGCGACGAGCGGTCCGAGGTGATCA
>CALFYT010000005.1 GCA_937952415.1 uncultured Planctomycetaceae bacterium | reverse complement strand
TATCACTCCCAGTGCCGTGACCTCCGCTTGATGGCACTGACCCACAACGTCATGAGTCTGTTGCGCGTCGAAGTTTTCTACTGAGCCGGACGGGGATCCATTCTACGGTTCCGTGACAATGGGGACGGCTCTCGGTCACGCTCTCGGCCGCGCGAGCAAGGCATCACTTTGGCGCCGACTTGCAGACTGCGATCGCCCAGAATGGAGCCAGAAAACGCGCTCCGCGCTTCTCGAATACGTTGTGGCAATCTAATTGTACACGACGGTCGTTTCCAGATTGTCAGAGGTCATGCCGCGGCTGGCCATGATGCGACGGATCTCCAGGCTAACACTCCCATCCAACAGCGCGACTGACATCCCTCATATGACGGAATAAATAATCGGTGGACCCTTGCACTAGCCCAACATGTCTGGCGAAGGTGGCCTAACACTTTCCGCTAATTGCTGGGCAGTTACTCGTATATCGAAGGCCGATAAGAGGTATGCGGTTGCATTTCCGCCCCAGTAGTTGGTGACGTGAATGCCGAGCGTCCAGATCCCAACGATCGGGTTCGGAACCATGCGGTCGACGCCTGGGAAATAGTGTGTTGCCGACGGCCAATCGCCCATGTCGTCCAGATCAAAGACGTCAAGCTGCAGACCCGGTAAGTGTTCAGACGAGAGTTTGTCTTGCAATAAGTCGAGCAGCCGCAAGTTGCTCAGATCGAATGTTGGGGACACACCCACGAGTAGCCGCAATGCACTCGGGACAAGCGCGTCGCCGAGCCGCCAGTAGTCAAAGGCAGACTCACTCACTAAGTCAGGGAACCTTTCTCTCGCGTTAGCGGCTTGATCACGAATCGAAAGCCCGGGCCCTTCTGCAACAACTGCTCGTGGATCAAGTAGCTTTAGAAATCGCATCGTTCAGCTTTTCCGCATCAAAGGACGAACTAAAGGGACCGGGATCCATTCTACGGTTCCGTGACAATGGGGACGGCTCTCGCTCGCGCTCTCGGCCGCGCGAGCAAGGCATCATTTTGGCGCCGTCTTGCTGACAGCGGTCGCTAGAACGTCCAGGATTGCAACGATAACAGGATACCATGAGAGACGGATACATCGCCGTCGCTTGGCAGGATACTCAATGCTCTCGAATCGGGAGCAGTCGGACGCGTGAGCGCGCCTCATCGACAACAACGATGGCGCCTGATTCAAGCTCAGGGGTGTACTGACGCAACCAAGCAATCAGTCGAGGTGCAAGCGATGCCGGTCGCACAACCTGTGTTCGCACTTGGACAACGCTCGGTCCTGTAGCCCGCGTGGACGCGAGAATCGCACCGAAGTCGAGATCATGCGTCAATACGACCCATTGTTCCGACTGCGCCCAGTTCATCAACTCTTCGTCAGAGGCAAGATTGCCTCCGACATCGGACCAGTGAACACAATCGAATCCTTCCGCCTGCAGCACGGAGCACTACTTCGGTGACAAATTCATGTCGACCAGCAGCTTCATGGCGGCGAGAGCGGCACGTCAACTTCTTCGGCGCGCCAGGCCGCGTACGAGAGTGCGGCGGGTATGTCTTCCGGCTCAAGATATGGGTAGTCGGACAGAATCTCGTCCACAGTGCTGCCCGTGGCAATCAGGCCGACGATCGTGCCCACGGTGACGCGCATCCCGCGGATACAAGGCTTGCCACCCATGACGCTCGGATCGAAGGTGATGCGGTCAAGGTCAGCCATCGGATCACGCTCGTCGGGAAGCATGCCAACCCTAGAGTTAGGATCGCTTTCTTCGAGCAGGTTCCCTTCGCTGCTCAAGCTCCCCCGGTAGGACTCGAACCTACGACAAGCCGGTTAACAGCCACGACTTGACGGAGCCCGAAAACACCCAAAACTCCCGAGCTAGAGCGCATTCTACCATGGTCGAACGGGTTTGCAATTTGTTGCACCGATTGTCACCAATGCCCGCGAGTTTTCGGTATTTGGGCGAGTGAATCCGGTAGTCTACCGAACCGATCAGCCGCGAACGGCACGCGGCTACTGGGCCTCGTCGGCCGACTGATCAATTCCCAACACGTTCTCGATCCATTGTGCAAGTTGCTTCTCCCAGACAGGATTGATCTCATCAATGAAGGCCATGTGCCCGATGGGGAATGTGCCCAAAACAGTTTCCGGCAAACGGGCCCTCCCCAACTCAACGTACGAAACAACAAACTGACCACCACGCAGGAAACCTCTCAATCGCACTTGAATCTGAGTCCGATCGTGCCGGTTGAGGATGGCAATTTCGTAGGTGAGGATTTGCTCGCCAATCGATCTAGATCGATTGGCCACAATCGTCAAATACGTGCTCGTCTTTTCTAGCGCAAGCTGCGTCGTTCGTTCTATCAGGGAAGCTAGTTCGTCACCCATTGGCCTCGCGAGCATGATCCACTTCGCCGGAGAATCCTCGTCCGCTTTCGCCACGAGCTCCGAGAGCCTCGTATCCAGACCAGAAAAGGTCGGCTCTTGCTCCGATAAGAGTTGCTCGATCCGCGCGGCGAGGCCTTCCGCACCTTGCCATCGACGAAAGGGCTCCCATTCAAAGCCGATGTCGAATGTCTTAGAGAGGATATCTCGCCTCCACGACGGTTCACCAGCGAGGAGTTGGGCGAGGTCAACACGATTGTGCGGCTTTCGTGATTCATGATCCCGTAGTACGCCTGGCTCTTGCTTCGTCAGGCTGAAGAACAATAGACCCAAGCACGCCGTCACGTCAGTAATCGGGCTGCGATTGACGTCGGGATTGCCAGCCATGTGTTCTGGACCTGTGAAAAACCGATTCCCTCGACCTTCCCCAAGCTTTGTGCCGGCGTCTGTGGGTTGCAGTTCGGCGTGGTAGGCCAGGCCGAAGTCGATCAAGACCGGATCGTCGAGCGAACTGTCGCGCAAGATGATGTGGCACGGCTTGATGTCTCGGTGGACTACACCTCGACTATGGCAATGGTCGACGATCGCAAGGATCCTGAGCGTAAGGTTCACCGCGTCGTCGAGGCAGAGGGTGTTGTCCCGAGTGCGCGCAACCAAATCACTGCCGGACACTCGCCGGGTAACAATGTACAGCTCGACGTTGTCTTTGAAATCCTCGACATTGTCGTCGACGATCTCGACGATTCCCCTGTGCTCCAACACACTCATCGAACGAACTTCCGCGCAGAAGCGCGCCCGGCGATCTGGGTCGTCCTGGCGTTTCAACTTCTTGAGGACGTAGCTAAACTCGCCCGGGGGATCAGTGCTCTTGCGGGCAAAATGCGTGTGACCTTGGTTGCCCTCAGGGATCTCTTCACCTCGCTCCCAGCCCTTGTCCCGCCAGACTTCTGTTTTGAGCTTCGCCATCGTGCGGGCTCCTATCGATTTCGGATCCGACTCCGCTGCGACGACGCATCGGCGCCTCTCTCGACTCCCACGTTGGCCGCAGACTTGCTGCGGCGGTGCAACCTTTCCCGGATCGACATCCGAGAGGCCCCAGTTAGTCGGCAAGTTGAATCGCACGGCCCCGCCATCCGGCCAAGCGCCGCCGACGAATTTGTTGACGATCGATTCTATGACTGTGTGCGACTTCCCACCAGTGGGTACCACTGACCGGCCCTGCGTTGCCTAGCTCGGCACGCGTGCTACGATGATGGACATGGGGACCGCCACGATGCTCATCGCCGTCGTCGTCGCTGTGCCGCTGCCCAAGGCGGGTCAGCGAGCCACCGGCTGGCCCGAAGTGACCGCCGAGCCACGGCGGGTCGACAACTGGCCGCAGCACCTGGTGCGGATGAAAGCGGCGCGGCGATTTCGACCATACGTCGCTCGGGACTCGGAGGGATCGTGATGGCCGACGAACAGCAAACGCCCGAAAAGGACGATTCTCAAGCAAGGGCGATTGGCGAACGCTTCCACAAGACGCTCGATTCGCAGGGCTACAGCTTTCAATTCGCCGCGATCGAGAAACTTCAGGAGTGCTTTGGCCACAACGGACTCTGGGAACTGCATGTGTCAGAGTTCCCCGTCGTGGCTGGAAAGTTCGACGCGCGGATCGACTTCGTGCTATACGCCCGCACCATGGGGTTCTATCTGGCGTGCGAGTGCAAGCGCGCCAATCCGAGAATGAAACACTGGTGTTTCGTTCAGGCGCCGTTCGTGCGGCGGAATGCTGTTGCCGAACACCTCATGGTTGACCGAATCGAATTGTGGTACGCCGAAGCCTCGGCAACCAATCCACGAGGCGGCGTGGTTTCTTGCGCGAAGCTCAATGCAATCGACAACGTGTACCATCTGGGTTTCGAGGAGAAGGATGGAAAGGAGAAGGGTGATCCTCATGGTGGCGGGGGCCGCAACGCTATAGAGGACGCCGCGTTTCAAGCATGCAAGGGAGCCAACGGCCTGCTCACTGTGTTGCGGGGATTGCAGCGGCAGGTCAACCCGCGGTACGAGACAGACAAGGAACACTACTTCGTCATGCCGACCATCTTCACCACGGCCAATCTCTGGGCGTGCGACACAAACCTGAGCGCGGCGGATCTGTCCACAGGAGAGATTCCTGCGGACGCGCGGCAACAGATACGAAAGGTCGACTGGCTGTTTTACCAGTACCCGCTCTCACCGGCGGTAAAGCACGATCTCGACGAGGCCCCCGGAGACACCGACGAACTGGGGAAGATTCTCGACAACCGCTTTCGACGCACTATCGGCGTCGTCGGACCCGACGGGATCGAAGAGTACCTTCAGTTGCTTTCTAGCTATATCCAGTAACTCCGCGCGGCGCCGCCTACAAGTATTCGCCCGCGTAGCTGCTCATTCGGCACAGCGCACATATGTTGCCTGGCTCGGCACGCGTGGTACGATAAGGGCTATGGGGACCGCCACGATGCTCATCGCCGTAGTCGTCGCTGTGCCGCTGCCCAAGACGGTCGAGCAGGCCACCGGCTGGCCCGAGGTGACCGCCGAGCCACGGCGAATCGACAACTGGCCGCCGCACCTGGTGCGGGTCAAAGTCGGCCGCCGCAATCCACGCGTGATCAAGGAATGGCGCGATCGGAGGCAGACGTTCGCCATCTTCTGGGACGCCGCCAGCGACGGCTATCGAGCGATGCAGATTCGCGGCAAGCGCTACGTGCCGATTCCGGCGTCGACGTCGGCCGGCCGGCCACGCAAGGTCTGGCCCACGTTCGAGGATGCCAACAACCAGGTCGACGCCCACTGGCGATTCCTGATTGGCAAAGAGCCGCGCACCTACGCGCCTAGCCCGAAGCTGCGACGGATCAACCAGCGGACGAAGTAACCTGGCCGCGGAATTTGCTTGCCCGGCGCCAGCGGCGCTGGTACGCTTGCGCCCTATCGCGACTCCTTTTAGATTAGACTCCTTTTTGGAGACCGCGCCAGGGCCGGCAGTCGATCGCCGGCCCGACTTATTGGTAGACGAAGCGCGCCGCCTACCGCTCGTTGACCCGCGGCACCGTGGCGCCGCTGCGCCGCTGGTTGCGTCGTTCGTCATTGCCCGCCTTGAGCTCGTCGCGCACTTCTTCCATGACGGCCGTCTGGCGCCGAATCGCTTCTTCGGTAAGGGACGCGTCCGGTTTGAATTTCTCAAACCCTAAGCGAGTGTTTTCGACGGCCGCATAGTCGCGTGCGATTTCCTCACCCGCCATCATTTGCAGTGTCGCCGCCATCGGATCGACGCCGCTTGGCGCCAACGCGCGGTTAAACAGGTGAGCACCTTCGAAAAACTTGTGCGAAAAGAACTGAGACCAGCCGCCGGACCTGGTTTCGTCCAAGTAATCCTGATAGAGGGATCGCCCCTCCGATTCGGCCTCATATCGTGCCGCTAGGTGCGATCCGACTTCACGGCGTTCCTTTCGATACTCCCGTTGGCGTAGTGCTGCGATGTTACGCCCGGCTTCTGTTTGGAGTAGGTCAGACTGCACCCGGTCGAACGTCCCAGTGCTCGCACGTAGTTGCTCAACGATCCGAGCCCGCTCGCCGGCGTCGAGCAGCTTTAACCTGCCCGCATTGCCCGTGCCGATCGCCACGTCGGCCGCGGCCTGGTCGTTCATAATCAGACGCAACCGTTCGGACGGCGTGGCAGCTTCCGCCAGGCGGTGCTGCGCCGCCTCGGCCGCGGTCAGCGCGGTGCGACCCTTGGTGTCGGGCGCGGTGAACACCTTTTGGCTGGCGTCGAATAATTGCCGCGGCAAGCCGGGCACGTTCTGCGCGGCGGCTTGCATGCCGATGGCGATCGCCTCGTCGGGCGACATGAACTGGGCGAAGCCGCGCACGGCGCCGAACATCTCGCCGCTTTGAAACTGCCCCGCGTTGGGCCCCAGCATTTGCTTAACTGCCAGCGCAAGATCACGAACCGCCGGAGCGGAGCGTGCCGTATCTACGGTTCTCAGCTTGCCCGCAAAACGGCCAAGCTCGTCGGCGTCGATGCCAATGTCGGCGACGGGGGCGATGGCCGCAGCCAGCTCCAAGTTGCCTTTGATGTTGGTCAGCATTTCCGGCCGGGCGCTGATCCCGCCCAACACGCCACCGAACGCCGCGTGGGCCGCCTCGCGCCGCACACCGGGGATGTTCGACAGCGCCTGCTCGATTCGCGCACCGTGCTGCGTCTGGCCGGTCAGCGTGAGCTGCTTGACCAGGTTGTCGTTCAGGCGCTGCGTTTCGCGGCCGATCGATTCGGTACGGGCCTCCCAGTCCCGGTACGCTTGGGACAAAGCGCCAACGGCCGTACTGACAGTAACGTAGCCCGCCGCCATCGACTTGAGTGACGCAACCTCGCGGGTAATCAGGCTGGTTGTCTCGCTATGCCGCTGCTTCGCAGCGCGGCCGCCCTGGGCCTGCTTTTCCTGCAAGCGCACGTTCTGCCGGTACAGCTTGTCGTAGGCTGCCTCGATCTGCTTCGAGTCGCTCGTGAACTTCGTGGAAACTTCGCCCATGATGATCACCTCCGTCAGTGGTCAGAATCGCTCGAATACTACAAAACGAGCGGCCGCGTCACGAGCCCGATTCATCTTTCGCGCCAGGCTGAATCTGACCATCCGCCGGCTCCCACCGGTGAACGTCGTAATCGCCTTCCACCCACGCCTTGCCAATCACATCCGACCCGAAGAACCTGTCCCAACTCTCGTTCATGCGCAGCATCGACAACTCACTTGAACCGTGGATCGCTGAGAGGATCTCTGCGTGCAGCACCTCAAGTTCGTGCTCCTGGCGCTCGTAGTGCAACGACTGAATGTTCGACCGAGCGTCGGTACCATCGACCCAGCAGTCGATGGGCGTAGCCTTGGCAACCGCAAGTATCGCGCCAGCAACGTTCAGCAAATCGTGTATGCTCCAACCATCGGCCAAGGGCTCGATCGCGCGATTGCACTTGATCGCCTCCAGGATCGCCTGTTGCCGATCGCGGTTCGTTGTGAAGAGTACTGCCATGATTTCCGCGCTCCACCGAACTACGCGTGCCGCGCGCGTTCGCTCAGAAGATCCTTTAGCGCATCATCGAGAGACTCAGCACACGCGCCCTCCCAGTAGATGCACGTCATGAATACGTGGCCGTCCGACGTGTTGCCTTCGCTCGGCTCACACAGCCGTAAGTGCAGCAGCGGCGCCTCGGTCTCACTCCAAGGGTTCTTGGTGACCATGGCCCGCAGGGTACCAAAGTCGTGTGGCGGACAACTACGTCGAATCGGAAAAGGCGAGAATCGGTCTGCGTGCAGTCGCTCCGCGTTGCTTGAGCAAAGTTCAATTCGGGCGACGAGGTTGTCGCCTTCCGGCTCAAAGTGAACCTCGCCGGCGTCCGGTGCGTTCACCGCCGCCAGCGTTGCCCGTACTCGCTGCATTGCCCGTGACAGAATCTCGCGTTGCAGGTCAAAGTTCATGGCGACTCCCCGTGCTTGGGTTTCCCCGCCGCGTCGATCGCCGCTCGACGTCGCGCAACCGCATCGTCGATTCGGTCGAGCTGCTTGGCCTTCCCAACCCGACCGATCGCCGCCAAGACGGCCTCAACTTCGGTCGGAGTTAGCGGCGCGTTGCCGCGATCAACTCGCCGGCCCGCACCTTCTCTTGCGAGTACCTGGGCAATCGAAGCACGATTAGCATGCCGTTTGCCCAGTACTCATGGTGGCGGGCCGCCGACGTCAACTTTATCACGCTGCTCCATTTCGGCGAGGGGGCCGCGCAGATCGGCACGCCTTGGTCGCTCTTACGCTGCGGCCGCTTGTGCCAACTGGCGATGGTAGTCCGTTCTCGATCAATCCTTCGAGCATGGATAACATTGCCTGAACTTTCGGCGCAGCTACCGAATAACCATGTACGGCTTTGTTGGCCGGTTTCGTTAGCTTCCGAATCGTTGCAAGGTGCGATTGCCGGAGCCGGCCGGCGCCTTTCAACGCTCCTGCACGGGCTAGGATTCCGGCCGTTTTCTCAACTTGGCACTGATGGACTTCGCACTCTGCGCGCAGCCAACGCTCCAGAGTCACCCGGCACATTGCCGCAGCGGCCAGTAGGTTGCCCGCGCGAGATAAGTTCTGCGCCACGCGGAGCATTTCAGCCGGGGACGTCGCCGCACCGCCGTCAATCTGGGTAGCGTTCGTTGTCGGTCGCTCAACGGCGAGTGCATCGATCGTCAACACGGGCAGGTACTGCGTCGCATCGTGGCCCGGCAGCTTCGTTGGATCTACATAGCGGCGAGTAACCTCGCTTGTGGAGTGGCCGAGGAGTTCAGATGCGGCGCCCACGCCTCGGCGCATTGCCGTGATCGTTGCTACGCTTCGTCGCATCTTATGCATGCCGGTAAGTCGAGCGCGCGAGCTCCGCGGCACGCCGGCGGCCGCGATGATTTGTGTCACCCGAGTACAAAACCACTTCGCCTCGTGCGGCCAAGGAAACACCAGTTCGCGGTCAGGGAGTCGAATCGCCTGAAGCGCGGCGACCGCATCGGTGCCGATCTTGAATCGCTGGCCGCGGCGGTTCTTCATCTTCCGGCCTGGCACACGGATCGAGCTCGCGTCAAGATCCACATCTTCCCATGCGAGCTGCCGGATTGTGCCCGTCCGCATCGCAGTCCAGTAGGCCACAAGCAGAAGCGCGTGCCAGTAGCGGCCAGCGTCAATCCCGGCCACGGGCCGTCGCCATGTCATCGACAGGGGTGCGGCGATGATTCTCCGCAGCTCATCTTCGTTCCATGCGTCTGGCACATCGACCGATTCGGGTAGTTTGCGCACCCGAGGTTCTGCCGTCACGAGGCCGTTTTGGTGCGCTAGGCGCCATATCGCAAACAGACGCGCTCGGTGAGTGTTGACGGTGACAGGCCGCTGCCCGCGCGCAAGGAGCCACTCAAAGAAGCCTGCCGCCACACGGTCACCCAGTTCGCATAGCGGCAGATCGCCCCCGTGGAATTCACGCAAGAGCCGCAGCGTGTGGTTGCAGTCTCGATGGTGCTGCCACGTGCGGCCAAGCATCCGCTGGGGCTTGAACACATCGACATAGAACTCACGAAGACTGCCCGGATCGGGGACCGGCAGTGCATCAAGTTTAGATCGCCGGGGGGCGAATCGATCCGGTTCGAGGGCTCGCGCGACTCGCCCTAGTGCCGCCTTGTAGTCGTCGATCGTGGCTTTGCTACGTCCCTTGCTGCAGAGGTCCTCTGCGAATTCCTCAAGCCGCGACGACACAACGTCCGCGACCGTGGCATAGCGCCCCTGGAATTGGTTGAACGCGCGGACCACGCGTCGATACTTCGATAGCGTCTTCGGAGTGACCGTCTGAACCAGTGTCTCGAGCGCAGCCGAAAGTGTTTGGGGGCCGGCCGGTGACTTCGTCCAATCTGCTTTGTCGAACTGTGTCACTCTGCCGACTGCTGCCCGGCCAGGTTCTACTGGTGCTAGCTGCGCACGTCGATGGGCGTCATTAGCGATGGTGCGGAGTGCGCGCCGTAGCTGTGAAGCACGGCGCTGACCGTACCCATGCTCGAACACGCATCGCTCAGTTGCCGCGAGGTTTCTCGCCGTAAGGTCCGCGAGTGACGGTGTACGGCCGATGGCCCGCTCAAGCCAGGTTGCCGCCTCGGCGAATAGGCGTACTCGAGTGAAGCTCGCAGAGCCGCGTCCCGCGGCTAACTCTAGATACTCGTGCAAAGACGTTGACGAGTGGCGCGACGAACGGTCGCGCGAGTTGCGGATGACCAACATGCGCAGTGCCTCCTGTGTAACAAATGCCACAGGTCAAAGCACTAGCGTTGAACACTTGATCGATAACCGAATGGTGGCCGTGAATGCGCCGCCAGTCAAGCATTTTCTTTGCGATCGCTGCTGGTCCGGCAGCGCATCTCAGAAGCACGCCAGGACTTGCGCCAATGCCACAAGCGCGCTGCGCGGTTCGCGCGTGCCTGTTCCCGGGGGTCAGTCGCCAACCGATACCGGCCCGCGGCGGCCGAATTGTGCAAACATGATGATGATGAAGCGCTTCATGAAGTCAGGGACGTGAGGGCGACGGGCATGTGCGACCCGCGTCGGGCCGCACACACCCATCGGAGGACCCAACGGGGGGGGAGGGTCATGCCTCAAGGACTCTCACCTCGAGCGCTTTGACCCGGGCATCGGCCTCTGCGACATCCGATCGCGCCCGCGCCTGCTCCTGTTCGGTCGCCGCGATCTCGGCTTCGAACGGAGCTGCCGCCTCGGCGGCGGCCTTAGCCGCGTCGTGCTCGATCGCCTCCTCACTAGGTGGCGTGGACCTGGAAAGAAGGTCGTCGCGCAATCGCTTGGCCACTCGTTCACGCGCTTGCCGGGCGTCGGCGCGTTGCCGTTCCAAGTCGCGGTCAAACCTAGCCAGGCCGGAGAGCAATTTGCCGCGTTTGTCGATCGCCGCCCGGAGTTCGCCGGCGACGCACGGATCGGCAGTCTCTTGCAACAATTGCAGTGCACCCGCTTCGCCCTCGGCGAGACCGCTGAGTTCAACCAACTGACCGTGCAGCGCCTCCAGTTCGGCGTTGGCCGCGGCCAACGCCGCATCGCGCTCCTCGCGCTTCCGCTCGATCGCCCCATACACCTCCTTCCGCTCTGCCTGCGCTTGGCGCGCCCGCTCAATGGTTGCGCACGCCTCGCGACGTCGTTTTTTCAGTGCGACCGCTGCGGCCAGTTCATCGTGCGATTTACCGATCGACGCGAGCCGTTGGGAAACGTCTTCTTTGTCGACCTGTTGCCCCGACTGTTCCGCGTCGCACACGTCGCACACCAGCTTGACCCAGGCGGCGCGCAGGTAGCCCCGTCTCTTCGCCTCGTTGTCTCGGATCGATTTCGTTGGATTGGTGATCATTTGCGGTGTTTCCTTTCACTCTGGAAAAAAGAAGTTTGCTTTGAAGTTCGGCGGTCACGGCTTCGTAAGTTCCTCCTCGAGCGCGTCGATTCGTTTGTCGGCCTCGGCGATCGCCGATCGTAGCTGAGCCTGTCGTCCTTCTGCCTCAGCGATCGCCGCCTCAATCTCAGCCGCCGCCTCGTCGGCGGCCTTGGCGGCCTCCCGATCGATCTGTGCGGCGCGGCCGCTTCGGATCTCAGACCGCGGGAAGTCACGGCGTCGCCGCTTCGAGGCTTCTTCGCGCGCCCGCTTGGCGTCGTCGCGTTGCCGACCCATGTGGCCGTCAAGCAACGCCAGTCGGCTGAGCAGCTCTCCGCGCTGTTGAACGGCCCGTTCGAGCTCGGCTTTGACGTGCGGGTCGGCGGTGTCCCTCAAAATTTGTAGTGCTCGCGTTTCGCCGTCGGCGCGATTGCTGAGCCGATTCACCTGGCCGTTGAGCGACTCCAGTTCGGCGTTGGCCGCGGCGATGGCAGCATTGCGCTCCTCGATCTTGCGCTCGATTGTCGCGTGCAGTTCCGATAGCTCTGCACGCGCTTGGCGCGCCGGTTCGATGCTGGCCTGCGCTTCACGACGCCGGAGTTTCCGAGCGACGTCGGTCTCTAGCTCACCCGACGATTTGCCGAGCGCAGCAAGCCGCGCGGCAACCCCTTCCCCGTCGATTTGTTGACCCGACTGTTCAGCATCGGCGACCTCGTCAACCAGTTCCCGCCACGCCATTCGATCCGCGTGGTGCCGCTTCTCCTCCGACGCTCGAATGGAGTCAATCGCTTTGGTCGTCATCTTGTGTTACGTCCTTTCATTCTGGGAAGAGTAGTTGGAACATCGGGGGCATCGGGTCTTTTGCCAGGGTTCGTAACGACCGGCCCTCTGCCCCCAACAGTTCAAAGGAACCTTCGAGCGTCGCTCGCATTGCAGACATCGACGGCTTACCCAGCCACGCGCCTTGATGCGGGACGCCCATTTGATCGGCGCGCCATAGCAGGTGACACAGCACGCGCCCGAAGTCCGGTCCGTGGAGAGGATCGCGATGGGTCGACGTGCCAGGCAGACCGGGATTTCCATCGCCGCCCAGGGCCCCGGGTCGCTCCGCGGCACGTCGCACGAATTGACCAACGGCCGCGGAACTCGCTGGGGAGACAAGCGGCAGAGTCCGCGGATCGGGGTAGGTAAGTACGTGAGCCAGTTCGTGGATTAGCGTGCCGTGCAACTTGGCGGGCGGTGACATGCCATGCACCTCGCAGCTTCGAGCGATCGCGTCGAAATCGAGGACGATCACCGATTGACGATGCTGGTGAACGGGCAGACCGCACTGGACGTCGGCGGAGGGGCTGGTCCACGCGAGAACCGATCCGGGCGCGAATCGGCGGTGCGCTGCCGTGGCCAGGTACGCCGCGTCGAGGACGGCGACCGTGCCCAATGGGCAGTCGACGGGGGCCAACACCGCACACTGCCGCTCAAGATTCTGCCATCGCATCGCGAGCTCCTAGTTTTCGATCCGGCCATACCAGGCAACAAACGCCAGGAACCGCCCACAGCGGGCACAGTCGCGCCGTACCGTCCGGCCGGCGTGGATCGCCACATCGTGCACGTCGGTGCCGCCACACGGGCACACGGCCGCGCTCGGTTCGCGACCAGCCCCGGGGCCCACCGCGGCCCGATTCGGCACCTCTTGGCCGAGCATCGGTGCCACAGTTCCAGCCCGTTCTAAATTGCTATCACCCATGCTCATCCGCATAGCGTGCCAACACCACGCAACCTGGCATGTGCCTATCGTGCCAGGTCAAGAATCGGCGTTTTCCTCGTGATTTCGCCTACCGTGCCAGGATGCCAAGTTATGGTTGCCGGTATCCGCCTGGCACGCATCATCCGTGGGCAGTTCCCATAGCCACGCCCCTTGGAATTGCGTCCGGTATGGCGTGATCCCCAAATCGTCCTTTGCTCTATGCAGCGTCCGCCAGGCGACACCCGCATCGTCGGCCTCTTGACGAATTACCGCTGCCGGAAGCGGACCGGTCGAAAGCAACTCACGCAGCCACTTGACGGCCTGCTTTCGCGCTGACTGGTCCGGACCAGGCTTCGATTCTTCCTCTGGAGGCGCCAGTGCCACGTCGGCCGCGATGGAAACCGGATCGCGCTCCCAACGAACGATCCCATCGACGATCGAAAACGCCAAGCCGGTCGAATCGCCCGCTAGGTTGTTCTTCGCCGGCAGAAACAGCCGACGCCTGGCATCATGTGGATCCCGCGCAACTAACCAAGCAGCCCGTGCAGCCGCCACGAATGCGAGCGAGCCCATTGCCCTATAAAGCGCCGATCCTCCGCGACTCTTGTTCAGGTGCGTGATTGCGACAACCGCCACACCGCGTCTCTGCGCCAGGTCGGACAACACGTGCAGCAGAGCGCGCACTTCTGAATTACTATGAGCATCGACCCGGCCCAGATAAGCGCTTATGGGGTCGATCACGACCATCTTCGTGTTGCCCTGCCGCTCAATCACCTCCTCCAACAACGCGGTATCACGTTGCAGATTGACTGCCAACCGCTGTTCCGCTTGCACAGCTTCAAACGCGACGACGTTAAATACGTCGGCGCCGGCCGCGTCCAAACGAGGACGCACCGTATCGTCGAGCGAATCCTCCGCGGTCAACAGCACGACGCCCCCGCGAGGCGCGCGAGTGGTTGGATCATCTGGCCAGGCCGCGCCCGTCGAGACACGCGAAGTCAGATCGTGTGACACCATCGACTTCCCTAGGCCGGGATCGCCAAACAAGAGTGTCAGTTTGCCGAGCGGGACTCGACCCGGCCAGAGCCAGTTGACTGTCGCTGGTGAGACCGAAGCTAGGCAGGTCGAAACTGCCGCTCTCCCCTTCGCTGACGGGCTCCGCTTTATGTCGGCGAGTGCGCCCTCGGTACTCAGAAACATTTCACCGGGTGTTTGTCCATTGGCCGTTGCAGCGAGCATATTCTCGGCCAACCGGCGAAATTTTCGCTTTTGCTTCAGCGCTTCCACTTGCCGCGCATAGTAAACGGCGTTGTCCGATATCCCCACCGATTGGATTAGCTCTGCGATGTACGCCGCGCCGCCGGCCGCGTCGAAATCGCCGCGCCGCTTGAGCTCGGCGCGCAGTGTGGTGACATCGATCCCCGTCGATGCCGACTTCAAATCGATCATCGCCTGATAGATGATGCCATTGCGCGGATCGTAAAAGTCGGCTGGCCGAACGATCCCTTCCACCACGCCCAATTGCGCTTGGTTGAGCAGGACGCTACCAATCACTCCCATTTCACATTCGAGATCGTGGGGGGGCGCTTGATCGAGTATCTCGCCGCTGGATTGGATGCGCGACTTCATCGCCTCGCCTCCGTGAAACGCCGTCGCCTGCGCCGCTTTCTTCGCTCGCGAAGCGATGGCGTTTTTACTCGCCGAGCGCCCTGGATTCGTCGCTTGAGTTTGGGTCCCATTCGTGCCTTCCTTGGCGGTTGCGCTAGGACGTCAACGGCGGTCAGGCTCTGTAGCGAGAGCCTGGCCGCCGGCGTGCTTTGGGGACGTTCAAACTCCCTCGGCGGACAGCTCGCGTTCCGCAGCCCGAATCGCCTTTTCTCGGTCGCTTGTCGATCTGCCTGCCGATGTGGGCGCATCGCCATCCTGGCGTGCGAATCGTGCGATCGCTTCACGTGAAGTGAACCGCTTGCCACCGATGCGAACCGTTTCAAGACGGCGCCCGCCGACTCCCTTATGACGCCAACGCCAGAGCGTCGAGATGGAGGGCCGTCCCGGCAGGATACGGGTTGCCTCGGCCAGAGTGACCAACCGCTCAGTTTGGATGTCGATCATCGCTTGTCCTTGCGCGAAGAGGAATGAACGCGTTCGCAGGAGACTAAGCGAAAGTGAAAACAAGAAAATGGTGCGTTGAGGGGGCGTTTGTGGGATTCTTGGAAATCCTACTCCTGGCGTATCGCATACCGTCCACCGCGTCTGCGAGCCATCTTGATCGCGCTGTTCCACGCTGGGTCCATGCCGCGCAGGTTTCTAAGGTACTTGATGGCGTCGCCCCTGACCCGCTCTAGTTCCGATCTGCTTAGCCCATCGGGCCCAGCCTGGACTAGCGCTTCAACTACACGGTAGTAGGGTTCGGTCAATTCATCGACTTCCTTCCCCCGTATCGTCGGCCGGAACGCCGTGCCTCTCAGTTGGACGACCGGGCACGGCTTGCGCCGGTCAAAGTCTGTTGGTTTGGTACTGAACGACTCGCGCTCGCCACGAATCTTGCTCTCGATAACATGTGCGAACTGTTCTTGCTCCTCACGAAGGCCGCTCTCGGCAAACTCACGTTCGATGTCTTCACCGTTCCACCATTGCGGGCAATGACGAAGCCAATCGCGATAGGCACTCACTGCGAACGAGCACCAGTTGTCTAGCGTTTCGTTGGGCTTGTTGGGAAACACCGCTCGTTCGTTGGGCAAGGTCACCGGTGCTTTGACCGCCTGCTTCCTCCAGGGCTCTTGAACGGCGACCCCGTACGATTGCGTTGAGCATTGGTCGATCCAGGCTGAAAAGTTGTCGGCCGCCTCCAGCCACGAATCGGCGACGCATGGCCCGATGGTCGATCGAAAGTGCTTCGGCCACTTGGAGAGGAGCAACGCGACGTCGCCGTCCGTTACCAACCGCAATCGGGCGCGGTGTGCATCGAGCCCTAAATACCAAACGCAAAAGTCTCCGATCGCCTCTCGCGTCGTTTCGTCACGACGGATCAAGGTTGCGAGCCGGGCGGCATGCCTCCATGCTTCAATCAGGTGTGCGACAAAGTACTCGCTCGCCCGACTGCCGAGCATCTCTTGGTAGACCGCGTCGCGCTCCCTCCGCAAATCCTCCAGTGCGGAATCGCAGCTTGACGTCTCGGGGAACTCCGAGCGCAGGGCGTCGCACCTTGCTTTGTCGCTCGCGCCGCGCAACTCGATCAGTCTCGCGACCGTTTCCCGGAACGTGCGTCCCGATGCCGGCAGTCCGCAGTCCAGTTCGTCCGCGTCCTGCTCAGCGACGGCACGTAGTTGAGCGAATGAACCGAGGGGTAGATCCTCGGGAGAATCGTGCCACATGATGCACTGCCTTTCCGGCGGCCGACCGACCGCACGCCGCGGGGCAGTGAAACCGCGTCGCGCGGCCGGTCTCGCGGGGAGCTACCCCGACAGCCAGCCATTCGATTGCCTCCTACCTCTACCCGATTTTCGCCATAACGTCGATGGCCCGCGTCCGATCCACTTCGGCATACACTTCCGTGATCGCCGGCGACCGATGCCCCAGAATGATCCGGGCAATCTCGATCCCATGCTCGCGGCGCAGGTTCGTCGCCGCGTTGTGGCGCAATTGATGCGGGTGCCAGTGGGGAACCAGGTCCACCTTGCCGGCGTCGACGTCGTTGGTCTCGGCGGCGGCCAGACGATCACGATTGGCCGCGGCGATTCCATACTGCACGGCGCGGTAGTACGCGACCGTATCGTACCGCTCGCAGAGTTTGCGCTTCCGGCCACGTCGTTCCCGCTCGGCGCGCTGCCGCTCGCGACGTCGCAACTCGGATGGATACACCTTGGTTTTCCTCGTGGAGCTCGTAACGCCGAACCGTCGACCGTTGGCCGGCGCGAACAGATAGGCGGTCAGATCAGTCGTGAGAAACGGTCGGATGAGCTCCTGCGATCGTGGCCCGAGGTAGACCTGCCGATCGTGGCCGTGCCAGGCCGTCTTATGGTGCTGCGGCGTGTAGAGCCAGACCTTGCCCGTCATGCTGATATCGCAGGCGCGCATTGTGGTGACTTCGCCGCTTCGCATCCCGGTGAGCCGTTGCAGTTGAATCATCGCCGCCACGGCCGGCGAGACGTGATCGAGAACGGCGTCTACGAACTGATCGGGCACAGGTCGGATTGGGGCGGTTTCCTTGGCCTTGCTACGGCCGGATCGCAGGCCCGCGACGGATTGCAGTCCGTGCAGGATGCTTGGCTCCACGAGCTCGTTCTCGACGCCCCACTTCACGATTCGCCGCAGCCGGTTCACGTCCCGATTGATTCTGCTGCGGGCCAGGCCCTCAGCGATCATCTGGCTGCGTACGGTCTTGAGGGCGATCGGACCGAAGTCGGCGACCCGGCTGCGACCGTACAGCGCGTTCAAGCGACGGATCGCCAACTTGAGGCTCTTGACCTCACTCGTCGGCCTTCCGTCCGGTCCGCGGTAGTAGGACTTCGCGTGGCGCATGTAGGCGGCGGCCAGCTCGACGACCGTCAAATCGTCGCCACTGCGGCGTGGCAGTTCACCGTGGGCCGACCATTCGGCAATCACGCGGCGGTACTCGGCGCGACTGGCCGCGCTCTTGTGCTTGCCTAAGTAGATATCGCGGCCGTCGAGTGTGACGACGGCCTGGCCACTGGCCTTGTGAAGGCGATAGGACGGGACGCGTGGCGAAGTGTTCGGCATGGTGCGGGTCTCCTGATCGGGGCCGAATCCGGTAGACTACCGGAAACTCGGGACGTTTCAGGCCGCACTGCCGACCGCCGGCAGGTAACACAAGTCTGTGCTTCGGCGAGCGTTAAGCTCAGCTCCCCCGGTAGGACTCGAACCTACGACAAGCCGGTTAACAGCCGGCTGCTCTACCAACTGAGCTACAGGGGATTGGGGAACGCATTATCCTAGTTTCTACGGGCCAAACTGGCAAGCCGCGCTGACCCCGCAGACCGATCGCCCACAACCGCCAGCATGCGGATAACCGGGATCGCGGGCGAACGACGCAACCGCCAATCGCCCGGCCGCCGCGCCGCGCACGATCGTCTCGCTCACGAGCGTTCAACTCGGCAACCTTGCCAATGATTCGCCGCGCGTCCGGCATCACCGCGCGCAACCGAACCATGCCGCACGATCGCGCCAAGCGGCGCAGGCCTGACAGGCCGCATCCCAGACTGGCCAGTGCGGACCGCCGTCCAAATGATGCACCATCGGCCCGCGACCCGCGTCGTCGCGCGCCCGCCACCTGCCGCGCCGCCGAGTGTCCGCGAGTGTCCGCTCACCGAACGAACAGTCCACCCGGGCCGGCCGTGCGGTCGTTGGGGATGCGCCGGCTGTTGCAGCAACGCGGCATCGACGTGCAATTCGGCGGCAACTGGAGCGCGCAGCCCGCGATTCGTCTTGGACAGTGTGCGGAGAGGGTGCTACGATTACACAGGCTTTGCCGACCGGGCAAGGTTCTCCCACCTGCCGTTTCCCACCGTTTAACCCCACTTGCCGGAGTGCATTGTGATAGTCTCTGAGACCATGACGGTCGCCGGTACGGCACGCCGCGCCGCCGCTCCCAACCAATCGAATATGTCAGACCAGAAACTCTCTGACGGCCGGCGTCGGGTCGCGATCGAAAACGTCGAACCAACCCTCGACGGAGGCCGTTTCGCCATCAAGCGGGTGGTGGGCGAGCGCGTGCGCGTATTGGCCGACTTGTTTGCCGACGGCCACGAGGTCGTCGTCGCGCGGCTCTTGTTCCGCAAGCAAGACGCTCGCACGTGGGACGAGGTGCCGATGCTCGCGCTGGTCAATGACCGCTGGCAGGGCGAGTTTGTCGTCGAGGAAGTCGGACGCTACGAGTTCACAGTCGAAGGCTGGGTCGATCAGTTCGATACCTGGCACCGCGACTTAAAAAAACGGCTCGCCGCGGCTCAGGACGTATCGATCGACCTACAAATCGGCGCGCAGTTGGTGGCTGCCGCGGCCGAACGGGCGACCGGCGACGATGCGACCCGGCTGCACGACTGGCACGTGATTTTGTCGGCTGGTGCCCAAGGACTCGACGCTTATCTGGCCGGCGCCGACGAGCTCGATGCGCTGATGGCCCGCTATCCCGACCGGTTGCACGCCACGCGATGCGAAAAGACGTTCGGCGTCGTGGTCGACGTGCCCAAGGCGCGCTTCAGCACGTGGTACGAGTTGTTTCCGCGTTCCTGTTCGCCGGTCGAGGGTCAGCACGGCACGCTGGCCGATTGCATCAACTGGCTGCCGCGCATCGCGGAGATGGGTTTCGACGTGCTGTACCTGCCGCCGATTCATCCCATCGGCACGACGTTTCGCAAGGGCAAGAACAACGCCGTCACGGCCGAGCCGGGCGACGTCGGTTCGCCCTGGGCAATTGGTTCGCCCGAAGGCGGTCATAAGGACATTCACGCGCAGCTCGGCACGCTGTCGGACCTGCACCGCTTGATCCAAGCCGCCGGGCAGCGCGGGATCGACGTGGCGTTGGACATCGCGTTTCAGTGTTCGCCCGACCATCCGTACGTCAAACAACATCCGCAGTGGTTTCGCCATCGGCCGGACGGCACGATCCAGTATGCCGAGAATCCGCCGAAGAAGTACCAAGACATCTATCCGTTCGACTTCGAGACGCCGGATTGGCGCGCCCTGTGGCGCGAGCTGACCGACGTGTTCCTGTATTGGAGCCAGCAGGGCATTCGCGTCTTTCGCGTCGACAATCCCCACACCAAGCCGCTCCCGTTCTGGGAATACCTGATCGGCGAGGTCAAGTCGCAGTATCCCGAGACGATCTTCCTGGCCGAGGCCTTTACGCGTCCGAAGGTCATGTATCGGCTCGCGAAGCTGGGCTTCACGCAGTCGTACACGTACTTTGCCTGGCGCAATACGAAGTACGAGCTAACCGAGTACTTCACCGAGCTAACGCAGACGAAAGTCCATGAGTTCTTTCGCCCAAACCTCTGGCCGAACACGCCCGACATCCTGACCGAGCCGCTCCAGACGCTTGGCCGGCCGGCGTTTGTGGCCAGGCTGGTCCTGGCCGCGACATTGAGCGCCAGCTATGGCATCTACGGTCCGGCCTTTGAAACGATCACGCACGAGCCGCGCGAGCCGGGCAGCGAGGAATACCTGAACTCGGAGAAGTACCAACTGCGGCACTGGAACTTCGACCGGCCCGACGGGCTGGCCGTGGTGTTCAGGAAAGTGAATCGTGCGGGGGATGATAATCCGTCGCTGCAGTCGAATGAAAGCCTGCGGTTCCATAACACCGACAACGATTGGCTGGTTTGTTATAGTAAGCGGGACGCCGCCAGCGGCAACGCGATCGTGACGATCGTGGACGTGCGCCTGCCTGATACGGCGATCGGCATGGTCGACTTGCAGCTCGACGCGTTGGGGATCGACCCGGCGCGGCCGTACCAGATGGTCGATTTACTGAGCGGCGAGACGTTTACATGGCACGGATCGCGCAATTACGTGAAGCTGGAACCGGGCGTTTGGCCCGCCCACGTGTTGCGCGTCGAGCAGGTTTAATACGTCCTGACAGAACCTGCCGGAGTCCGCGATGACAGGCGGCAATCGGCCGTGGACCGCCGATTGCACTCACACACCTAGCGGTTTTGTTCGGTTGCACTTAATCGTTGCCGGGAAGCATCGGTCGATTCGCCAGGGCGGCGCCGACGCAAACGGCCAGCAAGCACGGACCAGGGAGGAGTCTCATGCACGCCGCGCCAGGCGATGACTTGCCCCGTTGGTCGTTGCCCAGTTGGGACCGCTGGCACGACGCGCTGTCGGGTCCGGCGCGGGCGGCGCTGGAAGACGTGCTGGCAGCCGGCCTGCCGCTGCGCAGGTGGTTCGGCTCAAAGACGCGGCGGATTCGCGCGGTCCGCCTGCTCGACTCGTTTCCCGTGTCGCACGCTGTGCAGTTGGCACTGTTCGAGGTGCAGTTTGCCGACGGCCCGTCGGAGATCTATCAGCTTCCCCTGGCGTTCGCCGAGCTGGATCGTGCCATGGACGTGCTCGCCAACGCGCCGTCGAGCGTTTGGGCGCACGTCCATCGCGACGATAAGGCCGGCCCGGCCGTCGTCTATGACGCGCTGGTTGACGATACGTTTGGCGACGCCCTGTTGAGCATCTTCGACGAGCGGGGCACGTTGGCCGGCGACACGGGACAATTGATCGCCGACACGTCGCCGGTCTATCTGGAACTGCGCGGAGCGAACGACAAGCGTCTGCCGACCCGCTTGTTACAGGCCGAGCAGAGCAACAGTTCGATCGTCTTTGGCAATCGGCTGATCCTGAAGTTGTTTCGCCGGCTCGAGATGGGAACGAACCCCGATCTGGAACTCATCGCGCACCTGACCCGACAGGGTTTCGCCCACGTGCCGCCGCTTGCCGGTTCGATCGCATTTCTGCGGGATGGCCAGCATCCTTGGGCATTGGCCGTGTTGCAGCGATTCGTCCCCAATCAGGGCGACGCCTGGCAGTGGTTCTTGTCGCGGCTCGAGCCGTTTCTGGCGCAAGCAGCCGAAGGCGGCCCGCCGCCAAAGGCATTTTTGCCGTCGACGAAGAAGTCGCTCGCCGCCGCCGCCCAACAGCAAGTGCCCGCAATCGTGGCCACTGCGCTGGAGTTGTTTCTGCCAGACGCGCAACGCCTCGGCCAACGCACCGCGGAGATGCACCTGGCGCTTGCCGCGGGCGAGGAAACGGCGATCATGCCCGAGCCGTTCGAGTCGGACGATCGGCGGCGGATGGCGGATGGGGCCAACGCGATGGTTAAGCAAGCGTTCGAATTGTTACGATTGCACGCGCCACGACTCGAGGGCGACGTCCGGCGCCGCGCCGACGACGTGCTCGCGCGTCGCGCGCAGGCGACACGGTTGATCGAACGTTTCGCCGAACAGCCGCTCGACGTCCAACAGATCCGCTGCCATGGCGACTACCATCTGGGCCAGGTGCTTGTAGCAGGCGGCGACTACCAGATCATCGACTTCGAGGGCGAACCGGCCCGATCGCTGGCCGAGCGGCGCCGCAAGCAGCTCGCCTTGCGCGACGTGGCCGGCATGATCCGGTCGTTTCACTACGCCGCCTGCGCAGCGGCCATGCAGGCAAAGCAGTCGCGCCCATCGGCTGACCAGGCAGCCATCGACGCCTGGGCTGCCGGCTGGTACCACGGGACGGCCTGTGCGTTCCTGAACACGTACCGCACGATCGCGGGCAACGCTCATTTCTTGCCGCACGCGCCAGATCAGTTCGAGCTGGCGCTGGACGTCTGCGTGCTAGACAAAGCCATGTACGAGCTGCGCTACGAGCTCAACAACCGACCCGATTGGGTCTATCTTCCGCTGGCGGCGCTCGACGAGTTGTTGACGTAGCAGGTGACGTGGGCTTCCGGCTGGCGGCGCGGGCCCCGGTCTTCGTCGAGCCGCTACTCGACCGGCTCCAGCCGCACCAGCAGGTCGTTCGTGTCGACTTGCGAACCCGGCTCGACTAGCAACTCCTTGACCTGGCCCGGTTCCTCGGCGTAGATGGTCGTTTCCATCTTCATCGCCTCGAGCGTCATGAGCTTTGCGCCCGCCGGCACCGTGTCGCCGACGTGCACGGCAATTGTCGTCACCAGGCCCGGCATCGGCGAGCCGACTTGCAACGGGTCCGCGGCGTCCGCCTTGACGTGAACCTGTTCGTCCGGTTCCAGCGCGCGATCGCGCACGCTGATGCTTCGCGGCTGCCCGTTGAGCTCGAAGAACACCGTCCGCCGGCCGTCCGCATGAGGATCGCCAACCGTCAGAAACTTCACGATCAACCGCTTGCCCTGCTCGATCTCGATGGTCGCTTCTTGCTGAGGCTCCAAGCCGTACAGGAACACGTCGGTCGGCAGCACGCTCACGTCGCCATATTCCTCATAGTGAGCGACATAGTCGGTGAACACCTTCGGATAGAGCAGATAGGACAGCGTTTCTTGCTGCGTTGCCGGGCGGCTGATCTTTTCTTGCAATTCTTCGGCCGTGGCCTTGAAGTCGACCGCCGGCAGGTGGGCTCCAGGTCGATCGGTCAACGGCTCTTCGCCACGCAGCACGCGTTGTTGGACTTCCGGCGGAAACCCGCCCGGCGGCTGCCCCATCCGGCCGGCGAGCAGATCCTTGACCGACGCGGGAAACGAAAGCTCGCGCTTCGAGTCGAGCACGTCGCTGACTTGCAAGTTATTCGTCACCAGAAACAGGGCCATGTCGCCCACCGCCTTGCTCGACGGAGTGACCTTGACGATGTCGCCGACCAGTTGATTCACGTCGGCATACATCCGACAGATTTCTTCCCAACGATCGCCCAGCCCTAGCACCTTGGCCTGCTGGAACAGATTGGTGTACTGCCCGCCCGGCATCTCGGTCGTGTAGATATCGGCGGTGGTGGCCATCATCCCGGTCTCGAACGGCGCATAGAACTCGCGCGCGGCTTCCCAGTATCGGGCAAGCTGGTGCAGCGGCTCGAAACTAAGGCCCGTGGCGCGGGGCGTGAAGTGCAACTCTTCGACGACGGAGTTCAGGTTCGGCTGCGACGTCAGTCCCGACATCGACGCCATCGCGCCATCGGCGATGTCCAGACCGGCCTCGGCCGCTTTTAGGATCGAAGCCGCCTGCACGCCGCTCGTGTCGTGCGTATGAAAATGGATCGGGATGCCGATCTCTTGCTTCAGCGCGCCAACCAGCTTTTCCGCGGCATAGGGCTTGCACAATCCGGCCATGTCCTTGATGGCCAGAATGTGGGCGCCCATCTTCTCGAACTGCTTGGCCAGCTCGACGTAGTATTTCAGGTCGTACTTCTTGCGGCTGGGATCCAGAATGTCGCCGGTGTAGCAGATCGCCGCTTCGCAGAGTGCACCGGACTCGACCACCGCCTCCATGGCCACCTTCATGTTCGGCACCCAATTCAGCGAGTCGAACACGCGAAACAGGTCGATGCCGGCTTGAGCCGATTCGTGAACAAACGTCCGCACGACGTTGTCGGGATAATTCGAGTACCCCAGCGCATTCGACGCGCGAAACAGCATCTGAAACAGGATGTTCGGGATCTTGTCGCGCAGATCCGCCAACCGCTGCCACGGACACTCTTTCAAAAAGCGCATCGCCGTGTCGAACGTCGCCCCGCCCCACATTTCGATCGAGAACAGCTCGGGGCACAGTCGGGCATACGCTTCGGCGATCGCCAGCATGTCGTACGTGCGTACGCGGGTGGCCAGCAGCGACTGATGCGCATCGCGAAACGTCGTATCGGTCAGCAGCAGCTTTTTCTCGGCCAGGACCGCCTTGCAGAACGCTTCCGGCCCAAGCTTCTGTAACTGCTGGCGCATGCCGTCGGGGATCGGCGACTTGTGCGCCAGTTCCGGCACCGGCGCCGGGTCGCGGCGGACGTGCGCCGGTTTGCTCTTCACCAGCGGATGGCCGTTGACGATCACCTCGGCCAGGTACTTGAACAACTTCGTCGCCCGGTCTTGCCGCGGGACAAAGTCGAACAGCTCGGGGGTCTCGTCGATGAAACGCGTCGAGAACCCGCCCTCGACGAACTTCGGGTTGGTGACCAGGTTGATCAGAAAGGGAATGTTCGTCTTCACGCCGCGCAGCCGAAACTCTTGCAGTCCGCGCTCCATCCGCCGCGTCGCGTCGTAGAACCGCGGACCCCAGGCCGTTACCTTCACCAGCAACGAATCGTAAAACGGCGTGACGACAGCGCCGGAAAACGCGGAACCAGCATCCAACCGCAGCCCCATTCCGCCGCTCGAACGGTAATGAACGATCCGCCCGTAGTCCGGCAGGAAGCGGTTCTCCGGATCCTCGGTGGTCACGCGACACTGCAACGCGAAGCCGTGCGTTTTGATCGCGTCTTGCGAACCCAGTCCAACTTCCGGATCGCTCAGTGGTCGCCCTTCGGCCACGAGGATCTGGCTCTTGACGATGTCCACGCCAGTAACGGCTTCGGTCACCGTGTGTTCGACTTGGATGCGCGGATTGACTTCGATGAAGTAATGTTTGTTCGTGTCGGCGTCGACCAGAAACTCAACCGTGCCGGCGTTTTCATAGTTCACCGCTTTTCCGATTCGCAGCGCCGCGTCGCAAATCGCGTCGCGCACTTCGGGATCCAGGTTCACCGCCGGAGCGATCTCAACGACCTTCTGGTACCGCCGCTGCACCGAACAGTCGCGCTCGTGGACGTGGACCAGGTTGCCGTGCTTGTCGCCGATCAGTTGCACTTCGATGTGCCGCGGCCGTTGGATGTACTTCTCCAGAAAGACGTCGCCGCTGCCAAACGCCGCCTGAGCTTCGCGCTGCGCCTGTTCCAGGGCCGTGGCCAATTCGTTGGGCTCGTTGACCACGCGCATTCCGCGACCGCCGCCACCTTTTGCCGCTTTGAGCAGCACCGGATAACCGAGCGATTCGGCCAACTTTTTGGCCTGATCGGCCGATTCCAGCGCCCCGGCCGAGCCGGAGAGAATCGGCACGCCGGACTTTTCGGCAATGGCCCGTGCCGCGATCTTGTCGCCAAGCTTCTCCAGGATCTCGGCCGGCGGGCCGCAGAAGATCACACCCGCCGCCTGGCAGGCATTGGCCAGAGCAGGGTTTTCCGAGAGAAAACCGTATCCGGGGTGTATCGCGTCGACGGCATATTGCTTGGCCACATCCAGAATGGCGTCTACGTCCAGATAGGTGCGAATCGGTTCGCCACCTTGCCCGATTTGGTACGCCTCGTCCGCCTTGAACCGGTGCAGCGCGTAGCGGTCCTCGTGCGAATAGATCGCCACGGTCCGGATCCCCAGTTCGTGTGCCGTGCGAAACACCCGGATGGCGATCTCGCTACGGTTGGCGACCAGTAGTTTCTGAATATTCGAGGGCATGCTTCGCGGTTTAGTTGTTGGCTCTTTTCAGGTTCGGTGCCCAATGTACCAGCGCCATGCGGCGACCGACTAGGGGGCGGGCAGGCGCGACAAACCGGCAAAAGATCCCACGTCGAATTACGTAGGGTATAGTAAATGCGGGGCTTTTCCGCCCGCGACGCGCCCGCGTCGCGCCGGCGGCCCTGAGTGCGACAATCCTTCCTTACGATTCCTACGATCGGACCCGCCATGTATCCATCCCGCGCGATTGGTGGCTTGCTTTGCGCCGTTGTATCGCTTGTGAGCGTTGTCAGCTTTGCCGCGACGACCGATGTTGCCCGCGGTACCGCTACCCGCTCGATCACTGCCGCAGAGACCAAGCGGCACGTCGACGCACTGGCCGACGACACCTTTGAGGGTCGAGAGGCCGGAAGCCGGGGCAATCGGGCCGCTGGCGGCTACATCGTCGACCGGATCAAGAAGCTTGGTCTTGCCGGAGGCGGACCCAAGGGCGGCTACTTTCAGCCGTTCGGCCAGTATCGCAACATTCTCGCGATCGCCGAAGGCAGCGATCCGCAGTTGAAGCGCGACGTCATTCTCGTTAGCGGCCACTACGACCACGTGGGCTACGGAACGCGCCGCAACAGCTATGGGCCCATCGGCCACATTCACAATGGTGCCGACGACAACGCCAGCGGCGTTGCCGGCTTGCTCGAAATGATGGACGCGCTGGACCAATTGCCAGAGCGACCGAAGCGAACCATCTTGTTCGCCTTTTGGGATGGCGAAGAGAAAGGTCTGCTGGGCTCGAAGCATTGGATCGATTATCCCACCATCGATCTGTCGCGCGTCCGCTTGATGATCAACATCGACATGATCGGCCGGTTGCGGAACGATCGGGTCGAGGTCTTCGGCACGCGCACTGCCCCCGGGTTGCGCGGGCTGGTAAGCCGGCAGAACGACACAGAGTCGCTGCTGCTGGACTTCAACTGGGACATCCGGCCGGACAGCGACCACCACACCTTCTTTTCGCGCAGCATCCCGTTCCTGATGATGCACACCGGAACACACGAGGATTACCACCGGCCCAGCGACGACGCCGAGAAGGTCAACAACGATGGGCTACAACAAATCACGCGATTGCTATTCAACGTGATTATCGAGCTGGCCGACGCGCCGAACGTCGCCGACTTTCGCGCCGCGTCGCGGACCGAGTCGCAATCCATTCAACGCAGCCAACTGGGTGGCTCGCCCGTTCCTGCCGGACGCCTTGGCGTTCGCTGGGATGAAAAGAAGGCCAACGACGACGGGGTCATCATCGTCGAGAGCGTGTCGCCCAGTTCGGCCGCCGATCGGGCTGGCATTCAGGCGGGCGATCGATTTCTCACGCTGGCCGGCCGTCCAATCGAAGGGCCGGACCAGTTTCGACTGATGGTGCTGGCCGCCCATAACCCGGTCGCCGCAACGGTTGAGCGGGTGGGAGCCGAAGAACCCATCGAAGTCTCGCTCCAACTGCGGGGCAATCCGGTCCGCTTGGGAATCTCGTGGCGCACCGACGATGCGGAGCCCAAAACGGTGATCGTCAGCCGTGTCGTTCCCGGATCAGCGGCGTTTCTCGCCGGAGTGCGCGTCGGCGACCGCATCGACCGATTCGACGGGCAGCCCTTTGACGACGCGGAAGCGTTTCAACAGCTCGCGACCGGCGCCACGGGCCCGATTACGCTCGACGTCGAACGGCGCGGCCGCGTTCGCAAGCTCGAACTGCCGATCGTGGAGCTAGACGCGACTCCGATCGCGGTCAACGAAACGTTGCCGTAGAAGCCGTCGTCATCTTCATCGTGAGAAACTAGCGCACGGGCTCGGCACCTGGACGTGACTTGGCAGCGCCGGCCGGCGGTGCTTTGGCGATTTCTACCAATTCCAAGTCGAAGACCAACGCCGTGTTGGGCCCGATCGGCGGCTGGCCAAATTCTCCGTACGCCAACTCGGCCGGTACGAAGATCATCCATTTCGAGCCGGTTGGCATCAGTTGCAGCGCCTCCTGCCAACCGGGGATCACGTCCTGCACACCGATCGTGAACGGCTTGCCGCCCGAGCTGTCGAATTCATCGCCGTTGATGAACATACCGCGATAGACCACCGTGACCGCGTCGCCCTTTTGCGGTCGCGGGCCGTTGCCGGCCTTGAGCACTTTGTACTGCAGTCCGCTGGCGGTCGTCTGCACGCCGGGCCGTTTTTGATTGTCTGCCAAGAACTGAACCGACTCGGCCGCTTTCTTGGCCGCCATTTCTTTCTCGAACGCGGCGATCGCGGCGCCGGCCTGTTGTTGCGTCAGCAGCAACTTTCCTCCGCTGGCCGCGTCGCGAAGCCCCTGAATGAAAAGGTTGTAGTCGACGTCGACGCCCTGCTTCTTCAGGTTCGAGCCGATCATCATGCCGAAGCTGTAGCTGGCCTGATCGCGCACTGTCTTTAGTTGCCCGCTCGGAGCCGTTTGCGTTGCCCCGGGCCGTGGTTGCACCGGCTGGCGCTGCTGTTGGGCCATGGCCGAAACGGCACTCACGACGACGGCCAAGGCAAGAATCCAACGACGGATCATACTGGGGGTCCTTTCTGAACAGGTCGTTTTGTGCCCGGTGGCGAACTGGAGCGCCAGGCGTGGACGGCGGGCAATCGTGGGAGAGCTATCGCGGACGGGCGAATCTTAGCCGAATCCACCCGAACCTCCCATAGCGATTCAAGTACCTATTGCCACCGTCTGCCCGACGACCACCGGCCGGAATCTGCCCGGGCGTGCCGAGCCTTCCGCATTGCCAGGTGGCCCATTTATCGCTTGCTTCGTGTTAGCCCCCGTTTAGAATGTCATTGTTTGCCTGAGTTCCCAAAAGGCAACCGCGACCCCCACCAGATACCAAGCGCCGCCGCCAAGGCGGCAATCCCGCCGTAACCCAAAGTCCCGCAGGCTGTTGACAAGCCGCCAACCCTGCTGAAATGACGCTCCGTTGGCCCGTCTCCAGGGTGGGACGAGCGTCAATTTCGGCCCGCCGTTAAAAAACTTACAAACCATTTGCGGTTGGCGTGCGTACAATGCGGCAACCGTGGTGCTTCCGGAAGTGTTTTTCATTACCTAGGAGGAATCTGCACGATGAAAGCCATCGTCACCCTGAGTTTGGCCGTGGTGCTGGCCGGCGCCGGCGCCGTGATCGGCGCTGAGTTGAAGAGTGGTTTGCAGCCGGGCGACCTGGTCGGCGCATTCGACGTTGAGAAGCGTGGCGGCGCCGTCAACGACGGCCGTAGCGTGGGCGACAACTTCTGCTATCGGTGCATGCTCGGCAACAAGCCGGTCGTGATGGTCTTTGCCCGCAAGGCCGACAATTCGCTGGCTTCGCTCGCCAAAGAACTGGACAAGCACGTTGCCAAAAATTCGGACCAGAAACTGTCCTCGTTCGTCAACTTGCTCGGCGATGACCCATCCGAGCTGAAGGAGACCGCCTCTTCGTTCGCCTCGAAGAACAAGCTTGAGAACGTGGCCCTGGTCGTCCCGCACGACAACGAAAACGGCCCGCCGGAGTTTGCCATCAATCCGAGCGCCGAAGTAACCGTGACGATCTATCGTGGCGGCAAAGTTGCGGCCACGCACGCCCTGGGTCCCGGCCAATTGGATCAGGCCGCCGTTCAGGCGATCATCAAGGACACCGGTAAGATCCTCAAGTAATACGACCGACACACGTTGTCGACTGCAAAGAGGCGCGATCCTGAGCCTGCTCGGGGTCGCGTCTCATTGCTTGCGCGTGGGCGAGATGCGATTTCCCTTCGTTCCGCCCGCGCAGCCGGCGATGCCCTCTGGGACGACCTTTACCGGTTGGCAACGCTGGTCTATCGTGTGGCCAACGCGGCCGTGCGAACGTCGTGCTCGCGATTCGCGACGTCTGTTCCCAAAAGCGGATTGCCCGGCACCCCCGTTTCGCCCCTTCCAAGCACACTAAGCGCGATGCCGGTCCTGCTGCAGCTACGAGACGTCCATAAGAGCTACGGCGACCAGGTGCTCTTCGACGGCGCCGAAGCCACGCTCGACGATGCGCACAAAGTCGGCTTTATTGGCCGCAACGGCGCCGGCAAGTCGACACTCTGCCGCGTCGTCCTTGGCGAAGAGGAGCTCGACCAGGGCGAGATCGTTCGGCATCCGCGGCTGCGGCTTGGCTATCTTCGCCAGCACGATCCGTTCTTGCCCGGCGAGACCGTGCTCGACTTCTTGATGCGCGACAGCAACCAGCCCGACTGGCGGTGCGGCGAGGTGGCGGCGCGCTTCGAGCTCAAGGGACCAGCGCTGCACGGCCCGATCGAAACTCTCTCCGGCGGCTGGCAGACCCGCGTCAAGCTGGCAGCGCTGTTGCTGCACGACCCGAACCTCTTGGTGCTCGACGAGCCGACCAACTTTCTTGACCTGCGCACGCAGATCCTGCTGGAACACTTCTTACGCGACTTCAATCGGGCGTGCCTGATCGTTTCGCACGACCGGGCGTTTCTCGGCGCGACGTGCGATCAGACGCTCGAATTGTCGCGAGGCAAACTCACCTTGTTTCCCGGTCCGATCGAAAGCTTTATTGAGAACCAGCGCGAACGCCGCCTGCACGACGAGCGCGTCAACGCGTCGGTTTCGGCCAAGATGCGACAGTTGGAAACGTTCATCGACAAGAATCGGGCCCGGGCCAGCACCGCGTCGCAGGCACGGTCGAAGGGCAAGCAGTTGGCCCGTTTGCAACTGATCGATATCGAAGGTCCGGAATCGACCGCCAACATCCGCGCGCCCCAGGTCGAACCGCGCAAGGGGCCAGCGCTGCGCTGCAACGATCTGGCCATCGGCTACCCGGAACACGAGGTTGCCAGTCAGATTGACGTCGAAGTCGAACATGGTTCGCGAGTGGCCATCGTGGGCGACAACGGACAGGGCAAAACCACGTTTCTGCGCTCGATCGTCGGCTCGCTCGAACCGCTGGCCGGCGAGGTGCGCTGGGGCTACGGATGCAACCGCGGAGTTTACGCGCAACACGTCTACACCAGCCTGCCCGAAAAACAGACTGTGCTCGAGTATCTCGAGTACCACGCCGCCGGCGGAACGAAGACCCAAGCCATTTTGGACCTGGCCGGCGGTTTTCTGTTTCGCGGTGACCATGTTCATAAGCAAATCGCCGTGCTCAGCGGTGGCGAACGGGCCCGGCTCTGCCTGGCCGGCATCTTGCTCGGTGGGCACAACGTCTTGGTGCTGGACGAGCCGGGCAACCACCTCGACGTGGAGACAGTCGATGCGCTGGCCGACGCGCTAGTCGACTATCAGGGCACGGTGCTTTTTACCAGCCACGATCGCTACTTCATGCAGCGCGTGGCAACCGGCATTGTCGAAGTCCGGAACCAGCGCGTCGTGAACTACCACGGCGACTACGCCACGTACTTGCACTACGTCAACAAGGAAATCGACGACGGCGAGCGCGCTCAAGCGACCGACGTTTCGGCGAACAGGGCAGCGCGAAACGCCGCCACGAGCGAAAAGGCGCGCAAGCAGCGGGCCAAGCAAGACCGTCAGCGGCGCAAGGAGGCCGTGTCGCTCGAACGGTCGATCAGCCGGCTTGACCAACGCAAACGCGAGCTCGATCAGGCGCTGATGAGCGTTACCGATCCGGACGAAGCGATGCGGCTGCACGAAGAACTTACAGCCGTCAGCGACGAACTGTCGGCGGCCGAAAGCCGTTGGTTCGAATTGCAAGAGTTGACAGAGAGCGAATAGGTCGCCGCCGATGGATTGCCCGCGGCGCTACGAACCGCGTGCGGATTGCTTCGAGCACCAGTCGACCCACATCTGTCGGTACGCCGCTTCGAGGTTACGCGTGAATCCGGCATAGTCGGCTAGCGGCGATTCCTGCATACGGTCGCGCAGCGTGGCGCGCAGTGCTTCAAGCCGATCGACGTCGTCGGCCAGTCCGCTGGCGATGTCGACGTATTGCTCCGTGGTGCTGGCGATCAATTCCTCGAGCCCGAGCGTCTTCAGGCCGCTGCCGCCAAATCGCGAGGCGTAGCGATCGCCCGACAGGTGGACCACTGGCACACCCTGCCAGAGCGTATCGCACGTCGTCGTGTGTCCGTTGAAGGGAAATGGATCGAGCGCGACGTCGACCTCTGAAATCAGTTCGAGATAGCCCTTGCGGGGCCGGCGATGGATCAACTCGACACGATCACTGGAGACGTCTTGTTTGGCGAATGCGCCGTGTACGTACGCACGCACCGAGTCGGTCACGGTCGTAAGGATCACCAGTCGTGCATCGGGCACGCGCCGGAGCAGCTCGGCCCAAGTGGCCAGCACCTGCGGCGTGATCTTGGCGAAGTTGTTGAACGAACCGAACGTGACGTGTCCACGCTGCACCGCTGGAAGCGGCCCAACCGGCGGAGCATCGTCCGAGGGCAGATAGCAAAAGAAGCTCCGCGGCAAGCGAACCAGTTGTTCGGTGTGAAATCGATCGGTTTGATCGGGCGGGTCGGCATAGTCGTCGGTGAGCCGGTAGTCCATCGCCCGCATGCCGGTCGTGTTCTGATAGCCGACGTACGTCACCTGCACCGGCGCCGGTCGCCGGGCAAACAACATCAGTCGATTGCCGCCGATGTGCCCGGAAAGATCCACCAACACGTCGATCTGGTCCTCACGAATGCGCTCGGCCAGTTGTTCGTCCGACAGATCATTACACACGCGCCAAGTGTCGGCATGCGATTGCAGACGCTTGGTGGTGTCGTCCGGATTGATCGTGCTGGAATAGCAGAACACGTCATACGACGCGTGGTTGTGCGAGGCAAGAATCGGCTCGACAAACGCATTCACCGCATGGCTGCGAAAGTGGGGCGAGACGTATCCAACCTTCAAGCGACGGTCCAACACCCGGTCGTTGTCGTGGGGTGGGCTCTGTTCAGTTAGCGGGTCGGCATACTTGCTGCCCCACGTGACGTGTTCGTCGTAGATCTGCTGCGCGCCGTAGCCAGGGTGATAGTTCAGCGCGTAGAGTCGATTCGAATGATTTTGGGGATCCGACGGCTCGATGTCGATCGCCTTCTGATACAGTTCGATCGCCTCGTCCAATCTTCCCTGAAGCTGGGCACAAATCGCGAGATTGTTGTAGGCCTGGGCCGCGCGCGGACTGAGCTCGATCGCCCGCCGGCTGGCGGCTTCGGCTTCGTCAAACCAGCCGGCGTCTTGCAGCACGGCTCCCAACGCGGCATGCAGCGCGGCATCGGCAGGCGACAGCTCGACCGCCCGGCGCAGCACCGGCACGGCTTCCTCGAAACGGGCTGAGCGCATCAGCAACATGCCCAAGTTGTTGTAGGCCCCGGCCAACTGCGGGTCGAACTCGATCGCCCGCCGGTAGTGCGCCTCGGCAGCGTCCGGCTGATTCAACTGTTGCATGACCGTGCCCAGGTTGACCTGCGCAGCCGGGTTGTTCGGATCGCGTTCGACTGCTGCCCGGTAGCTCGCCGCCGCCTCGTCGAGCCGCTGCTGCGCGTGCAATGCGGCGGCCAGGTTGAAGTGGGTCAGGGCCTCGTCGGGTTGCAGGGCAACGGCGCGCCGCAAGTGGGTTTCCGCCTCCGAATGCCGACCCTGGTTGACGAGCGATTGCGCTAGCAACATGTGTGCCCGCGGGTCCTGCGGCACCAATTCCACCAGCTTACGAAAGCTCTCTGTGGCCGCGTCGCCTCGGCCCTGCTGCATCTGCAACTGCCCCAAGTTGGCGTGCGCGCCGGCCATGTTGGGCTGCACGGCGATCGCCCGCTCGTTGCACGCGATGGCCGCAGCAACATCGCCCGAGCGGCGAAACGCTTCACCCAGGTTGACGTGGTACATCGGGTTGTTCGGATTGCTTTGGATGGCACGCTGGATCTGTTCGATGGCCGCGGGCAGCCGTCCGCCAGCAATGGCCAGCGTGCCAAGCAAGTGCAGCGCATCGGCGTTGTTCGGCTCTGTTTGCAGGACCTGCTGGTAGACGCCCTGCGCTTCGGCCAACTGGCCCGACTGCTGGAGGCGCATGCCCTGTGCCAGAAGATCGGCGATGTTCCCCACGATCGATCCACTCCCGCAACTTCGAATTAAGTTGTACTACGAACGCGCTTCGCCGGTGCCTGACTGCGCGCACCAGTCCTGCCACGCTTGCCGATAGGCCGCTTCGAGGTTGCGCGTAAATCCAACGTAGTCGACCAGTGGCGAAGCCGCCATCCGCGGTCGCAGTTCTTGGCGCAGCTTGGCGAGCCGTCCAACGTCGGCTGCCAGACGCGCGGCAGTTTCAACGTATTGTTGCGGAGTCTGGGCGACTAGATCCTGCAATTCCACGTGCTGGTGCGCGCTGGAACCGAACCGCGATGCATAGTGGTTTCCGGCCAACGCTACGACGGGAACCCCTTGCCACAGGCAGTCGCAGGTCGTCGTATGCCCGTTGAACGGAAAGGGATCAAGCGCAATGTCCGCTTGCTGGATCAGCTCCAAGTATTCGGCCCGGGGCCGCCGATTGGCCAGCGTGATGCGCTGCGCGTCGATCCCTTCGCGCTGGAAGATGTCATTCAAGTAGGCCTGTTGCGAGGGCGCGGCGTCTGCCAGGATCGTGAGCTTAGCGTTGGGTACCTCGGCCAGCAGCGTTGCCCACGTGGCGAGCACTTCCGGCGTGACTTTGCCAAACGCATTGAACGAGCCGAACGTGATGTAGCCGTTGTCCGCCCGCGGCAACTCGATGATCGGTGGAGCGTCGGGCGACGGCTGATAGCAAAAGAAGCATCGCGGCAGGCGGAGCAACGTTTCCGTGTGAAAGGCGTCGGTCACTCCGGGCGGATCGGACCACTCGTCGGTCAAGCGGTAGTCCATGGCCGCCAGACCCGTCGTGGCCTGATAGCCGATGTAGGTCATCTGAACGGGAGCCGGTTTGTGGGCGAAGACCAACAGGCGATTTCCACCGATGTGCCCGGCCAGGTCGACCAGAATATCGATCCGGTCTTTGCGCACGAGTTTGGCAACCTGCGCATCGCTCAGGGTGGCGATATCGCGCCAGTGGTCCGCATACGACTTCAAGCGGTCGGTCGTCTCGTCCGGCCGCGGCACGTGGGCATAGCAAAACACTTCGACCTGCGACTTATCGTGCGATGCAAGAATCGGTTCGGTAAAGAAGTTGACGGCGTGTGCCATGAAGTGCCCGGATACGTACCCCACCCGCAGCCGGCGGTCTGGCGCGCGATCGTTGTCGTGCGGCGGACTCTTGGCGGTGATCGTGTCGGCATGCCGCGCCGCCCACGCGCGATGTTCCTTGGCGATTGCGGCCGGGTCGGCCGCGGCCGGATAGTTCAACATGTAGAGCAAGTTGCTGTGATGCGGGGAATCGGCCGGACTCAGTTCCGACGCCTTTCGCGCCGTGGCGACCGCTTCGTCCATCCGCCCCAGTGCCATCAGCGCCACGGCCAGGTTGTTGTAGGGCGGCGCATAGTCGGGCCGCACGGCAATCGCCCGGCGACATGCGGCAACTGCCTCGTCGCGCTGGCCTTGCTCGTTGCGCACCATGGCCAGATTGCCCAATGCTTCGGCGTTGTCCGGCTCGATGCGCAGCACGGAATCTAGGTTCTCGACGGCGCGAGCCAGCCTGCCCTGTGCCTGATACGCTGTGGCAAGGTTCAAGTGTCCGGCAGCCCGATCCGGCTCTAGCCGCAGCACTTCCGCGAAGGCCTCGACCGCGCCGTCGCTGTCTCCCTGTTGCAACAGCACGGAGCCCAGGGCGTGGTACGCTACCGCACCCTCGGCGCCCAATCGGATCGCCGCACGATAACAATCTTCCGCAGCTTTGAGTTGACCTCGCGCTTGCAGGTTGGTTCCGACGTTCAGGTGGGCCGAGCCGCGATTCGGCTCCAGGCGCAGTGCCTGGCGAAAATGCTTCTCGGCCTCGTCGAACCGGTTGTGCTCTTGCAGGATGGCGCCCAGGTTGGTGTGCGCGTCGGCGTGCGCCGGTTCCAGGCGCAGTGCAGATCGATAGCAGTCAGCTGCCTCATCGAGCTGTCCGCGAGCCTGGAGCACAGTGCCCAAATCGAAGTGCGCCGCCGGCGAATCTCTCTCACCCAACAGCACGCGTCGAAAGCAGGCCTCCGCGTCGTCCAGTTTGCCCAGGTCGCGCAACGCATGCCCCAACAAGCTTCGCGTCGTGTTCTGGTCCCCACGCAGGCGCAACGCGGTCTGCAACGCGGCGACAGCGTCGTCCAGTCGTCCCGCGGAGTGCAACAGTTGCCCGAGCGACGCGTGGACCTGTGCCAGATCGGGCTGCAATTGCACCGCACGGCTGAGGCACTCGATCGCCTCTTCGTCGTGGCCCAGTTGCCGATGCGCCTCGCCCAGATTCGCGTAGTGCGCAGCCTGCGTGCCGTCGACCGCGACTGCTTGCCCGATCAACGCGACCGCCGTATCGAATTGCCGGGCTTGCAACGCCAGCATTCCCAGCAGGTGCAGCGCCTGGGCGTTATGCGGATCGACCTCAAGCACCTGGCGATAGAGCCGCTCGGCTTCGGCCAGTTGGCCGGCCCGATGATGGCGGGTGCCCGTTGCCAGTGCTTCTGCGATGTTCGTCACGAAACGCGCGCCGTCAATTCGACGCCAAAACGGGAAGGAGTTTGGTTTCTGAGTGTCAACTAGCTCGCCGGCGCATTGCACCAGTCGGTCCATGCCTGACGGTACGCGGTTTCCAGATGACGCGTAAAGCCGGCAAAATCCAAGAGGCACGACTCCTGCATGCGATCGCGCAGTTCGACCCGCAGCGTGGTGAGTCGGTTTACGTCGTTAGCCAGCGCCACGGCGATCGCGTGATACCGCTCGGGCGAATCGGCGATCAGATCTTCCAGGCCCAGGTTAACGAGCGCGCTCGATCCAAACCGCGAAGCATACGTCGTTCCCGCCAGGGCCACCACCGGCACGCCTTGCCACAGCGCATCGCAGGTGGTCGTGTGGCCGTTAAACGGAAACGGATCCAGCGCCACGTCGACCTGGCCGATATGTTCCAAATACTCCGGCCGTGGGCAGCGGCTCACAAACGTTAGCCGGTCTTCACCTACCCCATGTTCCGCCATGATTCGCATCACGTGTGCCCGCAGCGAGTCGGCAAGGTGCGCCAGCAACACGAACCGCGAGCCGGGAACCGCTTGCAGAATACGCGCCCACGTGGCCAGCACCTCGGGTGTGATCTTGGCGAAGTTATTGAACGAGCCAAACGTTACGAATCCGTTGGACGTGGCAGGCAGCGGACCGACCGGCGGCGCGTCGGGCGATGGCCGGTAGCAGAAAAACGACTGCGGCAGGCGAATCAGCTTCTCGGTGTGATAAGCGTCGGTCTCGCCCGGCTGGTCCGACCACTGGTCGGTCAGGCGATAATCCATGGCCTGCATGCCCGTCGTGTTTTGGTAGCCGATGTACGTCATTTGCACCGGTGCCGGCTTGCGCGCAAACAGCAACAGCCGGTTGCCGCCGATATGCCCGGAAAGATCCACCAGCACGTCGATCTTGTCGTCGCGCACCAGTTTTGCAGCCTGCTCCTCGTCGAGCGGCAGGATCTCGCGCCAATGGTCGGCGTACGTACGCAACCGCTGATTGGTTTCGTCGTGCTTGGCGCCGTTGGAGTAACAGAACACCTCGACGTCCTGATGATCGTGCGACGCCAAGATCGGTTCGGTGAAGTAGTTCACCGCGTGCGCGCAAAAATGGGCCGAGACGTAGCCGATGCGCAGTCGCCGGTCGGGCGTGCGATCGTTGGTGTGCGGTCGCGCGGCGGCCGTCAGCGGATCGGCATGCGCACGGCCCCACGCCCGATGTTCGGCAAAGATGGTCGCAGCGTCGAATCCGCCATGAAAGTTCAGCGAGTAGATCAAATCGCTATGCTGATAAGCGCCTTGCGGATCCAGCCGGATGCCCGTTCGATACGCGTCGAACGCCTCGTCCAGTCGGCCCAGGTTCTTGAGGCTCGTTCCCAAGTTGGCGTACCCGTATGCAAACTCGGGATTCAGTTCGATCGTGCGCTGGGCGGCCGCCACGGCGGCGTCCAACTGCCCAATCTCGTCCAAAGCGCGCGCCAGATTGCAATGCGCCTGGAACGACTGCGGATCCAGCTCGGTCGCGCGCTTCAGCGCGTCGATCGACTCGGCGTGGCGGCCCTGATCCAGCAGCAGCGCGCCCAGATTGTTATGGGCCGCGGCCAACGACGGATCGAGCCGCGCCGCCTCGCGAAGATGCTGTTCCGCTTCCGGCCACTGATGCGTTTCCTTGAGCACGGTGCCCAAATAGTTGTGCGCGTTGGCGTCGCTTGGATTGATTCGCAGCGCGGCCTCGAACTCGGTTTTGGCCTCCTCGGTCTTCCGCTGGTCCAATAGCGCAAGGCCTAACAGCGCGTGCGCTGGGCCGTTGTCGGGCTCGTTGCGGACCGCCCGTCGAAAACACGCCTCGGCTTCCGTGGGCTTTCCGGTCTGTCGCAGCGCGCGCCCCAGCGCAATGCGGGCCGCGCTGTCGTCCGGTGCCAGTCGCACGACTTGCCGGTAACACGCGACCGCCTTCGCCCAGTCGCGCTGTTGGTAGTGGATCGCCCCGAGATTGGCGTGCGGCCCGACCAGCTTGGGCTGGAGTTGCAACGCCCGCTCGTTCGAGGCGATGGCTTGCGCCAAATCGCCGGTCAGCCGGTAGGCTTCCGCCAGGTTCGCGTGGAAGGCCGCCTGCGTGCGATCGCGCCGAATCGCGTCACCAATCAACTGGATCGCCGGCGCCGGGTTACCCGCCTGGATCGCCACCGTGCCAAGCAAGTGCAACGCTTGGGCATTCGTCGGGTCCTGCGTGAGCACCTGGCGATACAGCCGTTCGGCTTCGGCCAACTGACCGGACTGCTGATGGCGCGCTGCTTGTGCAAGAACTTGGGCGGGATCGATCATGGACCGTGAGCGCGGTTTCGCCTTTCTGGCAGGCGTGTGCAATTTGGGTGAACGTGGGAAGTTCGCAACGCTTAGTGCATCCGAACAAAACTGCACGGCGCGTTGGGGCAATCGGCGATTCACGGCCGATTGCCGCACGTGATCGCGAACACCTGCGGGTTTTGTCAGGACAATCTTATTGTTGGTTACCGCCGGAAAGTTTACCAGGGCGAGTCGCGCGAGGCCCCGCACATCGCCCGAGAGCGCGCTACTTGCCGACGCGACCCACGCGCAGGTACAAGGGCCAACGCACCGCGCGGGCCGAATCGCCCTGCCCCCACGCCGCGGCCAGCTCCCGTGCGACCGGCTCGAGCGGATTGTCGTCGTGCTGCTTGATATATCGCTGCAGGCTCGACCACGTGCTCAGATAGCCCAGCAGGTCGTCGAGCGTCCACTCGGCCGTCATCGCAAAGTCGGGCGCCGCCAGCTCGTCGAACGGAAACTCGATCGTGCGGTAGCCCTGCTCGATGAGCCGCCGTTCGTGTGGCCAGTACGGCCCCAGGATGTCTTCGTACAAGTGATAGACGATGCGGTCGACCGCCGGCGAAATGCTACCCAACCCATAACTCCAAACTGCCAGCACGCTGCCCGATCGGCCCACGCGGCGCACCTCGGCATAGAACCGCGCGCGATCAAACCAGTGGACCGCCTGGGCCACGGTCACCAGGTCGACGCAGTCGGGCTCCAGCGGACACACTTCGGCCGGGGCGCGTACGTACTCGACGTTGGCATGCGCTTCGGCATGGCTCAGTTGATCGGCGCTGGCGTCGGTGGCCACGACCCGCTCGAAGTGCGCCGCCAGATCGACGGCCGCCTGGCCGTTGCCCGTCCCGCAGTCCCAGGCCCGTTCCCGCCTGGCGGGCAGCGTCGCCAGAAAGGCAAACAACTCGGCCGGATACCGGGGCCGAAACTGTGTGTATTGGCGCGACTGCCGCGAGAAGTGATCGGCGAATTCCATCAATGCCCCGCTGCGTGTCCCAACCCGATCGCCGAGCGGCCGCCGCTACCGATTCGCGCGGAACCACTCCTCGTGCCGTTCGAACAGCGCGTCGGCCAGGTTCTGGATCGTGTAGTTCGGATAGAGCGGCTCTTTGAAGCGGTTCTCCGTGGCGATTCCGTTGAGCAGCTCCAGCGCGAACCCTTCGCGGAGGCGGTTGTGCGTCTCGACCCACAACACGCAGTTCTCGCGGTGCGCCGTGCTGCACTCGACGACCTGACAGTATGGGTGAGGGTTTTCGGCCTTCTCGTAGCCAAGGTACAGGTCGAATCCGCCTTCTGGTTCGCGGCGAATGCGGGCCCGATAGACCAACAAGCGTTCCGTCTCGAACAGCGGATCCATGACAACCTCCTTTCCCGGGTGTCTTTTGGCGGCATGGCGGCAGCACGTGTCTGGGCCGGCGCCTCGGCGGGCCACGGGGCGACACGATGCAGCCGTCGACGATTTGGCCGACGGTTTGCGCCGGCGGCGAACCGCTGCGCGCCGGTCCTGTCAGTCTAACGTGCGGCGGTCGGTCCCGTCATTTTTTGTGCGGAAATAATGCCCGTTTTGCGGCGGGCGGAGCCGGCGGCGCGTGCCGGAGCTGGCCTTGTCCCCTAGCGGTTTCGTGGTACCTTTTAGACAGTCAATCGTTGGCTATTTCGGGCATCGACCCGCGTCCCCGCGTAGCGGGCACGGGCACCGGGATGGCGATCGATCGGCTCGGGCAAATGGGCCCGACTTGGCGGCGTAGCTCAGTTGGTTAGAGCAGCGGAATCATAATCCGCGTGTCCGGGGTTCGAATCCCTGCGCCGCTATTAGACGGCAACGTCGAGCCTCTGGCGCGATGTTGTGCCGAAAGGTGCGGAGCGATTCTCCGCGACTGAGCGAAAACGGACACCAGAGTCGCGGACTGTCACTCCGCGACTGGCGAACTAGGAAAACCAGCGAAATAAGTTGGGCCGCTTCGTCCCTCGAGTTTCTTCGCTGCTTAGGCGAGGGCCACGGCGCGGATCAACAAAGCCCCGCCCGGCGTCACTAACCGGGCGGGCACTTATACATGGCCGGTTGGCGCTAAGACCAGGTGAGTAGGGCAAGACGCAATGGGGCTGCCATTCCTCGATTCAAACCACCACTTGCTCACTCGCCTGCGACCTCGTGAACTGACCCGGACGCAGCGCAATGACGTGCTGCGCGAGATCCAGCAGCTCGATCTCGATCCGGCCGACTTCGCCTGGGGATTCGTGATGGCGCGGTCCGGCATGCAGAAGGCTGTCGCCGCGGTGGAGCACCGGCCCACCGGCTGCTACTTCATCTTCGATCTCAACGCCGAAGCCGGGCCGATTTTCTTAGCACACGGTAGTCCTCAGACAGCAACGCCGGAGCTGCTGTCGATCAGCTTTCCGACGGGGTCCGGAATCGAAGGCGCCGCCAAGCAGTTCAATTGGGACGAGCAGTTGGGGACCTGCTGCGCATGGCTCGCGCTGGTGGAGAAGGAGGCTGCCGAGCCGGACCTGTGGGCTGGCGTTGCCGGTGCGGACCGTTTTCCGGGGGTCGATCCCGCGGCGGGCGACGAACCGTTCACCGAGGAAGAGCAGAAGCGGGTCACCGCCTGCGTCGATGAGGTCGAGGAGTACCTGGTCGAAGCATCGGACGTGGTAGCAGCCAAGCGGGCCGAATTCAAGCCAATGTTCGACTACCTACGCGGCGCTGTGAAACGAATGAGTAGGCGCGACTGGACCCTTACGTTCGTCGGCGCGCTGATGAACGTTGCCATGGAGGCGGCGCTCGACGGATACGGATTCAAGGCACTGTTCAAGTTCGCCGGCCAGCAACTCCAGTTGGCCCTGGGAAGCGTCGGCGCAGCGATCGGCGCTGCGGCAACAAAGCTACTCGAGGGACCGTGAGCAACGGTCCGCACGCCCGGCGCTGTCGCGGGTAAGCCTCCCACACCACAAACGACCGAGCGGAAAATTTTTCGCCCTAGCGCGCTTGACTCGATTCGGCGTGCGCGCATAATCGTCCCTCGCCGACCTCGCGGTGTAGTGAACCGCGGGCCGACTAAGCAGCGAAGTCTTCGATGCGCACATGACACGGACTGGCCGTCCGTGTCGCCTCGTGCCCACTCGGGCCAGGGTCGCCTCGCTCGACTTCGCCCCAAGCGTTGTTCGATCGAGCCGCTGTTTTTTTCGCTGCTTGGCAGCGGAGCCGCGGCCCATTGGCAATTTCCGAGTTTTCAGGGCTCACGCCCCTGCGCGGGCAAACCAGTACCCGTTTGCCCCAGCGCAAGGCACTGCGCCGTTCGGGGGGTGGTGTGACATACGTCTGTCACTACCCCGAGCGGCGCGCGTGACAACCGTAGGAGGGCCGACTATGTTCGGCGCCGCGCGGGTCAGGATGACGACCCAGGATGTTTGCGCGCAACGGTCACCGACTTCGAGCACGACGTCGCTCGAACGGATTCTTGCACGGTGGATGACGGCGTGCGTTGTCTCCTTCGATGGGTTTTGCCATGCAATCCACTTCGCCCCGCTCGACGTCGAGGGCCGCTGCCGAGCCGCAACCGCTGCGGCTGTTCGAGGCCGCGGCGCCCAACTCCGCCGGCCACCTGTCGGCCCGGATGACGTTGGGCCAGTTCTACCGCGCGTTCTACCGACCGGTCTGCCTGGAGTCGCGCGGCGCGGCGCAGCGCAACCTCGACCAGTACGACCAGTCGGTGCACTACTGGGTCGCGCTGACCGACGATCCGCCGTTGGAGGCGATCGACGACTTCACGGTGGCCCGGTTTCTGTCGGGTGTGACGCAACTGCCCGGGCGGAAGCCGGGCACGACGATCTCGCCCAACACGATCCGCAAGCATTGCACGCACTTGCAGGCCGTGCTGGATCGGACCGGACCGCGCTCGCGCGAGGCCCGGTTTCGCAAGGCGCAGGGGCTGCTCGAGCTGGTGCCGTACATCGAAAAGCCGCCGGCGCGGAAGAAGGAGGCCAGCGACAGCTTCACGGTGGCCGAGATCGAAGGCATCCTGGCGGCTTGCCACGCGGCGGCCGCGCCGACGTATTTGGACCGGGCGCGGCGCACGATCTGGTGGCAGGCGCTGGTGCTGTTTGCCTACAACACGGGGCTGCGTCTGGGCAGCCTGGTGATCGTGCGGTGGGATGCGCTGGAGGTGGACGCCGACGGCAGTTGGTGGGCCAGCGTGCGGGTCAAGGGCGGCGACACGCGGCGCGTGCATTGCAACCGCTTCGCGATGCAGGCGGTCGAGTCGATGCGCCCGCTCTCGGGCCGCTTCGATTGCATCTGGCATTTTCCGCACGTGCAAAGCTGGCTGCAAGAAAACCGCCGACGCATCCTGCTCGCGTCCGGGTTGCCGCCGGATCGGCACTTCGGCTTTCACGGACTGCGCAAGGCGCACGCCACCGAGGCCAGCCGGATCGACGCGGTGGCCGCGTCGCTGCAACTGGGACACAAGGATTGGTCGACGACGCAAAACGCCTACATCCATCCGAACCGGATGAAGGACGGCGCGGCCAAGCTGCCGCAGCCCAAAATGCCCACGCGGCAAAAGCGCCTCTTCGATTAGCGGCCGCCCACCGGGCCGACCAACGCACTCGATTCACCCCCGGCCGGCAGGTGGCCGAGCGCTCCGTGTTGCACTGCACGGCGCGCAGGCGACCGGCCGGGGGTTTGTTTGTTTCATCGTGTTTGTTGCGCCGCACGAGCGGACTGCGGCGGCGCAGGAGTCTTTCTCGAAAGGAGGTGATGTTCAATCTGGGCGTTGTCACCGAAATCCCCGCTCACCTACACGGCGCGTCGGTTCCGCTTGCGACGCGCCGCCGGGCGGGGAACCACCGGACACCATTTTCGCCGCCGGATCGGACGAGGTCGGCACCGGAAGCCGCGGCGCAGGGACCGTGCGGGCCGCCGCGCAAGCAAGCGCGGACCTTCGGCAAGGCCCGCCAGGCCGCAACGGACTCGGCCTGGCGGGAGTGAATCGCAGAGGAACACACGATGGCCCAAGTCCGATTGAACCTGCAAATGACGATCGACAACCGGGGGATGCCGGCGGAGCTGGCCGCCGGGCTCGAGCGGGTCTGCGCGTCGTTGAGCCGAGTCGACGCCGATACGCTCGCCGATGAGCACCTGATGCGCGACCTGGTCGATGCACTTCAGTCGCTGGAAAACTGTTTTCGTCGCGCCGTAGCCCGCACCGCCGGACGACGTCGCTAACTGCCAAACCCACGAAAGGAGTCCCAGGCATGATTTCTCGACACCGGCGCACCGTGCGGTCGCTGGCCGCCCGCCAGCGCCGCGCTTGCGAAGTGCGATCGTTGGACACCACGCTTGCGCCTGCGAGCCCCCGTCCGCTGGTGCTGGTCGCCGTGCGGAGCAAACCGGGCCGCTTGCGGCTGCACATCTTGCAACTGGCCCGGCCCATGGAGTTGGCACGCTGCGGATAGAGCAAAGCAGGAGCACGAGTGAGCGTCATGACGACCGACCAACCAACCACCGACGGGCGAACCGATCAGCCAACCGGCCGCGCAAGCGCCGACGATCCGGCCTGGGACTACGTCAAAGCGCTGGCTGGGCTGCGGCGCGAACCGAAGGAAGCCTGGCGCATCCTCTGGAATCGGGCCGGCCGCCGGCCAACCAGCGTGTGGGTCAGCTACCAAGAACTTGCAGACGAACTGGGTACCAGCGCGCGCTCGGGGCGCCGGTACATTCGCCGCCTGGCGACGCAGGGGCTGATCGCCATCGTCGAGTCCCCGCGCGGCCGTGCGCGGGTCTTCGTATGGGAACCGCGGGAAGTTGCCCGAAGTGGCCGTGATCGGACGGCCGACCAACAGCGGCCGCTGTTGGAGCGTTGCAACGCCGCGCCACCTAGCGAGACCGCGCCGGCCGGGCCAGCGGCCCTCAATCCATCGGCCGATGTTCGGATCGGCCAACACACCGTCGATGATCGGATCGACCAACACGAACCGGCGAATCCGCCCATCGGCCCAAACCAACCGGCGGATCCGCCCATTCGGCATCGCAAAGCGGCGGATGTGGTCGTTCAACCGGCGGATCCGCCCATTGCTAACTTAGAACTTAAGCGGAGCGCAGCTCTTAACCTTACACCTCGGTCACTTAGAACCTCGGAACCTACCGAGCCGTTCGAGTTGGCCGACGGGCCACATCCGCCCAATCGGATCGACCAACCGGCGGATCCGCCCATTGCCCAGACCGATTCGGCGCAACCGCCGATCAGCTTGGCCGATCTCCAGCGGCTCGAGCGCGACGGTCGCCAGCGGACCGCGGCCGAGGCGGGCAACGAGCAGCAGATCGCCGGGTCGATCTATTCGGCGATGCGCCAGGCCGTCGAGCCCCCGGGGCAGCGCGAGTGCATCGACTCGATCGGCAAGATCCTGCGGCGGATCGATCGGGCGGTCGCCGATCCGCGGTTGCGCGACACGCCGAAGCTGCGCGTGGCCCGGGCGATTGTCGACGGGCGGCTGCCGGCGGCCGAGCTCGACACGATCCTGGTCTGCCTCAACCGAAAGCGCGACGCCGGCGAGCTCGTCGGACCGCCCTGGGGCTACTTCGTCGGCGCGGCGCGGCGCGCGTTTGCCAACCACGGACTGGACTGGCCGACCCACCCACAACCAAGGAGTTCACGACGATGAGCGATCAACCGAAACCGGCGCCCAAGCCCGACGACACAGCGGGCGCCTCGCCCGATGCGTACTTCAACCTGGTCACGATCGTGCCCAAGGCCATCGGCGAACAGATCGACCGCGAAGCGCGCGCCGCCGGTGTGACCGGCCGGCGCGTGTGCAACGAGAAGCTAGCCCGGCCGTACGGGCAGCCGAGCGCGTACCAGGCCGCCACCGCCGTGTCGCTCAACTGAGGATCTGCCATGAGAAACAGCCTGGCACCGATTACCAGCGTGGCATTGTTGGCCGTCGGCGGGTGGATGATGGTCTCACTGTCCCGCCCGGTGGCCGACGTGGGCGCGGGCCTGGTTGGGATGGCGTGCGCCATCGCGTTGGTCCTGCTGGTGGAGACGGTTCGTGACAAACCCGGAGAGAAGTAGATGCGCGTCGTTTTGAATCCGGCCTACGTTTGGGATTGTGAGCAATGCGGCCAAGAAAACTTCGCGCGCGGCATCGTGTGGGAAGGCTCACCGGAGGACGTTGCGGAGATGCGCGACGCGCACGGCGTGCAGCCTTGCGAGGAAGGCGAGTTCTTTTCCGCTCCCGACGAAGTGACGTGTGCCCACTGCTGCCAAAAGTTCGAGACACAGCACTGGAGCGAACCCCCGGAGGACACCCATGTCGAGTGAAATGATCCAAACGCCGGCGGTTCTCGTCTTGGGTCTGCTGGTGGTGGTGGGCTGCAACTCTCACGACAGCCGCGTGGGATACGTCCTCCAAGAAATTCGCACGCAGGAGCGGCGGATCGAGCGGCTCGAACAGCGCGGCCGGCAGGCACGCGAAAAGCGATCCGATCAAACGTCGTCGACGACGACTTATTGCTGCGACGCGCGATGCGATTGCACGTCGACGGTGGCCGACGCCGGGGAAGATAGCCACATGACCCACAAGGTCGTGGTGGATAAGTGCGTCTTCTGCACGTGCGGCTGGCCGTGTCGATGCACGGTGCCTGAGTCGTTGGACCCATGCCAGAGCAAGCCGGCCCCGGCCTTCGTGGTCGACGGGCACGTGTCGCCGTGCGCCGCCAAGTGCCGCTGCGAGAGCAAGCACACGAAGTACGGGCGATCCACCTCGCACGCTCCGAGCGACTGCCCGTGCGGTGAGATCGGCTGCTACTGCCGAATGCCGGTCGAGCAGATGCGGCGCAAGGAATGGGAACACCTGCGAAAGTCAGGGAGGTGACCAGGTGACCTGGCGCGAGATTGCAACGCCGATTATTGCCCGCGTGATCGCGGACAACCGGGGGGCCGATCGCAAGACGCTCAAGGCCAAGCTGCGCGCCGCCTACCCGTTCGGTCCGCGCAAGTATTGGCCGTATCGAATCTGGTGCAGCGAGGTCCGCTACCAAAAGGAACCCGCAAACGATGACCCCCGAAGAATTGGACGCGATTCGCAAGCGGGTCGCCGCCGCGGAGAAGGTCGAACAAGACGTCCGTGCGCTCGACGAAGCGTGCACCCTGCTGGCCAACGAGGGCGTGCGACTTATCGAGCTCGATCTGAGCGACGAGCGCGGTAACGTCCAGTACTCGGAGACCAACCGCGATGGCTACTGTACGGTCTGCTGGGCCGAACGGTTTCCCGAGCTGCCCGAGCGACTGCGCACCGCCGTGTACCGCGTGATCAAAGAGCTGCTCGACGAAGCGAAGGAGCGGTTTGAGAACGCCTAGGGGATAGGGGCTGGGGGCTAGGGCGTGAGGCCTGAGACCCGAGGACGAACGACGAAAGGGCAATCGATGGGAAGCAAAGCACCGCAACCGAAACCGCCGGGCGCATCCGACGCGAAGCAATTCTCTCCGCCGCCACCGCCGAAAAAGGGAAGCGACCCGCAGCAGATCATGATCAATACGCTGCGCGCGTGTTCCCGGTGCAAGCAGCTCGAATCCGAAGTCGAAAGACTCCGCGCGGAGTTGGTGGCCGACCAGTCCGACTACGAGCGGCTGCGGGACTTCGTTCGCGGTGTTTTTCGTCCCGACGATTCAGGACGACCCCCTAAGCCGCGAACAGTAGAGATTGCTTTGAAAACGGAAATCAATGCCATCGAGTACGAGCGCAAGACGCGAGACTCACGCCCCACGGCTCAAACGCCAAGCCCCCATGCACCGGAGGACCCCAAGCATGAGTGACCAACCGCAACTCGAACCGGGCAACGTCGTGTGCATCGTCGAGGTGCTGGACGCGTCCGACGAGACGCCCTACACCGACGATCCGTTCGCCGTGCAGCAGCGCGAAGAGAACCGCAAAGTGTTGGTCGGGCTGCTGGGCTACCCGCTGCGAATCGTAGCCACCTGGGACCCCTTCGTCGCGGTCGTCAGCCCGACGTACTTCCACGCGGTGGACCTGTTCATCAAGGGCCAGCGCCAACCGGCGCCGTTCGTATTGGACACGCGGCGGTTGGTGCTCGCGCGGCCCAGCGACGACTACGCCGCCGCCTTCTTCGGAAGCGAATCGCCCCGCCCCACTCCTCAAGCCCCTAGTCCCTAGCCCCTAATCCCTAGCCCCTAACCCCTAGCCCCTAACCCCTCGCCATGGATCCGCACGCACGCACCGCCCAGATCGAACGGCTGGCCGACGAGCTGGCCTTCTATCGCACGATGATCGCCATCGAACGGACCGGACCGCCCCAGCGCGTGCGCCGCCGGCGGGGCGACTATCCGTTTTGGATCTCCACGCAACTGATCGTGGCCCTGATGCGCTGGCAGTATCGCTACCGGGCGCTGGGGCCCTCGGCCGAGGAGCGCCGCGCGATCCTGTTTGGACACGGCCGCCGCGCCCGGCCGCCGGCCGGCGACCACGCCTGACGAGAGGGAGGCCGGACTTGGCCGCGAAGGATCGCAGCGACGAAGTCGCCCTGTGGAGCCGCTATCGACGTCGAGGGCGCGACACCGCCGCGCGCGACGCGCTGGCCGAGCGCTACCTGCCGTTGGTCAAGCGCCACGCGCTGAAGCTGGCCGCCGGGCTGGCCACGTCGGTCGAGGTGGACGAGCTGGTCGCGGCGGGCAACCTGGGCCTGCTCGACGCCATCGCCTCGTTCGACCCGGCGCGCGGTACGCGGTTCGAGACCTTTGCGCCCTTGCGGATCCGCGGAGCGATGCTCGACGCGCTGCGCGAAGCGGATCACGTGTCGCGCCTGGGGCGCTCGCGCCACAAAGCGCTTGAGCTGGCGGCCCAACACCTGGCCCACCGGCTGGGCCGCCAGCCGACCGACGACGAGCTGGCCGAGGCGCTGCGCACCGACGCGGTCTCGTTGGCCGCCTGGCGCGCCCCGGCGCTACACAGCCTCGAGCGGCTGGTCTTCGACGACGACACCGAAGACGCCAACCGGCCGGTGCCGTTTGCGGCGCAGTTGACCGACCAGCGCAGCCACCCGGGCCACCCGCGGCGCGAGGCGCTCTACGAGCTGGTCCGAGGCCTTGCGCAAATCGATCGGCTGATCGTCCTGTTGTACTACGCCGACGGCCAGACGATGAGCCAGATCGGCCGCTCGCTGGGCATCAGCGAGTCGCGCGTCAGCCAGCGCCATTCCGCACTGATCGCGCAGTTGCGCAGCCGGATAGGGAGTAGGGGCGAGGGGATAGGGACTGGGGACTAGCCCCTAAACCCTAAGCCCTAGCCCCTAGTCAAACGTCAGATTCGCCGGCGGCGGTGGCCGCTGGGGCTCGGACCGATCCAGTAGCGCCGCGTGCGCCGCGCAGGTGCGACACGGCACGACGACGATGTAGTGGCCGTTGGGGCAGCGGCGGGGATGATCCAGCCGGGTCTCGCCGCGCGAAAGACTCGAGGTGCTCTCGGTCGGCTGGCAATGCTCGCCGGCGCTGATCCGATGCACGGTGCTGGCCGATACCGGCAGTCCGGCTTGGGTCGCCGCGGCGGCCGTCTGCCGCTCGCTGTGCCCCGCGGCCAGCAGTTGGCGGACCTTGGCCACCGTCTCGTCCGATACGGGCCGCCGGCCCGGTTTGCCATCGGCCAAAGCGAGCACCTCGGGGTGCTGGTTTCGAACAGCACGCGGTCCGCCCTGGCGACGTGCCGCAGGTCCGATTCGTTCATTCTATCGGGCTCGGACCCGTGCCAGGGACGCTCATTTGCCGTGCGGGCCCGGATATCGCGTGATCGTAAAGGGGCCGGTGACGTTGCCCGCCTTGGTTTGGGTCTCGAGCGTGGTCCGCGCCTCGACGGTCGCAATCGCCCGCGCCCGGGCCTGGCTGCGGCGCTCGATCGGCGCCTCGCCGACCAGCTTTTCGAAGAGGGTCTGCCCCTGCTTAGGACCCAGACAACTGAACACATCGGTCAGCAGGCCGACCAGGTCGGGCTTGACCTTCCGCTCGGCCGTCTGCGAATCGGCCACGTCGAGCGTGCCTTCGATCCGCAGCATCACGTCGATCGGCTGAGCGAAGCCCACGGGCAGCTCGCTGCGCCACTTGCGGGTGTCTTTGCCGACACAGGCCACGGCGAACAGTTCGCCCGGTGACATGCCGCCCGGCGGGGCCGCCGGCGCGTCGTTGTTGCGCGCGTTTGCCATGGCCGAAGTGTCGCACGTAGCGCGAGCGGGGGAAAAAGAAGCAGGCAGCGGAGAGGGTCTAGGGGCTAGAGCATAGGGTCTAGTTGCGAGCCCCCAGCCCCTCGCCCCAAGTCCCTCCCCGCTCCGAGACGCTACCGCGTTGCGCTCGGGCCACGCCCCGGGCCCGTGCTCGGGTGCTTCTTTTTAGCTCGCCGCCGCCGCGCGGTAGGGTGCAGGCTCCTAACGTGGAAGCGGCACGGGTGCGCCGCGGGACCGATCGCCGCCAACTCAATCTTTGCGCGCTGGTGCCGACCTCGTCTCAATGCGCGGAGCGGGCATTTCGTGCGTTCGGATCTCCCGCGGCGCGCCGCCGCCGCGCCACCTCACCCATCGGCCCAATCGATGACGACCGACTACGCGAACGTCCGCCGGCGCATCGAATCGGGCGATCTGCTGGTGCGCCGTGGCGGTGGCCTGGTGGGCGCGGTCGGGCGCAATCCGGCCCGCCACGTCGGGATGGCCGTCTGGCGCCACGCCGATCAATCCAGCTTGCAGATCGCCGAGTCGCGCGAATGGTACGGCAGCCGCAACGTCTCCTTTTCCAGCCAGGTCCGCCAAGCGCCCGGGCTGTGGGACGTCTACCGGCCTCGCGACTGCCCGCTGGAGCTGCGCGAGCGGGCCGCCACGATCGCGTTGAACTGGGCCGGCAAGTCGTACGACTATCCCGGCGCGGTTTCGATCTGGATTCTCGAAAACCCGCTGTTGGCCCACGCCGCAGCCCGGTTTGGTTTCTACCGTGATCTCACCGACACCGAGCCCACACCCTGGGCCGCGGCCAAGAACGGCCCGTCCATCCGACCCGGGGCCTACCGCCGGACACGCCGCG
>CALFYT010000004.1 GCA_937952415.1 uncultured Planctomycetaceae bacterium | reverse complement strand
CGCGAGCTGCGTTTCGTAGACGCGCGCGAGATCGGACATTTCGATCTGTTCGCTGCCTCGCTGCAGCGCTTCGGCTAGTGACCCGCGCACGAGCGTCATGAGATAGTCCGGTACACCCCGACAGGCGAGGTAGAAACGCCCGGCGAGTTCCTGTTCCGCCAGACCGGACGGCTTGGCCAGCGGCAGCGAATCGTCGAGTTTCTTTAGCATGCCGCCAAATTCGCGACGGCCAGGCGCCGTCCGCCAGTTAAAGCAATGCAGCGTGAGCCGTTCCTTGAATCGCCGCTCGGTGTGTTCAGCCCGCAAGACATGCTCTGATTCCGGCATGCCGCAGACCACCACCGGGATGCCGGTGTTGACAATCAAAACTTTGACCCATTGCGAGGCCTTGGTCATCACCTTCAGCCGATCCATGTCAAACAGGTGATGAAATTCATCAAGCACGATCAGTTCGACGCCACAGCGCCCGAGCAGCTTGACGGCCCGATTGGTCAGCGTCTGAACCGTGCCGCTGCTCCACGCCGGGTCCTCCAGGGCCAACAGGATATCGGCTGCGATTCCCTTGGGGCGGGCGTCCGGTTGCAGCGTGACCTTGAGTACCGGTTGTCGGGTTGCCGTCTCAGTCGCTTCGCGGGGATGCTGGCGAATGTAATGATCGACCACGCTGGTCTTGCCCGTTCCCGAAGCGCCGAGGATCGCGCCGCAGACCGGTTCGCCGCCGCACGATTTGCTATCGTGGCAGCGCTTCAGCACACCGACAGCTTCACGAAATCGTGGGTGCAGCACGAGGAGCTTGTTGGCCAAGACCACCCGCTCGTGGATGGGCGTGTCGCGCCATCCAGATCGATCGGCCGTCTTAGCTGCTTTTGGTTTTTTGGCCATCTCGAAAGGTCCTTTGATTGGTCTGAGTTCACATTAGGCAACCTCCCAGTCATCGACGTCGAGGTCGTCGGGATCGAACATGGCGTCTGTCTCCTCGTGTGCGGGGTTGTACAATTCGGCATTCCCTGGAAGAGTGTCATCAACCGCAGTGGGCGATTCCTCTTCGTCCGCAATCACTGAAAACTCACTGGCCGCGGTATCGACATCGTCCGCGGTCGGCAGATCGACTTTCGCCGTACCGAGAAACCGCGCCGCGCGAGTGCGACGACGTTTTGAGGGCTTTGTGACCGCCGCTTCCACGACGTCCCGAATCACATTGCGGCTGGCCGCCAGATTCAGGACGTGATCCGGCTGGTCGAAGCGTTCGCGCACGGCGCGTCGCAAAACTTTCCATTGATACTCCGTCATGCCGATCATGGCGTCATCACCGGCCGAAACTTTGATGTAACGTTGATCGAGTGGATTGAGCACCCAAGCGTGACCAAGATCCCACGGGTTGTATCGCACTTGAAAGCGCCCGGTAGGATGATTGTTGGCCGCCAGATCGGCGCGCAAAGCCATCAGTTCGTCCGCGTTGTAGAACATGCCGTTCAGTTCGATCCCGCGCGAAGAAAGCGTTCTTTCCACACGCTTCGCCAACAGCACAACGAGGTCGTCCGGTGAAGCGGGCAGACACGGTGGATGCTCGGTTGCACTTTGTTGCCACATTTCGAGCCGTGTGACCGTCGATGTCGGATGCTTGCTGACGGAATAGACGTCGATCAGATAGAGATGAATCACCTCAACCAATGTCTCGTAGGGGATCAGCGGGCCTTCATCGGCGTTGTAGTCCGCCCTCTTTTCCCAACTCCGAAAGGTCCGGCCTGGTAGCGACGCGATGAGGTGATCGTTGAGTGAATCAAAAAACGACTCGACCGATCCTTTGAAATGCGGCGTCCGCGGCGGATTGAAATCCAATTCCATGTTCAGTTGAAACGCCGCTTGTTCGAGATCCTTGCTGGTCAGATCCGACCCACGATCGCAAACGAGCTTTTCCGGAATGCCGAAGCACGGCCACGTTCCTTGCACGCGGGAGAACCGATCTGACACGTAAGACTTAGGCAGAATCGCCTGACGCAGGGCTTCCATGATGACGGCGTACGAGGGTGGCTCGAAACCGACGCAAAACCCAACGATCATTCGGGAGTAATAATCGATTAACACGGTCAACCAGGGCTGACCGATAGGTCCCGCCTCGGTGCCAACGACTAGCTTCAATGGCGAGTGATCGCTCTCGACACGTTCCAAAATCCGGCGAGCCAGGCACTGGCGAGACGTGGGCGAGTGACGTCGGTCGGCGATCCGCCGGCCCCAACGGGCGCGGTCGACTTCCCACGGATCGAGTCGCTCAATGCGTCGCGCGATGGACTGCCAAAGGGCTTTGCTGTGAGGAATGGGAATCGCTTGAGCGGCTGGCAAGCGCGAATTGTGCCGCTGCAGGTCTTCCAGGACACGTCGAACCACGGCGGAGATCGGTCGTCGGGCGGTCGTCAGAAAGACGGATTGAATGGCCTCATCAACGATTCGCCGCAGCACGGGATTGCGCTGGAGCATGCCACGCCGCCTGGAGCGGCCTCGTCCGCCGCGCCGAGAAGTCTTGGGCAGCAAGCTCAGCCGATCTCCGCCGGATTTGCTCCAAGCCTGGTAGTATCGCCGGAGCGATCGAGCCGAGCACTTCTTGCCGGCCGCACGAAGTTCTTCAGACCGTCGGCGATAATCGTCGCTCGTCGGAACGGGCGTTAGTTTCGTCAGCGGCTCGATGGCCTGCCAGCGGAACTCGATGACCCCGCGCCGAATGTCATCGAGGTCACCGAGACTCTGCGGTTGCACCAAGCGTTGTTGGCCGTTGTCCGAATCCTCATCCGTCGCGAACCGTAGCCGGCCCTCGGAATAAAGTGAAAGCAGCTGCGTTTTAGAAAACTCCTCCTCTACGTGAAACTTGGCATCTTGGGAAACAAAGCGGTCATTGGAGAGCTGGCGGACCACTTGATGGGCCCGTCCGTCGAGCAAGAACTCGACGCCCACACCGAGTCGAACGGGTCCCATGAAATAACTCCTTTCGGATAAACCAATGTGTCGTCGTTCAGTGTTCCGACGCTGGCGTCGAAACTCAGTTCTTCAATCGCCAACAGATGATAGATGTGCGTTTTGGCCTTGGCCGCGTCGCCGTTTACGTGTTCCAGCAAATCGCCGATCGAGATGCCATTGGTCGGAACGAGTTGGCGCACTGTGCAGCACAGCGATGAATCCGATCGAACCACCCGGTATCGGGCGATGAGCGAAAGCACACGGGGGAGTGGGCTGCGTAGCAGCTCGTGTTCCGTGAGGACATGCAGCGTCCACCCATATATCAGGGCATGGAGCCTCGCGACGCACAACTTTCGGTGAACGATTTCGTTAGCGAGTTTTCGTGACGGCTTGACTTCGACCAGGCGACGCGTGTCATCCTGCATGGTTACGAGGAAGTCCGGCACGATGTGGCTCACGTGCTCACCATTAACGGTGCGCGTTCCGGGCCGCCCGCTGAGCAGTCGAATCCGAACCCCGCCGTCCGTTTCCCGCCCAG
>CALFYT010000003.1 GCA_937952415.1 uncultured Planctomycetaceae bacterium | reverse complement strand
GATTCCGATCACGCCGCTACCAGTCCCCCCGTCGGCCAGCGCGATCCGCCGGCTATTGTCCGCAATCCCTTTTACCAGGTCCAACAGCGTCAGCACCAACGTCTCGGTCTCGGGCCGTGGGATGAGCACGTCCGGCGTGACGCGAAAGTCGAGTGAATAGAACTCGCGGTGCCCGACCAGGTACGCCACCGGCGCGCCGTCGGCCCGTCGGCGTACGAGTGCCCGGTAGTCGTCGCGCAATTGGTCGTCGGCCGGCTCGTCGAATCGGGTGTAGAGCTCGATCCGCGGGCAGTTTCGCGCGTGTGCGAGCAGCACCTCGGCCTCCAGACGCGGACTATCCGAGCCATGTTGGCCCAGAAAGTCGGCTGTCCAGCTCAGCAGCCGCCCGATGGTCCACTCGTCGACCATGTGCAGGATCGCATTGGGTAAGGGGCGTGATGACCGGCGCCGGGGCGCCCGCGGGCGAAAGTCCGTATCTTCTTACAGCGCGGCATGCTGCGTGGCGCGGCCGCCGCTGATCGCGCCGGTGGGCTTACTCGACGGTTCCCATGGCTTCGCGCTGCTGCTGGCGGTCGTAATCAATCAAGGCGTCGGTCAGGGGCTGCACGTCGCCGGCCAGAATTGATTCCAACTTGTACAGGCTCAGGTTGATTCGGTGGTCGGTAACCCGGTTCTCCGGGAAGTTATAGGTACGGATTTTTTGGCTTCGGTCGCCGGAACCGACGAGCGACTTGCGCTGGTCGGCCCGTTTGGCATGTTCTTCTTGGCGTTTGGCTTCGTAGAGCCGCGTCTTGAGCACGCGCAGCGCCTTGGCGAAGTTCTTGTGCTGGCTCTTTTCGTCCTGACATTGCACGACGATACCGGTGGCCAGGTGCGTCAGCCGAATGGCCGACGCGGTCTTGTTGACGTGCTGGCCGCCGGGCCCGCTGGCGCTGAAGATGTCTTTGCGAAAGTCGTCGGGCTTCAACTCGATCTCGACGTCTTCTGGCTCGGCCAACACCGCGACCGTGGCCGCCGACGTGTGGATACGGCCCTTGGTTTCGGTTTCGGGCACGCGCTGGACGCGGTGGCCGCCGCTTTCGTATTGCAGCTCGCGAAATACGCCCTCGCCCTCAACCCCCAGCACAATTTCTTTGAATCCGCCCAACTCCGTGGCATTCATGTCGAGTACTTCGACCTTCCAGCCCTTCGTTTCGGCATGGTGCTTGTACATTTCGTAGAGGTCGCGGGCAAACAGCGCGGCCTCGTCGCCGCCCGTGCCAGCGCGGATCTCCATGACGACGCGCGCTCGTTGCGAGTCTTCGCCGCCGATGGTCATTTCGAGCAGTTCATCCCAAACCCCTTCGCGCTGTTCGCGGAGCACGGGGATCTCTGCCTCGGCCATTTCGCGCAACTCGGCGTCTTTGCCGGCGATCATCTCTTGGGCGTCGGCGATCTGCTGGTTCAAGTCCTTGAACCGACGATACTTCTTGGCCAACTTGGCCAGCGTGCCGTGTTCGCGCGCGGCGGCGGACACGCGTGCCGCATCAGACAGCACATCCGGGTCGACCAGTTGCTTCTCCAGGTCCTCGAAGCGGGCGAGCTTTTCGTCGAGCATCTCGCGCAGCGCCACGGCTTTTGTTCTCCGGAACGATTTCGACGCCGGCTAGTGGGGCGTCTGGGGTTGGGTTGGTCCGCGCGAACGACGCGCCGTAACAACGCGACGAGCGAACCGATTGCGAGGCGTGTCAAACACCACCTTGAGTACGCCCTCCCTGGTCATTGCATCACGGGCTTTAGCGCCGCACGCACAGGCCAACAGAAAAGCCGCCCCCGCAACGCCATACTGGCAGGGACGGCCCAACGCGCGGCGCACCGCTAGGACTCGGCTTGTTCTTCCTTGGGCGCTTCAGCCGACTTCTTGTTGCGCTTCAAGCTGGCGTATCCGGTGTTGGCAAACTTGCTCCGGAACTTTTCGATCCGGCCCGCCGTGTCGACGAACTTCAGCTTGCCCGTGTAGAACGGATGACACACGTTGCAAATATCGACCTTCAACTCGGGTCGGGTGCTGCGAGTGGTAAACGTGTTTCCGCAACCACACTTGACCGTCGTGACGAAGTATTCCGGATGGACGTCGCTCTTCATGACTCTTCACCCCAAGCCGTACCGGCACAGCGGCGCCGACCGCCAGTGGGTCGTGCCGCGCTGTTGAAATTCCGCCTGTCGTGGAGCGACCTGCCGGCCGCCACGAAAATGTAAGACCAGTAATGCTATCAGGTTTGGTGAACTACGTGAAGGGGTTCCCGCAGTCGGCTGCAATCGCCGGGCTGGTTGTCGCGGCCGCCTGCGACGCCCGGTGGCGCCTCGAGTGCACACGCCGGCTAGTTGGCTTCGGCCTGGGCGTTCTGGGCGGCCGGTTTCGTTTCGGCCCGCAACCGGCGCGCCCGCAGCGTGTTGCCGTGACGTTGGGCGGATGTATCCGCTTCGTACAGCGCGATCGCGTCGTCGAAATTGCCCATGGCTTCGTACGTTCGAGCCAGGTTGTAGCGGGCCGCCGATGCCCAAGGGCCATCGGGCGCTGCTTTGAGCGTGCGCCTGTTGAAGAAATCAACGGCCGCCGGATACTCCTCCTGTTCAAAGCAAATCAGCCCCAGCCAGAAGCTGGCATCCTGCTTGGCATGCCGCAGCAGGACGATCCGCCCGGCTTCTTGAAGCGAGATGTTTTCCCGCTTGACCTGCTTCGCAACGTTCTCTGGCAGGCGATAGTCGTCGATTTCCTCGTCCGACGGCCTCGACTGCATGAACTTGACCTTAGCACCGTCCTCGCCGTCGTACGCGCCTTTGAAATACAGTGCACGGCCGGTTATCAGCGTCGGCATGATTTGAAAGACGGCCATTTCGCGAGCCGCGAGCCGGATTTCACTGCTGGTCAGTTCCGACTGCCATTTCCAAATCTCGAACGGGTGAGTCCAGAGCCGGACGTCTTCGACGTGCGGCACCTTCTTCAACTGCTCTGCCAGTTGGCTGGCCGGCGACGTGAGGACCATCTTCTGCTGGCCGGCCAATCGCGACTCGACCAGTGCCATGCGGCGCGATAGTCCGTGCGGCGTGGCCTCGATGAGCGCCACGACATGCTTCAAGTCGTCGGCGGTCAACGGATACGGATGGTTCTCGTCCAGATCGAGCTGGCGCAAGAGCCCTTCGTCGGCAATCACTTCTGCCAAGGTTGCAACCGGTCGCCCCTCGGGTCCGGGAATGGGCAGACCGAGCCGGCAGTCAAACAAGTATAGCTTTCCGTCGCTGAGCAGCGCCGGCAACCGCTGCCGTGGAGCGTCGCCGTCGGGATCGCCAAACTCGAGCAAGACCACGTTGAGCCCCTGCTGGCGGGCGAGCAGCATGAACACCCAGGCCCGCTCCACCGCCTGCCCCGTGCCGAGCAGTAGCGTTTCGTACGGTCGGTGCCGACTTACTTGCGACTCGGAATCAGCGTCGGGTTCGAGTTGGATGTTGCGCACCGTCCAGTCGAACAGGCGCTCGGCCACTGCGACATCGTCGAACTGGTCGGCCCGGGCCCCATTCGAAATATCGCGCAGCCACACGGCTTCTTGCAGGTACCACGCGTCGGCCAGTCGGTAGCGGACCAGATCCAGCGTGTCCATGACGCGCAGTTTGCGCAGTTCCGGTGGAAGGTCGTCGATCATCGGGTCGGGTTGCCACTCGACGGTCGGCCGTTCCTGCAAGTGCCACTGGTTGAGACGATCGCAGATCTGCGGCATGATCTGATTCAGATCGTATTCTTCCAACCGGCCGAGGTTGTCGGCCACCGATTCGAACAGCGCGTCACGCACGTTGGCTTGGGCGATGGGGCCGCGCGGGCGCCCCTTCTCCTCGCCCGACTTGCAGCCGCCGACCGGCGCGAGCCCCGCGACCAGCAGCACCACCAGCCACGATCCGGCAAACCGGCGCCAGCGCGGCACGAAGCGAAATCTCACGTCCATCCCTCCACCAGTTCTCGGATGCGGGTCATGCGCTCGAGCACGCGGCCGAATTCTTCCAGCGGCACCATGTTGGGCCCGTCGCTGGGTGACTTGTCCGGTTCCGGATGAGTTTCGAAGAACAAGCCATCGGCACCCGCGGCCACTGCGGCGCGCGCCAGCGGTTCAACCATCGCTCGATTGCCTCCGGTCGTCTTGCCAAGTCCGCCAGGCTCTTGCACGCTGTGGGTTGCATCGAAGACCACGGGCGCGCCCAGCGATTGCATCTGCGGGATCGCCCGCATGTCGTTGACCAGCCGGCCATAGCCGAAAAACGTTCCGCGCTCGCATAATAAGACATTACGGCAGCCGGCGGCCTCCAGTTTGCCGACCACGTGCTTCATGTCCCACGGGGCCATGAACTGGCCCTTTTTGACGTTCACCGCCTTGCCGGTTTGGGCGGCAGCCACCAACAGGTCAGTCTGTCTAGCCAAAAATGCCGGAATTTGCAGCAAATCGCACGCGTGGCCCGCTGCGGCAGCCTGGTGCGATTCGTGAATGTCGGTCGTGACGGGCAGTCCGGTCTCTTGTCGTACCGTCTCGAGCACGCGGAGCCCTTCGTCGAATCCCGGACCACGGAACGACTCGAGGCTGGTACGATTCGCCTTATCAAAGGATGCCTTGAAGATTAGGCCCACCGGCAGCGAATCGGACAGGGCGCGCAGCCGCTCGGCGATGCGTAGCGTGAGATCTTCGCTTTCGATCACGCACGGGCCGGCAATCACCAGCAGCGGCTCGCCGCGGCCGCAACGAAGTTGGGCGATCGTCGCCGGATAGTCGGCCATGGCTTGATCAACTCCGCAAAAAGTAAACGCATTCGTTTGGCGCGACGACTCACGACGGCGTGTCGCCGCACGGGGCCATCACGGTCAGTCTGCCCGGTAGTATTTCGATGTCCAAGGGCAACGCCCCGCCCGGATCGCCGTCGAGCTGGTAACGGACCGGCTCGTCGGAGTCGATGCGAACGCGCGTTGCCTGCAACGTCTGACAATCGGCAGTCCAGTGCGGCCGGCGCGCAAGAACCAACGGCAGGTAACGCAACCCGTGCCACAGGGAGCCGCGCTGAAACGTGCTGACGTCCAACAATCCGTCGTGCCCCATGGCGCGTGGCGCAAATTTTAATCCGCCCGCGTAGCACGGCAAGTTCACGACAAAGGCCCACCGGGCAACGATTGGCTCGGTCGGCCACGTCCCCTCGGGATCCTGCTGGCAATATACCCGCAGCGCCGGATAGCGGTAGTTCCAGACGGACTCAACGATCGGCCGGGTGTAACTTAAATAGTTAATCCGAGCGCCCACACGGCGTTCGTGCAGACGCTGGACCACGTCGGCGTCGAATCCGCAGCCGACCATCAGCGTGAAGATGCGGTCATTGGCGCGTCCGGCGTCGAGGTGACATGTTTTGCCTTGGCAGATGATTTTGGCCAGTTTTGCCGGACTGCGGCGAATCCTCAGGTATTTGGCCAATAGGTTCGCGGTGCCCAGCGGCAACACGGTAATGGGCACGTTCGGCGCCGTGCGATTGGCCACTTCCGCCACCGTGCCATCGCCGCCAGCAGCCACGATGACACGCAGCACGCCGTCTGCGTGGTAATTTGCCGCCAACGGTTCGAGTGACTCGACCTGATTGACGAGTTCGACCCGCAGATTGGCCGCTTCGAGGCACGCGATCAACTCGTGAATCTTGTGCGTTCGCCGCGCGCCACCGGCGTTGGGATTGGTCACAATCAAGACACGATTGGCCGTTTCACGGATCGCCGAGCTGCCGGACTTCAACTTCTGTCACCTCGCACGCGACGGGTTTTCGGCCGGCTCATTGCGTCGATCGGTTCCGGTCGGCAGCGACGGGTCGCTCCGCATGACCACCGGACCTGCGCCGGATACCGGTATCACTCAATGATGGCCGGCGTCCGTGCAATTAAACACAAGCCACCGATGCTCGGCTACGTGAGTCGCTTCGGCGACGGTCGTCGGCGGCGAGGTCGGAGAGTTAAGGCCTCGTCTTGCAAGGGATGCGCTGCGCCCGCCCGTCGACTGGCCCGGTGAAACCATAGATACTCACCGGTGTTTAGGCGTCTCAATGTGAGATTGTGCTGTATCGGTTTACTTCACCCTGGCGCAGGATTGCCCACGGATCTCAATTTGCGACGATCGCTGCGAACGAAGGCGTTGGGTTGTAAGGCTTTTATTTTCAGTGTGTTGCGATGATTCTTTGGCAATCCCGCAGCAAGTTTTGGCCACTGGCACGAAGCTTGCTTCCCTCTTCCTGTCGGTGCGATCATCGCACCGAGCACAGTGGCCCGTGGGGCCTCTGATGAACAGTAGCCGGTCGTGTTACCTTGCCCCTAACCGTCCAGCAACGCCACGCGTAAGTGGCGCATCAGAGGCCCCTTTTTATTGCGCCAACCTCTCGCGTGTTGTGCGGCGCAGTGGCCCGCCACGCGACCGTGCGTTCCGCTGTCGCGGTCTAAGGATGCCGGTTTGGCCGTCGATTCGCCATGGGGCATGCCCGTCCGACGGCAGTCTCCCTCGCATCGCATCGACGTGCGCAGCCATCCGGTGTTTGCGACTGTGCCCATTTCGCAAGTAGCGTGGCGCAGTCTCAGTCCTGTCGTCGGACATTGGCGCGGCGACGTCTGCCGGACCGGTATGGCCGACTTGACCGCCTTGGCCATTGGCGGCCATGCTTAGGCAGTACTGGCAAGCGAAGAGACGGTGTTGCCGCGGCAGACGTGCTGGCGTCGACCGTTCGCCGGCGCAGCCCTGTGTCACCCCTCGCCCAATGGCCCTCGTTGGCTGATCTTCAAGGAGCCGCCGGCCCGATGCGCGACCTGGAAAAGTTGGGCGTATTCTACTTGGGCCGCAAGTACGATCTGGCCGCACGGCAGCAATTGCCCGAGCCGCTCTGCTACGATGCGAAGGATCTAACGACGCACGCGGTATGCGTGGGAATGACCGGCAGCGGTAAGACCGGGCTGTGTCTTGCTCTGTTGGAAGAGGCCGCCATCGACGGCGTGCCGGCCATTGCGATCGACCCCAAGGGCGATCTGGGCAACCTCTTGTTGACCTTCCCGGAGCTTCGCTCAGCAGATTTTCGTCCTTGGATCGACGAGAGTGAGGCGGCCCGGCAGGAGATCTCGCCGGACGAGCTCGCCGAGCGAACGGCCGACACGTGGCGCAAGGGCCTGGCCGGTTGGGACCAGGACGCGCAACGGATCGCCGACTTTCGGTCGCGCGTCGATTTGGCGATTTACACGCCGGGCTCCAGCGCGGGCCTGCCGATTACAGTGCTGCGATCGTTCGCGGCCCCGCCTGAGGCAGTTCGCCAAGACGCCGACGCGCTGCGTGAGCGCATCGGTTCGGCGGTTTCTGGACTGTTGGCGTTGGTGGGACTCGACGCCGATCCGATTCGCAGTCGCGAGCACATCCTACTTTCGCAGTTTCTCGATCAAGCCTGGCGCGATGGGCACGATCTTGACATTGCCGCGTTGATTCACGGCATTCAGCGGCCGCCGTTCGATCGCGTCGGGGTGGTCGACATCGAGACATTTTTCCCGGCCAAGGAGCGGCTCGAGCTGTCGATGCGCCTGAACAATTTGCTGGCTTCGCCGGGCTTTTCCGGCTGGATGCAGGGCGAGCCGCTGGACGTGGGCCGACTGCTTTACACGGCCGAGGGCAAGCCGCGGTTGGCCATCATGTCGATTGCGCATCTTTCCGAAGCCGAACGAATGTTCTTCGTCACCATTCTGTTGGGCGAGGTCCTCAGTTGGATTCGCACGCAGCCGGGCACGTCGAGCCTGCGCGCCCTGCTGTACATGGACGAGATCTTTGGATTCTTTCCGCCCACCGCCAACCCGCCGTCGAAGCAGCCCATGCTGACTTTGCTCAAGCAGGCGCGAGCTTACGGGCTAGGAATCGTGCTGGCCACGCAAAACCCGGTCGACCTTGACTACAAGGGACTTTCGAACACCGGCACCTGGTTCTTGGGCCGGCTTCAGACCGAGCGTGACAAGGCTCGCGTGCTCGAAGGGCTGGAAGGGGCTTCGCTGGCGGCGGGGACGTCGTTTGATCGATCGCAGATCGAATCGACCTTGGCGGCGCTGGGTAACCGCGTCTTCCTGATGAACAACGTTCACGAGACGGAACCGGTCGTGTTTCAAACACGGTGGTGCCTGTCCTATTTGCGAGGGCCACTGACGCGATCCCAGATCCAAACGCTGATGGCACCGGTCAAAGCGGCGCGGGCCGAAGCCGCCGCCGACAAACAGCCCGACCCGCCCTCGCCCGAGGCCCAAATCGCCGCCGAGCCGGCAGACGCGACGAACGCTGCCGAGGCGAGGTCGTCCACCGGCCAACGACCGCTTGTGCCGGCCGAGGCGGGCGAATGCTTCATGCCGCCGCGCGACCTGGCAGCCGACGCCAAGACGATCGCCTACCGTCCGACCTTGGTTGGCACAGCCCGACTCCACTACGTCAACGCGCGTGCCGACGTCGACTGTTGGCGGGACATCGCCGTGATTCTGCGCATCAAGGATCCGATAGACACCCGGTTGTGGGAGGAGTCGGTGGCGATGGCCGACAGTTTTGGGGAGTTCGAAAAGCAACCGCTGGCCGGTGCGTCGTTCTTGCCGGTTCCGTCGGCGGCGCTGCGCCCCAAGAGTTACGCCGGATGGAAGAAATCGTTGGCGACGCACTTGTACGGACATGAGCGGCTCAAATTGTGGCGAGCCCCGCAGTTGAAGCTCTATTCGCGGCCCGACGAGAGTGAAGCCGATTTTCGGATCCGCGCGCAGCAAACCTCGCGCGAGCAGCGCGACGAAGCGGTCGACAAACTGCGCCAACGATTCGCGAAAAAGCACATGAGCCTGGAAGACAAGATCCGTCGCGCACAGCAACGGGTCGAACGCGAGCGCTCGCAGTTCACGGGCCAAGCTGTGCAGACCGCCGTTTCGGTCGGCTCGTCGATCCTGGGGGCCCTGCTTGGTCGCAAGGTCGTCAGTTCGACCAACGTACGTGGCGCAGCGACCGCCGCTCGTGGCGCCAATCGTGCAGCCAGGCAACGGGGCGACGTCGAACGGGCCCAGCGCGCGCTGGACGCCCTGTTGGACAAACGGGCCGAATTGGACCAAAGTTTCGCTGCCGAAGTGGCCAAGCTCGAGCGCGACGCCGGCACGGTCGAGATCGTCGAGTACCCCGTGCGGCCCCGTAAAAGCGACATCGTGGTGCAAAAGGTCGCACTGGTTTGGGTACCGGGAAGGGCCTGATCGCCGCGGCGTTTTCGGCACCGGGCCGCTTGCCGCGCGGATAGTCCCCCGGTGCCTGTTCGATTGGCAACCGCGCCGGCCGAGGCGAAGTGTGGGCCACGGCACGGAATTCTTCGCGCGGCCTAAACCCGCTGTGCGCCAACAGCTTGCATGGCTCCGGCTCGCGCTTCGATCATGCCAACTGCGCAAGCGGCACGCTGATTGCATTCACCGGGCCCACGTACGTTTTCTAGGCACGCATCAGGTAGTCGGGGGAAAGTTCGCCGCATGGCACAACGGGCCAACGCAAATCCGCCCAACGAACACAGCCGCTACCTGACGCTGTTCGTCAGTAACAGCGGTGGCGTCTGACAGCGCCAGGTTCGCCAGGCGCTCGAGTCCCGACTCGGGCACCTGTTGACGGTTTGATTTCACGACCCTCACGTGGCGCACGAAAAAGGTGCGCGCCAACTGCGCTCGAGGTGCGCGCTGCAGGACGGAACAGCAATACCCAGGCGCCGCCCGCAAGGCGCAAAACAACAGCAAGCCATCCAAACCTAGCGAGGCAAAAGCCGGTAACCGAAAGTCGAACTTCCGTGGGTTCGTCAGTCGCTGCGACGAAAATCGTTCCACCGTCTGTCGGTGGAGCGCGGCGCGTCGCACTGGGCCGCCCGCGAGTCGAGCATAGTCGTCCTTCTGCACGTCCTTCTGTCAACGGTGAGAAATGCCATGAGTTTACTAACCGAACGTCTGAACTTGTTATTGATTGTTGCTGCGCTGGCGGTCATGTTGGCCGTCCCGGTCGTTGCATCGGCCCAAGACGAACCGGCGGACTCCGAAGAGTCGGTCTCCGTGGAAGTGGCGGCCGAAACCGACGCCGAGGAGACTGGCTCGGAAGAACCCGCCGACGATGCCGAGCCGGTGATGGGTACCAACACAGACATCGCGTCGTTGGGCGTCGCCCTGGACACGATCTGGGTGATGGTGGCCGCTTTGCTAGTGATGTTCATGCAAGCCGGGTTCGCCCTGGTCGAAGCCGGGCTGACGCGTGCCAAGAACGCGGTGAACATCTGCATGAAGAACCTGTTGGACTTCTCATTCGGAAGCCTCGCGTTTTGGGCGGTCGGCTTTGGGCTGATGTTCAGCGTCGGCAACGATTTCATCGGTGAAAGCGGCTTCTTCCTCCGAGAGAGCCAGGTCGAAGTCGTCGCCGACGACGGCGCGGTTAGCGAAATTTCGAACTTCGACCCGATCGGCTGGACGCCGGTTCCGCTCGAAGCCAAGTTCTTCTTCCAGCTTGTGTTCGCCGCCACGGCCGCGACGATTGTTTCCGGCGCGATGGCCGAGCGCACCAAGTTCGCCTCGTACATGGCGTACAGCGTTTTCATTACAACGTTGATCTATCCGATCTCCGGACATTGGATCTGGGGCGGCGGTTGGCTGGCCAACATGGGCTTTTGGGACTTTGCCGGGTCCACCGTCGTGCACAGCGTGGGCGGCTGGTTGGCATTGGTTGGCGCGTTTGTCCTCGGAGCACGGCACGGAAAGTACGATCACGAAGGCAAGCCCCGGGCGATCCCCGGTCACAACATCGTGCTGGTGACTTTGGGCGTGTTGATCCTGTGGCTCGGTTGGTTCGGATTCAATCCGGGCAGCACGATGGCGGCTAATGCCAGCGACATCGCGCACATTACGTGTACGACCAACTCGGCTGCCGCAGCCGGCGCGATCGCCGCGATCTTCGTTTCGCGGATGCTGTTCGGCAAATGGGAAGCCACGATGGCGCTCAACGGTGCCTTGGCCGGCCTGGTGGCCATCACGGCGCCTTGCGCCTGGGTCAGTATTCCCAGCGCGATCGCCATCGGCGCGATCGGCGGCGGTCTGGTCGTGTGCTCAGTTGTGTTCGTTGATCGAACGCTCCGGATCGACGACCCAGTGGGCGCGATCTCGGTGCACGGCGTGTGCGGTGCCTGGGGAACGCTGGCCTTGGGCCTGTTCGCCATGGAAAACACCGACGCCAGCGCCGGCCCGACGACCGGAATACTGCTGGGCGGTGATCCGTCGCAATTGATCACGCAGGCAATCGGCGTTGGCTCCGTGTTCGCATGGTGCATGGTGACCGGCGCGATTTGTTTCTATGGAGTCAAAGGGCTGATGGGACTGCGTGTGACGCCGGAAGAAGAGTCGCAAGGACTCGACGTCGGCGAACACGGCAACGAGGCCTACCACGGCTTTCAGTTCACCAGTCAGGTGTGACCGCGAGTCAAGGTCGCCGCGGCGCGGGGTTCGCACCTGAGCCGTGGCACGACATTCATGCGAGGTCTGGCTTCTGCAGCCAGTTGCCAGAAGGACGCCCTGGACTTGGGTGGGTCGCCAGCCGGCTCGCCCAAGTCGGGGTCCCTCTGGCGCGCGGGCGTCTTGGTCGGAGTCTCCAGCAGCGCACACCGTCACGCCCGACGCGTCGGCCATGGTGCATGGCGGATGGGCAAAGTCTGGTGCTACGCCGAGCGCGACGCGGGCCGGTCTCGCGGCCTTGGCAAGAAAATGCGCGACGTCGAGCCAATCTTCACGATGCGCGATCGAATAGGCATACGTTGTCGATCTTGATACCAGCGCGCCGGGCAATCGGCGTGTCGCGGCAAACGCATGTCCAGAGCCCACAGCATGGCCCGATTGTTTCGTTGCATGGCGATCCTTGCGATCTCGACTGGGACTGCGCTGGGCGGCGAGCGGAAGTTCGAGCCAACGGCCGTCGATCACGTCGTCTACGCCGCACCTGACGTGGAAGCCGAAAGCCGGCGTATCGCGATGCAATTGGGTGTCTCGGCCACTGCAGGCGGCAACCACCCGGGACGTGGAACGGTCAACGCATTGATTTCGCTAGGCGCGAACCAGTACCTCGAGATCATCGGACCGGATCCGAAACTCCCGCGGCCGATCCGTGCCGGCGCGCGGATCGCAAAGCTTGCTAGCCCGGAAGTGTTGACGTTCGCAGTTCCGAGTAGCCAACTTGCACGGATCGAGGCCAAAGCGAAAGAGTTGGGTCTCAAGACATCCGGCATCCGGTCGGGGTCGCGTCGTACCACCGCGGGTGACTTGCTCCAGTGGCGAACGCTGGGCGTTTCCGCGGGGAAAGAGTATGGCGGGCTGATGCCGTTCTTCATTGACTGGGGCGACACGCCCCATCCGGCGACAACGTCGCCGCAAGGTGCTCGCTTGGTTTCCCTGGTCGTCGAACACCCGGAACCGGATCGGCTGCGCGATCTGTTTCGAGAGCTTGGTGTCGGCGTACCGGTGCAGCGCGGCAGTCAGAGGTCGATCGTTGCCGAGATTGAGAGCGGCGCGAATCGCGTGTCGCTGCGTGGCGCCGGCCACGGACTTTGATTACGGCGACCTAGAAGCTGACTCTCGGTTTCGAATCGCCGGCATCCGAGGTGGTCGCGCCATCCACGTCCTCCCAGTCGCGGCGCAGATGGACGCAACCGGCGGCGCTGTTCCGCGTACCGTGCCTGATCCTCTCACGGCCTTGGCGGAAGTCGCCTGGCACGGTAGACTTAGACACTTCGCCTAAATCCTGCCGGAAACACCGCGCCAGCGTAGCTTCAATTGGCAGAGCACCGCATTCGTAATGCGGGGGTTATGGGTTCGACTCCCATCGCTGGCTCTTCGAATCGGCGTGCGGCTCGGCGGACGCGGCGCTTGGCAGCGGCGTCGGCCGGTTGGCGGCGGCGCCCCTTGACGCCCGCGCCGGCGCGCGCTAGACTGTCGCAACTCTTTGTGAGCTGCCAGGTTAGTGGTTTCCGTGTGGATCACACGCTAAACGGCGATTCTGAGCGAGGCCTTTTGCGCGCGCCGCGACGGGCCTTTTTTTGCGGGCGGCGCGGCCCATCGTCGATTGCCAAGGACCTGCCCGCCAATCTTTCCGGGAGAATCTGATGGCCCAAGGTTTGGAAGTTGATCTGAAGCAGGTCGTGTCGTCGGGCGGTCCGTTCGGACCCCAAGAGATTAAACAAATCGTCGACACGATCGCCGAGGACATGTCGCAATACCGGTCGCTGCGCGACGCGGTCGCCGAGTTGGAAAGTCGCGAAGGCCGCAGTCCGGCCGAAGCCGTGCGGCTGGGCGTCTGTCAGTATTTGCTGGGTCGTTACGGATCGGCCATCGAAACCTTAAAGTCGGGCGATGGCGGCGCGCTGGCTCATTTCTACTCGGCCCGAGCGCACTACTCGCAGGACCGCTTCAACGAGGCCATCGCCGAATACGAAGCTGCGGCCAGAGCCGGCTACAACGCCGACGAGTGCCAGTTGGGACGTGCCGAAGCACAGCGCGGCGCCGGCAACGCCGATCAGGCGCTGGCCACGCTCGACGCGCTGTCCGGCGCGGTCGAGCAAACGGCCGAATACCTGTACCAGCGCGGTGCTACGATCGCGACGTTGGGGGACAACCCCGAAGAAGTTGTCGCTCTGTTCGAGCGGGCCGTCGAAGCCGATCCCAATCACACCGGCGCCCTGTTCGGGCTGGCTCGCGAGAATGACCGTCGCGGCAACGACGATGTGGCGCTCGATTTGTACGAGCGCTCGGTCGCGCAGTTTCCGGCGCACATCGGATCGCTATTGAATCTGGGTGTGCTCTACGAAGATCGCCAGCAGTACGATCGAGCGCAACAGTGCTACCAGCGAATCCTCGACTCGCACGCGAATCACTCCCGCGCGAGGTTGTTTTTGAAAGACGCCCAGGCCTCGGGCGACATGTTCTACGACGAGGACATGGAGCGGCGACGCGACCGCGTGAACCAGGTGCTCAACGTGCCGGTCAGCGACTTCGAGCTATCGGTGCGCAGCCGCAACTGTCTGCAAAAAATGGGCATCAACACGCTGGGTGACCTGGCCCGGTGCAGTGAGCAAGAGCTGCTGGCCAGCAAGAACTTCGGCGAGACGTCGCTGGTCGAGATTCGCGAAATGCTCGCCTCCAAGGGGCTTTCGCTGGGGCAGTTCGCCGTCGAAAAGGCCGAGCCGGAGCCGGTGTACGAGACCGAAACGCTATCGGCCGACGAGCAGGCGATGCTCGACCGGCCGATCTCGGATCTGAACCTGTCGGTCCGGGCTCGCAAGTGCATGGTCCGCCTGGGACTCAACACGGTCGGCGAGTTGCTCCGTCGTACCGGCGACGATTTGTTGGAGTGCAAGAACTTCGGCGTGACTAGCTTGAACGAAGTGCGCGAAAAGCTGGCGCTGCAGGGCTTGAAGCTGCGCGGCGACTGATCGCCCGGCTGGCGGAACAACTCCTGGCGCGGGCCCGCTCCGCGTCGTGCGATTGCCACAGGCATGCCGCCTGCCGCGGGCGGCTTGCTACCCACGCGTTGTCCACCTCGCCGGCGGCAGCGAGGTTGGGATTCGATCGACCCGTTCATGACCAGCGGCCCCTTCTCGTTCCGCCTGTCGGCCACCGACCCGAACTGTGCCGCGCGCGTCGGCGTGTTTTCCACGCCGCACGGCGAGGTCGATCTGCCGGCGTTCATGCCGGTTGGCACGCAAGCGACGGTCAAGGGTCTGTCGATCGACGATCTGGCCGCGACCGGCACACAAATGATGCTCGCCAACACGTACCACCTGGCGCTGCGGCCCGGCGCCGAAGTGGTCGCCGCGCTGGGCGGATTGCACGACTTTTCCGGCTGGAGCGGACCGATCTTGACCGACAGCGGCGGCTTTCAGGTGTTTAGCTTGGCGCACAACACGAAGGTCAGCGACGAGCAGGTCACGTTTCGTTCGCACCTGGATGGCTCGGCCTTCGAATTGTCGCCGGAGCGCGCCGTGCAGATTCAAGAAGCTCTAGGCAGCGACGTGGCGATGGTCTTGGACCACGTCGTGCCGTTGCCGAACGATCGCGACGTGGTTGCCGACGCCATGCACCGCACGGTGCGCTGGGCCGCCCGCTCGCGCGCCGCACGGTCGCGCGACGATCAGGCACTGTTTGCCATTGTCCAGGGCGGGCTCGATCGCGAGTTGCGTTTCGAGTGCGCAACGGAACTGGCCGCGCTCGACTTCCCCGGCTACGCAGTGGGCGGGCTGAGCGTCGGCGAGACGCCGGACGAGATGTATCGCGTGTTGGACGTCACCGTGCCCCAGCTCCCGGTGGATCGACCGCGGTACCTGATGGGCGTCGGTCGCCCGCAAGATTTGTTGGAGGCGGTGCGTCGGGGCATTGATCTATTTGATTGTGTGTTGCCCACGCGCAATGCCCGCAATGCGATGGCCTTTACCGCCGCGGGTCCCTTGCGATTGCGGAACGAGAGATTTGAACGGGACGCGCGCCCCCTGCAGGAGGGCTGCCCTTGCGTCGCTTGTCGCCACAGCCGGGGCTATCTGCGCCATCTGTTCATGGCTGGCGAGATGCTCGGGCCGATGCTCGTTTCCGCGCACAACCTCACCTACTACCAACAGCTCATGGCCGGCGCTCGCCAGGCCATTGGCGAGGCAAGATTCGTCGACTACGTCGAGGATACGTTGCGCGGCTACCGGCACGACGGTGCCTAGTCGACAGCGCCCCGCGCGCTGCCCTTGTCCCTTCGCACGACTAGCTTTAAGATACGTCGTTCGTGCAAGATGGCGGCCGATCCGATGCTCGTGGATCGACGCGGGCCAACCGATTCCGCGTGGGTGAGCCGCGCTTTGAGTCGGCGGGAGTCTTGCCACGCTCGACCCCAGACATACGTGCAAGGAACCTTCGTCGCCCCGGAAGCCGACCGGAACGCGACCACAGCAATTCCCGGTGGCCAAGTGATCGACACGGTCTTGCCTTTCTTGATTGCCGACGGGGCCCAGGCGGAGCCGGGCGGGGGAAATCCTCTTGGCCTGCTGCCCGCGCTGCTGGTGATTGTGGTCATGTTCTACTTCTTGATGATTCGGCCCGAACGGCGCAAACAAGCGGCGCATCGAAACTTGCTTCAGCAACTGAAGAAAAACGACCGTGTCGTGACCATCGGCGGCATCTATGGCGTGGTGACCAACGTGCAGCGCGACAGCGATGAAGTAACGATCAAGGTCGACGAAGCCGCCAACGCCAAGCTGCGAATTACGTTCGGTGCCGTGGCGCGCGTGATCTCCGACGAGCCTTCGAACGACAAATCCACATAACCTTTACGAGTAGGAATGTTTCCTCATGGCGTCGACCTCTCTTCTCACGTGGATTCTGTCACAAGCCGAGCCAGCGGCGGCCGACGCTTTGGCCGATGCGGCGGGCGACGAAACGACCGCGGCACTGCGGCTGCTGATGGCGGCCGGTGTAATCATCGGATCGTTCGTCGTCGGCGCGCTGATCGCTCGGGCACTGCGCATGCAGGACTACTCGTTCAAAATTGGCATCATTGTGTTCGCCTTGGTAGCCGGCGTCGTGATCAACGTCGTGGGTTGGCCGCCGAAGCTCGGCATCGACTTAAGCGGCGGCGTCGTGTTGGTCTACGAGGTCGACCGGGAGGCGACCAAACCTTCGTGGATGCCCGGCGCAGTGGCGCAGTTGAACAGCACGCTAAACGAGGGCGGAGGCGAAGCCGTTACGGCCATGCCGGCCAGCGCCACGCAAATCGACATCGTCGTGCCCGAGGACTTCGATCCATCGGCGGTCGAAAAGGCCGTGCTCGATCTGCGGTCAACCGCCGACATCACGTTGCATAGCGGCGCCGCGCCCACGACCGAAGACGGCAAGACGACCTATCACTACACGGTCGATCAGCAGCACAAAGCCGTCGAGATGGACAAGCTAATCGCGGCGGTTAGCCGGCGAATCAACCCCGGCGGGGTTAAGGAGCTGACCATTCGCCAGTACGGCGCCGAACAGCTCGAAGTGATCATTCCGGAAGTCGACAAGCAGGAAGTTGAGCAGGTCAAGAAACGGATCTCGACGGGCGGGCTGCTCGAATTCCGCATCCTGGCCAATGAGCGCGATGATCGCGATATCCTGCGCGCCGCGCAGAGCAGCATCGGCGACGACGTCTACATCGGCGGAAAGCTCGTCGGGCGCTGGGTTCAGATGGGCGACGATTTCCAAATGTCACCCGAGGTGTTGGGCGCCGCACGTGAAACTGAAACCGGTGGGCGTCAGGTGTTGATTCGAATTGACCCCTACAACGTCGACGGTGGCTATCTCAGTCGCGCGGCAGGCGGGTTTTACCAGGGTCAGCGGGTCGTCGAATTCTCCTTCGATGCCAATGGCGCGCGGCGCTTCGGACAACTGACTCGCAACAATCTGCCGGACGAGACGACTGGCTTCTTCCGCCACTTGGGAATCGTGCTGGACAACGAGGTGCTCTCTGCCCCGCGGATCAACAGCGAGATCCGCGAGCGGGGCCAGATCGAAGGCGACTTCACCGAGGACGAAGTCACGTTCTTGGTAGACGTGCTCAACGCCGGCAGCCTGCCGGCCACGTTGCGGCCCGAGCCAATCAGCGAACAGCGCACCAGCGCCACGATGGGCGACGACACGATCCGCCAAGGCAGCATGGCGATGATCATATCGACCGCAGCGATTTTGGTCTTCATGTTCGTCTATTACCGCTGGTCGGGTCTGGTGGCGGACATCGCCGTCACGCTCAACGTGGTCATCACGGTGGCGCTGATGATCTTGATCAAAGCCGCCTTCACGTTGCCTGGTCTGGCGGGTCTGGTGCTGACGGTTGGCATGGCCGTCGATGCCAACGTGCTAATCTACGAACGGATGCGCGAGGAATTGGAACGCGGGGCTTCGTTGCGGATGGCTATTCGCAACGGCTTCTCGCGCGCCACGGCCACGATCATCGACGCCAATCTAACGACGCTGATTACGGCGATCGTCCTCTACACGATCGGCACCGACCAGATCAAAGGATTTGCCGTCACGCTGATTCTCGGTCTGTTGGTTAGCATGTTTACGGCCATTTTCGTGTCGCGGGTCATCTTCGACGTGGCCGAAAAGAAGCGCTGGCTGACTCAGTTGAAGATGATGCGGATCGTGGGCCACACGAACTACGACTTCATCCGTTGGCGAACGCCTGCCATGGCTGCTTCATTGATTGTGATCGCCATCGGCCTGGGCGCCGCGGCCAGTCGCGGCAAGGAACTGCTCGACATCGACTTTACCGGCGGTTCCAGCGTGCAACTTCTGTTTGCCGAGGGCGAGCAACAGAACATCGGACAGGTGCGCGCCGCCGTGGCCGACTTGCCTGACGTGGCCGTCAGTAGCATGGGCGAGGACGATCGAGAGTATAAGATCGACACGTCGGAGGCCGACATCGAGAAAGTCGAAACCGCGCTTCGAGAAACGTTCGGCGATTCACTGCAAACCTACAGCATGTCGTTCGGGCCGCTCGCCACGATCGAAGGGGCGAAAGTCGAAACAGAACCAAATGCCGGGCAACCGGCTGATTCCGAACCGGAAGCAAGCGGCACGGACGAGCCGGCCGCGGAACCAGAGCCGGAGTCCGAGCCGGCGCCTGCCGAAACAGAACCCGAGGCGCAGCCGGACGCTGAGTCCGATGCGAACTCCGATACGGAGTCTCCCGACGAAGCCGAGCCGCAACCCTCGGACGAATCGGCGCCGTCGACTGATGATACGTCGCGCAACGATGTACCCACTTCCTCGCCGCGGCGTTCGAACGGTCGCGTGCCCGTGAGCCTAGCTTCATTGCGCGTTGCCCCAGCGATTGGTGCAGCAGTCACGGCGCAGGAGACCGCGGAAGAAAAAGCGGCCGACGAGCAGCCTGACACGGAGCCACCGGCCGAGAGTGACGAGCCAGCCGAAAGTCCCCAGACCGAAGAACCGGCTGCCGAATTACCGCAAGACGAGCAACCGGCCGCGGACGCACCCCCAGCAGCGGAAACTGCCGCCGAAGAGCCGACATCCGAGCAGCCGGCCACGGGCGAATCGGAGCCGGCAGGCGAAGCAGGCACATCGCCGGCTGATACGGCGACGGCAACCGTAGCATCACCGTCTTCGCTGGTCGGCGGAACGCGCGTCGAGTTGAACTTTCCTGAGTCGATCAGCCACGAAACGCTGACCGAAATGATCAAGCAGCAACTGACCACGATGGAATCGGTGACCGTGCCGTTCCGCTTGCGCAACGCTGAATACAAACCAGGCAGTGACGCGACGTATGAAAACTGGACGTTGGAGATCGGCCTCGATGGCGCACAAACCGAAACGCTGCTTAGGGCGATCCAAACCCGACTGGCCGAAACGCCAGTCTTTCCGGGCTCGAACCAGATCGGCGGCAAGGTGGCCGGTGATACGCAATTGATGGCGATGTACGCCATGCTCGCCAGCATGGTGATGATCGTGATGTACGTTTGGATCCGCTTCCAGAATGTCGTGTTTGGTCTGGCGGCGGTCGTGGCCCTGCTGCACGACGTGCTTGTGGCCATCGCCTTTCTCGCGATCAGCGCGTACCTTTCGCCTTACTTGGGGGCGCTATTGGTCGATCCCTTCAAGATCAGCCTGGCCGTCGTGGCCGCGCTGTTGACGATCGTGGGCTTTTCGATCAACGACACGATCGTCACGTTCGACCGGATTCGCGAGGTCCGCGGCAAAAGTCCCGAGCTGACCGAGGACATGATCAACCGCAGTGTCAACCAGGTATTGGCCCGCACGTTGCTCACGTCGGGTACCGTGTTGATTGCCAGCGTGATTCTGTACGTGCTGGGTGGGCCGGGGATTCACGCCTTTGCCTACACGATGATGATCGGCGTGCTGGCCGGGACGTACAGTTCGATCTATATCGCGGCTCCGATTCTGTTGTGGCTAAAGCGTCCGGCCACGACGCGCGGCACGGCACGAAGCTCCGCGCCTACTTTGGGGTCCAAGGCGCCTCAGGCAGGCGGATAGTCGCCCGCGCTGGAATAGTTTGCCGAGTCGGCAAGCCTTCGCGCGCGTTGCCGGTACGGTTGCACCAGCTTGCCTAGCATGTATGGCAGGCGTTTGCGCGACATTCGCGCTGCGCGTTGCTAGCATACCGCGATGGCCGAATTCCTCTGGCTTTTACCGCGCGCCGCGCTGGCCGCCGGGCGTTTTACCGCGAAGAATGGAGATGGCTCGATGCACCGATGTGCCGGGCCTGTCAGTACAGAACACTGAAGAGGAACCAGGATGCCCGTCGGAAAAAAGCTGGTCGTGGTCGCCATGGTGTTGGCGGTCGGAGCGTTTACAGCCTTCTTTTTTCGCAAGGACGCGTCCCACCTCGCGTGGCAAGAGGCTCTTGAGAATTCGCCGTTTCGGCAGCGCGTCGAGCGGCGCGTGGCCGCCGATGCCGAGTGGGCAAAGCGCACCTCGAGCACGCGGATCGAAACGGTCACGCAGAACGAGCCCGCGTTTCGCATTCCTACGGCCGAAACCGCGGCGATCAGGCAACAGCCGATCGAGGACACGCAACCAGCGTTTCAACGCAGTTTTAATCCGGTCGGGGCGTTGTTGGAACCGATCGAAGCGCCCCTCGACGGCGAGCTGGACGTGCCCCAGGACGACGGTGGCGACTTTGTCAGCCACGATCCGATCAGCCCAACGGACATTCGCCATACGATCGCCGACGGCGACACGCTTTCGATGTTGGCCAAGCGATACCTTGGACGGGGCGATCGGTACTTGGAGATCTTCGAGTACAACCGCCAGACGCTTTCCAGCCCTGACCTGCTTCCGATCGGCGTGGTACTAAAAATCCCTCCGCGCGACGTTTCAGGTCGTCGGGCGACCAGCTCCGCAGTATCCGGCGCGCGCCTCGACCACGACGCGCCGCCAGACATGGTGCCGGTCGAGCGTTTTCCGGTAAGCCGCCCTTCCTCGGGCTAGGCAGTGATCGCGCGATCCGATTCGCCCCACGACCTCACGCGCAGCAGTCCGCCCTGTAGCGCACCTAGAGCGCTCGCGCCCGTTTCTGCCACGGCAGATCAACGTCCGTCAGCCGCAGCTTGATGAACGACTCGATCATCTCCGCCACGCCCAACCGCTTCTGTTGAATCAATTGCGTGCCTTGCAGGGTGGTCGGCAGCGCGCGCAACCAAATCATCTGTTGGGTCGCGGCATCTTCCGGCGCCGGTGGCGGGTGAAATCGTTCGAGTGTGCTGTAGAGCCGTTTGGCTTCGCGCAGCTCCTTCGCGCCACCTTTGCCGGTGATGACGATCACCGACACCTCGCGCTGAATGCTCGGATGCGTGACCGCTTCATTAATCCTCAACCCGCGGTACGACCATACGGGGGATACCAGCACCAGCGCTTTGACGTCTTGCCCCTGTTTGCCGATCGCCAGTCGGGGCCAACTCCAATCGCGTGCCGCGAAGTTTAGCGCGACGACCGAACCCATCTCGAGCCCAATGACGCACAGCTTTTCGATATTCAGTTCTCCATCGTTGTTGCGGTCGACCAAGAAACTCTTAACGGCTTCGAGATCCTGAGTGACCATCGCGGCCAGGTCTGTTCGTCGCAGGCCGAACTCCCGCTGATTGCTCCGCGTCGCGCTGTCGCCGTGGCCGCGCAGATCGGGCGCGAGGACGGCATGCCCGACTTCCTGAAGCCGCAGCGCCAGCGCCGTAAAGTCGCCGCGCACGCCTCTGGCCGCGTGCAACATCACGACCGGCACCGCTTCTTTGCCGAGCTTGCTCGGGTAGTAGGTTGCCTTAAGCGGCACGTCGTCGCGCGTGCGGAGCGAGATTTCCTCCGGCGGCAACGGCTTGTCCTCTTCGTCGTCGTTTTGAGCTGCGCGAAGTTGGTTCGACACCAGAGGGCCACTGGCCACGAATACCATCGCGAGCGCAATTGCCGTGATACGAACGATTCGGACGCGAAAAATCGCTGACCGAAACGGTTGCCAAACGGAGAACGAAAAAGGCATCGGCCAGTTCCTTGAAGAAAAGACGGGCGCACCGACTCGGCGCTTACGACCCAGCGCGTTCGGCACGGCGAACAGCGGCAGATACTTCCATCCTAAATTCGCCCACCCAATAGGGTCAACGTATGCCCTCACAGTCGAAATCGCCTGTATTTGGCAGGTTACGGGCGTTGGAGGAAGGGGACGATCAGGCCGCATTGCCGACCCACTTGTGGTAATCGACTGACACGGCAATACGCTTTCGGCCGGTAATCGCCGCCTTACGGCACGTATACGGCGTGCAGCGAATGCGAATAGTTGCGTGAATTCGCGATGTGAAAGACAATGAAAATGCAGCGAATTTAGGCCAAGTATTGCACCGCGCGCCGTGGCCAGCGCGCGCTCCATCGTGCTTTCTAGGATCCGTGCACACCTACCAGTAATTGATCCGTGAGCCTGCTACAACGCCGACAACACGGTGAACGCGCGGACGACGCTCGCACGGTCGACGAGCCCACGAGGTGGGACGGCGAGACTTCCGCGTGGATCGTGAGCTTGCTGGGCCATCTTGCGGTGTTGGTCGTGCTGACCTTGGTGACGTTTGTCGGACCGGTGCGCCAGGAATTCTTGGTCGTGCTGGGAAGCGCGAAGCCCGAGGATCCGCTGACAACCTCCGAAGAGTTCAGCATCGCCGACGTCGAGACCGAGGCGATCGGGGCCTCGAGCTTTGGCGACGCCGACGCATTGGAGGCGGTCGCTCCGACACTGGCCATGACGGCCACCACCCCGTCGGAACTTGAAGTTGAGGATCCCATCGAGTTCGACGAAACAATCGAAATGCAGGAAGAGATTCGCGACGCGACCGGCCCCAAGTTTGCTGAAAACCTCACGATTAAGGGCATCGCCGGCGCGGGCGTCGCCGGGGCCGATGGAGCCGTGGATCGCATTACGCAAGAGATTGTGCTCTCGCTCGAAGAGCGCGAGACACTGGTCGTGTGGTTCTTCGATCAATCGGGCAGCCTTGAGCGCGAGCGAGAAAACACGATACGGCGATTCGATCGCGTGTACGAAGAGTTAGGCGTGATCGAGGCGGCCGGCGATCCGGCGTTTCGCCAGCACGGCGCAAAGCCGCTGCTGACCGCCGTGGCGGCGTTCGGACAAGCTGTCGAGTTCCTAACACCCAAGCCGACGGACGATCTCGAAGCAATCAAGTCAGCGGTGGCCAGCATCAAGACCGACAACAGCGGCGTCGAGCGCACCTTCACGGCGATCAGCAGCGCCCTGGAACGATATCGCACGTTCCGTACCCAGCAACCGCGTCGCAACGTGATTTTCATCGTGTTCACCGACGAGGTGGGAGACGACGAGTCGGAGCTGGACGACGTGGTCACGCGATGTGTGCGGCATGAAATCCCCGTGTACTGCATCGGCGTGCCGGCGCCGTTCGGGCGGCGCGACGTGCTTGTTCGTTACGTCGATCCGGATCCGAAGTTCGACCAAACTCCGCAGTGGTTGCCCGTGCGACAGGGGCCAGAATCGTACATGCCTGAGTTGGTCAAGATCGGGTCGGCGCAGACCGACGAGCCACTGGCTTCGGGATTTGGTCCCTACAGCCTGACACGACTTTGCTATGAGACGGGCGGGATCTACTTCTCGGTGCAGCCCACCAAGCGACGACGCAGCCAGACCGGTGCCGCGGCCGCGCAGCTTGGCGGCGATTTCGATCCCGACATCATGATCAACTACCGCCCAGACTACATGCCGATCCGCGACTATGAGCGGGCCCTGTCGCGGAACAAGGCTCGGGCCGCCTTGGTACAGGCTGCACAAATGTCGTGGGTGACGCCGATGGAGCAGCCGCGGCGCGTCTTTCCGAAAGTCAGCGAGGCCGAATTGGCCAATCAGCTTTCACGTGCCCAGCGCGACGCGGCCGTCTTGGAACCCAAGATCAACAAGCTCCACGAGGCACTCGAACGCGGAGTGGCCGACCGTGAAGAGCTGACAACGCCCCGGTGGCAGGCGGGATTCGATCTGTCGATGGGGTTGGTGTTGGGCGTCAAAGTGCGCACCGAGGGCTACAACGCGATGTTGGCCAAGGCGAAGTCTGGAATGAAGTTCGAAAAGGCCGACAGCGATACTTGGCTGTTGGCACCGTCGGACGACATCTCGGTGGGTAGTGCGCTGGAAAAAATGGCCCAACAGGCTCGGACCTATCTGGAGCGCGTCACCCGCGAGCATCCCGACACGCCCTGGGCGGAACTGGCCAAAGCGGAATTGAAGCAACCGTTTGGCTGGTCGTGGAAAGAAGTACACACCGGCGTTCGCGAGCGTCAACAAGCCGCCCAGAATCCGCGCCCGCGTCCGCCGCGCAACGATCGGGCCAAGATGCTGCCCCGTCCGGTGAAACGCCCACCACCGAAACTCTGAACGAGCGTCACACAGGTTTGCCACGCGACGCTAGTTGGACAATGCCGTCGAGTCGCTGGCAAAGTCGACCGTGGCATCGTGATCGTAGAAGTAGCGCGAGATGAGCTGCGCCAGGTGGTTGACGAACTGCCGGCGGAATTGCGGTTCCGGTTTCTCGCCAGCCGGAATGGCGGCATTCGGCGGATAGACCGCTTGAGGTAGATGCCGCTCGAAGACCGGCACGTTTCCTTGGGCAACGTCGTAGACCATGATTTTCACGTTGGCCTTGCCCTGGTATAGCGTCTGGCCCTGATACAGGCTGAATTCCTCGAGATCGAGTCCGACGACCATGTCGGCTTCGACGGCCTGGCCGATTTCGACGTACTCGTCCCAGTTGTTCTCATCGGCCCACTCGAACACGTCGCGCTGGTCGACCAGCGAGATCTTCGACACGTTCTGCTGCAATAGCGCGCCGACTTGTCGGGCCAAATCGCGCGAGGCGCTAGAGTCTCGAAAGTGCAGCGCGGTCACCGGCCGGCAGATCACGGCCACGCGCTTGCCGCGCAGTCCATTGAAGTCCGCTTTGGTGTTCGTACCCTCGATGATGTACATCGCCGTGGCCAGGAGCGTGCATCCGCTGGCCATGGTCAGTCCGAGTGCGACTGAGCCGACGGCCAGCATCAGCGCCAGCGGCTGCGAACGAAGGCGTTCCATCGCTAATCCTCGCTACGTCCTTGTATCGTTGCGCCAGCGGCGCTTCGTTGCGCCGTTTCCAGATGGTCCTAAGATTTCGCTCGACGGTTTGTCGTGCGGCGGATTTCAGGAAAACCAAACGCGTATCACCCATTCGCCCAGCAACATCGCCAAGGCGACAACCACCAGGCCGATCGTGACCGCTTCGCTCGGCTGCCGCAGTGGCCATCGTCCGCTGGCGGCAATTCCCAACGCCGAAACGGCACACACCGCGGTCGCTGCCGCCAACAACGTTCCGCCGACGTGCGATCGCAGGGCATCGTTCAGTTGCCCGCGAGTTGCGTAAGCCCATGACGTGGTCATGCCACACGCCGGACAACGAATCCCTGTGGCGATCCACAGGCTACACGGCGGCAAACCGAGTTGTTGGTGCGTGCCCAAACCGCGGGAATCCGGTCGCAGTTGGCTGGCCACCAGCAACGTGGCCAACAGCCCGACTCCCACCAGCACGGCCATCATGCGCGTGCGAGGCGAGATCACGTCCGGACGGGTTCCTCGATTCGAGTTCGCGATGTGATCAACGAAAGGGACGCGGAGCATAGCGGTCTACCAGGGCTCGTGCAATAGCGGTTGCGGCCGTGCAGGCACGATCGGGGCGGCGTGCCCGAATCGTCCGATTTAGACCACCGGGCGTTGTGATAGCTGGTTGTTGGCAGCGAGTTCGTTGACCTGGTGTTCGTCCACGCGTAAGCGTCGGATGGCGGTGGCCTTGCCGGTTTCGGGGTCGACGTCCACCAGCGTGCCCATCAGGCGCACGTCGTCTTGTGCAACTTCGAAGTGCGTAGGGTAGAACGTCAGCGTCGACTCAGTCACGCGGTCGGTGCGGCGTCCCAGAATGCTATCAATCGGGCCGGTCATCCCCACGTCGCACTGGAACGCCGTGCCGCCGGGCAGAATGCACTCGTCGGCCGTCGGCACGTGCGTGTGCGTGCCCAAAACAGCGCTCACGCGACCGTCGAGGAATCGGCCCATTAGTTGTTTGTCGCTTGTCGCTTCTGCATGGAAATCGACGAGGATGACTTTGACTTCCGGGGGTATTTCGGCCAGCACGCGATCGGCCGCCGTCCAGGGGCAATCGACCGGCCGCATGAACACGCGCCCCAGCAGACTGATGACGGCCACGTCGACGCCGTTTCGAGCGCGCACAACGCTCCACTCACGACCAGGCGCCTTCTTTGGAAAGTTGGCCGGCTTGACGATGTTGGGCTGCGACTCGAGCACTCTCACGATTTCACGCCGGCGATAGATGTGATCGCCCAGCGTGATGAAGTCGACACCGGCGGAGACGAGTTCCTGGTAATTCGCAGGAGTGAGTCCGGAGCCGCCAGCCGAGTTCTCTGCGTTGGCGACGACCAGGTCGATCGCTTCGGACTCGACGAGTCCGCGCACGGCGCGCGTAACGAGCTTTCGCCCCGGCTTGCCAACGATGTCACCGATCAACAGTAGGCGCACGTCGCACGTCTCTTTCTGGCAAGGTTGTCGTCGGTCGGCCGGCGGGTCGCCGTGGCCGGCGGGCTACTTCGCGATTTCGGTCACGCGCGTTTCGCGCAGCACGGTCACTTTGATCTCGCCCGGATACGTCAATTGTTGCTCAAAGGCGTTGGCAATGTCACGACAAATCTTCGCGGCCGAAGCGTCCGTCGTGCCCTTGGCACTAACAATCACGCGCAACTCCCGTCCGGCTTGGATTGCGAAGGCCTGGTCCACGCCCTCGAATCCGGTGGCGATCGTCTCCAACTCCTCCATCCGCTTGACGTATCGCTCGAGTGTCTCGCGGCGGGCTCCCGGGCGCGAGGCGCTGCAGGCGTCTGCCGCGGCGACCAGCACAGTATACGGATGGTCAATCCGGATGTCGTCGTGGTGCCCCAGTGCCGCATGAACAACTTCCGGACCTTCGCCGTAGCGTTTGAGCAATTCGGCGCCGATTTTCGGATGCCCGCCTTCGGCCTCGTGATCCGCCGCCTTGCCAATGTCGTGCAGCAGCCCGCAGCGGCGGGCCAATTGACCGTCGAGCCCCATTTCTTCGGCCAGCAGTCCGGACAGGAATGCGACTTCGATCGAATGCCGCAACACGTTCTGGCTGTAGCTGGTGCGAAACCGCAACCGGCCCATCAGGTGGACGATCTTGGGGTGCAGGCCCGGCACGTCGGCCTCCTGCGCCGCTTCTTCGCCGCGCTTTTGGATATGTTGCTCCATTTCGGTTTGTGTCTCACCGACGAGCTCTTCGATTCGAGCTGGGTGAATGCGGCCATCGGCGATCAACTTGTTGAGCGCCAGGCGGGCGATTTCGCGGCGCACCGTGTCGAATGCGCTAACAATTACCACGCCCGGCGTATCGTCGATGATGACGTCGACGCCGGTCGCTTTCTCGAAGGCGCGAATATTGCGTCCCTCGCGCCCGATGATCCGGCCCTTCATCTCGTCGTTCGGGATGTCGACCGTGCTGGTCGTCGTTTCGGCGGTGTGCTGTGCGGCGAAACGCTGGATGCATGTCAGCAGGATGTCGCGCGACTTGGCGTCGGCGATCTCGGCCATCTTTTTCTCGTGCTTGAGGATCAGCGACCCGGCTTCGTGCGAGAGTTCGCGCTCGAGCATTTCCATCAGCCGCGAGGTAGCTTCATCGCGGTTCAAGCCACTGAGCGTGTGCAACGTTTGCCGTTGCACGTCCAGGACGTTGGCCAGTTCTTCGTTGCGGCGGTTCGTGTCTTCGATCCGCTCGGCGAGCTTTCGTTGCGTGGTTTCCACCATTTTTTCCTGGCGGCGCAATTGCTCATGCTGCTGTTCGATCGCGTCCTGTCGTTTGTCGAGCAGCCGCTCCCGTTCGTGCAGTTCGTGGCGCAGGCCGGCCAGTTCGCGCTCGCCTTCGGCCCGTTGCTGGATCGTCATTTCCTTGATTTCCAGCTCCGCTTCCTTGCGGCGATTCGCGCTTTCGCGATCGGCCCGACCGATGATCTCGCGTGCCTCGGTTTCGGCGTCGCGACGGCGCAGGCGGTCGATGAACTTGACAACCACGAACGTGAGCACGACGGCCGCTGCCACGAGAATCAGTGCGACCAGTGCGTTGATATCCGGCACGTCGATCCCCCCCTCGCCTTGCTCTCGGAGCGACGTCGGGCACGACGGGCCGACTAGCGCACGCGTCAGTGCGGACGCGTACTCAGCCACCCGGCGTCAGGGAGGATTGCAGCCAGACTCGGCAGTCGACTCGGAGCCGCGCCGTCAAAAACGGCGCCGCGAATCGCAGGGCGAAACTCTCGTGGCCGGCGCAGGACAAAGTTCCCGACCGCCGACCAGTTTTCGCAGGGCGCGCAACGCGCAAGAGGGAAGATAGCTCGCTTTGTCGAAAGTCCCCCGCCCACGATAGACGAGCCCGTGGAGGCTTTCGGTCGAGAAGTCATCCACGCTTACCCAATTATGCGGAAGTACCCCACGCAACAGACGCGTCCCGAACCGATCGGACTGGCCGAACATCGTCGGGCGGGTCTGGGGCGATGGATTCGCAGCACGAGCCCCCAGCAGCAAGCCAAGGACAAATCGTAAAATAGCCAAGACGTACATCGTGATTGCGAACTCCCGCAAATTGCTTTGTCGTTGTCACCCGCTACAGAATCGTCACTGGTGTTGCCGCATGCCTATGGTGGCTGCAACTTCCTCCGGTTGGACCCGAAGGCACTCTTTTTGTTGTTACCGTGAGAACACGTCCGGACCAACCGTCGCTCAGTCGCGGCCGTCGGACGACAATCGTCTCGAACGATTTGCGCACTGGGCGGCGCCGGTCAGACAGTTCTCGTTACCTACGATCCTATCACAGGACCGGTCCGCTGCAACTACCCCGCGGGGGAAATGCGCGCTAGGATAACCGGTGCGCCTGCCGCGACTTACGGCTGGCTGAACAGTCCGGAATAGGGAAGCTCTGGCCTTTGCCAGGACCTACGCGCTTGTGCCGTTCCTTCCGTGTTGCGACAACCGCTTGGCGCGGTCACACAACCCACAGATTTCCCCGTTGTCATGCCCCCGCTCGAGCCTTTTGAACAACTGCTTGAAACGGCGTGGCCCGCGTCCGACTGGCAGGACGTGGGCGTTGTGGTTGCCGTCTCCGGAGGGGCCGACAGCGTGGCACTGTTGCGCGGTTTGAGCGCGCTTAAGCAAGGCGGTGTGGGCCGACTCACCGCGGCCCACTTCAACCACGGTTGGCGTGGGGCCGCATCGGACGCCGACGAAGCCTTTGTGGCCGATCTGTGCCGGCAACGATCATTGGAATGCGCCGTCAGTCGTGCGACGGGGCCGCCGTCGAACTCGGACTTCTCGGAAGCCGCCGCGCGCGACCAGCGCTACACCTTCCTGCGCGAAACGGCCGAACAGCAGGGTGCCCGGTTTGTCGCCGTGGCGCACACGGCCGATGATCAGGCCGAAACCGTGCTGCACCACGTGCTTCGCGGCACGGGCCTGCAGGGACTGGCAGGCATGAGCCGAACGCGTCCGTTGGGGCCGGCCGTAACCCTGCTGCGTCCCATGCTTGGCTTGCGGCACAGTGACGTGCTGGCCTATCTGGCCGCGCTGGATCAACCGTTTCGCGAAGACGCCACCAATCAGGATACGCAATACCTGCGGAACCGGATTCGACAGGAACTGCTGCCGCAATTGGTGCGTGACTACGCGCCTGGGGCGGTTGAGTCGCTGTTGCGGCTGTCGACCATCGCCGCAGACGCTCAGCACGCCATCGAAACGATGGTTCAACCGCTGCGCGACCGAGCAGTCGTCGAAGCCAGTCGAGATCGGGTTGTCTTTGATTGCCGTGCACTGACGGGGCAAGATCGCCACGTCGTTCGAGAACTGTTCGCCGCCGTGTGGAAGAGCCAGGCATGGCCGCTGGGCGCGATGGGCTTTGCCGAATGGAATGGGCTGGCCGACATGGCCGATGCTCGACGCGGCGATGGACCGGCAGCGGCCGCGCTCTCGGACAACGCGAAGCAATTGCGCACGTCAAAGCGCGTATTCCCGGGCGGAATCACCGCGACGACGGAGAACGCACGGCTCACGCTATCGGCGCCGGCGGGCGGAACTTGTTGAATTCCGCGCGCGGATGCTGCTTAGTCTCTTGGAGCGCTACAGCGGCATTTGCATCACGCCTGGTCGGCGGCCGAGTCGCGATAGATGGCGTCTTCGGCGGTCGGCTCGATGGCGGTTTCACGTTCTTCACCGCCCGGGCCAATCTCGACCAACTTGTAGCCGCCAACAGCGCGGAAGTAAATCAACAAGATCAGGTAACCGACGGCCATGGCGGCAGGAATCATCGCCGTGACCTTCAACGCCTGCTGTTTGCCGTACGTTTCGGCGGCCGACACTTCCTCGCGCACCGTTCCGTCAGGCAGCTCGGCGACTTTGGCCTGATCAAACCCGCGCACCGGCTCGAAGAACAAGAAGCGATTCGGTTCTTGCGAAGCGACTTGCTCGTAGGCCGAGGGGTTTTCTTGTTCGAGGCGATCTGCCATGTAGACGTCTTGCGTGTAGCCGATGCCCGGACCGCCGAGCATGCCGGCCGACAGCATGCCGATACCGCCCATGGCGCCCAGCCCCAGCGCGCCGGCCTTCGGAAACCGCTCGCCGACGACTCCCAACATCGTGGGCCAGAAGAACGTCTTGCCGATGCCGTAGATCGTGGCCGGAATCAGAATGGCCGCGACGGTGGCCGTACCCAACATGCCGCCCATCATGTAGAGGCCAATCGCCGCCAGCACGGCGCTGACGAAGAGCAGCCCGACCGGGTTGATCTTCTCGACAATCGGTCCGGCGAAGAACCGCAGCACGAACATTAGCCCGGCGGTGTACACCAACAGGAGGACGCTGTTGGGAATGAAGCCGGCCATAATGTTGGTGATCCAACTGTCGGTGCCCAACTCGACGTACCCGACCATGGCGTGCAGCACAAGCAGGAACAGCAATAGCGGCGCGGCAAATTCCTTGACCATTTCGCCAAACTTGATGCCGGCGGCCCGCGCCTCGGAAATCGGAAACTTTTCCTTGAGCACGATGACGCCGTACCACAACGTCGGCACCAGGAAGAACATCATCGGGATTTCCCAAGGCATGTGGTATACGACGCTGCTCTCGCCGACAAAGCAAAACGCCAGTAGTCCGCCGAGGATCAGCCCACCCGGCCAGCCGGCGTGAAGGATATTCAGGTAGTGGGTCTTCTGGCGGGGATAGAGCGTGGCCACCAAGGGATTGATGGCGGCTTCGCACATGCCGTTGGCCAGCGAGAACATGAACATGCCGACGAACAGGCACCAGTATGTGGCGTTCTTGCCGGCTTCGCCCCCACCCCAGGCTTCGAAAACTGGTGCGGCGGCGACCGTCAGCGCGGCAGAAGACACGTGCAACAAAAAGGCGCCGATCAAGATAATCTTGTAGCCGATCCGGTCGGCGAACAGGCTAAAGCCGATGATTGTGAAGGCCATGCCGGTCAGTCCGCCGCCGGTGATCTTTCCCAAGTCGGTTTGCGTGAATCCGAACTGCACACCCCACTCGAGTAGCACCGCGCCTCGCACGGCAAATCCCATTCCCGCAGCGATCAGCGTCAAAAAACTGGCCCAGAATATCTTGCCGCTGGTCTGCATTGTCTGAGTCTCCGACAGTCGAATTCGTGCGAATGGGCGGAGCCGGCCCCGATTGGCCGAGCCCATGTGGTTGCTGCGCGTGCGCACAGATTCCCGAGTATACAAGCCAGCATGCCCAAGTAAACGGACGGAAGCTGCACGTTTAGGGCAATTCTAGGCAGCGGTCCGCAATCGACATCTCAGAACCGGAGCATGCGGTAGCGCTTGCCCAGATTAGCAGACGCACCGAATGCGGTTGGAAGCTGGCTTGACCGTGGTTGTCGACCGCCAATACCATGCCCCGCCCCCTGCCCTCTCCCCGGCATCACTGCTCCAACCATGCCCCGACTTTCCGGCGATCGTGCCACGTGGATCGTGATCTTGGCGGTCGCGCTAGCAGCGCGTTTGGCCGCCGGTGCGCTGGTGCAATCGCGAATTGCCGAGCCGGCCCGATTCTACTTTGGCGACAGCGACACCTATTGGGAACTAGGTCGCGCGATTGCCGCGGGCGAACCGTACCAATATCGCTCCGAAGACGCCCGTGTTATGCGCACCCCCGGCTATCCCTTGCTATTGGCCGGCATGTTTTGGATCGTTGGCGACGATCCGCCCGTGATGGCCGCGCGCGCGCTGAGCGCAGTACTGGGCACATTGGCTGTGGGCGTGGCCGCTTGGTGGAGCGCTTCGTTGTTCGATCGGCGAACGGCCTTCGTCGCAGGTTGGATCGCTGCGCTTTACCCGGGCGGAGTTGCGATGGGTGCGTTCGTGCTCAGCGAGGCCCCGTTTTGCCCCTTGATGCTGCTCCAATTGGCGCTGTGGGGCAAGGCGTGGCAGGCCGAGTCGTCTCGCCTGGCCGTTGGATTGGCAATCGCAGGCGGAGTCGCTGGGGGCGCGGCTACGTTGATGCGGCCGAGCTGGCTATTGTTTCTGCCGTTTGCCTTGGTGGTCGGCATGGCCTTCGCCCGGCGCGGGCGACAACTGGTGATCGGATGTGCGATGGCCGCTTCGCTCGTGGCGTGCATGCTGCCGTGGTGGATTCACAATGCGCGCGTCACGGGCCGTTTCGTAGCCACAACGTTGCAGCGTGGCGCCAGTTTGTACGACGGACTGAACCCCGAGGCGGACGGGTCGAGCGATATGCGCTTCGTGCCGGGCTTCGTGGCCCAACAACGGGCTGCTGACGCGGCCGCGGGCGTGAACTTGCCGCTGCGCCCACCCTTCGAATACCGACTTGATCGTCGCATGATGCGCGCCGCGCTGGACTGGGCCCGGGCCCATCCGCGTCGCGTAGTGGAATTGGCCGGGATCAAGTTCGTGCGCATCTGGAATGTATGGCCCAACGAGGCGAACCTGCGCAACTGGCCGGTCCGCCTGGTGGTGGCCGGTACGTACGTGCCGCTGTTGGCATGCGGCTTGATCGGCGTCTGGCGGTATACGCCGCGCGGATGGCCGTACGCGTTGGCCTGGCTGCCGGCTGTCTATTTGACGTTATTGCACGTGACGTTCGTCGGCTCGATTCGCTATCGCGAGCCGGCAATGCTGGCGCTAACCGTCTTGGCCGCAGCCGTCGTCTCGGGCGTTTCCGGCGCCAACAAGGATCGCACGGAATCTGCGGCGCGGGGTTCGGCCCAAACGGAATAGCCACCCGCACCACGCGCGGCACAACACGATGGACGTAGTCAGGGACTAAAACGATTATCCACCGCACGGTTAACTTCTGCTGGTTCTTCTTCAAATGGGGCGTTGGCCTGGCGCTGTTGGCTGCGCTGGCCGCGAGCCCGTTCTACTACCGGCAAATCTTCTTCCGCGTGGAGGAAGAGGTTCGGGCACGGATCGAGGCGAAGCTTGCCGAGCGATTTCCCCAGATGGAAGTTCACGTTCGCGGCGCACGGCTGGTGAGCGGCGGCATCGAAATCCGTGGTGTGTCGATCGTCGAGCCCGGCGCGACCGGACCCAAACCGGAGCTGGCATTTCTGGACGAGGTGTTCATCGCTTGTCCGACCGACTTGCAGGAGCTCGTGGCCGGGGATCCACAGATCGACCTCGTCAAGCTCACACGGCCCGTGTTTCGGGCCACGCGACGTCCGGACGGGAAGTATGGCATCGACAAGCTGATGCCGCTCAATAAACCGAATCGACCGCTGCCACCTTTCGTGATCGAGAACGGCGTGGTCGAGGTGTCTGACCTGCTCAAACAGACGCCCAGCACGTACACGCTCCGCGACATCCACATCACGCTACAAACGGGCGACGGCGGCGCGAACGCGGACGACAACAACCAGTTGAAGCTGGAAGGCTATGTGACCGGTGACTACTTGCAACGGGTGGAAATTGTCGGGCAATTCGATCCGGCAAGCTCGCGGTGGTCGATCTCCGGCACGGCCGACCGATTGGAGATTTCGCCCGAGTTGCGCGACGCGCTGCCGGAACCCGTGGCACTTTCATTGGAACAGTTGCCATCGATCCGGGCGCCGGCGAACCTTAGTTTTCGCGTGACGAGCGACGGGACCGACGCGCCGCCGCAGTTCGACGTCAATGGCACAATCGACGGCGGACGCATCGACGATCCGAGGCTGCCCTATCCGCTCACCGACCTTTCAGCTCGGGTTCATTGCGACAATTCGGGCATTCGCGTTCGCGACTTGCGGGCCAACCACGGGCGAACCACGTGGGAGGTGCCGGAGTTTGATCGACGCGGGTACCGCCCCGACAGCCCTTGCGCGCTGCGCGCCACAGGTCGACAAGTGCGGCTCGACCCCGGCTGGCGCGACCTGATGCCGCCGGCTTGGAAAAAACATTGGACCCACTACGAACCGGCGGGCGAAGTGAACTTTGACTGTTCGCTGTCGTTCGACGGTCAGAAGTGGAAGCCCTGGATTCAATTGACGTGCCTGAATAACGCATCCTTTAGTTGCTACAAGTTTCCGTATCGCTTGGAGCGCGGCCGCGGCACGCTCACCTTGGAAGGAAATCAACTCCACATCAATCTCGTGGCCTTTAGCGGCGCGCAGCCGGTGACCCTCCGCGGATCGTTCCGTGATCCGGGGCCCAACTATTCGGGCAAGATCGAGATCTGGGGCGAGAAGATCCAGTTCGACGAAAAGCTGTTTGCGGCGATCCTCAAGCCGAAGCAGAACAAAGCGATTAGATCACTGGATCCGCGCGGCACATTCGACTTTCACACGGTGCTCTGGCGCGAACCGAACGACCCGCTGCCGCGACCACGCATCCACCAGCACACGCACGTCTCGCTAAACCGCTGCACGGTAACGTATGAAAAACTGCCCTACCCGCTGCACAATCTTCAGGGCAAGCTCGAGATGATCGACGGGCAGTGGAAGACCGAATCGCCGCTCGTCGGGGCGAATGACACCGGTGTGGTCAAGGTCGCGGGCGACCTGTCAACTTCGCCCGAGGGCGACCTATTAAACATCCACTTCGATGCCCAGAATGTTCCGCTCGAGGAAGAGTTGCGCGACGCGCTGCCACCCGCACAGCGCCAGATTTGGAACGCGTTGCGGCCGCGGGGGAGCATCGACTTTGTCGCGGCAGTCGTCTACGACTCGCGCGTGCGCAAGCCGTCGATTGATCTTTGGCTCGTCCCGCATGGCGGCACATTGCCCGCGGCGCTGCGTGCGCAGTCGGCACCGTCCGACCTGCCGCTAGCGTCCACACCCGCAGACCAAGGCGGTCCGACTCCCGCGCCCCATTCCGACCAGGTCACGCCGCGGTCGGATGGCAGCGAGCTGGGTACCTCAATTGCGCCGGTTGTATTTCCTTATCGAATGGAAAGGCTCGGGGGGCTGGTCCACTACCATGACGGCCACGTCGAGCTGAAAGACGTCCGCGCGCGGCACGGCGCCACGAAGATGCGGACCGACGGCTGGTGCGACTTCTTTCCCAACGGTTCCTGGAAACTCAGGCTGGAGCGATTGAGCGTTGATCGCGCACGACTGCACGGGGGTGATCAGGAACTGGTTGCGGCACTTCCAGCAGCCCTGCGCGGCGCTGTTGCCGAATTGCGCCCGACCGGGCCAATCAACCTGATGGGCATCTTGGAGTTTTCCAAGGACGCGGTCGAAGCGCCGCTGCGAACCGGCTGGGACGTCGACTTGTTTTTGCACCAAACCAGCCTGCAAGTTGGTCCGCAACTTGACAACGTGTTTGGCGCGGTCCGTCTGCGCGGCGGGTCCGATGGGAAGCGATTTAGCAGCTTCGGCGAACTCAAGCTCGACAGCCTGACGTACAAGAACTTTCAGTTCACCGAGATTCTTGGTCCTCTGTGGTTCGATCAGAGCGACGTTTACCTTGGCACCCTGCCACATGCCATGCCGAACGGCCAGAAATCTGGGCGCGTCACTGCAAAGCTGTACGGCGGAGTCGTTGCCGCCGACTGCCATGTGCAGCTCGGCGCGGTCCCGCAGTATCGTCTAATCGCGTCGCTGTCGAACGCGGATCTGGCCCGCTTTGCCGCCGAGAACATGACGACCCAGCGAACGCTCAACGGCCGCGTCTTGGCCAACGTCGATCTGCAAGGCAGCCGCGGCCAGCACACGCTGGTCGGCACCGGCAACGTGCATCTCAGCGAGGCGAATATCTACGAATTGCCCCTGATCGTTTCGCTGCTCAAGATCGTTCGGGCACGCGCACCCGATTCGACGGCTTTCACCGAAAGCGACATCACGTTCCGGATCAACGGGCCGCACGTCACGTTGACGCGGATCGATCTGCGCGGTGACGCGCTCGATCTGTCGGGGCACGGCGAATTGAAGCTCGACGGGCAAGCCAACCCAATCCAACTTGACCTGCACACGACAGTCGGCCGTGGCGCGATCCCGCTGATCTCCGGCATGTTCAGCGAGGCCAGCCAGCAAATTCTAAAGATTCGTGTCGAAGGTCCGCTCGATCGGCCGCAAACCTGGACCGAGGCGGTCCCGATGGTGGGCGAGGCATTGGAGCGGCTGCGTGCAGACTACGAAGAGCCCGCCCGCGCGCCGCAAGCCAGCAGCGCATGGTGGCCGTTCGGCCCACGGTGATCGCACGCCATCGGACCAAAGTTGCCACGCCGCGGCCATGCGACAACACAAGACGCGAGGACACCGATGAGCGTGGAACCGATCGCCAACCTGGCGGCGAGCACGACCGGCTCGATTGCACAATCGGCCCACGACGTTCACCAGCGTGCACATCGTGTCGCTCCGGGTCGCGCGCGGACAGTTGCCGACAAGGGGCCGGCCGACCAGGCCGAGGGCGTGTCCGGCGCCGAAGGCAAGGAGATCGGCCCGCACGATCACGATGCGGACGGGCGACAGTACGTGCAGACGCGCCGCGCCCGATCCGAATCTGCCGACGACCAGCATGCGCATCGGGAGGAGACCGCTCCGCGGACCGATCCACAACCCGATCGCGGCAGCGGTGTGGACGTGTTCGCCTGAGGCACGCGCGTCGCGGGATGCTCGTAGCGAAGTGAACCGGGCGCGTCGTGTGCGTGTCATGTTGCATAACGGAAGCTCACACTCGGATACGACCCGACGGGTTTGCCGGCGCGCACGAAGCGGCCTAGAATGCTTTCCCCGCGCGGCGCGCCGGGCGGGCTGGTGCAACACTCGGCCTGTCGAACCGGGACACGTCTGGCGAGCTTCAGCGAGCGGCTGCCGCGAGCGAACCGGTGTGACGCGAACCACAAAACAACGTGTCGTTGCTGGCAACCCAATGTGAGCGATCCATGCGATTCACCAAGATGCACGGAATCGGCAACGACTACTTGTACGTCGATTGCTTCCAAGAGCCGTTCCCGGACAATCCGGCGGAGTTGACGCGGAAGATGGCCGATCGGCATTTCGGTGTCGGCGCCGACGGCATGATCTTCATCTGTCCGTCGGAGGTGGCCGCGGCGCGGATGCGAATGTTCAACGCGGACGGCTCCGAGGCGGAGATGTGCGGCAATGGCGTACGGTGCGTCGCCAAGTACGTCTACGATCACGGCATCGCTCGAAAGCCGGTCCTGGATATCGAAACCGGCGCCGGCGTGCTCACGCTTGATCTGGAAGTCGCCGACGATCGGGTGCGACGGGTGCGGGTTGATATGGGAGAGCCGATCCTTACTCCGGCTGAGATCCCAGTCAAGTTGCCCGGCGAGACGTCGCTGGAGCGCATCGTCAACTACCCGCTGGAGCCGCACGTCACGCTCAAGGACATTGACGGTTGGATTGCCGCCAGCGGACTCGATCCGCGTATGACATGTGTGTCGACCGGCAATCCCCATGCCGTGCTCTACTGCCGCGACGTGGCGGCCGTGCCGCTGGAACTGATCGGACCGGCATTCGAGACGCACGCGATCTTTCCGCGCCGAGTCAACGTCCATTTCGTTCAGGTTCACGGGCCTGGCGAAGTGACGATGCGGACCTGGGAGCGTGGTAGCGGCATTACGCTGGCGTGCGGCACCGGCGCGTCGGCGGTGTGTGTCGCTGGTAGCCTGGCGGGTCAGACCGAGCGGAAGATCCTGGCTCATTTGCCCGGCGGCGACTTGGAGCTCGAGTGGGCCGAAGACAATCACATTTTCATGCCGGGTGCCGCCGAGGAGGTTTTTTCGGCCGAGTGGCCGTCTTAAGTCAAATCGGCATTTCCGATATACTGCCGCCGCGCATCGCACTCGGCAAGCGACGAAGCGCCGACGATGCATGCACCGACTCCGACACGCACGAGGAACCCGATCCGATGGCAGGGAAGCCGCGGAAGAAGAAACGCAAGCATCCAACGCGGCTAGGCCGCTTCGGAATGAAGGTCGCCGGGCTGCTGGCCGCTTCGACCGTCCGAGCATGGATGTCGACGCTCGACTACAAGGGCGCGCTCTACGATCCGTCGGTCGACCCGGTCGATCCGCGCTGGCGGGGTCAGAAGATCTATATCTTCTGGCACGAGAACATCCTCGCGCCGCTGTACTTGCGAGGCAACTGCAATCTGTCGATGCTGCTGAGCCGGCATCGCGACGCCGATATCCTGTTGGAGACCGCGCGGCATCTCGGCTTCGAGTTCGTGCGCGGCTCGACGTTCGGGGGCGGCGCCACGGCGCTGCGCGAACTGGAACGACGCGGTCGGCACATGAACCTGGCCATCACTCCGGATGGGCCGCGCGGGCCCCGGCGCGTGTTGGCCCAAGGGCCGATCTATCTGTCGTCGCGATTGGGCATGCCGCTGGTAGCGATGGGGTTTGGCTACGATTCGCCGTGGCGCCTGCCGACTTGGGACCGGTTTGCCATCCCCAAGCCGTATTCGCGTAGCTGCGGAGTCATCGGACCACCGATCGTGGTGCCGCCCAAGTTGGATCGCGAAGGCGTCGAGCACTACCGGCTAAAGGTCGAGCGGCTACTGAATCGCCTTACGCTCGAGGCCGAAGCCTGGGCCACGGCGCGTACTCCGAAAGTCGGCGAGGTCGTCGCCCGTCGCCAACCCGCCTGGTCCCGGTTGCACCCTGAGCCTGCGCATGCGGCGCCGCCGCCACACGTTGGGCTTGGTGCCGCGACAGCGCAAGACTTGCGTACATAGCCGCGCGCGCCGCAGCGCGATATATTGGCCGACGGCGGTGCTTGTGCGCCGCGATTGCTTACCAACAGCGGCCGCCGCGCGCCGTGTTGTCATGACGTTCGACCAACGCCCTCCTTCGATGACCTCCGACGACGCGTCGCCGCAGCGTGTGGTTTCGGTCTCGGAGCTAACCGGCCGGATTAAGGACGTCTTGGAAGGCGAGTTTCCGTCGGTTTGGGTCGGCGGCGAGGTATCGAACTTTTCGCGCCCGCAATCAGGCCACTGCTACTTGACGCTCAAGGACGATCGGGCCCAAATCCGCGCCGTCATGTGGCGCAATGTGGCCAGCCGTGTCCGATTCGAACTGGATGACGGGCTCCAGGTTGTCTGCCAAGGCCATGTCGACGTTTATCCGCCGCGCGGCAGCTACCAATTGGTGATCGAACAGATCGAGCCGCAGGGCTTGGGTGCGCTGGAGCTTGCATTGCGGCAATTGCGCGAGCGACTTGCGGCCGAAGGCCTGTTCGACCCAGGCCGCAAACGCCCGTTGCCGCGCTTTCCACGGCGCATCGCGTTTGTGACCAGTCCCACGGGCGCCGCCATCCGCGACTTTCTGGAAGTTTTGCGACGCAGATGGCACGGGGTCCACGTGCTGGTCGTACCCGTGCGCGTGCAGGGAGATGGCTCGGCGGAGGAAATCGCCGCCGGCATTGAAACAGTGAACCGGCTGGCCGAGCAGGTCGACGTGTTGGTCGTCGGCCGCGGGGGCGGCAGCCTGGAGGATCTTTGGGCGTTCAACGAAGAGATCGTCGTCCGCGCGATTCACGCTTCGCGGGTGCCGGTCGTGTCGGCCGTGGGCCATGAAATCGACGTGACGCTGTCGGACCTCGTGGCCGACGTGCGGGCTCTGACGCCCAGCGAGGCCGCCGAGCGCGTCGTGCCGCTGGCTGAAGAGATTCGTGGCTTTTTGCACACGCAGCGCCAACGATTGGCCGCCGCCATGACCGCTCGGGCCGCTGCCGCCAAGGCACGACTCGACGCAGCGGCCGGTTGTCGAACATTTCGCCGACCCCTAGAGCGAGTTCAACTGCTCGGGCGACAGCTCGACGAGTTGCAGGCACGTGCGCGGCGGGCGGTCGATCGGCGACTTGAAGTCGCGCGCGGTTTGCTCGACGCTCACGCTGGGCGGTTGGAGTCGTTGAGCCCCTTGGCAGTCTTGGGGCGAGGCTATAGCCTGACAAGTCGCGCGGCCGACGGCCAACTACTGCACCGCGCCGACCAAATTGCGCGCGGCGACCTGATGCGTACGCGGCTGGCGGCTGGCGAACTTACCAGTCGGGTTGAGGCCGTATCGACCGAGTCGGATTCGTCGCAAACGACTGGCGCTGCGGCTCAAGAGAATCGCGGAGGAGGCGGAAAGTGACCAAGCAAAAACGTTCACAAGATGCGTCCGCCGACGAGCCGACTTTTGAGCAGGCCCTGGAGCGGCTCGAAGAGATCGTCGAAGAGCTGGAGCAAGGGCAGTCGGGCTTATCCGAGGGTCTGACGCATTACGAAGAGGGCGTCAAGCTGCTGCGCAAGTGCTATCAATTGCTCGACCACGCCCAGCGGCGAATCGAGCTGTTAAATCGCGTCGACGCTGACGGTCAAGAAGAATGCGAACCAATGGACGAGGGCTCGACGTCGTTGGAGGAAAAGGCCGAAAAACGAGGCCGTAGGCGTTCGCGCACTAAGTCATCCCAGCCGAAGCAGACCGACGACGAGATAGACGGGCCGGCACGCCTCTTCTAGAATAGTGACGATGCAATCGCGCTCGTTGACCCGGTTGCTACCTTCCGAATCGCAACCCCAGGCGGCATTTCGTTTCATGGTCGGGAGCACATCGTTTTCCTTGGACCGCTACGCCCAGGAAGTGCGCACCCTTGTCGATCGGGCGTTGACCGAACAGATTGAGTTCGGTCCCGGCTGTCCCGACCGATTGCGTGAAGCGATCCGCTACAGCCTGTTGGCGCCCGGCAAGCGGCTGAGGCCGATGCTGGTGTTGGCCGCGGCCGAGGCGTGCCAAGGGGATCGCCAGGCGGCACTGCCGGCGGCTTGCGCGGTGGAGATGGTCCACGCGTACTCGCTGGTTCACGACGACTTGCCGGCGATGGACGATGACGACCTACGGCGCGGACGTCCGACCTGTCACAAGCAGTTCGACGAGGCGTTGGCCATCCTGGCCGGCGACGCGCTTTTGACCCGCGCGTTCGAGATCCTGGCCCGCGATGTGCAACCGCCCGCCGTGGCGGCGGAGTGTTGCCGTGTGTTGGCCGCGGCGGCCGGAGCCAGCGCTTTGGTCGGTGGCCAGGCCGACGATCTAGGCGAGCAGTTCTCCGACGGCCAGCTCGAGACCCTCGAGCGGATTCATCGTCGCAAGACAGGCGCTATGTTATTGGCGTCGTTAGAGCTTGGCGCGCTGATCGCTGGCGCAGACGATGAGCAACTTGCGGCACTGTCGCAATATGGGCGCTGCATTGGGTTGGCGTTTCAGATCGCGGACGATCTGCTCGACGTTCGCGGCGACGCCGCGGCGATGGGCAAACGGGTTGGTAAGGATTCCGGCCGCGGTAAATTGACTTTTCCCGCGCTGTTGGGCGTCGACCAGAGCGAGCGACGAGCCACACAACTCGTCGAAGAGGCATGCGCGGCGCTCGAGCCGCTGGCGTCGCACGCCGAGCCGCTTTACGCGCTGGCTCACTATATCGTGGAAAGGGACCATTGATGGATCAACTGTTGTCCAAAATCGAGTCGCCCCGCGATCTCCAGGACCTTTCGTCCGCGCAGTTGGAACAACTGGCCGGCGAGATGCGCGAAGCGCTCTGCAACCTGGTCACGAGTCGCACGGCGCACTTCGCGTCGAATTTGGGAGTAGTGGAGCTTTGCCTGGCGCTGCACAAGACGTTTGACTTCAGCCGCGATCGGCTCATCTGGGACACCGGTCATCAAATCTATCCCCACAAGCTCATTACGGGTCGCTACCACGAGTTCTCAACGATTCGCACCAAGGGCGGCCTGATGGGCTACCCCAATCCGAACGAGAGCGAATACGATCTGTTCATGACCGGGCATGCCGGATGCAGCGTGTCGACTCTGCTCGGACTGCGCACCGGCGACGACCTGCTCGGCGAAGACGATCGCCACGCCGTGGCAGTCATCGGTGACGGCGCGTTTCCGTCGGGCATCGTCTACGAGGCGATGAACAACATCGGCGGGCTGCGGAAGAACCTGCTGGTCGTGCTTAACGACAATCAAATGTCGATCTGTCCACGGGTTGGCGGCATGGGCGAATACCTCGACCGGCTGCGCGTCAACTCGATCTACACCGGGCTGAAGACCGAAGTGCTCAAGGTGCTCAACAAGGTGCCGCTGCTGGGCGATCCGGCGGAGCGATTCCTGGCCCAGGTGAAGGAGGCCGTCAAAGCCGGGCTGCACGGCGGGATGCTCTTCGAAGAGCTCAACTTCCGCTACATGGGGCCGGTTGACGGGCACAGCATCCCGCAACTGTGCAAGTACCTTTCGATGGTCAAGGATCTCGAAGGGCCCGTGCTGCTGCACGTTGTGACCGAGAAAGGGCACGGGTTTCAGCCGGCGGCCGAGGATCCGGTCTTCTTCCACACGCCGGCCCCTTTCACCCGCGAAGAGCAAGGCATCGTCGCATTCAAAAAGAGCTCTTCGAAGGCCTATACCAATATTGGCAGCGAGGAAATCTACCGGCAGATGGAGGCCGACCCGCGCGTTACGGTCATGACGGCGGCCATGTGTCAAGGCACCAAACTGGAGAGCGTTCGACAAACATTCCCCGATCGGTTCTTTGACACCGGCATCTGCGAAGCGCACACTGTCGCCTTTGCAGCCGGCCAAGCCAAAGCCGGGATGCGGCCAATCGTTGATATCTACAGCACGTTTCTGCAACGCAGCTACGATCAGATCTTCCAAGAAGTCACGCTACAGAATCTTCCGGTGACGTTCGTGCTCGATCGGGCCGGACTCACTGGACCCGACGGGCCCACGCACCATGGCGCGTTCGACTTGGGATACATGCGGCTGCTGCCGAACATGGTCGTAATGGCGCCGGGCGACGAAACGGACGTGCGCGAGATGATCGCCTTTGCGCTCGGCCACGATGCGCCTTGTTCGATCCGTTATCCGAAAACGGCCGCAGAAAAGGTCACGGGTAGCCGCGCGCCGGTCGAGCTTGGTCGCGCCGAGGTGCTTGAGTGGGGACACGATGGGATGATCGTCTGCTGCGGCACGCTGCTGACCAATTGCTTGGCGGCTGCCTCGACGCTGCGCGATGAGGGGCTCGACGTCGGCGTGATCAACGCCCGCTTCGTCAAACCGTTGGACTCCGACACCATCCTCCGCGCGGTCACCGATTGCCCGTTCGTGGTGACCGTGGAAGAGGCGGCCCTGGCCGGCGGGTTTGGCAGCGCCGTGGTCGAGGCGGCTGCCGATGCCGGCGCGAGCGCCGCAAACGTCCGCCGGCTGGGCATCCCCGATCAGTTCGTGGAACATGCCGAGCGCGGCGAGTTGCTGGCCGATCTGGGGTTAGACGCTGCGGGGATCGCCGCAGCCTGCCGGCAGATGGCGAAACGTGCCGGCGTCGAGGTGGCCGATCGGCGCCGCGTGAGCTGAGCCGAGTGGGCTGAAGTCGCGCCGTCTGCCGCGTCCGGCGAATACGTATTATTCCCAGCCCCGCCCGCATGGCACGGGTGATCTCCGGCTTTCCGTCGCCGGTGCCACCATCTATCATCAAGAGACTATGGCTGCGCAGCCCGCCACGACCGATCGTACGAGCGCCGGCAAGCGATCGAAGCTGATGCTATTGGCCGCCGCTGGCCGGCCTGAGATGGCCGCCGAGGCCCAGCGGATCGCCAAGCTGGCCGAGCAATCGGCCGATGTGCTGCGCGGTGACTTGGATGCAGGCACTGACTTAGGCGAAGTCGACTTCGACGTTGCCGTCGTCGTCGGCGGCGATGGGTCGCTCTTGCGCGCAGCACAGCAAATGGGCCGCAACCAACGCCCGCTTGTAGGCGTCAACCTGGGAAAACTAGGTTTCTTGGCCGATCTTTCGCCTGCGGATTTCCAGGACCAGTTGCCCGCAATCTGCGGCAGCAACTTATCGGTGGTCGAACATTTGATGTTCGAGTGCCGCGTCCTCCGCGGTGAAAAGACGCTGCACGAGCACGTAGGACTCAACGAGGTGGCGGTGCTAGCCGGCCCGCCGTTCTCGATATTGGACGTCGATCTTTACGTTGACGCAGAATTGGTCACGACCTATAGTTGCGACGGCCTGATCATCAGCACACCGGTTGGTTCGACTGCGCACAGTCTTTCGGCCGGTGGACCGATCTTGCGCCAAGACCTGCAAGCCTTTGTCATCCTGCCGATCAGTCCCCACACGTTGACCAATCGGCCTGTCGTCGACTCGGCCGATCGTGTCTTCGAAATGGTGGTTCCACGACCGCACGAGGGAACGTCAATCGTGGCCGACGGGCGCGTCCTGTGCAAAGTCCAACCGAACGATCGGGTGCGCGTCGAGCGTTCGGATTCCAAGCTTAAGCGCGTGGCCCTGCCGGGACACAGCTATTACAAAACCCTGCGAGAAAAACTGGGCTGGGGCGGCCGGCTGAACACGAAGAGTTCGTAGCACGGCCCACAACACCGCGGGAAGCCGTCGGGCACGCTCGAAATCGGCTCGCATGCGGCTTTGGAGACAAGCCGGCCATCCAGTGCACGGCGATTAGCGCCGCCAAGATCAAACCGACCACGACTCGAAAGGAAGCGTGTCATGGTGAAGCACTCTTTCGCCCTGTTCGTCTGCTGCTGGATCGCACTCGCTGCAATCGCGGCCACCGCGGCAGAACCTCCTACGACGGACGAAGCTCCTCCCGCACCGTCGACTGAAATCAAGGTGACCGACGAAGCCCCGCCGGCACCGCCAGCCAAGAAGAAGGCCGAGGTGCAGCCGCAAGCCGGCGACAAGAATAGCCAGGCCGGCCAGAAATACGACCTGCACTACAAGTTCTCGCCCGGTGACGTGATCCGCACCGAAGTCGTGCATCGGGCTACCGTGCAAACCACGATCCAGGGTACCAGCCAGACGGCAGAAACGCTCAGCAAGTCGATCAAGCGCTGGGTCATCGGCGACGTGACCGACGGCCAAGTGACGTTTACGCACTCGGTCGAGAGTATCGACATGTGGCAAAAGACGCAGGGTCGCTCCGAGGTGCGCTACAACAGTGAAACCGACACGGAGGTCCCGCCCGGCTACGAGGAAGCGGCCGCATCGGTGGGAATTCCGCTGACGGTGATCACGATGAGTGACCGGGGCGAAGTTCTGAAGCGCCAGGAGAAGCGTGCACAGCCGGCGGCCCTTTCGACACAAATCACGATTCCGCTGCCTGACCATCCCGTGGCGATCGACGAAAGCTGGTCGACGCCGATGGACATTCAAGTGGCCCTATCCAACGGCGGAATGAAAACGATCAAGACTCGACAGAAATTTACGCTGGAGAAGGTTGCGCACGACGTGGCAACGATCGCCGTCGACACACAGATTCTGACGCCGATTCACGAGCCGGCCATCGAAGCGCAACTGATCCAACGGCTGTCATCGGGACACGTGCGGTTCGATATCGCCGCCGGTCGCGTGATCAACCAGCAGCTTGATTTGGACCGTCGAGTGATCGGATTCAGTGGTCCGTCCAGCAGCATGCACTACCTGACCCGCTTCACCGAAAAGACCTTGGACGATGAGGCATCGGTCGCGGCCAAGCCCTCGGAGGCCAAACCCGCGGCAAAGGACGCCAACAAAAAGTCGGCCGCCAAGAAAAAGACCACCAAGCGCGGATAATCCGCGTTAACCGGGGCACTCACCTGGTGGGCAATCTGCTTACGCGCTATCGGCGGCGTCTGAACTGGGCATCGTGGCGGGGCGCCGCTGCGCAATAATCGCCGTCACGCGGCCTTCGATTCGTGTGACGAGCAAAGTACCGGCTTCGGAACCAGTGGGCCGCAGTTGGCGGCGGAGCGATTCTGGCTGGCAATCCACGCCCCGCTTCTTGATTTCCAATCGGCCGATGTTGCGCGCTGCGAGCACATCCCGTACGCGCTTCACATCCAGCGGCAGCACGGCATGTACCTCGAAACAGGCCAAGGCCGCGTCGTCGATCGGCGCATCGCCGGTCCAATAGGCGATACCCCGCGTGATCCGCGCAAGATCGTGTTCGGCCGCCAACGCGCCGCCCAACTGTGCGGCCAAGACGGTTGCGTCGGGCTCGAACACGAACCGGCCTACGCGACCGACCGGCTTCGGCTCTTCCAGCGCGGTGCCGACGATCGTGCGGACCAGCGACGTCTGGCTGCCAAGGATCGTCGCGCGACGCTCTCCTGGCGAAATTGCCAATTCGCCAAACCATGCGACCAGTTGGCGGCACTGCCGGCTACGGCCGATCCATTCCAGTTCTGCCTCGCCGGACCACGTTTCGGGCAACTCGGCTGCCGGCGCCAGTTTGATTGCCGCGTTGGGATTGGCGGCACGCAGGCGTTCGAGGGTTTCGACCCCCGGCTCGTGCAGTGCGACACGCGTCGTCCGGCGGCCCGATGGACGACGGTCCGGATCGATGTGCCATGCACTGCAATGCTGGACGTTCGCGTCGGCCACGTCTTGTACACGCACGTCGACGGGCTCGGCCGTCCGGCCGGCCAGGGTTTGCTCCTGCGCGACGCGGGCATTGGCCTGTGCGATCGTCACCATGATCGGGTCACGATCCAGCCCGGTCGTCGAAACCACGTTGGCCAGTGCGAGTAAATCCCCGCCCACACCCGCGCACAGATCGATGACTTTGCCTGCTTGGGCGAATCTCAGAGCTTTGTAGCCCGCCACGATTTCGTCGGTCGCCTGTTCGAGTCCACGACGCGTAAAAAACATCTGTCCGGCCAGGGCAAACTTGTCCTGGGCGCGCCGCCGGAGTTCGACGAGTTCAACGATCAGGTGGGCCCGTTCGGCCGAAAGTGCGCGTCGCAGATGTTTTATCTCCGCCGCCAGCGACCGCGGCGACGCCGACGATATGGCGAGAAACTCCGCGGCTTGCGGACCAGTCAGCCAGCGATAGTCGTCAACGTTGTTCGCTCGTGAGAGTTCGGTCGAGGTCGACGGCATGGCCTTTTCGTTGCCGGAGACAGCAAGTGGCGCACTGCGGCCACGTCAGCCCTTGCCGCGGCGCGTGCGATTATTACTATAGCCAGCACAGGGCAAACCCGCACGTGGCGCGTTCCGCGCTGCCTCAACCCACGGCACCATGGTCGAAGCACACCGACGATTGGGGATCTATTTGCATCTGGCGCGGGCGAGCCAGATGCGCATGCAGCCCATGGTCCGCGATAAGCTGCTCGTACTGGCCGGGGTGCAGGCAGAAACGATGGGGCTGGCGCCCATCTCCGCGCTGTGTCGTTTCAAGGTCTTGGCGCACAACCGCCAGCACATGATCCGCGACTGGCCAACACTCGAAGCGGCGCTCGCCGACGAGCGGTTCCAAACGTATCTCAAGCAGCTCGAACGCCGCTACTCGCACGAAAAGTCGGAACACATGCTCAACTCGCTGGGCATCGAGCTGGGACGCGAGCGAGAACTCTATGCCAGCGACTTGGAATACGCGGCCGCGTTGATGGATACGGAACCCGAGTCGATCGACGATATCCTTCTGCAAGACCCCACGCACGTTCGCGAGGATCAATTGCGCTGGCGACGAATGCGCGGTGGCGCGTCGGGAAGCGCGGGCGGCAAAGAGTTACCGCGTGCATCGCGCATGCGCCAAACGGTGATCGTATGGGGGCCGTTCGTGGTCGGACTGTCGATTTTGGCCCTGGCGGCCGCCCTGAGCCGCACGTTGGGACTTTAGCGTGCATTCGGTTCGTCCGTCGAGGATTCGCCAGCCGCGCCCGACGCGGCACGGCGGTCCAGAATCTTCCACCGGCACGGAGTTTTCCGGCTGCCGGTTGACTCCGTGTACGTTTTTTGCGCGCAGGCGGTCGTTCCTTTTCCAAGTTGGTTTATACGGGCGCCGGAACACCGGTGCGGGTTGTGCCGGTTTGCTTTGCGGCAGCGATTGGTCGTACAGGGCAATTTGACGCGGCGCGGCGCGTCACCTGGCAAGCAGCCGTTGCGCTTTGCCGATCTATGAAGACGCAGCCATGTCAGCGGCGCCGCTTCGGTCAAACGGCGCGTTGGCTGGAGCGCGATCCGAGCCACCGACCACCTGTCCTGGAGACTTGCCAGGCGAGAGGGAGGAACCCATGTTCAGGCGACTGCTATTCCTTTCGTTCATGTCGGGCGCCATCGGCGTGCCGTACTTGCTCAGCTCGTCGTCCAATATCTGGACTAGCGTCAAATCAAAATTTAGTAGCAGTGACGACGGCGGAGGTGCGAACACACCGGATACCGACGCCGCGTTAGCTGCGACCGAAGCGCAGCAGCCGGCCGGACTGGCCGGAACGCCTCAGGCACAATTCTTGCAGCGCCCGGCTAAGCCGAAGGATATCGAAGGGGCGCCGGCCCAGAATCTGGCCGAGATTCTGCACTTCAACGGCACACCCGATTGGGTCGTCCAACGCTGGCCGCGCGTCACCACGGGATTGGCCCATCCGGAACTGCAGGGTTATCGGGTTCCGTTGGTGACCGGAACGGCCGAAGACGATCTGGCTGGATCGTTGACCTACTACTTCGACGGCAATAGCAGAGTCGAGTACATCACGTTCCACGGAGTGACCGGCGATCCGCGCAAGATTATCGCGCTGGTGATGCGCAACTACGGCTTCCAGCCCGAAAGGACCGACGACCCCAGACTAACGCTCTACATGGTCAAGTGGAACGGCAAGCCGGTCAGCGAGCTGCGGATCGAAACGGCTCGGGTGTTACGCGCCGATCAGCCCAACCTTCGCTACCGGGTCGATCTGGCACTGAAGCGGCCGACGTGACGGTGTGCCGCGGCACGTTGCACTAACCCGATGGGCAGAGCGCCGGTTCGGGCCATCCGCTATTACGGGTCTTATCCAGAGCGCCTCGCAAAAAGGCGTCCCGCTGTTATTCTTCGTCCGGCGACGGCGTTTGGGCTTGCTCGAGATTCTTGATCCGCGCTTCCAACTCGGCGATGCGCCCTTCCAATTCCGCCACGCGCGATGCATTGTCTTGCGACTCGTTTTCCGGCGGCACAATTGCAGGTGTCGGCGTGCCGGCCGGCCCGGGGAGCTCGGTCGGCGGATTGACCGGGCGAGCACGCAACTGGACGGACGGATCGTCAGTGTCGACCACTGATTCGTGCAAGGGCACCTGCCGCTGAATCGGACGGCCCTGCTCATAGTAGGTCAACGCCACGACGTCGCCCGCCGCGTTGATCGCCTTGGCCAGTGCTCCAGGCGATTCGATCGGCTGCTGATCCACCGCGGTGATCACGGCCCCTAACGGAATTCCGGCCTGTTCGGCCGGCGAACCCACCGTTACTGAGACCACTGTGGCTCCTTGGTCTGTTGGCAGATTGTTTTGCTGCCGCACCGCGGCATCCACCGGGATCGTGCGTACGCCAAGCCGTGGACGCGGCGCTGGCAGCGTTTCCACCGTGTCGGTTGCAGGAGGCGGCGGAAGTGTGATAGGGGCCGAACTTGCGACCGGCAATCCGGGCCGCTGCCCCAGCGTCACCTCGTGCTGCTGCTGTGTGCCGGCGCGATCGATCATGACGGCGACCTTCGTACCGGCCGGTTTTCCCGAAAGAGCCGCGGCCACGTCGCTCATCAACCTTACCGGCCGGTCGTCGATCGCAGTGATCAAGTCGCCGCTCGCCAATCCGGCCTGCTCCGCGGGGCTGGCGGGCCGAACGCTCACGATCCGCACACCGCGGCCCAGGTCGCTCCGATCGTCGGCCGTGATGCCCAGATAGCCTGGTTCGGCCGCCGGCGACCCGTTCGTCGTGCCCTGCAAGGCGTTGACCTGATCGCGCAGAAACCGCTCGACGCGGTTCAGGACGGGTTGTGCCGAAACATACTCGGCCAGCGGCATTGCCCAGACGACGCAGGCCACGATCGTTGCAACGGCTCGCATGATGAATCCTCGTGCAGAATTTGGTGACGCGGGGGTGCCTGGTTCATTATAGGAGCGCCGGGCAACCGGCCAGCAGGACAGGCCGCCGGTCGGGGGATTATACTGCGTGCAAATGCACACATCCGGAGCCAAGTCGCTACGAATCGAGCAAGCGTCACAGCATGGCCAGGCGGCCGCGCTGGGCCTGCTGCTGAGCCGCATTCCGGACGGAGATCGACCCCGCCACGTCGACGCCTGGGCCGCTGTGCTGGCGACTGGCCAGGCCCACCTGTGGATCGCGCAACGACTTGGCAAGCTTGCTGGCACGATCCTCGCGCAAGTGCAGCCAGGGCGAACAGCGGTTGTGCTGCCGCCGCGCCAGATCGCGGACGAGCCAACCGAGACGTCTGATGCGCTGCTTACCCACGTGGCCGAGATGGCTCGCTCGGAGGGCGTCAAACTGCTGCAAGCCGCGCTGCGACCCGACGAACGAGACGACGCATGCCGGTTTGCCGCAGCCGGGTATCACCACGTATCCGATCTGTCTTACCTGGTTAGCCTCAATGGGTGTTTCCCGTCTGTGGTGCCGCAATCGGCGCTCGAATTCGTCCCGTGTTCGGCGACCGGCATGAAGCGGTTGGCGCGGATGGTAGAGCAATCCTATCAGGGCTCGTTGGATTGCCCACCGGTGGACGGGCACCGCGCAATCGACGACGTTTTGGCAGGATATCGGGCCATCGGACAGTTTGATGCATCGCATTGGCTCGTGGCGCGGCACGAGCAGCGGGACGTTGGTTGTTTGTTGCTGGGCGACCATCCCGGGGAAAACGGCTGTGAACTGATCTACATGGGACTCAAACCGGCGGCACGGGGCAGGCAATTCGGCCTGGCGCTAGTTCGACACGCCCAATGGCTGACGGCGCGGGCCGGCCGATCGCGGCTAACAACGGCGGTCGACGAAGCCAACGCGCCGGCCATTGCGATCTATCGTGCGACGCAGTTTATTGAATACGACCGGCGAGAAGTTTGGTTAAAAGTCCCGTAACGTTGTCAGCGGTATGCTGCCGGTAGTCGCACGCACGAAGGCACGTTGCGCGCGGTCGTGTCGATTGTGGCGCGTGCGGCGCGCGGCAACAGTGGTGTCTGGGCGCAAATCACGATTTGGAAAAAGGTTGCAGCCGCGACGAGAGAATCGCGCAAAGACGTGCGCAATCATGGCGAACAGATTTTCCACGAAGGGCGCGCGCGCGAAAAAAATTTTGCGGCGAACCCAGACGCAATCCGATGCGGATTCCTCGACGATTTGCGCGCGGCCGTTGACGTAAGTTAGAATTGAGGGCACGCGCTTTTGGTGCGTTGTTTGACAGCAACGCTAGCGATCGTACAATCGGCGTCTCGGGTGACAACGATTGATCCCAGACCGGACGGCTGTCGCAGGAAAGCGCGCCCATTTCACCGCTCGCGGGGCACGGGCTGACGGCTCCCGTTAAACGTCAACGAAGGTGGCATTCTCGGCGACGATGATGCGCACCAGGGGTGAGCAAGAAGTGATCATGGACGATCGGGAGATCGTGGCGGCCATTCGGGCCCAGCTCGCTGACCGTGTCGGCAAGGACCGATACGAGGTCTGGTTCGGCCACGGGACGCAGTTGACACGCCGCGGCGATACGCTGCTCGTTCAGGTGCGCGATCAGTTTTTTCAGGACTGGCTGCGCCTGCACTTTCGCAAGGATCTGGAGACGATCTCGGAGCAGGTTTGCGGAACGCCGCTCTCGCTGGAGTTTCGCATTGCTCAACCCGCGCCGGAGGTGCCGGTCGGCGCGCCCGCGCAGGCCGCAGATCGGGACCAATCGTCAGCGTCGCCAACCAAACTTTCGACGTCAGCACCGCCGGCACGACGAAACGGTTCGTCGCCCGGTGGCGCGGGCAACGCTGAGGCCTCACCTCGCCGCCCGCTGGCAGCGCTCGAATCGTTCGTCGTGGGCAATTCGAATTGCCTGGCTTTCAAGTCGGCCCAGATCACGGCCGAGCAACCCGGAACCTATTCGCCGTTGTTTGTTTACGGTCCTACTGGCACAGGCAAGTCGCACTTGCTGGAGGGCATTTGCGGGGCGTTTAGAAATCATCGCCCTCGCGCTCGCACCGTGTATCTCTCGGCCGAGCAGTTTACTAGTAGCTTCCTGGAAGCGCTGCGCGGCACTGGCTTGCCGAGTTTTCGCCGCAAGTATCGGGGGCTGGATCTGTTGGCGATCGACGACGTGCAGTTCTTCGCCAACAAAAAGGCGACTCTGGGCGAACTGCTGCACACGGTCGATTCGCTGCTGCGTGCCGGGCGGCAGCTTGTGTTTGCCGCCGACCGCCCGCCGGCGCAGCTCAAGATGCTGGGACCGGAGTTGTTGGCTCGGATTTCCGGGGGCATGTGCTGCCGCATGGATCCGGCTGAATACGCCACACGGTTGGGCATCGTGCGACAGTTCGCCGTGCGGCTCGCGGTGACCGTGCCTGCGGACGTCGAGGCGTACATTGCGTCGCACTTCACCACGCAGTCACGCGAACTGGCCGGCGCGCTCAAGCGCGTGCAGGCCACGAGCTTGGCGCTGGACCGTCCGCCGTCGCTGGCACTGGCCGAAGAAGCCCTTTCGGAGTTGATCGACCACCAGGGACGTGCGGTCCGCTTGCCCGACATTGAGCAGGCCGTGTGCGAGGAGTTTGGGCTGAGCCCGGCCAGCCTGCAATCGGCGTGCAAGAGCAAGTCGATGACCCATCCGCGGATGCTGGCCATGTTCCTGGCGCGCAAGCACACCCGGGCCCCGCTGGCCGAGATCGGCGCATACTTCGGACGCCGCAGTCACAGCACGGTGATCTCGGCACAGAAGAAGGTGGCCGGGTGGATGGCCGGCAGTGACTCGGCGGATCAGCGATCCGCGCGCACCGAGGAAACGATTCGCCGCGTCGAGGAGCGTTTGCGCGCGGGCTAAGCGGCGATAATTCTTTCTCGCGGCGCAACATCGCGACGCATGCTCGAGCCGGCCGCTGAGCCGCTAGACGAACTTCGTCAAACCGGGCATGGCCACCGGACGGACCGGCGCGTCGCCCCAAGCGTAGGACGGCGGCGTCAGATCCTCCTGCGACGCCATACACTGGTCCCAGGAGAGCGTTTGTCCGGTGTAGGCCGACATCCGGCCCATGATCGCCATCATGCTGCTGCGGGCCATGTAGACGCCGTTGTTGATGGCCGGGCCATTGCGGATCGCGTCGAACAGAGCCCGGTGTTCCTGCTCGTACATGTTGGGCTTCGCACCACGGTAGCGCCATTCTTGCTCGCCGTTGATTACGGCCCGCATCATCTCGGCCGACCCCTTGGTGCCGATCAAGTGATCGGAAACATCGTTGGCACAGCCGGCCATTTGTCGGCAGCGGGAGAATAGCTTGACGCCGTTGGCGTACTCGTACACCACGGCGAAGTGGTCGTAGATGTTGCCCCATTTCTCACCGGTCCGTACCTGGCGGCCCCCGATGCCCGAGACCGACACGGGCGGCTCGTCGCCCATCGCCCAAGCGGCTTTGTCCAGGCTGTGAACGTGTTGTTCGACGTTAAAGTCGCCCGACAGCCAGGTGTAGTAGTACCAGTTGCGCATTTGGTACTCCATCGGGCTCCACGACGGATCGTTACCGCGATACCAAAGCGTTCCCGTGTTGTACTGGACTTGCATCGCGCGGATGTCGCCGATCGCGCCGTCGCGGACGCGCTGGATCAGCTCCATCTTGGGCCGGTCGTACCGGTAGCACAGCCCGGAGACGATCGTCAGGTTCTTGCGCCGTGCTTCCTCGGTGGTTTCCAGCACGCTACGGATGCCGGGCGCGTCAACCGCCACCGGTTTTTCGCAGAACACGTGCTTTCCCGAAGCGATCGCGGCCTTGAGGTGTGCGGGCCGAAAATGTGGCGGAGTGGCCAGAATCACTACGTCGACGTCCGTGGCCAACAGTTTCTCGTAGGCGTCAAAGCCGGCGAACGTATGATCGCCATCCACCGCGACCCGATCCGATGCCACGCCGCGCAATTGTTTTAGACTCTGTTCCGCCCGATCGGGAAAGGCGTCCGCCATAGCCGTGACCTTGCAATTCGAGTCGGCGGCAAACGCGTTGCCCACCGCGCCGGTGCCGCGGCCGCCGCATCCGACTAGTCCGATCTTCAAAGTGTCGCTGCCGGTGGCATGCGCCGCGCGGCTGACCAGCAGGTTGCTCGCCGTGCCGGCTGCCAACAACGCGGACGACTGCTTCAGGAAACTGCGGCGAGACGATGATTGGGCGGCTTTGCCGTGACCATGAGCCATGGGCGAATTCCTCGGAGTTCGGGTGGGAAAGCGGCGCGATCTGTCGCGCGGTGGGCAGGCACGCGTGCCGTGCACGTCGTGATCCGATTATAACCACGCGCAACACACGATCGAAAGAGGCCCGGAGAGTGCCAGATGCAGCGTGCCGTGTTAGCGCAGACTGAGCGTGTTGCGCAGGAAATCGGCGTCGAGTCGGCCCAAGTCGTCGCCAAAAGCCGCCTGAAATGCGCGCAACCGTTCCTCCGGTTCGTCCCAGACCATCGGCCCTTTTTCTGAGAGCATTTTCAGATATGCGACGTACTGCCGCGGATGTTTCTTGATCAGGTAGTAGTTCAAGGCCCACGCTTCGGCGTAAGCGGCCAGCGCCTGACGCGGATCGCGAAAACGGGCGTCGTCGACGATCAGCGATTTGAGCGAGTTGGACGGTCGCTCTTGCGCGTATCGGCGAAACCGGTTCAGCCGGGTTCGATTGACCGCGCCGATGCTGCGCCAGCCTTTCGCACTTTTTAGGTCGGGCGTTTCGAAATAGACGGCCAAGCCTTCGCTGACCCATAACGGAATATCAGCGAATCGGGTCTGCATGCCGCTGTTGAACGCGATCTGGTGTGTTGCCTCGTGGACGATCGTGGCCACGATTTGTTCGGCTTCGGGCCGTGCCAGTACGCGGTTGATTTGCGCCGCGGTCGCGCGCCGCGCGCCGGCCGCCCGCAGCGATTCAATGCCGGTCAGGTCGTACATCATGACGCGATTGGATTGCAGGCTGTAGTAGCCAACGATCGACTCGGCGCCATCTCCCAGTTCGTCGCGCACGGCAGCCAAGTACGACGGCTTTGAATGAAATACGACGGCGACCAGCGGAAACTCGGGGTCCTCGAGCTCGATCCCCTTGCGCTGCCAAAAGTTCGTAAACGCCATGTACAGTCGCTCGAACAGCGCCCCGCACCATGCGGCATAGGCACGCGACGTGTTGAAGCAAATCAAATAGTGGCGCGTCGAGTGGGTCTGGAATCCTTCGGGAAGTTCTTCGAGCAGGTGCTCGGCCAGCTCATCTGCCGAAAACGGCGCCAACGGCTCCGCATCGGACCGCTTGGAAATAAACTTGTCCGGCTCGACGACCCATTGTGTGCCGTCGCGCGCCAGGAGCAACAGCCCGCCGTCTTGTGCTTCGATCAGGATTTTGCCGGTAACGGTCGTTTGTTCGTCGTCGTGGCGAAACGTGACGTGGTCCATGCCGCGCGCAACGCCACACAAGAGCGGCGCAGCCACCAGGCTCACCACGAAAAGTTGCAAAACGCCGGCAGACAGCCAGCGCCAGTCGACGGGGACGCGCAACGCGAACATGTTTCAATCATAGCATGGCCGCTTGCCGCCGGGCTATTCGGACGGCTGGGTTGCTCGTGCCGCACGTCGGGCCAGTAGCGCGAGGACCGCGCCAATCACCAAAAACAGGCTCATCACCAGTAGCGACACACCGGCCACCTGGTCGTCGACGCCATAGTGAATCAGCCCAAAAATCTGGATCGGTAACGTGTTGACTCCTGGCGGTACGACCAGAATGCTGGCGTCCAGTTCGCTGGCCGCAACGGCAAAAGCAGCGATCCAGGCTGCGGCGATGGCGGCCCGACGCTGTGGTACGACGATGCGGAAAAAGCGAACCAGCGGCGTGGCGCCGTCGAGCGTGGCGCTTGCCAACACTTCGTTTGGCACCGTGCGCAACGCGAACCAGAGCACAAGCGTCGCCAGCGGCAACGCACGGATGGTCTGTGCCGCCCAGATCGGAGCGATGGAGTGGTCATAGAGCCAAACGAGCCATGGCAGCTCGGGTGTGTTGAACACAGCGATCAACCCCAAGCCGACGAGCGGACCGGGCATGGCCAGCACCACCGCCACGATCGACCAGGCCGGTGCGGCGTGCCATCCGCCCCGTCGCGCGCTCCATGCCAGCGGCAGCCCAACGGCGACAGCCGCGGTCGCGGCCAGCGTGCCGGTCAGCACGGTCCAGCCAAACTCGGCGGCGAAGCGAATCGGGCTTCCGGCAACCATGGCCAGACACCGTTCGGCCGACCAGCTCCGGACGAAGCCGTCTCCGGCGCGCGTGACGACACGGCCGGCTTGGACCGCCAGATTGGTCGCCGGCACCGCGACCAGCAACGCGACCGTGCCCACCGCCAGGGCGCTTGTGGCCCAGCGCCAGCGCCGCAGGCGAAACGTCGTCGCGCCGCTTTGTGTAGGGTGGCGCGCTGGTTGCAGAATGCGGCCGACGACCAGCAGCGTAAGCCCGACGGTCCAAGCCGCCGCAATTACGGTCGGAACGAATCGCCAGGTGGTTGGACCCTGAACGTCGCCCAAGGCGAACTGTGTGTAGATTTCCTCGGCATAGGTCCGGATCTGGAACAAGTCGGTTACGGCCATCTCGCCGGCGGTGGCAATGGCGACCCAAAAAAACGCCACGGCGATCGTTTCCGCAGCGCGTCGCAGCGTCACGCGGCGAAAGACCTGGCCCGGCGTGCCGTCCAGTAGGGCCTCTTCCTCCAGCTCTCCTTCGGTCAGCCGCAAACCCACTGCGACGATCAGCACGACCCAGGGGATCGCGGCGAGCGTGTGGATGGCGATGGCTCCTTGCCATCCACGGACCATCGGAGGCGCGCCGGTTGCCAAAGTGAACCAACCCTGCACGCCGAAGCCAGCCTGCCACGCCGCGGCTTGCAGGTAGATCGGCAGGAAAAGCAGAGCCAGGAGCACGATCGCGGCAAAGCGGCGTCCGGCGATGTCGGTTCGCGACAGCAGAAACGCTAGCGGTGCGCCGCATAAGACGCTCACCGTGGCAACCGCGCCGGCCAGCAATGCGGTATTGCTAGCGAGACGGCGCGTGCGCGTGTCGGACGCCAACAACGGCACAGTGACCACCACGACGAGCAATACCAGGATCGACGCATACGGCCGAAATCGCCCAAGGAGCACGCTCATGGTGTTAGTCTAGGTAGTCTTGCAAACATCGCACAGGGCGCGCGGCACCGCAGTTCCCTAGCTTCGGCGGTTGATACGGCAGGCGATCACTTTCCGGCCTCGATCCATCTGGAAAGCCCCCGGCCGTTTTGCTAAAAGCTGGGCCACATTTCCGACGGGTTTCACCGTTTCATGCAATCAGCGGGCATTTCATGCGGGGCACGAATCACTGCCTGACGGCGCTGGCGTATTGCTTATTGGCCACATCGCTGGTCGGCTGCGCGGCAACAGCCGAATCGGCCGGCGGTCTGTTGGGCAAGATGGCCGGCAAAAAGTCGGCCGAAGAAGCGCTCGACATCAAAACGCCTGAGGACCGCGCCAACGAGCTTCGAGAATTGGCTGCCAGGGCGCACGAAAAGTCACCCGAGGAACAGACGCGGATCACGGCGGAACTGGCCGCCGAAATCCGCGACGAAGAAGACCCCGTGATGCGGCGCCACTTGTTGCGCACGCTAGCTCAGTTTCGCACGCCGATGTCGATGTCGATCATGCAAGCCGGATTGCAGGACGGCGACATGGAAGTGCGCCGGGCCGCGTGTCTTTCATTGGGCAACCACGGCGGTCCGGAGGCCGCTCAGGCACTGTCGCACGTTGTCGGTGCGGATACGAGCGTCGACGTGCGAATCGCCGCTGTTCGTGCCCTGGGTGAGACGCGCGACAAATCGGCCGTGGCACCCCTGGCCGACTTGTTGACCGATCCCGACCCGGCTATTCAGTATCGCGCGCAGGAATCGCTGCGAAAGGTCAGCGGCCGCGACTACGGCGGCAACGTTCAGGCCTGGCGCGAATACGCAAAAACGGGCGAATCCTCCGCCGCGGAGGTGAGCTTCGCCGAGCGGATGCGGCGGGCCATCTTCTAGCACTCGGCGCGCGACGATTGCCGGCTGGGCGCGGACTTCTCGGCGGCAGCGCACCTGCCTACCCGGTATCATCTTCTCAACCGGCGCGGCATAGCCGCGTTTTTCGTCAGGCCTTCGTGGACCCACTTCGGCGCGGCTTGAAATCGCCGCAAACCCGTAAATGGGCACGCCGATTCAGTCCGATATCAATACTCGGCTGGACTGCTGGCACCGCTGCCGATCCGTGCGTTGCAGCCTTCGCAATCGTCAGACTCTCTCCCGCCGTAATCCCCGCTACGATAGAGACTGTTTCCTTCCCACCGATCGAGGATGTTAATGAGCCGGCGCCACTCCCGCATCGAATGTTCGTCCACCTGGTTTCTGGTACTGGCCGCGGCGGCCGCGATTTGCCTGCAAGGTCGTACGACGAGCGCGCAGCTCTTCCTTCAGCCCGCGTATCCTGTGGCGACGCGACCGGCCTCGCCGACTGGCACCACCGTGAGCGACTTGACGCCTGGGGATGAAGACGGGCAGATTTCCGCCGACGCGGATCTAACGCTCGAGCTGTTGGCGCCCGATGCGCCGTCGAACGCGCCGGTGACCGTGCCGCGTGCCAGTTCGGAACTGACTGCCGCGCGTTTGGCCGTGGCTGCTTCGGCGCCGGACGACGACGAAGCCGAACAAGCGGCTGAAGACGACGACAATGACCAGCTTGCGGACGATGCGGCTGAGGATGGATCAGCCACGAGTCCGACCCCAGTGGAATTGACGCCGGAGCTCGAGGCGTTGCGCGAAAAGATTCGCGGGGTGCTGGGAGCGTACTACCCGCGGCATCAAAACGCCCGTGACAACAATGCCTGGGAGATCATGCACGCGATTGTGGCCTACGGCGTGGACACGCAGATATTCAAGAACGGTCCAGGCGGTGAGAAAGTCAACGCGATGGGCTGGCTATGTTACAACTATCCGTGTGCCGGCTATCGGATGCTGTTGCAGCACAACGGCAAACTCGAGGCCCGCCGCGGAGTCGGCGTGCAAGGTCATCATGGGCAGTTTTTGGCGATCCTGGCCCAATCGCGACTGAAGCCTGACTATCCGATGTACGTCGGCGGCAAGGATTTCACGATCGCCGACTTGATCGAATTCGAGAAGCAGAACTGCTTCGCCGGCGAAGAGCTTACGTTCAAGCTCATTGCCCTGATGCACTACCTCGATTCCGACGCGACGTGGACCAGCCGCGATGGCCAACCGTGGTCGATCCAGCGTTTGATTCGAGAAGAGTTGGCCCAACCCATCCGCGGTGCCGCTTGTGGCGGAACGCACCGCCTGATGGGATTCAGCTATGCCGTCAACAAGCGGATCAAGCGGGGTGAGCCGGTATCCGGCGAATTCCGTCGGGCCCAGATCTTCATGGACGATTATCACCGCTACACATTCGGCCTCCAGAACCGCGACGGCAGCTTCAGCACCGAATGGTTCGAGCGCAAAGGTGCCAATCCCGACATTGACCGCCGTATCAAGACCAGCGGCCACATCCTCGAATGGATGGCGTTCTCGGTGCCCGACGAGACGCTGCGCCAGCCCAAGATGGTCCAGGCGGTCGACTACGTGGCGAGCTTGTTGGCGAAGCACAATCGGCGCACGTGGGAGATCGGGCCTCTGGGACACGCGCTGCACGGGCTGGTGATCTACGACGAGCGCGTTTTCAAGCCGCACGATCCACCCGCGTCGCAGACGATCGTCGAGGCGGATGGCGATTCGGATGCAGCGATCGAAGCGCGGCGGGACGTCGAGTCGACACGATAGCGCGCCGACCTTGTCGCTTTGGCGGCGCACCGCCGCCCGATCTGGCGCTACGCCATTCGCATCGTGCCGCAAGCGATCCGTACCTCTTGCCGCGCCTGCGGCGCGCACCCGGCTCCAACCTGGCGCGCCACCGCGCTGGCGTTGCCAACGCAGGAAAAAACGCATACGATGAAGGTCCTTCGTCCAACGGGCGTGGTGTTCATCCGTTGGAGTTCGTCCGCATTCCTTGCGCTCTTTGTCGCGCGTGACCACATACCGCTTCACCGACCAGCTTCTGAGCATTTTCGAGGCCGCGGCCGCGCTTTCCGCGGCGCGCAACGCGGACGCGCTGCTGCTATTGCTGGACGGTCCGACCGACTGGGAACGACTTAAGGAGGTTGCCGGCGAACAAAAGATCGTCGTCGCTGCCGATTTCGTCACGCAAATCGAAGGGGCTACCGACGCTGGCGTGCCCACCGTGCTGCTGAACAATCCCGACGCGTCGGTCCACGAAAAGCTGACCCAGGCACTGCTGGAAAGCGTGGCCGACGATATCCTGGCCGCTGGTGCTCAGGTCGTCGCGATGTACAGCGCCTTCGAGGCCGGAGCGATCGATTCGGTCAGCCTCGTGCACCTGGGCGAACATCTCGGGCAGTTGACTGCCCGCGACCTGCGCCAGCTCGAAACCAGTATTCCCCTGGACACGTTGCAAACGGTCGTCGACATGGCGGTCGAAATCGGTCGCGAAGGACGCGAGGGTAAGCCGGTCGGCGCCCTGTTCGTCGTGGGCGACTCCAAAAAGGTGATGGCCAGCAGCCACCCGGTCGGATTCGATCCGGTTCGCGGATACCAGCGCAAGGAGCGCAACCTGGACGATCCACGCGTGCGGGAAGGCATCAAGGAAATCGCTCAACTTGACGGGGCGCTGATCGTATCGCCGGACGGCGTTGTCGAGGCGTCTGCCCGCTATATCGATGCACCGGCCGACAACATCACGCTGGCCAAGGGGCTGGGCGCCCGCCATTGGGCCGCCGCGGCGATCAGCCGCAAGACCAAAGCGGTGGCCGTAGCCGTCAGTGAATCGAACGGCACGGTGCGCATCTTCCAAAACGGCGAAGTGACGCTGCGGATCGAGCCGTTCCGCCGGCCCATGAAGTGGAAAGACTTCGAGTACGAGCCACCGCCGTCCGAATGATCGCCAGCGGGGAGAGACACGGTACCTGGCGACCACATCGCAGGTGCCCCGCAATATGCACCGGCGGGCCCGAGTTGCCGTACCGATTAACGGCTGCCGCCCAGCACCTCCTCGACCAGCTTGCGCGGCGCGCCGATATCCAAGACTTGGACTTCGCCGGTAAACGCGCGGGCACCGGGCACCGAAAAGCCCGGCTTGGCCGCGACAAACGTACACGTATGGGCTGCGCGAATCGTGTGACGCGCCGCGTGGCCTGTTTCGCAATCCAGTCCACTGGGCACGTCGATCGCCCAAACCGGCGCAGATTGGGCGTTGATGCGGTCGATAACCTCGTCCAGCGGCGGACGTGGCTCGCCACGCGCTCCTGTGCCCAGCAGTGCGTCGACCACGCAACCGGCGCCGGATAGGGATTGATCCAGTGTCGCCGGTTCAATGTGCTCGATCGGCACGTCGGTCTTTTCGAGCACGCGGTAGTTGAGCTCCGCATCGCCGGACAGTCGAGCGGGATCAGCTAGGAGCAACACGCGCACCGCCCTCCCCCGCAGGTCCAGATGCCGCGCGACGACGAATCCGTCTCCCCCGTTATTGCCCGCGCCGCAGCAGATGACCACCGGTCCGTCGAGATTTGCCGCGCAGAGCCGATCGGCGACGCCACGGCCGGCGTTTTCCATTAGCATGGCGCCGGTCATGCCATAGTCTTCGACAGCCCGGCGGTCCAGTGTGTGGGCTTGTTCGCGTGTGATTGTCGCGATGTTCATCGCCACGCCGGCCGGTTGCCCGGCCCGATTTCGGGTTGCATTGGCCTGGTCTTTACCGCGCTCGAGTAGCCGAGATCACGTTTAATCATACGGCGATGCCGGTGCATGACCAAAAGAAAACCGCCGGATCGATTCGATCCGGCGGCGCGAGATTTCGACTCTACGGAAAGGTGGCGTCACCGATCACGGTCCGCTCGGTGGCGGCCAGAACCAGAACGCAAAGGCCGTCGTGCCGATGGCCTGATACGCGGCCGCTCGCAGCGTGAACGGGATCGGCTCGATCATGTACGGAGCGCAACTGCCTGGTCGGTAATACCCCAGGGTGTAGACGCACTCGTTCGGCGTGCGAAGTCCCATCTTGTAGGGCAATAGCGGCACCGAGACGAAGAAGTGGGCCGCCGACATGAACGGCTGGACCACCGGGTTCCACGAGTGACCGTAGCGTTCCAGTTGGACGTCCTGGAAGTAGAGCGGTTTGAAGCACGTGCCCGTTGCCGTCCAGGTGAACGTGGTCGGCGACCAGTTGCGTCCCAAGAATCGGGCATTCTCGCCGAGCACGCATTCGCACGGATAATCGGCTCCCTCGACGGGCGGCTTGCCGTCCTCGCCCTCAATGACAATGCCGAATACGATCTTCGTAATGTCCCGATCGCGCAACTTTTGGATCGCCTCGTCACAATCCTTCTTGTAGTCGGCACACGAACTGTCAAGCGGCGGCGCCAAGCCCTCGACAACCGATTGATTTTCCGGCAGCGTTTCGTCCAACGGATCGGGCGGAGCATCTTCCGAGTACCGTCGAATGTCTTCCGGTAGTGTCAATGGCTCGTCGGCGGCCGACGGAACGTCGCTGTCTGGCGACGTCGGCTGGCTGGTTCGGGTCGTCGAGTCGTTGCCGAAGCTGTCTGGAATCGGATCATCTTCGAATGGATCTTGGAACGGGTCCGACTTGTCCGCGCTGGCTTGTACTACGCCGCGATCGGATCTGTGCGCTGCTGCTTGCGGACGAGCGACCGGTCGGCTACCGCGGGCATGCCACACAGCCCGTTGCGGGCGATCGGCTTCGGCAGCCGAGGTTCCGGTTGCCGCGCTAGTTCCCTTGGCGGCCACGACGGCGCGATTTGCCACCGTTCGGTTTGTTTGCCATCGCAGCCGGGCTTTGCCGCTAGCGCCTGGCGTGATTGGTCCAGCCAAGACCGGCGTGATGCACAGTATGCCGACGATTGCCGCGAGCATGGCGGCAATCGGCATCCGCGATGCGGCCCGTTGCACGATGACCGGGCGATAACCGCAGCGCCGCGTCGTTGGCGGGCCGCCGATCGTTGGGCTAGTATTCGCCCGGACTGGGTTCGCTGCTGTAATTGGTCGCTTCCTGCGTGATGGCGATGTCATGTGGATGACTCTCCCGTACTCCTGCCGCGGAGATTTGGATGAAACGCGTTTTGGTGCGCAACTCCTCGATCGTTTGTGTGCCGCAATAGCCCATGCCGGCCCTCAATCCGCCGACGATTTGATAGACGAACGCGCTAAGCGGACCCTTGAAGGGCACCCGGCCCTCGACGCCTTCGGGCACCAGTTTGCCGGGCGACCGTTCCGCGCCCCGTTGCCGATATCGCTCGCTTGATCCGACCATCATGGCCCCCAGCGAGCCCATTCCTCGATACACCTTGAAACTGCGACCCTGGTAGAGGATCGTTTCGCCTGGGCTCTCGGCTAAACCGGCAAACAGCCCGCCAATCATCACCGAGTGGGCCCCAGCAGCCAGCGCCTTCGTCACGTCGCCCGAATAGCGGACTCCGCCGTCGGCTACGATTGAGACTCCGGCGTCCTTGGCCACCCCGGCGGCCTCGTAGATCGCCGTAATCTGCGGAACGCCGACGCCCGAGATCACACGCGTGGTGCAGATCGATCCTGGCCCGATGCCGACCTTCACGGCGTCAGCACCCGCGTTCACGAGGTCTCGACAGCCTTCGGCGGTGGCGATGTTTCCGGCAACCACGTCAATGTCCCAACGTTTTTTGATTTTCTTGACCGTTTCGACCACATTGGCCGAGTGCCCGTGGGCGCTGTCGACCACCAACACGTCGACTTCCTTTGCTAGCAAGCTTTCGGCCCGCTCGTAGTCGTGAACTCCGATGGCGGCACCCACTCTCAGCCTCCCCTGCCCATCTTTGCAGGCATTGGGGAACCGTTTCATCATGTCGATGTCTTTGATGGTGATGAGGCCGGTCAGCGTATATTTGTCGTCAACCAGCAAAAGTTTCTCGACCTTATTTGCCATCAAAATCTTCTCAGCTTCCTCAAGCGTTACGGTTCCCGTAGCCGTTACAAGGTTCTCGCGAGTCATCACCTCGGAGATTTTCAGCTCGGAGTCTTCCAGAAACCGCAGATCGCGGCGCGTGAGGATGCCTGCTAGCTTGCTGCCATCGGTCGTGATCGGCACACCTGAGACGTTGTGCTGGTCCATGACGTCGCGGGCACGGGCGACTGTGGCGTCGGGCGGCAACGTCACCGGGTCGGGGATGATGCCGTTGGCGCTGCGCTTCACCTTGTCCACTTCGTCGGTCTGGTGCGCGATCGAGAGGTTCTTATGGATCACGCCCAGCCCGCCCTCTTGCGCGAGGGCGATGGCCATTTCGCTCTCGGTTACTGTGTCCATCGGTGAGCTGACTAGCGGTACGTTCAACCCGATGTTGCGAGTAAGCTGCGTGCTGACGTCGACCTCCGAGGGCACGACGGTCGAGTAGCCGGGCTGCAACAAAACGTCGTCGAAGGTAATGCCGAATGAAAGCTTCTCTCGCATGGGTCGGCGCCTCCGGGGTGGGATGGTCAAGAGGGAATCGGGCATTATTACCGTCATTGGCCGAATTGGCAACGGGCCGCGGAGTGACATTGCGATCGAAACGCGCCAGGCACAACGCGCCGCTGCTCCGCCGTTAGATGGGGCGAGAGCGCCACTCGCCACAAGGCCCGCGCTGCTTGACAACCGCCGGTTCGCGTTGAGCGAACGGCGCAGCGGGGCGCCGCGGCCAAGCGCAGCTCAGAGGCGAGCCGCGCCGTCTACTCAGTCCGCCACGCGCGGTGGCGGAGCCGACGTGGCGTCGATACCCGGTTCCAAAGCCGCGTCAGGAGCTGACTGCGGTCCGTGCAGAATGAACTGCCTTAAATCTTCGGACGACGCTAGGCGAACGACCAGGGAATACAAGAGGAAGAAGGAAATCGCAATAACGCCGGCCACGATGCCCACAGTCGCCGGGTTCTTGACGATCGTCTCGAATCGGCGTTGACGCCGCTTGGGTTGGATCTTGAACTCGGCCGTTTTTGCCGCGGCTGCAAACCGCTCGTCGTCCAGTTCGTCGCCAAAGTCGCTCTTCAACTCCTTATCGGCATCGAACGATGCGGCCGCCGACACCGGCGGAATGTCACTAATCTCCGACTCGATAAGTGGCCCCAGATCGTCGTCCGATCCGGTCTTCACGGGCGCCGACGTACCGCCCGGAACGGCTTTGGGAATGGCCGTGGCGACCGGCGCTGCTTTGGGAGCTACGGCAACTGGCGTGGCCTTGGCGACCGGCGCCGCGACCGGAACGGCCTTTGCCGGTTTTGCTGTCTTGGCGCGAAGGTCGTTGTCATACGCCTTCTTGCGCTCGGCATTGAGCAGGCAGACCCGTGCCGCCGCCAACTCGTTGAGCAGTTGCTGAGAAACAGCGCGGTTCTTGCCGGCCTGAAACGTACGGACATGCGCCATCTGCCGATCGGCTGCGTGATCGATCACGTCCGCATCGTTTTCGAACGGAGCGATCCCTAACAGCCGATAGTGATTGGGCGGCTGTTCATCGGGCGGAATGCCCAGCCAAACGTGATAACCGTCGAACGCGGCGGACATGGGTGGAGTTTCTCGCGGCGCCAGATCGAGTGAGACCCCCCAAAAGCCAGGGGTCTTATTATAGATGACGCTCCCGTTCGTTCAAGGTTGAGGTGCTGTGCCGGCGAATTCCCCGGATCGCGCCTGCTGCCAACCAACCGTAAGTGCGTCACGTCAGTCGCCGCGCCACCCGAAGCTGGGCGCCGTAGCGATAGGGCGTCGCACCGTCACCTTACCGGCCGCGGCGTTGTTTGCGGCGCTCACGGCGCGACAAGTCACGGAAACGGATTCCGCCGTCGCGCGCAGAATAGTCCACCAGCTCAAGTGTCGTCCGCCGGGCCAGTTGACCGTTTGCGTCGAACTTCTGCGACGAATGGGCGACAACCCCGCCCGGGATTTCCACAACGTGATCCGACCAAGTCGTAGTCATGCCGCGATCCGACTTGAGTACCTGGCGCAAGCGGTACCCGCGCCGCTCGAACGGTTCCTTGAGCAGCCGCAGTCGACGATTCAACGCGAAGACTTCAGTAACGGTTTCCTGAACGGTTTCGCCACTGTCCAGATCGCTGGTCGTGCTGTGTCGCTTTAAGATGGGCGGATCGGTCTGCGGCGAATAGCTGATTTGAATCACTTCCTTGTTACCGTCGCCCAGAATCTCAATCTGTTGCGCTTCGCAGGGAATCTCTTGACCATCGACGGTCAAGGTTTCGTCGTCCAGCGGTTTTATCGAAACGGTTTGGCCCGGCACCTCGCCGGCAAACCCCTGTTGAACCAATTGCGGCTCGGCGGGGAAACGCTGGCCGGCAACCTCGACCGTCACTTCCACCTTCAGCGTGATTCCTTCGGGCGTAAGGTTTTCCAGCGTGGTCACATTGTCGGCGACGCTTTTGCGGGTCACCCGGCCCTGTTCGTCGAACGTCTCGGTGATGATCCGCACGTGGCGCCACGAACCTTCGCCGAATCGGGCCCAGCCGTGAGCGCGCTGCAAGACTTCGTCGGTGTCGGCGCGGACCGTTGTGGCAACCACGCAGAACGTGGCGCAGGCCAGAAGGAAAAACCGCGAAACCGATCTCGCCCCTTGCACGTTGCCCCCTTGATGCAATCGACCGACCACGTACGCAGCGCGCAAGCAGTGCGGACGTGGTTTGCGTGACTCGAGCTTAGATCATAACGGTTCGCCCCGGTTTTTTGCAGGCCCGTTCGATCCGCGACACAAAGCAAAAAATCAAGCTTTCTGGGCGAAAAGCGGCGCCCTACGCCGAGGCGGGTTCGCGTTTTGGCGAGTCGTCTTCCGTAGCGGCTTGCATCGGCAGCACAAGCAGGCCCGCGCCGAGCATGATCGCCACATCGGCCACGTTGAAGATGCCACTGCGCAGTGGACCGATGCCCAGATTCATGAAGTCGATCACCAATCCATCAAAACGCATGCGATCGATCAGATTTCCCAACGCACCGGACAGCAGCAGCGCGCACCCGGCCAATCGCGCGGGTGTCATGCGACCGCCGAAGACAATAGCTGCCAACAACCCCAGCGTAATCACGACGTTGATGCCGATCAGGATCAGCGGCCGGGCCGAGGCCGGGATCTGGCCACCCAGGCCCAGGAACGCACCTGGATTCTCGGCATATTGCAGGCGAAACAAGTCACCGAAGAAGCTGGATGTGGGCCGCCCCTTGAGCCGCGCCTGGGCCACCCGTTTGGTCAACTGGTCGCATCCGACGCAGCACACCAGCAACAGGACCACACCGGTCAGTCGAATTGCACGTTTGCTGTACAGCATGGAGGAATCGTCCACACGAAAACGACCCAAGTCAAGCACCGTCCGAAGTCGCATAGGCTTGCCACCTTGGCAAGGCCAAGACGCTCGCCCGCCACTGTTTGCCCCGCGGCCAAACGCCGCGGGGGTGTCAGACGACTGCCGCCAGGATAGACCCGGACCAGCGCCTCCCCAAGACCATTTCGCCCAGTTGCTCACTCGTCGGTCGACGAATCGGCGCTCGGTGTCAGTCCGATCTCGGCGGCCGTGGGGAACGAGTCGTCGGCGGCCACCCGTTCGATTTCGCGTCGGGTTTGAAAATCGGCCCAATGCGATCCGAGCGGCCCGGAACATCCACTGGCGACCGCGCAGGCCAGCATCACCAGCGCGGCGGCGCGGGTTGAATGGTTTCGCGGAGACGTCGTTCGGTCCGGGCGCATGGCGATTGGCGTTGTCCACAGCATGTTGCCGCCCTGGACTTACGCGACGATCGATCGGTTACGGATGGATTTGCTCGAGCGACATCCACTCGTCGACGGTCTTGGGCGGCGGCGGAGGCTCGGGGTGGAACAGCTTGTAGAAGAAGCCCGGCTTCTTGGGGCTACTGCGAAAGGCGTATTTGCCCCCGGCTGATGCCGGCGCTCCACTCGGTTTGCCGAATGTGAACAGATCCCGCGTGTTGGCTATGAAACGTCGCGTGCCAGAGCCGACTTTGTTGAAGACGGCCGTCGTTTGCGTTCCCTGCCCGGAATCGGCAACGTGGGTAATCGGCGCATCGGCACCTCCCTTGGCATGACAACAGCCAAAGGGGCACAACCGAGACAGGCAGTTTTGGGCTTGGGCGATGGACGGCGCCGTCCAGATGACCGCGATTCCGACCAGCATGCATCCAGCGGTGCGCATCGGATATTCTCCGATTCATGAAGTACAGATGGGATCGGCCGGCAACCTTACTATCCCCAACCTGCAATAGATTATGGGCGTAGAATAGCAAAAAGGAGTACCCATGTCCAGTCGGGTTTTTGGGCAGCGTCACGGGTCGCATCGCCGCACCGAACACGTTGTCCAGTCAGCGGAAACAGCCGCATCCTTGCGCGGTTCCTTGCGAGAGTGCCAAACGGGCCGTAGAGTTAGAAGTGGTCGGCATCAGCCGGCGCCAGCGTGCTATCATTTCCCGTCCCATTCTTGTCGGCCAGTCTCGCGTATGCACAACGATTCGATTGGGTTCATTGGTGCCGGCCAGATGGCTCGCGCCCTGGCGAGCGGATTTGCCCACGCTGGTCTGGTCTCGGCCGACAAGCTGCTGGCGGCCGATCCGTCGCAGACCGCACTAAACGGCTTCTTAGAGGCGGTTCCCGGCGCGCAGGGTCTGCCGGACAACGCCAGCGTGACAGCGGCTGCCGACCTGATTTTGCTGGCCACCAAGCCGCAGCACGTCGCCGCCGCCACCGCTGGGCTAGCCGACTTCGCGGCCGGAAAGCTGGTCGTGTCGATTGCCGCTGGCGTGACCTTTACGACATTGGATCGCGCACTGCCCGAGTCGCGATTGGTGCGCGTGATGCCCAACACACCGTGTTTGGTCGGTCAAAGCGCCAGTGGTTATGCGATGGGCCCTCGATCCACGGACGACGATGCACAGCGCGTCGGCCGATTGCTGGGCTCGGTCGGCCTGGCGCTGCTAGTCGACGAAAAACTGCTGGATGCCGTCACGGGTTTGTCCGGTTCCGGGCCAGCGTTCGTCTACGTGATCATCGAAGCGCTCAGCGACGCCGGAGTCCGCATGGGGTTGCCGAGGGACATCGCCCTGAAGTTGGCCGCGCAGACCGTTCGCGGTGCTGCCGAAATGGTGGTGCAAACCGGCGAGCACCCCGGAGTGTTGAAGGACCGGGTCGCGAGCCCTGGCGGAACAACGATTGCCGGTTTGGCTGCCCTAGAATCTGGCGGCCTGCGCGGTACGCTGATAGCCGCGGTCGAGGCAGCTACGCGGCGATCGATCGAATTGGGCACCGAAGCGGGGAACTAACGGCGATCGCGATGTCGCCGGCCGACTCGGAGCCAGCGGGCAAGGCCGCTGCCCGGCCGAAAATCTAATCGACCCGGAGTATAATGAGTTCGCGTTCTGATGGGCGGCGTCCATGGCCGCCAGTGTGCATCGGAGCGCGAATTAACGAGTTAGCGGAGTATCGAGAATGTCCATTTTCAGCATCGTCGACGACAAGCACATCCCCCTTTATCGCGTCATGTGGATTTCCGCGACGCCGCATTTTTGCGGAGCCGAGGACTGCGAGCGAGAAGGACAGTACGAAGTCCGCTTAGAGCAAGGCGAGTCGGTCTGGGCGAAACAGATGGAACGTGACGAGATGCTACGAGCGCTGGAAAGCTGGCAAGGCGGCCTGGGACCCGGCGAGGAAGAATGGGAGTAGACGGACCGATGTCAACCTTCGAGCGGGACGAATACAAGTGGCGCGAAACGTATTTTGTGCTGTTCGATTCGGCCAAACGCCCCACGCTGCACCAGATCGAGAAGTTGCTGCATGACCTAAACGAACGCTTCGAGCTTACGGACCCGCGCGAGGATGAGGACGGGCGGTTCGAGTCAATCACCGTCATGTCCGACGATGACTACGCTGCGCTCGACATCAGCTACGAAGCGGGCGAAGAAGTCGTCGAGATGGGAGCCGCCTTACGGCAAGAATTGGCGGCGTCGGCCATCGACGATGAAGAACGCGCAAAGGCTGAGCGACTTGGGAAGTACGAGGCGCGCTTCGACCTGCTGCACTTCGAACACGTCTCGGACGACGACGCGCCCGACGAACTCGACGAGATGCTGGATCCCAGCGCACTGCTGATCGTGATGGACGCGCTGGTGGAGCTGACCGGCGGCGTGGGCGTTGATCCGGCCTCGGGCTCGCTGCTATGATCGTCCTGGCCGGCGCGGCTGTCCCACGGATCGCACCGCCGGCCGATGCCGCATTTTTCTGCGTTTCTTCGTTTGTTGGCGGCATTGCGCATCGGATGGGTTTGCACGACAATGCTTGCCAAAGACATCAAGAACGGAGCGATTCTCAACTACGAAGACGCTCCCTGCATGATCGAATCGATCAGCGTGCAGAGTCCGTCGGCGCGCGGCGCGGCCACGATCTACAAATATCGGGCCCGGAACCTCGTCACGAAGCAGAAGGTCGACATCGTGCTGCGCGGCGGAGAGTCGTTGGAAGAGGCGGATTTTCAGCGCCGTCCTATCAAGCTGATGTACAGCGACGCGACGCACACGCACTTTCTGGACCAGCAGGACTACAATCAGTACGCGTTTCCGCTGGAAGACATTGCCTATGAGAACCAATTCCTGACCGAAGACCTCGAAGGCGTTCAGGCGTTGATCTACAACGATGAGTGTGTTGGCTTGCAGCTTCCGGTGACGGTCGAATTGAAGGTCACGCAGTGCGACCCGGGCGTACGCGGCAATTCGGCGACCAGCCGAACCAAGCCGGCCACGCTCGAGACAGGGCTCGTGGTGCAGGTGCCTGAGTACCTGTCCCAAGGCGAGACGGTGAAGGTCGACACGCGCACCGCCAGCTACCTGTCGCGCGGATGAAGCGCGACGGGCGCATCGCGGGTGGCCGGGGCTGCCCGGGCGGATAACGGCGCTTGGTCCGATGGGCGGCCTATTTGGCGGCCCTTTTCTTGGCCGACTTCTTGGCACCGGCCCGTTTCTTAGCCGGCTTCTTCTTCGCTGAAGCCTTTCCAGTGGCCTTTTTCTTTATCGCCTTCTTCTTGGTCGCCGCGGACGACTTCGATTTCTTGCCTTTACCGAACGCTGCTTCCCAGCCGTCGGTGTACTTCTTCGTGGCGCCTACTCGCACAATGGTCACGGCTGCTCACCTCGAGGATGTTGGTGTCGTATTTATCGGGTTGCCGGCCCCGCTGGCCGCGCGACGCGATCGAATGGAAGCATCTACCTATAGGGGAAACGCCCGAACGTGGTCAAGGGCACGCCGCGGTTAGAACAAGGGCGGCTTGCCCAACTTTCGCCGAATGATCGCCCATTGTCCGGCGTGCATCATCCAATGCGTGCCCTGCATCGTGAAGATTGAGCCCACGTTTGGGCAATAGCTACGCATCGCCTCGGGTGCCGGCTTGTCGAGATCCGCATCGCTCAGTTTCTCGAGCGCGGCGAACGTGCCGGCCCGCTGCTCTTTGGCCGCGTTCAGATATTCCTCTTTGCTGCAGAAGTCGCCCGGGTTGTCGCTCTTGGCCGATTCCTTGGTGTGTTTTTCGGCGAACCCGTCGGGCAAGTTGGGCATCGATCCGGGGCAAGCGCCCTCGACCATCTGGTGTTCGGCTGCGATCAGGTGGCCCAATTGCCAGGCGATGTGGTTACAGTCGGGCGCGGGCCGCACCAGTAGGTCCGCATCGGTCAAGTCAGCCAGGTAGGCGTTTGCCACGAATCCCCCGCCGTCGATACCGGCCTTCAATGCTTCTTTGGTGTTCATGATTCCTCCTCGGGATAGTGTCGCACGAAAGGCGCGATTCTACCGCTGCTCTGACGGCGTGTCACGTCAATGCCTGCAACGATCGTATCGAGGGTGGCATCTCCCCATCACAGACCGGCTAATGCTGTAGCTTCTTGTATCGGATTCGCTTGGGCTGGTCGGCTTCGATGCCAAGTCGCTCGCGGCGCTGCGTTTCGTACGTGTCGAAGTTGCCCTCGCACCAATGCACGTAGCTGTTGCCCTCGAATGCCAGGATGTGCGTTGCTACCCGATCCAAAAACCAGCGGTCGTGGCTGATCACGACGACGCAGCCGGCGAAATTTAGGATGGCCTCCTCCAGGGCCCGCAGCGTGTCGACGTCCAAGTCGTTGGTCGGTTCGTCGAGCATCAGCACGTTGCACCCGCGACGCAGCAGCTTCGCCAAGTGGACGCGATTGCGTTCTCCGCCCGACAAGTCGCCAACCTTTTTCTGCTGGTCTTGGCCTTGAAAGTTGAACCGCGCGACGTAAGCACGGGCGTTGACCTTGCGTTTGCCCATCTCTAGGGTGTCGTGCCCGCCGGAGATTTCCTCGTACACCGTGGCATCGGGTGCCAGGGCGTCGCGATTCTGGTCGACGTAGCCCAGTTCGACCGTTTCGCCGACGCGAATGGAGCCGCCATCGGGTTCTTCCTCGCCGACGATCATCCGAAACAGGGTGGTTTTACCCACGCCGTTGGCGCCAATCACACCGACGATGCCGCCCGGTGGCAGGCGAAAGCTCAAGTCGTCGATCAATAGGCGATCGCCATAGCCCTTCGACAACTTTTGGGCCTCGATGACCAGCTCGCCCAAGTGCTGGCCGGTTGGGATTTGAATTTCGAGCTCGGCGTCCCGATCGCGCGCCGCGGCCTGCGACATTTCTTCGTAGGCTTTGATGCGCGCCTTGCTCTTGGCTTGTCGAGCCCGCGGGGCCATCCGGATCCATTCCAGCTCGCGGTCGAGCGATTTTTGTCGTGCGGTGGCGGCCCTCTCTTCCGCGGCCAATCGGTCCTTCTTTTGCTCAAGCCACGACGTGTAGTTGCCTTCCCAGGGAATCCCTTCTCCGCGATCCAGCTCCAGGATCCAGCCGGCCACGTTGTCCAAGAAGTAACGATCGTGCGTCACGGCCACCACTGTGCCTGGGTACTCGGCCAAATGGCGTTCGAGCCAGGCCACGCTTTCGGCGTCGAGATGATTGGTCGGCTCGTCGAGCAACAGCAAGTCTGGCCGCTCCAACAGAATCTTGCACAGCGCCACCCGGCGCCGCTCTCCGCCCGAAAGGGTTGACACGTCGGCATCGCTGGGCGGGAGAATCATGGCGTCCATGGCGATTTCGATCTGCCGATCGAGTTCCCATGCGTTAGCTGCTTCGATCTGGTCTTGCACTTTGGCTTGCTCAGCCAGCAGCTTCTCCATCTCCTCAGGGCTCATGTCCTCGCCAAGCCGGGCGTTGATCTCGTCGAACCGGCGAAGAATGGCTCGAATCGGCTCGACGGCTTCTTCGACGTTGCCCCAGACGTCCTTTTCCGGATTGAGTTGAGGTTCCTGCGGTAGATAGCCGACTGTGAACCCTTCGGTCAGCACGGCCGAGCCCTCGAAATCCCGGTCTGCGCCCGCCATGATCCGCAGCAGGGTGCTCTTGCCTGAGCCGTTACGACCCAGGACGCCGATTTTCGCGCCAGGATAGAACGCCAGCCAGATGTCCTTGAGCACCTCGCGCTGGCCGTGTTTCTTGGTCAGGTTCGCGATCTGGTAGATGTATTGCTTGCCCATGCTCGTCGGGGGTTGGAAGTTCGCCGTTGATCGCCGCGCTGTCGGCGATCGTGGACTTGCACTGTCGGGTCGCCGCGCCGTGCACCGCGAAGGGCGGCGGCCAACGGACGCGGCTTGCGTGTCGATCGGGCATTCTACCACCTTGCCGTTAGTCGGATAGGACCGGCTAACCGGCAAACTTTAGCTGATCGGTACTGCAACCAAACAACGGCCATCCGGCTGCATTTGGTTCGGTCTATAACGGCCCTACAAACCTGACTGTCTGCGAAAGACCTGGCGCAAGTCGCGGTTGCACGGAATCACTTGAAAACAGTGTGCCGATCGATCCGGCCGTTCGATTGATTACTTTGACGGGAACCTTAGCAGACGCGCCGCGCAGAAGGATCTGGCGGGCGTACGTCGCGGTGTCGGAAGAATCGGAACGATTCTCGACTCCGCGAACGCGCGTGGTTCACCCTTCGGTTGCCCGACGTTGTAGTCGGCAGCGGCCGGGAAGCGAGCCATTGTCCCCGTCTCTCGCATCAACAACAAGGAGGCGGACTGTTATGCGAACTCTCTCTTTACGAACGCTGCCGGCATTGGCGTCAGCGCTCGGGCTGTGCCTGACCACGGGCGTCGCGCATGCCCAGCTCTATTCCCCGGCCAAAGTGACGACCGGGAACAACTATCAGTCGTACTATGCCCAAACGCCGACAGAGAGTAACTACCTGACCGGCGAAGAGGACGTGGCCAAGACCCCGGCCCCGCCGACCACCGGCAGTTGCGATACGTGCGTGTGGGACGACTGCTGTAACGATTTCGGCACGTGGCGGGACAACACCGTGCTGTTGATCGGCGGTGAGGCGTTCAAGTCGCTGGGTGACACCGCCCCTCCGGGCACGTTGGACGACGGCTGGATGAACAGCGCCGGCTTCGTCGGCGGGTTCAACACCGGATTCCAACTCATCCCTGATTCGCCCATCCGCGGGCAGATTGGTGCCAGCTACGGCGTTTACGACTTGAAGGGCCGTGACAGCGCCGCGTTCAGCTCGGCCGAGCAACAGACGTTCCTGACGATGGGCGTGTCGAAGCGCAGCGACGTGTTGCACGGCGACCAGTTGAGCTGGGGTCTCGTCTACGACCAACTTTGGGACCACCAGTACGGTTTGTTCGCCGGCGAACTCTATGTTGGCCAGGTGCGCGGATTGATCGGCTGGGCCATCGACGACTTCAACGAGCTGGGTGTCTGGGGTGCTTTCCGCACCACGGGTGACAATTCGGTGGCAGGCATTACGCCCCCGCCGGCTCGTGCCTTGAACCAGTACAACGTGTTCTGGCGCCACAACTACAACTTCGGCGGCCAGACGATGCTCTGGGTCGGCGGAAACGATCCGGCCGACATCGGGAGTTGGCTGCTTGGCACCTACGGCCAGGCCCCATTGAACGACTATCTGTCGCTGTACGGCAACTTCACGTTCTCGTTCCCCGGCTCGGCTACGGGCGTCGTCGGTTCGAACGAAGAGCTGTGGGCCTTCGGTGCCGGATTGGTCTACTCGCTGGGTGGCAAGTCGTTTCGTCCGTCGGTCTCCGGACCGCAGGGACTGCCGCTCATCCCGGTGGCCAACAACGGTACGTTCTTGATTACCAACTAGAAAGGCTTCGGCGCCGGTCTTTGGTGGGGCGACCACCGACGGCGCCGTTCGGAATCTCCAATCGCGTTGTGACCGGGGGCTTGTCGCCAGCCGCCGGCATCGGAGACTGGCCCGTGGGCGCAGGCCCGCCATCCGGCAGTCTCCCGACGTGAGTAGGCGGGAGCGGGGTGGCATCAATTCTCGATGCCACCCCGCACTTTTTTGCGCCTGGGTTATTCCCACTCGATAGTGGCTGGTGGCTTGGAGCTGACGTCGTACACGACGCGATTGACGCCCGGCACTTCGTTGATGATTCGAGTTGAGATCGTCGCCAGGACCTCGTACGGCAGGTGGCACCAATCGGCCGTCATGAAGTCCTCGGTGGTCACTGCCCGTACGCAGATCGTATCCTGGTAGGTGCGCGCATCACCCATCACGCCCACACTCTGGACGGGCAACAGCACGGCGAAGACTTGCGATGTCTTACGGTACAGCTCGGCGGCGCGAATCTCCTCGATGACGATCGCGTCTGCGTCGCGCAGCGTGTCCAGCCGTTGCTTCGTCACCTCGCCCAAGCAGCGGACTGCCAACCCGGGGCCCGGAAACGGATGCCGCCAGACGATGTCTTCGGGCAGCCCGAGTTGCAGGCCTAGTTGCCGCACTTCGTCCTTGAATAGATCGCGGAGCGGTTCGATCAACTCGAAGTTCATTTCCTCCGGCAATCCGCCCACATTGTGGTGCAGCTTGATCGTGGCCGCCGGACCGTCGGCCGCCGCTCCGCTTTCGATGACGTCGGGATAGAGGGTGCCCTGTGCCAGGAATCGGGCGTCTTCGACCTTCGCAGCTTCGTCGTGGAAGCACTCGATAAACGCATGGCCGATTCGGCGACGTTTTTCCTGTGGATCGGTCACGCCGGCCAAAGCCCTCAGGAATTTGTCCTCGGCCTTGACGACGTGGAGGTCGGTCTTGAAATGACCTGAGAACTCATTGATGACGGCGGCTTCTTCTTCCTTACGCAGCAATCCGTTGTCGATGAGAATGCACGAGAGTTGCGGTCCGATGGCGCGATATAACATCGCAGCGGTCACCGACGAATCCACGCCGCCCGACAGGCCGCAGATTACGCGGTGGTCGCCCACGCGCCGGCGAATGGCATCCATCGTCTGTTCGGCAAAGTCGCCCAGCCGCCACGTGCCGCGGCAGCCGCAAATCCGGTTCAGAAAGTTGGCCAACACGCGGCTGCCCAGCGGCGTGTGGGTTACCTCCGGATGAAATTGCAGGCCGTAGACTGCCAGTGTTTTGTGCTTTAGCGCCGCGACCGGGCAGGTACTGGTTTGAGCCAGCGGAACAAAGTCGGCCGACTCGGATGAGGCCTGATCGCCGTGACTCATCCAGACTTCCATTTCGTTGGGCAGTCCCTCGAACAGCTCCGACGGGGACATGATCCGCACGGCGGCGCGTCCAAACTCGCGGGCGGGAAAGTTCTCTACGGTGCCACCCAGTGCGTCGTAGGCCAGGTGCAATCCATAGCAGATTCCCAAAACCGGAATCCCCAGATGGAAGATTTCCGGATCGCACTTCGGTGCCCCAGGCGCGTAGATGCTCGACGGTCCGCCGGACAAGATGATGCCGCGCGGCGCCAACTCGCGCACGCGGTCGGCCGTGATGTCGTGGCGCACGATCTCGCAATAGACGTGCTGCTCGCGTACCCGGCGTGCGATCAGTTGCGCATACTGCGAGCCGAAGTCCAATACCAGGACCCGCTCGTCGGCGACCTGGCTGGCCGAATTGGGCGCGTCTGCGGCAGTGGGGCGCGTCACGCCAAGCCCTCCCGCGATTGTTCGTTGGCCCACGGCATCGGCATCCGCCGATCTCAACAAAAACACCCGTCAACACGACGGGCGGCGAAGCGAAGGATTATAGAATGTCGTCGCGGCATCGGCTAGGGCCCCACGTTGCCCGCGTCGAGCCTGCGAGCGGAGCCGGTCAGGAATCTCAGGTAGCGATTCTGCGGACGCGACGCCCGCACTGGGTATCAGTCGGCGACCGGCCGGCCCGCGCGCTGCGCCGATTGTGAGCTTCGACGTCGACCAGTATAGTACCCAATGTGTTGATTCTCTTGACGAACGACGACGGAATCTATGCGCCCGGGCTGGCGGCGATGGAGCGCGAACTGGAAGCGCTGGGCGACGTGTACGTCGTGGCTCCGGCCACCGAGCAAAGTGGCGTGGGGCACTCGATCACGTACCTCAGCCCGCTGGTCGTCAAGGAACTTTTCGAGGGTCGTCAGCGGCGTGGTTGGGCGGTCGAAGGAAGTCCGGCCGACTGCGTGAAGATCGGCATTTTCGAATTCTGTCCGCGCTTGCCCGACCTGGTGATCAGCGGAATCAACGGCGGATTGAACGCCGGCATCAACGTGCTCTACTCCGGGACCGTGGCGGCGGCGATCGAAGGGGCCTTTTTCGGAATCACGAGTGTCGCCGTTTCTCTCGAGTTCGATGAACATGCACAGTTCGATCGTGCAGCGAACTTAGCGCGCCGGGTTGTCGAGCAGATCTTGGCGCAAAAAGGACCTGGACCGCAGTTGTACAACGTCAACATTCCGACCGCGGCGCTGACTCGACCGGATCGTAGCGTGTGTACCGTGCCGATGGGCGTGGAGCGCAGCGGCGAGCAGTACGAAAAGCGAATCGACCCCCGCGGTCGCAGCTATTTCTGGGCGTTGTCGAACCCCATTGCAGCGTCGGCCGAGCACGAAACCGACGTTTCCGCGTTGGCACAGGGGCGGATTACCATTACGCCGCTCGATTTTGACTTGACCAAGCGTGCCCAATTAGCGGAAATGGAATCATGGAGGTTTGATCTCGCGCATTAGCGGCAGACGCGAGGTCGATGGCACGGTGGCCTACGAACAGAGAATCGTTTGGGGGACCAAAGCCATGAAATGGTTGACCATCGTCACGACGTTGCCGGTTTTGACCGTCCTAGTCGGCTGTGAAGCGGCCGCACCGCCACAAGTAGGCGATCGCTCGGAAGCCGCGGCCATGGCGCCGCCCGAGCCGGAAGCGCCACAGGAACCAGCCAAGAAGGTCGATCCCACCGCGCCGACTGGAAACAACGCTAAGGGAAGGGCCGCGATCGCCGGGGCCGCCGCCGCTCTCGCCGAGCAGCGCGATGTGGGGCAGGACGGAGACGGCGCTGATCCGGCCGCCGACGGCGAAGCGCCGATGCCCGAGCAGCCGATGCCCGAACAGCCGGCGACCGAGGATGCACCCGCCGAAGATGCACCGGCCGACGATCAGGCCGCCGCCGGCCCGCCGGCTGAAGGCGACACACTGAAGAAGGCCGAAGTGGGAGTCGGCGTCAAAGGCAAGGATTACGGCGGACCCGGCTTCGTGACCACACCGGTGGCAACGATGTTCCGTGCGCGCGAGCGGATCGCGCTAACGCAAATGGAAAACGCGATGAAGATCTACAAGGCCGCGCACAACAACAAAGGGCCTAAGTCGCACGAAGAGTTCATGGACGTGATTATCAAGCAGAATGCCGTCGAGCTGCCGGTGCTGCCAGAGGGTGACGACTACTGGTATGACGTCGAGAGTGAAACGCTGATGGTTCGCACCCCCAAGCAGAACGCGCAGAACTCGTAGCGTCTGCCGGTCGAACGCCAGGCGGCCATCGAGTTGGGCGAGCGTTGCGTTGCACGACCGTTGCGTTGCACCTTCGTATCGCCCACCCGGCCGTTGCCCGCGGGCGACCTTCTAGCGGACTTGACCACGGCCATCGGTCCAGTCGCCCACGCCTCGAGGATCCTGCAGCGCATAGTCGTGGATCAGCCACCGATCGCCTTGCCGGTGCAGCCGCAGACGAAACGTGCGAATCAGGTTCTCGTACGGGATGGTGCCCCGGTTGTCCCGCCCGGAAACGCGTCCCACGAAATAGATTCGGGCCGATACCGGTTGCGTCAGTCGATTGACGACGACTTGTTCCACGCGACCAATGTGTGCCTCGCGCACCGTGTAGTTTCTCAGCACCGAAGCCACCTCGGCGCGGCGCGGGCTGTCGGGCGTGAACAACGCCAAGACTTGCGGCGGGTCGTTGGCTTCGAGCGCCGTACGCACCTCGTAGAGCACGGCCTCGATCTGCTCCTTTTCGGTGACCACCGCCCACTCGAGTGCCACCAGTCCGGCGGTCAGCAGGAGCACGCCGCCCATCGCGCCCAAGAGGATTCCGCGACCTGTGCGCACTAGCGCGATGGCCAGACCTACTTCCAGGACCACTCCCAAGGTCACTGCCGGCCACGGACTCTCGACCAGCCAGGTCATGGCGCCGGCTCCGTTGGGGAGTCGGTGGCGCCTCGTTGTTCGGCCCGACGGCCGCGAACGAACATGGCGGTCGACAGTGCCAACAACACAACCAGCACCGCACCGATCGGCCACAATCGAATGATCAGTTCACCGGTCTCTGGCGGCGGCGCCTCGCCTTCACTGCCAGCCGGGCGCCGGGCGGCTTCGCCTTCCACCTGGCGTCGCGCCACTTCCTGCCGGGCGCGGTACTTCAATTCGAGTCGTCCCTGCCGCTGCGCGTACTTGGGCCACGCGACTATCAACACGACGAGCCCTGCGGCGCAGAACATCATCATCCAGAGCCAGGGCGAATCGGCGGGCGATGAGGACCGGCGGCGCGATTCGGACGAAGGACCGGACATCGGCGCGATGGACAGTGGCGGTGACAGGAAGCCGAAAGGCACGACACTTTTCAATGTACCACAAATGGGTTGTCCGGTGTCGGTTGCTCCTTGGTGGCCCGCGCTGCGCTATGAACCGCGGCGCGCGAACAACGGTCCGCCGTAGATGGCAGCGTCCCCCAACTGTTCTTCGATCCGCAGCAGTTGGTTGTACTTGGCCATTCGATCCGTGCGCGACGCGCTGCCGGTCTTGATCTGTCCGGTCGACATGGCAACCGCCAGGTCGGCGATGGTGGCGTCCTCGGTTTCTCCACTGCGATGACTGGCAATCGACGTGTAGCCGCTACGGTGTGCCAATTCGATCGCCTCGATCGTTTCGGTCAATGTTCCGATCTGGTTCACCTTGATCAAGATGCTGTTGGCCACGTGTTTGTCGATGCCGTCTTGCAGGCGTTTCGTGTTGGTCACGAACAGGTCGTCGCCAACCAATTGCACGCGCTGGCCCAGGCGTTCTGTCAACTGGGCCCAGCCGTCCCAGTCGTCTTCGGAGCAACCATCTTCGATCGAGCAGATCGGATACTTTTCGACCCAGCCGGCCATCAAGTCGATCATGCCTGCGGCGTCGAGTTGTTTGCCTTCGATTTGATACCTCTTCTTCTTGGCATCGTAGAATTCGGTGGCCGCGACATCCAGCGCGATCCAGACCTGCTCGCCGGCTTGATAGCCCGCATCGTCGATCGCTTGCAGGATCAGGTCGATCGCAGCCGCGTTGCTCGGCAGATCGGGCGCGAACCCCCCTTCGTCGCCCACGGCCGTGCTCAGCTTCTTTGCGCTGAGCACTTTCTTGAGCGCGTGGAAGATCTCGACGCCGGCGCGCAGGGCTTCGTCGAACCGCTCAAATCCCAGCGGCATGACCATGAACTCTTGCACGTCCACCGAATTGTCGGCGTGCTGGCCGCCGTTGATGATGTTCATCATTGGGGCCGGTATCATCCGTGCCCCCGGCCCGCCCAAATAGCGATATAACGGCAGTCCACAATATGCGGCGGCCGCCTTGGCCACCGCCAGTGACACGCCCAGGATCGCGTTGGCTCCCAAGTTCTTCTTGTTTTCCGAAGCGTCCAGTTCGATCATGCGGTGGTCGATTGCCGTCTGATCCAGCGCGTCCATGTCTTCCAGCGCGTCGGCCAGCCGGTCGTTGACGTTTTCTACCGCCTGAATCACGCCCTTACCGGAAAAGACGTTCTTCACTTCCCGGTCGCGCAACTCCCACGCTTCGTGGACTCCGGTGCTGGCTCCGCTGGGCACGCTGGCCCGTCCGAATGAGCCGTCAGCCAGTACAACGTCGACCTCGACCGTCGGGTTGCCGCGGCTGTCGAAGATCTGCCGGCCGTGAATATCAACGATGGAACTCATCAACTGCCTCGTTGGGTTGGTTTCTTGCCTCAGCCTTTGGTTCGTTTTCGCCTATCTGCGCGGACAGCCGTACTTGTTTGCCCCGCGGTGGTCACACGGACTCAAACACTTCGACCTTCGCGCCGACGACTAGCGGTTTCACTTTCTCGCGAAAGGCACCCATGTGCGGCGCTTGCAAGTGGGCCTTTAGCGCCGAGAGCGATTCCCATTTTTCTTGCATGAAGACGCAATTGTCGCGCAGCGGCTGTTTCGGTGGATCGGCGAGCGAGACTTCGACGCTGGGCGCGTATTCGATGCACCCCTGCTCTGCCCGCACCAACGGCAGCAGGTCGCGCTGCGCGGTCAGAAACTCGTCACGTTTGCCGGCATGTAGCTCGATCGTGGCAAAGACATAGACCATGACACTTCTCCGAAACAGTGCGATTGCTCGCCGTGATGTCGCGATACCCAAGCGACTCCCCTACCGCCGCATGGGCATTGTCGAAAACCAGGCGCGATTCGGCAATGGGGCAGCCAATCGAACCCGTGTGCCACGTCAGCCGACCATCGCACGGTCGAGCGCCGCGTGCATCAATGCGTCGACGTCAATCGCCACGCCTTCACCCACCTCCGGCGACGGCAGAAACGCCAAATCGCCGCCCGAAGCGTCCGCCGACAGCGCCGGAGCCGCGGAGAGCCAACTTGGGACACCGATGGCGAGGGAAACTTCGGCCGCCAGCGAGAAGCCCGGCAGCGTGGCCAGTGCCAAGGTAGCGGCGCGCTCGAGGATTCCCGCATCCGCCGCGCCAACAGCGCACGGTATCTGTGCGGCTTGGCATGCCGCGTGAATCGCCACGGCGGGCGTTAAGCCTCCGACGCGTGCCGGATTGACTCGCACCGCGCGGCAGCTCTCCAAGTCGGCTGCCTGCTCGACGTGTGCCGGTGAAACGATGCTTTGGTCGAGCATGATCGGCGTGCGGAGATTCGCTTGTAGCATCGCGTGCCCCACCAGGTCGTCGGCCGGCAGCGGTTGCTCGATCGCTTCGAGGAAAAAATCCTCCAACCGGTAAAGCATTTCCTGTTGGCCAAGCGAGCAACAACCGTCGCAGTCGACTGCCAGCGGCGCGTCGGGAAACGTCTGCCGTACGGCCCGCAACATCTCCAAGTCCCACCCGGGCCGAAACTCTAGCGAAATGGTCCGGTAGCCTTGGTCGAGCGCCCGCTGAATCTCGGCAAGCAGCGCTTCGATCGTCGCCATCTGCGGGAGCCGGATGCCGAGCGCCACGGGCCGGCACTGTGCGCCCAGACGCGCATGCAGCGGCTCGCCCTTTTCCGCGGCTTGCAGGTTCCACCAGGCGATGTCCAGCGCTGCCTTGGCACCTTCGTTGCCAGTGAACTCCGAGAGTGCTTCGTGCAGTTGCTCACCGCTCTCGATCGCGCGGCCCACGACCGCTGGGGCGAGCCAATCGCGCGTGCACGCAAACGCTCCACGCGCCCACTCGCGCGATCGGCGCGGCGCGACCCCGAGCGAGACTTCGCCCCAGCCGGTGTGCTGGCCGCGCGTCATGGCGACGACCACCGACTCGCGCGCTTCGGGCATCAAACGAGAACCGTCGTTTGGAAGGGATCCAGAACCGGTGTGGCTTTCGGGCGGCGGCCCGCTCGCGACGCGATAGAGTTGGATCGATTCAATCCGCATGGCGCGTTTGCCGTGGTGGTCCGGACTTCGGTCGCTTTGCTTGCGGGATGCCCTGCGCGCAGCGTCGGGCTTCGCGGAGACCGCGCCGGCGTGTCAGCGAGACGACCGCCCGTCGGTCAAGCGCGCCTCGGTAATCTCGATGGCCGTCAGCAGCCCCCGGGCTTTGTTGAGTGTTTCCTGGTATTCTTCGGCCGGCACGCTGTCGGCCACGATGCCGGCACCGGCCTGTACGTAGGCCGTGTTGCCTTGCACGACCATGGTTCGCAGCGCGATGCAGGTGTCCATGTTGCCGGTAAAGTCGAAGTAGCCGACGGCCCCGGCGTAAGGACCGCGGCGGTGGGGTTCCAGTTCGTCGATGATTTCCATCGCGCGAACTTTTGGCGCGCCAGAAACGGTACCCGCCGGCAAGCAGGCGCGCAGAGCGTCGAACGCGTCGCAATCATCGACCAATTGCCCAGTGACGTTCGAACTGATGTGCATCACGTGGCTGTAGCGCTCGATGGTCATGACGTCGGTCAGTTCGACGCTGCCATAGCGCGCGACGCGGCCCACGTCGTTGCGACCCAGGTCGACGAGCATCACGTGTTCTGCCCGCTCCTTCTCGTCGGCGAGCAGTTCCTCGGCCAATTGGGTGTCTTCCTCGTCGGTTGCGCCGCGGCGCCGCGTTCCGGCCAGAGGACGCACGGTCACCTGCCCGCGCACGACCCGAACCATGACCTCCGGCGAGCTGCCGACCAACGTGACGCTCGGCGTGCGCAGGTAGAACATGAATGGACTGGGGTTCACCACGCGGAGCGTGCGGTAGATCTCGAACGGCGCGCAGCGAATCTCGCGTTGGAGTCGTTGGCTGATGACGACTTGAAATATGTCTCCGGCCCGAATGTACTCGACACATTTTTCCACGGCCTGCTCGAACTCGGGCCGGGTAAAGTTCGAGTCGTAGGCCATCGGCGGCGGCGCGGTGGGTGGGATATCGGCCGGCGGTAACTGCTGGCCTGGCGCTTCCAATCGCTCCACCAGCGCGTCGACGCGGCGCCGTGCGTCGGCGTAGGCCGCCTGCAAGTCGTCGCCGAACTTATCGAGCCGCGCCATCGCGACCACCACGCTCGTCTTGTTCACGTGGTCGAACACGATCATCCGGTCGTAGAAGGCGAACGCCAGGTCGGGCAGCTTTCGATCGTCGTTCGGCGCGTCGGGCAGGTTCTCGGTGTAGCGCACGACGTCGTACCCCGCGTAGCCTACCGCTCCGCTAGTAAACGGCGGCAGCTCGGGCAACGTCGCGGAGCGGAGAGCATCGACGCGACGCTTCAACTCGGCTAGCGGATCGTCGCACGTCAGCGTTTCGCGTCCCGCGTCGGAAACGACGATGACATCGCGGCCGCGAGCTTCAATTTGCAGAAACGGTTCGGCTGCCAGAAAACTGTAACGCCCCACTTTCTCGCCACCGACGACGCTTTCGAGCAACCAGGCTGCCTCGCCGTCGTCGATCTTGTGAAACGCGGAGACGGGCGTCAGCGCGTCGGCCAACAGACGCCGATAGACCGGCACCAGATGCACGCCCGGCGCCAGTTTGCAAAACGTTTCAAAATCCGGCAGATGTTTCATCGCGCTTGCCAGCGAAAGTGTCGGCGTGAACGGTCGACGTTTCCGAGCACAGCGAATTCGGCGGTTCGGCCGCGTCCGCGCCCGGCGCCTGATACGACACTTCGGACGGGCCGATTGGTTCGGTCGGATCAGCTTAACAGGCGCCGTTTCGGCCCACAACGCGGGGACTTTTTGCCACGCGCAAGCAGTCGGCTGGCAACGTTCGTCGCGTCGCTGCGCGGCTGGATTTGATCTGCCTTGACACTCCCATGCCCGCTGATAGAATCCCACTGGCCGTGTAGAATCCTTGCTATAATCGAGTCAAGCGCCCCGGCGCATCGCGCTGACGCATCCGGCGGCGAGTGCCTACGCGGCCGCGGCCAAGGTCGCGGGAACTTCCATGAAGTGCCAACAGTGTAACAAGACGGCGACCTTCCATATCACGGAACTGACCAAGGGCAAGCCGCAAGAGTTGCATCTTTGCGAAGAGCACGCGCGGCACTATCTCACCCAGTCCGACGATGAGCCGGCCGTGGCGCCCAATCTGGCCGGTGTGCTGGCCCAACAATTGTCCGTTGGTCAAACGGCCGAGGAGCTGGCCCGTCTCGATCAGCGGATGTGTCCGGTGTGCGGGATCACTTTCTACGAGTTCCGCAATCAGGGGCGCCTTGGCTGCCCGCACGACTATGTCTGCTTCGAGTCGGAGCTCGAGCCGTTGATCGTCAACATCCATGGCGAGACCGAGCACGTCGGCAAGAAGCCGGCCAACTATCCCGAAGGCACCGAGCATTTGACGCAGTTGATTCGGCTGCGTCGCGAGATGGGCGCGGCGGTCGACGAGGAGGACTACGAGCGCGCCTCGCAACTGCGCGACGAGATTCGCACGATTGAGGAGGCTGCGCACAAGAAGAACGGCTAGCCGGGCCGGGCATCGTCGCGCGGCGACTGGCATCACCCGCCCACGACGGTCAATACGAACTTCAGCCGGCAATCGTCGCCGGCACGTCACCGGCGAGAATCTCCCGCCAGAGGTCGTTGCCAACTTGAACCAGAAGTGAATGCGTTGGATCTCAGCGAACTAGCACGAACGAGCGGCGAATGGCTGCGGGGCTCGGGCCCCGAGAGCGATATCGTCATCTCCAGCCGCATTCGCTTGGCGCGCAACCTGGCCGAGTTTCCCTTCATCACGCGCGCCAGCCAAGCGGATCGCACGCAAATCGAATCAGTGCTCCGCGAACGGATCCTGGCGATTCAGGAATCGGGCGAGCTGGAGTACGTCAACGTCAACGAATTGCACGGCATCGACCGCCAGTTCCTGGTCGAACGCCAGTTGATCAGTCGCGAGCATGCCGAGAGCGAAGGGGCCCGCGGTGTGGCCATCAATCGCAACGAGCAAGTCAGCCTGATGATCAACGAGGAGGACCACCTCCGCATCCAGGTCATGCACAGCGGACTCGACCTGGAGGCTGCGTGGGAACAGATCGACCACATCGACTCGCTGATGGCGGAAAAGGTCGCCTTTGCCTTCCATCCCAAGCTGGGTTATCTGACAGCTTGCCCCACAAATGTCGGCACCGGGTTGCGGGTCAGCGTGATGCTCCACCTGCCGGCTCTAGTGCTTACGCAGCAGATCGACAAGGCGTTTCGCGCGCTGCAGAAAATCAGCCTGGCGGTCCGCGGGCTGTACGGCGAAGGCTCGCAAGCGATGGGCGACTTTTACCAGATCAGCAACCAAATCACGCTCGGCAAGTCGGAAATCAGCGTGATCAAGCAAGTTGGCGACGTCGTGCCGCGCTTGATCGAGTGGGAACGCACCGCTCGCGAGTTTCTCGTCAAGGAGAGCCACGAAAACCTGCACGACAAGGTCGCCCGGGCCTACGGCATCTTACGCACCGCGCAAACGATCAGTTCCGAGGAAACGATGCACCTGCTGTCGAGTGTGCGGATGGGCGTCAACCTGGGACTGATCAGCGATCTGCAGATTCCACTGCTCAACGAGCTTTTCATCCACACGCAGCCGGCCCACCTGCAAAAGCTGCGCGGCGTGGAACTCGACACGGCCGACCGCAATATCGAACGGGCCCGCTACCTGCGCCGTCACCTCAACAAAGACAACGGCGACGGCGAGAGCGCAAACTAGCAACGAGGGCTGCTTCGCCTCCGGCTATTCAGGGCGGGTGCGTTGGGCCAGCAGCCGGGCGCCCCACCTTCTGGTGCCCCGATGTTCCTCAACCCGCTTGCATCTTCTTGCGCAGCGCCGAGACGACTTCCTGCGGCACGAAGCGCGATAGTTCTTCGTCGCCGGCCAGCGCGGCGATCTGCTTGATCAGCGAGCTGGAAACGTGCGAATACTCGTCGTCGGCCATCAGCAGCAGCGTCTCGATACCCGGATCGAGCTTGCGGTTGGCCATGATCATCGTGAACTCGGCCTCGATGTCGCCCAGCGACCGCACGCCGCGCAACAGCACCGACGCGCCGCACTCGCGACAGAACGTGACCGCCAGTCCGGAGAACGAACGCACCTCGACGTTGTCCAGGTGTTCGGTGCTGCGCTGGACCAGGTCGACGCGTTCCTCCGGCGAGAACATCGACGCCTTTTCGATATTCACACCGATGCCCACGATCAGCCGATCGACCAGGCGGCTGGACCGCTCGATGACGTTGCGATGTCCCAGGGTGATCGGATCGAACGATCCGGTGTAGACGGCGACGCGCGAGTTGGAGTTGGTCATGCGAGGTTTCCGCGTGCGGCTAGCAGAGAGTGAGCCCGTTGGGCAATTCTAGCTTGTCGCGGCGCGGATCGCGAATTCTGGCGGCAGCGTGCACGTGCCACTACGGCGCAGCGCCCGGCACGGTTGCCCAATCGTTACAGAAGGGCGCGTGAGTCAGTAGAGCTGCGGGCAAACATGTTCGACGAGAAGCGAGAACGGGGTAGTCCGCCGCGGATGCGACGGTCGTTCGCTCCTTCAGCCCCTACGTGTCAACTGCCCGGCTTGTCGTCGGCGTTGTCCGGCTCGTCGGCTGGTTTCGGCTCAGGCTTCGGTTCAGGCGTTGGCTGCGTCTGTGGGCCCGAGGCTTCGATGGCCTTGATCAACTCGGCTGCGAGCTTGCGCTGCCGCTCTTGAGAGTCTTTGTCATTCGAGAACAAAAAGTAGTGTTTCGCTTTGGCGCTTTCCTCGAGGATTCCTTGCAACGACGGGATCACAGCAGGCCCCACGGTCACGATGGTTCGACGGACCGCTTCGGCTTTTTGCGCTTCGTCGTTGGCCATCCTCCTTAGCAGGCTTGCCACGAGCAACTGGCCTCGATTCACCATTTCGCCGTCGTCCGAGCGGAGCGCCTCTCGGACAACAGCGGCAATCCCTTCTGTGCCGGGTGACGAAGCTATCAGCGTATCTGCGGCGTGGGCGCGCACGTTCAAGTCCGTGTCCTTCAGCAAGTCGGACAGCAGCGAGATGTTTCGTTGGCGGTCGTCCGAAACGTTCATCAGGACCGAGGCCGCGAAGAGCCGCTGATTCGCGTTACCATCCGTAAGGGCCTTAAGCACCACGGGCAGCGCGTCCTCCGGGGGAATGGTCGCGTGGCTCAACGACTGCGGCCCATTGAAAGCATTGTACGCCGCTTGCTTGAGAAGCCCCTCCGCGCTGGAGTCAATCGGCCAGAGCGTGTATCCCTTCATCACGTCCATGATCGTTTCGGCCGCGGCGCGGCCATAGCCGTGTTGGGCGAATGTCGCCAACGCGCCGATCGCTTCGGCCCGGCGCTGCGGACTGAGGTCGGTGCGCAAATCGTGCGCCCAGGCGTCATAGTCGCGCCCGTCGTACAGCAGCACCGGCACGGCCGGCGGATCGTCCGGCCGCCGGGTAGGAGTCGTCTTGGTCGTTGGGGTGGCGCCGGCCGCCGGCTGTCCGGCTGGTTCCACAAAGAGATCTTCCACTCGTGTCGCGGGTGGATCGGCCGGAGGACCAATCGGATTATCGGGCTGATTCGCCTGGGCACCCTGCCGGCGTCGTGCGGCACCGCCGGGTGGCTGTCCGGCTTGTTCCGTAAAGAGCTCGCCCACTTGCCTGGCACGTGTCGTGAGCATGGCCAGTTTTTCAAGTTGCAGCTCATATTGCTTTGTGAGCGAGTTAACGAGTGCTTGTGCCCGATCGACGTCGGCACGGTGATGGGAGAGTTCTTTCTTAGTAATCACACCGGGCTGTCTCTTTTCCAGTTGCGTCGCGTGTAGGTAATCGGTCTCAGCACGCTCCAGTTCCGTGCGCGCTCGGTCCAAGTCGCCGCGCAACTTGGCGATCTCGATCTTCAAGTCGACCAGCCGAATCGCATCGCCGGATATCAGCTGCGGCGCAGCTTCTAGGCTGCCAGTGATACCCAGCGGCTGTACCGGCTGTCCTGCGGTGCGCTTCTTTGGCGGTTGCTCATAGGATGCGATGAGCTTGAGCTTGGCCTGTTGCAAGGCCAGTTGCTCTTCGAGCGTTTGCAGGCGCACTTCCAAACCGCGGCGTTCGGCCCGCGCTCGGGCCAGCACGGGCGTGGTAATGGTCTGTGTCTTTACGCCGAGTTCGGCGGCCTGCTCGGCCTCGATGGCGGCTTCGAGCAGGGCCTTGCTCTGTTGCATCTCGCCGCGCAATTCGGCGATGCGGATCTTCAAGTCGATCGTGTTCAACTCCGCCGGCAGCTCGCGGGACGGGGTCTCGGCCTGCATCATTAGGCCGCCCAACCGGCCGACGGCACCACCGCCCTTCGATCGCGCGGCCGCTTCGGCTTTTTCCAACAATCGCCGGGCGTCGTTGGCGTAGAACGTGGCGGCTAACTGCCGATTGGCTTCACCACCCCTGCTTCCTCTTTCAAACAACAGTTGGACTTTTTTCTGAAGTCGGACCATCCGATCCAAGTGGTCTCTGGCTGCGGCGATGCGCTCTTGGTCGTTCTGTGCAGCCGCGCGGGCCTCTTGATACCAGCGCAATGACCAGTCCAGCAACGATTGCAGTTCGACCGTTTCGGCTTCATATGCGGCCTGCAGCGCCTCATACGCCCGTTCGGCGACGTCGACCATGTTGGGCGCCGCGTCGTCCTTTTTCGCGCCGCCCGCGCCGAACCCCTGCTCCGGTTTCTGTGCCGATTCGTTTTGCGCCACTTGCGCGGCGCGCAAAAACTCCAACGCCTCGATTGCACTTTCTTGAATCGGAGGCGGGTCGTCGGCCGGATCTGCCGCAGGAGAACCTTCTTGATCGTTGGCCGCCAGCCCGGCTAGCGGTCCTGCGGCGCTGGACGAAGCCCGTGTCGTCTCGCCGGGCGACGGTGCAACCGCGGCCGGTGTGTCGGCCGCTGCCGGTTCGCGGGCCACGAGTCGGAATTGCACGATGCTGGCCGCAACCACGCCGATGGCGGCCGCGAGCAAGAGCCCCTTTTTCATCGTCGAGTCCTCCCGGGTTGGCCCGGCCAACAGGCGTCGCACGCGCCGGGCCAGGTAGCTTCCCCGCGCGGCCGACCCATAGCCGAACCCGCGCGGCTGTTGTCCGAGTTGCACCAGCACTTTGGCGTAGTCGGTCGCTGGCACGTCGCCGCTGGCCGCCAGATCACAGGCCCATTCCGCGGCTTCGTCAAAACGGCGCAGGGCTAGCCAACTCACCGGATTGAACCAGTGCGGCAGAGCCAGCCCGCGCACCGCCAACGACTTCCAAACGTCGCCCCGCAGATAGTGCGCCAGTTCGTGCCGCAGGATGGCGTGCCGTCCCGACGCATCCAAGTCGCGCCACATCGGCTCCGGCACGATCAGTTCGTAGCCGCGTGGCAAGCGGCAGAGCACGGGCCCGACGTCGTTGGTCAGCGTCAGCGGAATCGGCCGATTTACCAGCGCGCTGGCCGTCAGTTGATGCCATTCGGCCGACCAAAGGTCGGAGGCCGTCCGGCGGTCGCGCAGGCGGCGCACAAAGCGGACGTAGCCGATCAGCCACGCCGCCACAAACAGCAGCATGCCAGCCGCCCAAACGCCGACAATTGCCAGCGGCACGTCAACCGTCCACGTCGGCCAGCGACGGTTCAGCAAGTCGCGCAGTGCGGCGGCGCGCTGCGCCAAGCCTTCGGTCCGCGACGGTGATGTGCCGGCCAATTCAACAGCCGCTGCATCGAGGTCGAGCGCAGCCGATTCTGGCGATACGTCTGCTGCCTGTTTGAGCGCAACTTGCTCCCGTATGTCCATAACAGGGTGGCCGGCAGGCAAACCGAGCGTCGGCGGTCCATGTGGCCGGGTCGTCTCCGCCGGCTTCAGCTCGACAAACTCGACGCCGTCGGATTCCAGGGACGGTTGCGGGCTGGGGAGTGCGGCGAATTCGTCCGTCGGCAACGTGTCGTTGTCGAGATCGCGATCTCGATTGGCCGATGAAACCACCGGCGCCGTCACGGGGACGGTCAACGGCAGCCGCACAAACGTCCAGCCGACGACCAATACCAGCAACCATGCCGCGCGGTGCACCGCCGGCCCACTAGGCCGCGCGACGCGCAACACCAGCCACGCCAACAAGCCACAGCCGGTTAACCACAGCGTCGTTCTGGCCAGTGTTTCCAGCAGCCACGTTGCATCGCTCATGATTCGTCCTCCGGCGGATTGAGGGTTGTCGGCCTATGACTTGCCGTTCTTCGATTTGCGGGCTTGCTGCTCGGCGGCGGCGATCAGTTGCTTCAATTCGGCCAGATCATCCGCCGAAATTCTTCGATCGCGGACTAGGTGGGCGACCAACGGCACCACGCTGCCACCGGTGACGCGTTCGACAAGCAGGTCGAGATGACGCGCGCTGACGTCCTGCTGGGCCACCGCGGCGGTGTATCGCGCCGGGCGATCGTCGGAGCGGGTGACGATCCCTTTCTCGACCAGCCGATTGAGCCGCGTCTGGACCGTGGTGTAGCCGATCTCGCGGTCGAACCCGTCTTGCGCTTCCGACAACGTGACAGGCCCGCGTCGCCATAGTACTTCGAGGATTTCCAACTCACCCGGCGAAAGACGGGGCGGATTGCGTTTGGCCATCGTGGGTTCTCCTTTCACGACGAATGTCATAATTGATTTTATGACGCTTGTCGTAAATTGCAAGAGAGATTCCCGCGGGCGGCGAAAAAGTTTTTGGCTTTCAAGAAATGGCGAGTGCCGCGCAGCACGGAGACGGTGCGATGCAGATCCGCTAAGGCAGGGCCGCAATCAGCCGGTCGAGATCCGACGCGTTGTTGTAGGCGTGGGCGGCGAGGCGAAGTTTTCCCGCTCGCGCGCTGACGACGACGCCGGCTTCCAGGCACTTCTTTTTTGCCGCAAGCGGTTCGTGGCCAGGCCACTCGAAGGCGACGATGCCCGAGCGATGGTCGCCGTATCGATCGCTGACGATCGTGGCGCCTGCTTGCTCGAGCCGCCCGCAGGCCAGATCGGTCAGATCGAGAATCCGCCCGGCGATCGCTTCGGTGCCCAATTCCAGCAGCAGTTCGAGGCTTTCCGCCAGCCCCAGAAAGCCGACCATGTTTTGCGAGCCGCCTTCGAATCGGGCTGCGGAAGGCTTGAGCACGAAGTCGGTGTTCGTGTAGTCGCCCGCGTGCGCGACGCTGTGCCAGCCAACGCCGATGGGCCGCAACCGATCCAGATGTTCGCTCCGAATGTAGAACAGGCCGGCCCCTTCCGGTCCGAGCAGCCACTTGTGGCCGTCGGCCGCCAGGAAATCAATCGGCGTCCGCCGCACGTCCAGCGGAAAAACGCCCAGCGCCTGGATCGCGTCGACACACAGCAGCGCGTTCCGCTCGTGCGCCAGCGAGGCCAATGCGTCCAGGTCGCACCGAAAGCCGCTGGCGTAGCCAACCCAACTGATCGAGACAATCCGTGTCCGCGCGTCGCAGGCTGCCGCCACGCGGTCCAGGTCGACGCGTCCGTCCGGCGCCTCGACACAACGGGTTTCGACGCCACGCGACGCCAGGTTCTTCCACGGGTAAAGGTTCGACGGGAACTCATTGGCCATCGTGACGACGTTGTCGCCCTCTTGCCATGGATAGCCCTCGGCCACGATCGACAGGCCTTCGGTCGTGCTGTGAACCAGCGCGATTTCCGACGATTCGGCGTGAATAAGTCGAGCCGCGGCTGCTCGGCACTGTTCGACGCGGCGGCTCCACTGGGGCCAAACGGTATCGCCCTCGGCGGCGGCCTGCTCGGCCCAGCGGACAATGGCCTGTTGCGTGGGTGCCGGAAGCGGCGCAACGGCCGCATGGTCGAAGTAGGCCCAACGGTTCGCGACCGGCATTTGTGCGCGGAATCGTTCCCAGCGGGCAGCCGGGTCGTCGTTGGGGGCGGTCATGCGGCGCTTCGGGCAGATGGAACGACTCGTCAAAACGCGACCAACTGACACGATTGGACCCCGCAGGTCAAGCGGGCCGCCGCGCTCGTTTCGCCCTGCTTTTTGGGCGGTTTTCGCCGCACAAGGCGTGAACTATATTAGTACGGGACTGGCGGCCTGAACGCCCCGGCCGCCCGCTGGCGATATCTGGGCATTTTGGGGTGCCTCCCGTCCGCCGACCACACGCAGCGCGTCCTGGCTTGCCGTTCGCAGTCTGGTGGGCAACGACTCCAGCACGAGACAGAGAATGCCCCGAGTGTTGACTATCGTCGGTATGTCAGTAGCGGGATTGTTGTTGCTGCTATTTGGGATGGACCTGGCAGTGGGCATCCCGTTCAGCAAAGCAAGCGTCATGATGGACGTGATGTTCCTCGTCTCGGCGGGCATGCTGGGCTACATGAGTTGGACGACGTACCGCGAGCAGGCCTAGGTTGTGTCTCACAAGTGCGATCTAGCGTCGTGCGGTCGTTTTGTCGCCGGATCAGCGTCGGCTAATCTCGACGAATCTCTTGGATTCGCCTGCGATTCTCCTTCTTGCCCGGCGGCAAAACGCCTCGCCCTTTGGCCGACGAGCCACTTACGAGACGCAACCTCGCCCGCCCAAGTTGGTCGCGCGCTGGTCTGTCCCAAACCGCTGGTTATGCCGCCGGCCGCAGAATCGAACGCGACGGCACGCTTTCGCATCGGGCCGAGAGTTGTGCCGCCGTGCTGCCAATCGTCGCGATGTCGAGCGAACCTTGACGCTGAAACCAGACGGCTTGCGCCAGGACGCGGTCGAGCACGCGCTGGGCAGCGTAACCGCGCGCGACCAGCCGCTGCGCGTCGACAGCCAATTGCACCAGCCCGCGCTGTGCGATGGCCCGAGCGATGGCCCGGCGTGCCGCGCGGCCGTTTCCGCCGCCCGGTATCCAGCGTTGATCGCCGGGCATGCTCAGCTCGAGCGGAAAGCTCCACGGTCCGAAGCGCAGCCGGTGAGGTTGCAGTGGAGTGCGCGACGGCTCATCCAAGGCGGCGTGTCGCATCGCCGTGATTCCTTCACGGTCGGCGCGAGGGCCGATAACCGCCGCCTGATCACTGGCCAGTGCCAGCGTCGTCAGCGCCAATCCGGCCAACCGTGCCGCGGCAATCCGCGCGGACAAGTCGTGGAGCGCCTCGCGTGGCGAAGAAGTCAGCCGCGTGTCGGGCGGGTCGATCCAAAGGGCGATCTCGTGTCGCCGGTCGCGGGCCATGATCCGCTGGGCGGCGGCCGCGGTCGGGTCGGAGATGGCCCAGGTGGCCGGAACCTCGTGTCGCGCGCAGACTTCAAGCAGCCGATCGGTCATGGCCTCGAATGACCGCTGGCCGGCGATGCGCGTGTCGGCACCGGCCCAATCCAGGTCCACCGAGATCGTCAACACGGCCTTATCTAGCGCGGTGCTCATCTGGTCGTCACTCCCAAGCTCGACTCGAGGATTGCGGGGTCGTACGTATCTTCGAATCGGCACACAAACGCCGCACGCTCGACCAATTCCCGATGGCGCCAGCGTGCTAGCACGCCTTTGCGCGGCGCGCAAATCGTGCGCCCGTTTGCAGATCGAAAAGGAATCGTCACAGACTAACATTGCCGCAAAAGGCCACGACACGTTGCCAGCGGTCGCGCCGCAGTGGGCCGCGCGGCGTTTTGTCAGGCGTCGCGCGTACGGCGCTCGCGCTCAGCGCCGACCAACACTTCGACCAGTCCGGCCACGGTGTATTGACCCGCCTCGACGGCCACGCTCTGACCCAACTCGCGGAGCGTGCCGGAGGTGACCGGACTAATTGCGGCCAGGTTGCTTTTGTCCAGCGCGTCGCCGAACATCGCGACCAGCGATCGGGCAATGGCCGAACTGGTGACCGTGACCCAATCAATCTGGCCTTCGGCCAGAAGGCGGGCAATTTCAGGGTCGGGCTTTTCGACGTCACGGCTGGAGTACACGACGACCTGCTCCACGTCGCACCCGGCTGCGGCCAGTTCCTCGCTCAAGGTCTCGCGACCACGGCTCGCCCGCACCAGCAGCACGCGAGTCTTCGCCGTGCAGTGCCGCGCGAGCGCTTCGGCCAATGACTCGGCCCGGTATTCGTCGGGCACCAAATCGGCTCGAAGGTGATAACGGCCCAGCTCCTCCGCTGTGCTCGGTCCGATAGCCGCCAGCTTGACCGACCCCAGCGCGCGCAGATCGCGCGTGGCCAATAGCCGGTCGATGAGGCTGCGCACGCCGTTAACGCTTGAGAACACGACCCACTCAAAGTGGTCCAATCGGTCGAGCACGCGATCGACAGGCTCCCAATCGTCGGGCGGGTCGATTTGGATCGCCGGCTGGACAAGTACGCCGGCTCCCAACTCGCCGAGCAGGGCCATCAGCGATTGAGCCTGATGCCGCGGACGGGTCACCAACACGCGCGTACCCAGCAGCGGTCGATCGGCAAACCAATTGTGTTGCTCGCGCGTAGCCGCCACGGGACCGACGATGAACAGCGCCGGCGGTCGCAACCGTTGTTGCGCCACGGTCTCGGCCAACGTGCCCAGCGTGCAGTAGGTCGTTTGTTGGTCGGGCCAGGAGCAGCGTCGCACCACGGCGGCGGGCGTGCGCGAGGGTTTTCCGGCGGCCATCAGCGCGCCGCTCCACTGCGCGACCGTGGTTACGCCCATATAGAACACCAACGTGCCGGGAAACGCGGCCAACGCTTCATAGTCTATGCCGGGCGATGACTTGCCACGGCGTTCCTGCCCGGTCACCAGCGCCACGGCCGAAGCCGCGTCGCCCTGCGTGAGCGGAATACCGGTATAGCTGCCCACGGCCAACGCGGCCGTAATGCCCGGCACGACTTCGTAGACGATGCCGGCTTCTTCCAGCGCGGTGATCTCTTCGGCGGCGCGGGCAAAAACGACCGGATCACCGGCCTTCAGGCGTACGACGGTCTGGCCGGCGCGCGCCAGTTCGACCAGTCGCGCGTTGATCTCTTCCTGCGGCCAGATGCGTCCATGACCGTGCCGCCCCAGGCAGACCAGTCTGGCCTTGCCTTGCGCGTGCGACAGGATTTGAGGGTTGACCAAGTAGTCGTACAACACCACGTCGGCACGCGCCAGACAATGGCAACCGCGCAGCGTGATCAGTCCGGGGTCGCCGGGCCCGGAGCCAACCAGGTACACGATTCCGTTGGATTTGGTCATGCAGTTTTCATGGCGCGCAGCAGCGTGCCGACGTGCCGGCCTCGGTGTCGCGTCAGGTCGGGCATGCGTTGGGCCGACAGGCAAAGGCCGCCGTGTGGCCGCGCCAAGGCCGCGTTGTTCTGGCGGGCAGCGCCCGCTAAAATAAGGGTTTGGCGAGTTTTGGATATTATCGTCAACCCAGACGCACCCCAAAAGGGCCGCTAACACCGTGAGTTCCGAAGCCGGATCCCCGGAAACTCCTGGGCGTATGCCATTGGCACCGGGCGTGCGCCGTCGATTGCAGCAGTGTTTCGAGCACGGCAGTCGCAGCGCCGCCAAGGGCGATTTCAACTACGCGACCGACATGTTTTCGGTTTGCGTGCGTGACGATCCCGGCAACCCGATCTACGTCAAACAGTTCCTCGACAACCTGATCAAGAAATACAAAGACAACAAAAAGGGCGCTGGATTCACCAGCCGGCCCAAGGCCGCCGCACACAAAGGCGTGATCAAAAAGGCCCAATACTCGAAGGATTGGGACGCCGTGCGGAAGGCCGCCATCGAGATGCTCAAGATCAATCCGTGGGACATTTCCACGCTGGTGGCCATCGCCGAATCGTGCGACGCGCAAAACCTAGATGAAGCAGGACTAGTCTATCTTAAGCAAGCGCTCGACGTAAATCCGAAGGACGCAGAAGTGAATCGCGTGTGCGGGCGCACGCTGGCCCGACTGGGGCACTTCGATCAGGCCATCGCCTGTTGGCACCGCGTCGAGCAAGCCAAGCCTGGCGACGACGAGGCGCAGCGCGCCATCGGTGAATTGGCCATCGAAAAGACGATCAGCAAGGGCGGATACGAGGAGGCCGAGAGCAGCAAGCAGGTCAAGGTGGACAAAGCCGCAGCGGGCGACGACTCCGGCGATGAGCGCGTGAGTCGGCTGTCGCCCGTCGAACAGCTCGAGAAACAAATCTCCAAGTCGCCCGAAAACGTTGATCTCTACGTCGAGCTGGCTGAATTGCACACGCGCGAAGAACATCACGACAAGGCTGAGGAAGTACTGAAGCGGGCGCTCGAAGCCTCTGGCGGCGACGTCATGGTTCGCGAGCGCCTCGAAGACAGCCAGGTACGTCGCGCCAAGCAGCAGGTCGGCATTGCCGAAAAGAAGGCTGCCAAGGAGAACACGGACGAAGCCAAGGAACTGGTCAAAAAGATGCGCCGCCAACTCAATACGTTGGAGCTGGGCGTCTACAACACTCGGTCCGAGCGCTATCCAAACAACTTGGGTTTGAAGTACGAAATCGGTGTACGGCTCAAACTGGCCGGAAAATATCCCGAGGCCATCAAGCAGCTTCAAGCGGCTGTGGGCGACACCCAACGCAAGGCCGCGGTGCACATGGAGCTCGGCGAGTGCTTTCAGTCCATCAAGCAGTACAAGCTGGCCATGGACAACTACGAGAAGGCGCTCGAATCCACCAGCCAACGTGACGTCGAAGCACGCAAGCTGGCGCTATATCGGGCCGGAAAGCTTTCCCTGGGTCTCGCCCAAAAGTACGCCGCGTCCGACGCTTCCGACGCCAAGACGAAGCTCGCTCGGGCCGAGGATTTGCTCAACGAGCTGGCGGGGCTGGAATTTGGGTACAAGGACGTTCCACAGCTACTGGACAAAATCGCCAAGATCGGTCATAAAGATTAATTCGCCGCTTCGACAACGGGTCCGTAGTTGGACCGTTGTGCGAGTCTGCCGGCCGGTCCGATCTTAAAGCTACATTTCCCCGAACCAGATCGCCATGCCCAATACCAAGAGCGCCGCCAAACGACATCGCCAAAGCGTTGCACGCCGAGCGCGCAATCGGACGCGCAAGAGCACCATTCGCACGCAGGTCCGCAAAGTGCGCGAGGCCGTCGCGGCCGGCGACACCAATTTGGCCGAAACCGAGTTTCGCCAGACCACCAAGATCATCGACAAAGCCGCCGCCGCCGGCGTCGTCCATGCCAATCAGGCCGGCCGTGTCAAGTCGCGGCTTTCGGCCGCCATCAAGGCCGCCAAGCAGGCCAAATAATACCCGCCTGCTTCCGCGTCTTGTTTACTTGGCTTCTTTATTCGGCGCCGACTACCACTCGATGGCACGTGCGTCGAACACCGGGCCTTCGACACAGGTTCGCCGATAGTCCCAGCTTCCGCTTGCGTCGCGCACTTTGGCCACGCAACTAAAACAAATGCCGATCCCGCAGGCCATCGGCGTTTCCAACGAGACCTGGCACGCTACGTCGAGCGCGACGGCGATCTCGCTCATCGCTTCCATCATCGGTTCAGGACCGCAGCAAATCACTTGTGCGTCGGGCGAACTAGCCAGTACATCGCGGGCAACGTCGGTTACGAGTCCGTGGTGCCCCGCCGTGCCGTCGTCGGTGGCCGTTTGAATGTCGACGCCCAGCGCGGCGAAATCGTCCAGCCCTGCCAGCAGATCCTTGGAGCGCGCCCCGTAGCAAAGCGTCACACGGCTGACCGGTGCGACTTGTCGCGGCGGTTCGCCGTACTGGCGTCTGCCGGTTGCCTCGCGGGCCAAGGCCAGAAACGGCGTTTGGCCGATACCGCCGGCAACCATGATCAAATGCTCGGCCGTGACCGGCGGAAATCCATTGCCCAGCGGACCCCAAACTTCCAACTCCTGGCCGGGTGCGAGTTTGGCCAGTTCGCGGGTCATTTTTCCCATGACGAGATAAACGATGTCGACGCCCGTCGGCTGGGCTTGTGCACCGCCTTGGAGCACGGTGTCGTACAGGGCCAGCGGCCGTCCAAGCAGCGGGTCGCCGTAACCGGCCAGCCGTAGCATCAGGAACTGTCCGGGCGTGATGTGGCGTGCGAGGCGTGGAAAGGCGAACCGCACGCGATACGTATCGCGGGCGATCTGTACGTTCTCCACGATTGTCACGCGCTCGTGGCAGGCTCGGTCCGCGTAGTATGCGGCGTGCAGCGGATTGGTCATCGGCGAAGGGCGTACCGGGTACAAAGCAGCGGTCGGGAATGCGTGGCAGCCGTACCCAGCCTAACGCTTCGGTGCGTTTGCCTCCAGGGTGCCGGGCTACGGCTTACGAAGTTCTTCCAGCGCGATCGCCATGCGCGCAAAGACGTCGGCCCAATCGCCCAAGCGCCGCTGGCGGAATAGCCGCATCGTCGGATACCAGGGCGAATCGTCACGATCTGTCATCCAACGCCACTCGGCGCCCAACGGCAACGCCACCCACACCTTCACGCCCAGCCCTCCGGCCAGGTGTGCCACACCGGTATCCGGCGCAACGACCAGGTCCAAACATTTCATTGCGGCGGCCGTGTCCATGAACACGGGGCCATCGTTGTCGAGCGATTCGCCCAAATCGACGATGTCCAGCGGCTCCACTCCGTTTTGTTGCTGCCATTGCGGGGTCAGTTGTTCGATCCCAGGTCCCTTCTGCAGGCTGAACAGCCGCACTCCAGGCACGGCCGCCAGCGGTGCCAACGCGTCCAACCGGAATGAGCGCGATCGGTCGCGTCGGTGATCCGGACGTCCTTGCCAAACTACGCCCACGTTCAATTCGCGCCGACCGCTAATCCGCGTTTCCCAGGCCGCGATCCGCTCCGGCTCGACTTCCAGGTACGGCACGTTGTTGGGGATCGTGTCCAATTCGGTCTTGAAAACGTAGGGAAGGCTCATCAGCGGGACGTGAACATCGAAGGGCTCTGGCGATTCGGTCGACGCCACCACGTTTTCGAAGCCCGACGCGCGCAGCAGCGAGACCAGCACGGGCTGCACGGCGACGATGACCTTGCCGCCATACTGGGTTGCCTGGGGTGTGAAACGAATGAACTGCAGGGTGTCGCCCAGTCCCTGTTCGGCATGGACAAACAGGGTTCGCCCATCGAGTGGCTCACCCTGCCAGCGCGGTTGCGGAAGATCTCGCGTGTCGAACTGTTCGCAGTCGACTCGGTGTTCGTACCCGGCCCAGCCCTCGGCCAAGTTGCCGGTTGCCAACAGGGCCGTTCCTCGGCTGAGCAGTACCTGAGGGTCATTGGGAGCCAGAGCCAGCGCCGTCTCGTAGCACTTCATGGCCCGAGCCGACTCACCAACATCCTTGTAGGCCGTTCCCAAGTTGACGTGCAGCGCGGCTCGGTCGGGTTCCAGCTCGATGGCGCGCTGCCATCGCCCCAGGGCCTGATCCGAGTGGCCCAAGTCTTGCAGCACCACGCCCAAGTTCGAAATGGCCGGTACACAGTCCGGCGCCAGGGCCAATGCGCGCTCCAGCCACTGCCGCGCCTCGTCTGGTCGGCGCAGCTCGCGGAGCGCATTTCCCAGGTTGCACATGGCATCGACGTAGTCCGGACTGGCTTCGACCGCCTGGCGATAACTCGCGACCGCGTCGTCCCATTGTTTTTGGGATTGCAGTAAGTTGCCCCGGTTGTAGAGAGCCGCGGCATGGCGTGGGTCGCAGCGCAGTGCCTGTGCAAGCGCCGCGTCGGCTTCTTCCAGTCTGCCGGCTTCTTGCAGCAGCGCGCCCAGCGTGCTGTGGACGTCGGCCAGAAACGGGGCCAACCGCGCCGCTTGCGCATAGCAGTCGATCGCGTCGTCCAGCTTGCCCAAATTGCGGTAGGCTTCGCCCAGGTTTCCGAAGAACGAGGGCTGCGTGGCGTCCAGCGAGACGGCGCGCGCCAGCACGGCGACCGCATCTTCGTGACGTTCTAATTGACGCAGCGCCGTTCCCCACAGGCCCAAGATGTCGGCCCTGGTGGGGTTCGCTTCGGCAAGCTGTTGGTAGCCGTGGACCGCCTCGCTCAGACGACCCTGGCGATGCGATTCGACGGCGGATTGCAGCAGCGCATCAGCTTGAGACATGGCAACGGCAACTGCCTGGCGGATCAATCGGCAGGCGACCGCGTCGTACACCGCCTGCATCGCGGGCCGGCGGATCAGGTCCGTTCGTCGGCGTTCAGCTCTTGCTCGACGCTTTCGAGCTCCTGCTGGGCGTTGGGATAGTTTGGATCACACGACAGGGCCCTGCGGAAACTCGTGGCCGCGTCGGCCATGCGTCCCTGCGCCTTGTACACGATTCCCAATCCATGATGCGCCGCGGCGGCACTGTCGTGGATCGCCAGCGCTTTTTCGAACCTGGATTCCGCCTCGGCGTATTGTTCCATTTGATAGTGGAGCGTCGCCATGTAGTAGTGCACGGCGAATTCCTCCGGCGCCAGTCGAAGGGCTTCCTGGTAGCAAGCCATCCCCTCTTCGAATTTGTCCAACCCTCGGTAGGCCTCGCCCAAATTGGCATGGTAGGCCGCGTCGGACGGATCGGCGGCGATCGCCCGCTGCACGTAGTCGCGCGATTGTTCGAACTGTCCGCTCTGGCGAAGCAGCAGGCCCACGGCATTGAGCGTGGGAGCATGGTCGGGCTGCCGGTCCAGGATCGAATGGTACAGTTGCCACGCCTGCGGCAGTTGTCCGTCGCGGTGCATTTTGACGGCGGTCTTGAGCGTTTCGTGGATGTCGGTCATGGGAGGCGGTCCGTGGGGAGTTCTCAGTTTCCAGATGCACGGACGACGCGCGAGTGGGCCTTTGTCGCGCCGGTCGCGTTGTGTCGTCGCGATCTCTTCGCGGTTCCACTCTTGTCTTTGCTGGATGCGAGCGAGCTGCGCGGCGGTCGGCGTCCGGCGCGCTGAGTCGAGTCGGCCGCGGCCGTCAGTTTGCGAACTTCTTCGCGTGTCAGCGGGCGGACCGCACCGGGCGGCAAGTTCGCTAATCGCAGCGGGCCAAGCGCCACCCGCTTCAGTCGCAACACCTTGTGCCCGCGACGCGCAAGCAGTCGACGGATCTCGCGATTGCGCCCCTCGGCCAGTACGATTTCCAATAGCGTACTTTGCTTGTGCCGCTGCTTGATGCGAATCGACGCGACCCGCACGAAACCGTCGGCCAGGTGAACGCCCTTGCGCAGGTGACGCACTTCGTCGCCATCGAGGACGCCGGCCACTTGCACTTGATACGTTTTCTCGACGCCGTACCTCGGATGGGCGAGCCGGTTGGCGAGCTCTCCGTCATTCGTCACCAGAATCAGTCCCTCGCTCGACAGATCAAGCCGGCCCACGGTGAACAGCCGCTCGGGATAACCGACCAAATCGATGACACGCGGACGACCGGCTGGGTCGCGCGACGAAGAAACTACGCCTTGCGGTTTGTGGACGGCGAAATAGACGCGTCGCGGTCGGGCCAGCGGCGTGCCGTCCAGTTCGATAGTCTGTCGCCGTGGATCGGCTTTCGCGCCCAAGTTGGTGACCAGTTTGCCGTCGACTGTTACCCGTCCGGCTTGGATGAGTTCTTCGCAATGACGGCGGCTTCCGGCGCCGGCCGCGGCCAGGATCTTTTGCAGGCGCTCGGTCGAATCACCGGGCGCTTTCGAGCGAGCGGGGCGAGTTTCAGCGGTTCGCTTGCGAGAAGACATCGGACGTGCAAAGGCTGGCGGCGACAACTCCGTGAGGTTTCATCATACTCACAGATGCCGCCGGCCGTTACCCGACGGGCCGCCATTTTTGTGCGGCTTGCGGCTCGAAGGGCGGACCGGTTCCCTGCGGCAGCGGAACCACCGGTGCTTGGCCCGGCCCGATGGGAGCCGCCTGAGGCTGCGTAGACGGCGGTACGATCAGCGGTTGCACGCCCAATGGTTGCGCGCCGGGCACCGGATAGATGATGCCCTGCCGTTGCGTGTTAGCCCGAGGCGGCTTGTACAGGCCCGGTGGTGGAGGCTGGTGAAACCGCTCTTCGTACGACGTTTCGTTCTGCACCCGCTCGGCCCATGGTGCCGGTTTGATGAAGGCCATTGGCCGCCCGCCTGCGATGTCGGGCGCCACGTCGGGCAAGGGGTAGGGATCGAATTGTTCGGCCCGCAGTAGTTGGTACTTTTCGGAACCAGGGCGCAGGATTCGAGATCGCGCAACATCGGCGCAACCGGCCAGCCCGGTAAGTGTTAGCAAGATCAGCGCGCTGGGTCGGACCATGCCGCGTCGACTCGATTCGGCTGCGAAAACACAGAGCAAGGACAAGATAGGAACCGGCGCTACGCTGCGCCAAAAGATGGGGCGGCGGATTATAGAGGCGGCCGGCACGAAAGAAAAGTCGGAAACCGGCGACGCTAGCCGGATGACCTGCCGGCAGGTCGTGCCAGCATCGCGAGGCTGGCCAGATTTGGAAAGATAGGGGCGATTGGCTGTCGCGATCCGACCGGATTGTGATGCCTCCTGCGGCACGCTTGCCTGCCTACCTCAGGAGCCGGCTACGGCAGGTATGCGTCCAATAGAACCGACTCTGCGTGCGGTTGCAGTTCGACCGGGCCAAGTGCCGCGGGCAACAACACGACGCCGCCCGCCTCGAGCGGCGGCCCGGCTGCGTCGCCGGCAACGTCTACGGCGCCGTCCAGCACGATTAGCACGTGAAAGCGCTGGTCGCCGCCAACCGGCTGGGGAGAATCGAATCGCCAACGATCGAGCACGAACTTGTCGCACGTCACGAGTTGCTCGACGTGGGAGTGATTTGAAGGCTGTGGGACTTGTGGCGCGACGGGACCATGCTCGAAGTCGATTGCGGCCATGGCTTCGTCGACGTGCAGTTCGCGCGGATTGCCGTCTGGACCCGGCCGGTTCCAGTCGAACAGGCGAAACGTCGTGTCGCTGGCTTGTTGGATTTCGGCCACGAGCAGTCCGGGGCCCAGAGCGTGGACCACGCCGGCCGGTAAGTAGAAGCAATCGCCAGGCTTCGGTTCAATGCGCTCAACGCACAGCTCGCACGTTTCTCGCGCCAGTTCGCGGGCCAGCATGTCGCGGTCGACGCCGCGCCGCAATCCGGCTAGCAAGAAGCTGTGCGGCTCGGCCGCCAGAATGACCCAAGCTTCGGTCTTGCCCAGATCCGGAGGCACGAGCCGAGCCGCTTGCTCGTCGTTGGGATGCACTTGCAGCGACAAGGCGCGCTGAGCGTCGAGAAACTTGATCAGCAGCGGGAATTGTGTGAGCCCAGCGTGGCGTCCCAAGAGCGACTCGGAATCCGATTCGAGGAGTTCGTGCAGCGTTTTGCCGGCGAGCGGTCCGGCGGCGACCGTGCTGTGGTCGGATCCACGATCGACGATTTCCCAGCTTTCGGCGTAATCGTCGCCATCACCTAACGTCTTGCCGAGTTGTTCCAACTGGCGCCCACCCCACAAATAGCGCCGTAGAATTGGACGGAACCGCAACGGGTACATTCCGCTCATGCCGGAGTCTCGTTCGGTGGGCAAAGTTTGAAGGTCTTTTCACTATACCCGAGCCAGCCCCGCGGACTCCAGGTTGGTTGTTGCCTGGCGGCCACGGTGGTATCATCCAAACAACGCCCACCGGAAGCCGCCTCTGGCATCGCGCATCAAACTGTCACCAGCCGCGCTACGTTCATGGCACCGCGAGACGACGAAGACGATCTGTTTCAACACACGTCCATGACCTTCGGGGAACACCTCGAGGAGTTGCGGGTCGCGCTGTTCAAGTCGGTCATCGCCCTGGTGATCGGCTTTGCGATCGGGCTGGCGTTCGGTTCGTGGGTGGTGGCGGCCATTCAAACGCCGCTGGAGACTGCGCTGGGCACCGAGTATCAGAAGGACGCGATGGAGTTCGTCAGGGCGCGTCTGCCGGCGGAGATGCAATCCGACGAGGCCACGCTCGAGCTGGTCGCGGACCTCGTGTACAAAGACAAATTGTTACCGGAGGAGCGATACTTTTCCCCCGTCGAGATGCTCGACGCGCTGAAGCGCAAATACCCACAAGAGTTCACCGGAATCAGCCTGCCGGCCGAGCCAGCCAAGGCCGGCGAACCGGCAACGGCCGACGCCGAGTCGCCCGCAACGGGAACATCGCCGAACACGGCCAGTGAGGATGCTGAATCCGACACGAAGCCCGGCACCGATGCTACCGACGAGCGGCCCGAAGCGCTGGCTGGTGCGGACGACCCGCGCGTCTTTTCGAAGAAAGACATGATCCGGCTGTTTGTGTGGCGGCCGATGTCGGAGGACGAGCGGCTCAAGCTCGATTCGCTAAGCGTGACCGAGCCGTTCGTGATTTATCTCAAGGCCAGTTTCTTGTTCGGCGCGGTGCTCTCGGCACCGTTCGTTTTTTACTACCTTTGGCAGTTCGTCGCGGCCGGCCTTTACCCGCACGAGAAGCGGTACGTCCACCTATTCCTACCGGCAAGCGTGACGCTGTTTCTGATCGGTGCGGCAGGCGCGTTCTTCTTCGTATTCCCGCCGGTGTTGGGCTACTTCTTTTGGATCGGCGATTCGATCGGCGTACAGATGCGGCCGCGGATGAGCGAATGGCTCAGCTTCGTGCTGATGTTGCCGTTGGGCTTTGGCCTGGCGTTTCAGCTCCCGTTGCTGATGCTGTTTCTCGAACGGATTCATGTCTTCAGCATCCAGGTCTATTTGGCGAAATGGCGGATCGCCGTGCTGCTGATGGCCATCGCCGCGATGGTGCTATCGCCCGGCGGCGATCCGTACAGCATGATGATGATGCTCGTGCCGTTGATCGGGCTGTACTTCGGCGGCATCGGCCTCTGCAAATGGCTGCCGGCCATGTCGGGCAGTTCCGCGCCGCGCCGCGACTCGAAAGAGATGGCCAGGGTCGACTAACTGGCCGGTGCGAACTCTGCGGCGCCAACCGGCGGAGCTAGATCGCTTCGCCGCCGCGCTCACCCGTGCGGATGCGAATGCAGTCGTCCAGTGGTAGCACGAAGATTTTGCCGTCGCCAATGTCGCCGCTCTTGCCGGTGCGGCCCCCTTTGATGATGGCGTCGATAGTGGGCTGGACGAACTCCTCATTGACGGCGATTTGCAACTGGACCTTGCGCAGTAGGGTGACGGCGATTTCGTGGCCCCGATAGACCTCTGTGTGTCCTTTCTGCCGGCCGAAGCCTTGCACGTCCATAACGGTCAACCGCGATACCTCGACCTCGGTCAACGCAGCCTTGACCGCTTCCAGCCGTGTCGGCTGGATGATTGCGATAATCAACTTCATCCCGGCGGAACCCTTGTCGTTGTTGCTCGGATGGGCGTTTCACGGTAGCGCGACAGACGATAGGGGCCAGGACGCGACAACGAAGCGTCACACCGTCTCCAAGGCCCTTGCTGGCGATTAGTTCTACCGGCCGCGAGCGAGCAGGGGAACGCAGGAGCGAAACACCTCGTTCGGCCCGCTGATGTGCGCGGCCAATAAAAAGGCCCCGGGCTTGGGCAGGTTAGGCGGAGACCTACCCAAGCGGCGGGGCGTCTCTTGGGCCCGGAAACGAGCCAAAGAGTCCTCGGTTTTACGATTGCCGTGCGCCCGTACGAGTCAGCGAGCACAGTCTCCCTGGCAGTTCGGTCGCGAAGCGTACCCAGGGGGCATCCATTCCGCGCACCAGCCTGTAAAGCAAGGCGCGTGCCAAGCGTGTGGTGGCGGTCAAGAGACCGGCCGGCCGTGGCGGCGATAGCCCAGGCGGTCACCCGACTTGCGACGAATCGGGCAATGTGGGCGAAGTCATGTCGCGGGCGGCGCGCGATGGGATGATGCCCAAAAACCGGTCAGCCCTCGCGGCGCATTTGGGCAGCAACACGCGAAGTTTCAACCGTCGTCCGCGCAACAAAAAAGCGAGGTGCGGCCTTGGTGACCGCACCTCGCGTGGTGTTGAAATCGTCGACTTGGATGGCCGTAGGCGCCTTGCCGTTTAGAACAGCGTGATCCAGTCGAAGCCGAGCAGCGTCTGGCTGTTGCCCGTTCCGTCGTCGAAGGGCAGCGTGCCCGGGCCGTTCAACGCGGTGCCGCTGAACCAGTCGAAGCGGACGTACGGCCGGATGACCGTATTGGCCGAGTACTTGTAGTTGGCACCGATCGTGATTTCGTAGAAGCTGCCCTCGTAGCCGGAACGGATGTTCGGCAAGCCGCGAGGCTCTTGGAAACCACCGACGCGGAAGCCTTCTTGATCGCGGAACCATTCGGCCCGAATCGCGTAGCTCATGCAGTCGCTAACGGTGTAGAACAAGTATTGGTTCAGGCCGTACCAATACGCACCTTCGCCGCTAACCAGCGCGTCGTCCTGGTAACCGAAGTCGGTTTGGCCGACGTAGGTGAGCCGCTCGCTGATGCCGGTCAGCGGACGGCTATAGACCAGGGTCTGCACATAGCGGTTGCTGAAGTCGCCGGCTTGGTTGGGTTCGTTACCCAGCGTACCGGAGTAGGCCAGCGAGGCGCCGTCCTGGAAATTCTCCGCGTACGTCAAGAGCAAGCTGTAGTTCGGATTACCGGCGGGCGTGAAGTTGTCCCAGCCGTTGTAACCGCCGGCACCGAGGTTGACGTCATCGTTGGCCTGCCAGTTGACGACGAAGCCGGTCAAAGTAAACGCTTCGCCGTACTGGAAGGTATACGGAACGCTCGGGAAGAAGTTACCCGGAGCGGTGACGACTTCGTAACCAACCGGAGCGTAGAAGTGGCCCACTTTGACCTTCAGGTCGTTGTAGGCTCCTTCCACGTAGAACTGCGGCAAGGCCAGGCCGTAGAAGCGGTTCGTGTTCCACGTTTCCAGACCGGCGGCCTGCGTGAAGCGCGCGTCCGAGCCGTACAGGGCATCCATCCGGTAGCCCCAGTCCCAGCCGTATCCTTCCGTGTCGGTCGCCTTCTCGGCAAAGAAGTAGAGCTGGTTCATCTGCAGCGTGTTCGAGCGATCCGTAAACGTCACCGGACCGTTGAAACGGTCGGCCGGGTTCGACGTGTTCCAGATGAACGGGTTCCACGCGATCCAGCCTTGGATCACGGTGTTGCAGCATTCCAGGCACGGAGAGTCGAACAACCGCCACTCGTCGCCCAAGTTGCAGCAGGGGTTCAGGAAGGTGCCCGCTCCGTTGCCGAAGCTCTCTTCGCCATCGTCTTCGGCTGCCGGGGCAACGCGGGCCTGGGGATCCGGCTCGCCTTCGACGCCGCGCTCTTTCGCTCCGGCCTGCTCGTCAAAGTCTTGCGCGTAGTAGCTGTTGTATTCGTACGCAGTCGGCAATACGGATTCGTACTGACCCGGTGCGTATTGGGCCAGGGCGGCTGAAGCAGACAGACCGCCGATCATGACGCCGGCCAGCGCCACAGTCGTGAGTTTCATAACCGGTCTCCAATCCATTGAGTCGGGGGAAGTGCGCATGGACGCTTCGCGCCTGAGACACTCCGTTGAGGCAGGAAATCTGGCAGGTTGGGAAACGGTGCGAGAGCCGCCTTATCGCGCGATCCGATTCCGCTTTGGTGCTATCGGCGGTCCCAGGTTTGAGAATTCACCCGAAGGAACCGTTGGTGAGGCTGGAATCGCGCATGACGGCACGCGGCGCGCGAATGCGTAACGGCTGTACCGGAAGCGCCGCTGCTAGCTGAGCGGCCGTAGCGGAATGGGCCCTACGGCGGGGGCGGCACGGCGCGCCGCGCGGCGTAACGACAATCCCTACAACCGCGCAAGTTTGACAGCGCGACAGATGCCGCGGTCGCGGGCGATCGTTGCCGCGTTATCCGGCAGCCGGCGCTTGGGCGGCGTCCTCGAAAAGGGCTTCGACGAATTCGTCCGGCACGAACAGCGTAAGGTCTTCCGGACGTTCGCCGACGCCCACGTACTCCACCGGTAGCCCGATCTGCGATCGAATGGCCACGACCACGCCGCCTTTGGCCGTACCGTCGAGCTTGGCCAACACAATGCCGGTGCAGTTGACCGCGTCGGTGAAGTGCTTGGCCTGGCTGATGCCGTTTTGGCCGGTGGTTGCGTCGAGCACCAAAAGCACTTCGTGCGGCGCGTCGGGAATCTGCTTGCCGATGACGCGATGGATCTTCGACAGCTCCTGCATTAGGTTCTGTTGCGTTTGCAGGCGACCGGCGGTGTCGACGATGCAGACGTCGGCCTTCGACTCGATCGCCTCGGCGACGGCACGATGCGCGACGCTGGCCGGATCGCTCCCCTGCTCCCCCTTGACGATCGTTGCGCCCAGTCGTTCGGCCCAGACGGTCAGTTGCTCGACGGCCGCAGCCCGAAACGTGTCGGCCGCGCCTAACACGACCTTCTTGCCCTGCGAGTTGAATAGGTAGGCCAGCTTGGCGATCGAGGTGGTCTTGCCCGCACCGTTCACGCCGCACACCATGATCACCGTTGGTCCGCCGTCAGCCAGCGCGATGGGCCGTGGGTCCTGGTGCATCAACTCGCGGAGTTTGTCCTTCACCGCGTCCAGGAACTCGGGCATGTGCATCACCCGGGCGCGAAACTTCTCGCCCAACTCCTTGACGATCGCCTGCGCCGGCTGGACGCCCATGTCCGTCTTGATCAGGGCGGCCGTGGCCTCATCGAGGAAGGCGTCGTCAACCAGCCGGCCTTCGCTCTTGAATAGGTCGCGTACGTCGGTATTCAGAATGCGTCGGGTCTTGGCCAGACCCTTCGTGATCTTGTCAAACAGTCCCATGATTGCGGTCCGTGCGTGGCGTTACAGTATGGCCGGTGAGAGGGCGGCGTTGCCTGCGGGTGATTGGGCGTTCGAGTAGTTCGGGCTGGCGCGTGGGGCAGGTAGCGGCGCGTCACGGGCTACGGGTTGTCGTGGCTGACCAAAACGCGATCGAGGATGCCGTTGACGAATTGGGCCGACTGGTGGGTGCCAAACCGCTTGGCCAGCTCGACTGCCTCGTTGATCGCGACCCGATCCGGAGTTTCGGTATATAGGATCTCGTACGCGCCCAAACGCATGACGTTGCGATCGGTGGCGGCCATCCGTTCCAGGCTCCAATGGTCGGCAGTTTGTGCCAACAGGGCGTCGAGCTCCTGACGGTTGCGACGCACGCCACTGACCAGGGAACGGGCGAATTCGACCAACTCCGGCGCGTGCAGACGGCTCACGACGAATTGATCGTCGTCGGCCGGATCGTGCTGCGGGTTCAAGTCGTCCTGATAGAGGACCTGAAGCGCAACTTCGCGCGCTCGACTACGGCGGGCCATGCGGAATCAACTCCAGGTGTTACGCCAGCTTCTCGAGCAGGTTGATCATTGAAAGCGCGGCAAGCGCGCACTCGCTTCCTTTGTTTCCTACGTTGCCGCCCGAACGATGGATCGCCTGTTCGAGCGTATCGCAGGTAAGAACTCCGAACAAGACCGGAACGCCCGAATGCCGGCCGGCCTGCTCCAGGCCGATGCTCACTGCCCGGTTGATGTGCTGATCGTGTGTCGTTTCGCCGCGAATGACGGCCCCCAGGCAGAGCACTGCCAGGTAACGCCCGCTCTTGGCCATTCGATCGGCCACCAGTGGAATCTCGAACGCGCCGGGCACCCAGGCCACGTCGACCCGATCGTCCGTTACGTTGTGTTCGGCCAAGGTTGCCAGCGCGCCTTCGAGCAGTTTGCGCGTGATCGACTCGTTGTAGCGCGACACGACGATCGCCAAACGGCCGGATACTTCCGTCGGAGTTCCTTCGATTTCGCGTGGCACGTACGTTACCGTTGGTTCAGTTGATGGTGTTGCCACTCCGACGCGATCGTGGCTGGTCGCGGGCGAAGTCTGGGTATCGCCGCGGCAAGGCTCGGCTCGCGGGCAAACCGTTTGTGACGCTGCCTGGCGACGCCCTAGGACTTCATGCTCATCAGGAACTCAGCATTGGTCTTCGTTTTTTGCAGTCGCGTGACCAGCAGTTCCATCGCGTCCGGGCCGTTCATGTCGTTGAGGACGCGCCGCAGGATACATACCCGGCGATACTCCTCCGGGTCCATGAGCATTTCCTCGCGCCGCGTGCCGCTGCGATTGATGTCGATCGCCGGCCAGATCCGCTTGTCGACCAGGCGACGATCCAGCACGATTTCGAGGTTGCCCGTTCCCTTGAACTCCTCGAAGATCACCTCGTCCATTTTGCTGCCAGTCTCGACCAGGGCCGTCGCGATGATCGTCAGCGAACCGCCCTCCTCGACTTTACGGGCCGAGCCGAAGAACCGCTTGGGCCGCTGCAGGGCGTTGGCGTCGACGCCGCCCGAGAGGATTTTTCCGGAGTGCGGGCATTCCGAGTTCCAGGCCCGAGCCAGCCGTGTGATCGAATCCAAAAAGATGATCACATCGTGGCCGTACTCGACCATCCGCTTCGCCTTTTCGATGACCATTTCCGACACTTGAATGTGCCGGGCCGCCGGTTCGTCGAACGTCGAGGAGATGACCTCGCAGTTCGGGCCCTTCACCTGGCGTTCCATGTCGGTGACTTCCTCCGGCCGTTCGTCGATCAGAAGCATGATCACGTAGACGTCCGGAAAATTCGTGAGCACGCTCTTGGCCATTTTTTGCAGCAGAATCGTCTTGCCGGCACGTGGCGGGCTGACGATCAATCCGCGCTGCCCGAAACCGATCGGCACGATCAAATCGACCACGCGCATCGCTACTTCGTCGGCATCGGTTTCCAACACGACGCGCTGGTCGGGGTGCAGCGGAGTCAAGTCGTCGAAAAAGACCTTCTGGGCCAGCTTGTTCGGATCTTCGTAGTTGATCGCCTCGACCCGCAACAGCGCGAAGTAGCGTTCGTTTTCCTTGGGCGGGCGGATCTGTCCCGAGACGGTCGCCCCGGTGCGCAAGCCAAAGCGGCGAATCTGGCTGGGCGAGACGTAAATGTCGTCGGGGCAGGACAGGTAGTGGTAGTCCGGGCTGCGCAAGAAGCCAAACCCGTCGGGCAGGATCTCAAGCGTTCCCTCACCGAACATCAAACCGTTGAGTTTGACCCGCTCTTTCAAGATGCGAAAGATGAGGTCCTGTTTCTTGATGCCGGTGATTTCGTTGAGATTTTCCTTGCGAGCCTGCTCGATCAACTGCGGCATGGTCATCCGCTGCAACTCGGCGATATGGATGTCGCCTTGCTTGATCTGCTCGTAGCGGTCGTGAGTCTCATCGCCCCGTTGACCGACTTCATCGGCCAGTTCTTCCGCGAGGCTCAGCGGCTCGCCATCGGATGACGGCGCGAATTGGTCCGCCTTGGGAACGGGCTTGGCGGGTGGTTTGCGAGGGTCGGTGCTCTTGGTTTCCATGGGTTGATGGCTCCCGATTTGTTGAAGGGCCGATCGCGCAGAAGGCGCCGGCGGCGGGTTGGATAGGTTCCCTCAGGGATTCCGAAATAGACGGGCTGAATGTCATCGGGCGAGTCGTCGCCCTGAGAACGCTGTGATCGGGTGGCTTCCGCTGCCAGGCGGACGTGGTGAACGGTGGAATGACTCGTTGAATGGTTTTGATTTAATTCCGTGAAAACTCATCGGCCAGACTTCGGCAAATTGAAGCGACTTGCTCGCCGACCTCTTGGGGTGTTTTGGAATTGTCGATGACCAGGTCGGCTTGCTCGCGCTTTACGTCCAATCCGTGCTGGGCGGCCTCGCGTTGGTCGAAGTCCTGTTCGCTCCAGCCCCGTGCTTGAGCACGTTCCAGCCGTTGGTCCCGTGGCGCGTCGACATAGACGACTCGGTCACACAGCCGGTTCCAACCTGACTCGACCAGCAGTGGCACGTCCAAGACGATGGCCGAGTGGCTAGCGTCTTGTTGCAGTGCTGCGAGCCGCTGTTGGACCAATCGGCCAACCTCCGGATGAATGAGCTGTTCCAGGTATTCGCGTTCGCGCGGTCCGTTTGGCGGCGAGGCAAAGACGATCTTGGCCATCGCGGCCCGATCGACTTCGCCGTCGGCGTTGAAGATCACGTCGCCCCAGCGCTGGCGCGCTTTCTGTTTTACCTCCTCAAACTTTAGTACTTCGTGAGCCAACTTGTCGGCCGAGATGACGGCCGCACCGTGTTGTTCGAATGCGTCGGCAACCAGCGACTTGCCGCTGGCAATGCCTCCGACGATGCCGATGATGGGTCGCGTCGGCCGGTGCATGGTGTTGCATGGGTCGTTGCCCTGTTCTCGTTCCATTGGGCGAGGGCTCGTCTTCCCTACTGGCACTGGGCCCAGTTGTCTCCGATCTTTAGGTCCACCTTCAACGGCACTTTGAGCGGCATGACGCCCGACATTTCTTCGCGCACCAGTTGGGCCACGTGGTCCAACTCGTTCGGCGGAACCTCGAACACTAACTCGTCGTGGATTTGCAGGAGCATCTTTGCCGCGAGCTTCTCACGGCGCAGCCGGTGATGGATGTGAATCATGGCGAGCTTAATCAAATCAGCCGCCGAACCTTGGATGACGGTGTTGATTGCGGTGCGCTCTGGAAGATTGCGCTGGCGGGACACCTCGCGTCGAATGCCGCGAATCGCACGCCGCCGCCCGAGGATGGTACTAACATACCCGGTCTTCGGGCATGCTGCCAGTACGCTTGCCAGAAATTCCTCAACACCCCGGTAGCGAGCAAAGTACGAATCGATGAATGCCGCGGCTTCTTCCTGTTCAATATTCAACTGCCGTGCCAAACCGAACGGACTTTGCCCGTAAATCACGCCAAAATTGACCGCCTTCGCGCTACGCCGCATCTCGGAGGTCACCTCCTCCAGGGGCACGCGATGCACTTCGCTGGCCACACGGGCATGGATGTCTTCATCGCGCGCAAACGCGTCACACAGCGCCGCATCGCCCGAGAAATGTGCCAGCACCCGCAACTCGATCTGCGAGTAGTCGGCTGCCAGCAGCTTCCAGTCCTTGTGCCCGGGCAAGAACGCCGCCCGAATCTCGCGACCGGTCGCCGTGCGAATGGGGATATTCTGCAGATTCGGGTCGCTGGAGCTGAGTCGCCCTGTCGCGGCGACAACCTGGTTGAACGACGCGTGCACCCGGCCCGTCGTGGGATGGACCAACTGTGGCAGCGCGTCGACGTAGGTGTTTTTCAATTTCGCGTACTGGCGATACTCGATGATCTTTGCCGGCAAGGGGTGGAGCCGGGCGAGTTCGTCCAGCACGTCGGCGTCGGTACTGCCGCCAGTCTTGGTGCGTTTGATGATCGGTAGTTTCTGTTCGTCGAACAGGATCTGTTGCAATTGTTTCGGCGAGCCGATGTTGAATTCACGTCCGGCCAGGGCGTGGATTTCCGATTCCAATTCGGCGATCCGCTGCCCGTATTTCTGGCTGAGGTCCGCCAACACGCCCTTGTCGATCTTGATGCCGTTCGACTCCAACTCGACCAGCACCTCGACCAGCGGCATCTCGACGTCGTCGAACAGCTTCTCCAGCGATGACGACTTCAGTCGTTCGGCCAGCGGGGGTCGAAGCCGCCAGGTGACCAACGCGTCTTCGCCGGCGTAGTCGGTTACGTCGTCGACCGGCACCTCGTCCATTTGCTTTTGGTTTTTGCCCTTGCCGATCAGGTCCTGAATCTTGATCGTCTGGTGCTGCAAGTAGCGCTGTGACAACTCGTCGAGGTTGTGGTTTCGCTCGCCCGCGTCGAGCAGATAGCTGGCGACCATCGTGTCGAACCGCGCGCCGGCCACCTCGACGCCGACGTTGCGCAGCACGATCATGTCATACTTTAGATTCTGCCCGACCTTTTCGATCTCGGGATTCTCCAGCACCGGCCGAAGCGCCTTAAGCGTGTGCTGCGGATCCAAACACGGGTCGCCCGCGGGAGCCCGTACCGGCACGTAGAACGCCTCCTCGTCGGTCCACGCGAAGGAGTAGCCGACGATTTCGGCCCAGCGTGGCAACAAATGCGTTGTTTCGGTATCGAACGCGAAGCGTTTCTGCGAGGCCAGTTGGTCGACCAGCCAATCCAGCCGCTCGGGCGAGTCGATCGTGTGATACGTTACCTTCCAATCGGGCGGCGGAGCGGCGTCCGGCGCATCGGCGAACTTGGCGGTCAAGCCGCGGAACCCGAGTTCGCGGAACAGCTCGACCAGCGCCTCACGGTTGACGGCACCGACGCGCGCGGCATCCCAGTCGACTTCGACTGGCACGTGCCGGTCGAGCCGCGTCAGTTCGCGGCTCATCAGGGCCTGCTCGCGCATGGCGATCAGGTTGTCTTTCCGCTTGCCCTTCGGCAGTTCGTCGGCCTTGGCCAACAAGTCGTCGAGCGTGTCGTACTTGCGCAGGTAGTCACCGGCTACCTTGGGCCCGATCAACGGTACGCCAGGCACGTTGTCCACCGAATCGCCCACCAGCGCCTGGAAATCCACCACCTGGTCTGGGCGGATGCCCCAATCGGCCTTGAGCGCTTCGGCGTCGTACACCTGGTCCTTGCGAACGTTGTAGACTTTCACCAGGTCGGTGATCAGTTGCCGGCAGTCCTTATCGGCCGAGACGATATAGCACTCACCTTGCAGTTCGTTGGTTTGGTGGGCGATTGTCGCGAGCAGGTCGTCGGCCTCGAAGCTCTTGTATTGCAACACGGGCACGTTAAGCCCTGCCAGCAGCCGCTCGATCGGTTCGTACTGCGAGGCCAGGTCGTCTGGCATCGCGTCGCGGTTGGCCTTGTAGTCTTCGTACAGCTCGTGCCGAAACGTTCGCTCCGGACCGTCGAACGCCACGAACAAGTAGGTGGGCTTCTTCTCCTCGAGCAGGTAGATCATGTCCCGGGCAAACCCGAACACGGCCGACACCGGCTCGCCCTGCGGGCTGGTCATTTCCGGCAGCGCGTGAAAGACCTGAAAAATCAGCGAGTTGGCGTCGACGATCCAGACGCTTTCGCCGCGTAAACTCTCGGGCCGGTCAAGCCGCGCATGCCCGGCCAAAATCGCCGACGGCGACGAAGCGGCTCGCGATGGTTGGGCACTCTTCGCGGGCTGCTCGTCGGCCGGCTGATTGCTGGCGGATTTCCGGGACGAACGTCCGGCGGCTCGTTTCTTGTCCTTTGTGGAAGCGCGAGCCGTCCGTCCTTCTGGTTGAGGATCCGGATCCATGCCTGGCAACACGCCTTGGCGGGCTGATTTGGCCATGCGACAAAAACGGCCGAGACAATCGAGGGAGGAGAAGAAAACGCGGAAGGGAGCTGCACCCGAGATCCTAAGTCCCGGCGGCGATTGCTGTCAAGCGCGCTTCGACGTGGCCGCTCGCTAGTGTCCGGGCGCTGTGCGACCGCCTAAAGCTCGGCGAAATTCCTTAACATCCGCAGGCCGTCCTTTTGGCTCTTCTCGGGGTGGAACTGCGTGGCCATCAGGTTGTCGCGGCGGATCATCGAACAGAACAAACCGCCGTAATCGGTTTCCGCGGCGATTACGTCACGGTCCTTCGGCACCACGTGGTATGAGTGGACGAAGTAGCAGTGAACGCCGTCTGGCAAACCGGCAACCAGCGGCGAGGCGGCGCGAAAGTGCAGTTGGTTCCAGCCCATGTGTGGCACTTTGTAGCCGGCCGGCAGATCAAACCGCACGACTTCACCCGGCACGATGCCGAGCCCTTCGTGCGTGCCGTTCTCGTAGCTAACGTCGAACAGCAATTGCAGCCCAAGACAAATCCCCAGAAACGGTTTGCCGGCCTGGACCGCCTCGCGAATCGGACCGACCAGCTCGCGCCGCCTCAGCTCTGCGATCGCGTCGGCGAACGCGCCTACGCCCGGCAGCACGATCTTCTCCGCTTGGTCAAGTTGCTCGGGATCGCCGGTGATCGTCGCCTCGTGTCCGACCCGTTCGAAGCCCTTTTGCACGCTTCGCAGGTTGCCCATCTGGTAGTCGATAATCGCGATCATCGGCAGGCGAGAGGCTCGGGGAGGCACGGATCGAGGAAGTAGGGCGCAAGCCCACCGTCGCCATGACAGACAGCGCGCCGCACGGCCGGGTTCGTATGGCCGGCCATTATACGCCGTGACACATCGACTGGGGAGTTATCCACCGGCGCCGGCTTTTTCCGGATAGACGACCAGTTCGACGCGGGCGTTGCGCTCCTTGCCCGCCGCGGTCGCATTCGAGACGACCGGATGATTCGCGCCGTGGCCGACGATCAGCATTTGCTGGGCCGGAATTTGACCTCGCGAGCTGATGTACTGGTAGACCGCCGTGGCCTGCGCGACCGATAGTTGCTGGTTGTCGTGTCCCAGCATGGTTCGCACGTATTGGTTCGACGTGTGGCCCTCGACGCCGATTTTCTGATGGGGGTAGGCTCGGGCGATTTCTAGCGAGACCGTGTCGATCAGCGTGCCGCCTGTCGGCTGAAGCGTGGCCGTGCCGGGCTGGAACAAGCGCGAGGCGGGTAGTTCGATGCGTACGACGTCGCCATCGGTGCGCACCTCGACTCCGGGGATGTTCACGGTCGGCAGGTTTTGCGCCAGGCTGTTGTTGGCGGTGATCGTCGCACCGGCTCGTCGGCGGGTCGAGGCCATCAGCGCTTCGGCCTGTTTGTCGACCATTTGTTTCTCGTCGCGCAGCGTGCTCATCTGCTTGCCGATTGTTGAAAGCTGTTCGCGCACGGCGGCCAATTGGTCTTCGGTCACCTTCGACTGTTGGCGGGCTTGGGCGAGCAGCGTTCCCAGTTCCTGGTTGTCCCGATCCAGCGCGCTGGCGCGGGCTTGCAGCTCGTTATTGCGCTGCTGGAGCGTCAACTGTTGCTGCTGCAAGGTCTGGTTTTGTTTTTGCAGCGCGTAGGGATTGTTGGCGCAGCCGGCCAAGACCGGAACGAAAGCGATAGCCAGGAAGCCCGCAAGTCCAATGACTCGCATGCTCCTTCTCCTCGAGCGAAGGCTTGTGGAACGAACGTCCTTGTTCGATAGGTCGCAATGATGCGCCACAGGTCGGCCGGCGGCAGACCGTGCATCGCACTCTCGCGTCGCGTCCCAAATGGTCGAACGACTGCCGGGACACTCTGACAAGGGGGCGGATCGTAGCGGTACCTGCCGGCGCGAACAAGGGCAGTTTGGCCAGACTTCCAAATCGGTTTCGACACGGCATGCCGTGCTGTCACATTGCCGGCCGGCGGCTTCCGCGCTGGGCCACACTGCGCCCGGCCAGCCGTCGATGCTGGCCGACCGCCGAATCGAACACCGCCGCCTCATGCTGGCACGGGCGTGCCAGCGGCGTCGGCCGCCGGTTCGGTTTGCCAGTCGTCGATCCGCGGGGGCGGATACGCGCCGTAGAAGCGTTTGATGTAGTGCCGGTGCCAGCGTCGGGGGTGATGCGGCTCCCAGCCCCGCTGGGCGAGCATGCGGTCGGTAATTCGCTCATTGAAGACGTCGCAAAGGATTGCGTCGCTCTGCTTGACGCGGGCCACTTCGTCGAGGGCTTCCAATGCCCGATGAAACGTGGCGAGTCGGCAGTCGCGGCGCGACACGACATACTTCAGGGCCAGGTAGTTCGCATGGCAGCGCGGCTGGTTGTAGTACAGCAGGCATTGGTCGCCCGGCGATTGGCGATGGCGCCGGTGGCCAATCCACTCGACTTCCAGGGCGGATATCACCTTCGGCCAGCGCCGCACGTGAATGGCCCAGAGCGCGCCGTCGCGCACTTCGATCACACCGTAGCGGAATCGGCTAAGTACGTCCCGATCTTGGTGGAACGGATCGCGCAGCGAGCGACTCATGAGATTCATCATCGAGCGTGGGTCCGATCGGCAAGAGTGCACGGGGCCATGCAGCGCGGCTTTGCAAATATAGCTCGCAATCGTGTCGCCGGCGGGTTATCGGTCGCGCACCAGCAGTTCGCGTCCCAGCCGGTAGGCAAACAGCATTCCGCCCATCAGGACCATGCACACAGCCAGAATGGCCGGCAGCATCCATCCCATCGCAAAGTACATCGACACGCGTTGCCAAATGTCTGCCCATTCGACGATGACGAACAGAGCAGCCAGGCAGAGAAACGGCCCATACGGCACTTCGTGCTCGCGGTGCAGAACCCACTGCGACACGCCGATCGCCAGTCCGGCAAACGGCGCGAGAAAGAAAATGATCAGGGCCGGCTGCCAGCCGACGAATGCCCCGATCATCGACATCAGGGTCACGTCGCCAAAGCCCATCGCTTCGCGACGTAACGCCGCCGCGCCGACGACCCGCACCACCCAAACCAGTCCGCCTCCGGCCACCAGTCCGACCAGGGCGGTGAGCAATCCGGCCCAATGTGCCGCGCGGGCCTGATACGCCGCCCAGACGATCGCGGCACCACCCACAATCCAAGTGCCGAGCATACGATAGGTCATCGACTCGACCCGCAGCCGATGCCAAAAGACACGAGCCGCGACGCGCCAGCCCCGGCGCGTGTTCCAGCGGCGTGGCATCAGACCGAAGCACCACAGTGTCCAACAGCCAAGGCCGACCGCCAGGCCAATCCAAAGCGGCAAGCCGTCGAGCAGTTGGGGCCAGGGGCCGGGCGAGGCCAGGGTCAAAAACTCGACCGCCGTGTTTGGGCCCACCTGCCAATGGTCGGCCGGCAACAGCGACCACGGATAGACGGCCGCCAGCCCCAAGCCGACCAGCGCTCCGGGCACCGTGATCGCGTCGGGAATGGTCTTTTCGTCAACGTCGATCAACGAAGCCACCAACATCAGCGAGATAACCAACATGTGGCTCAGGTAGCGCACATGTTCGACCAAGGCCAGATTTGTCGACAGAAACTCGTCGGGCGGCGGCGCGCCAAGTTGCAGGACGACGCGGCCGCTCCACTGCGTTTCGTACAAATAGAGCAGAGCAAAGAATGCACCACAGGCGATCTCGACGAGCATCGGCCGAATCCAGAAGCCCCTGCCGTGCGCTTGCCACTGGCGCGACATCCGCAGCCAACCGACGATCGGAATTCGATCCGACCAGCGGCGCCGTGGAGCGCCCTCGGGCGGAGCGGACCACGGGCTGATCAACCGTTGGTGCCACGCCAACCGATAGGTTCCCCAGTTCACAAAGCCACCAACCAGCGCGCCCACGGCGAACAAGGACGCCAGCCGCAGTGCAAGGGGAATCGACAGAATCGCGTTCACGCTCGGCGGTGGTGCTAGGGGGACTCGGACAGGTGGCAGGCGGCGACGATCGCGTCGGCAACTTCGTCCGGTGTTTTGTTTTCGGTGTCGATTGCAACGTGCGCGCAGGCCCGATAAATCGGTTCGCGCTGCTGGAGCGTGGCGACGATTTCCTCCAGACCTCCGCTGATCGTCAGATTGGGCCGGCGTCCGGCCGTCGCCTGATCGTTTTGGAGCCGTCGCCAGATCGTTTCAGGCGAAGCGGTCAACCACGCGACGCGTCCCTGCCGAGCGATCGCCTCACGGTTTTTTGGGCGCAGTACGCCGCCGCCGCCCAGAGCCAACACGCATCGGTCGCGCTGGGCAAGGTCTGCCACGACTTGCGATTCCCAGTCGCGAAAGGCTTCCTCGCCGTCGTCAGCGAAGATTTGAGCGATCGACTTTCCTGCCCGCGCTTCGATCTGATCGTCGGCGTCGATCCAAGGCCATCCGGTGCGCTCGGACAGCACGCGAGCGACGTGGCTCTTGCCAGTGCCTCGGTAGCCAATTAGGACGAGATTCATGGAGAAGTAAATAGCGCTTCGTAGCTTCCTGGACGAGCGACGCGCCACAAGGCGAGATTGGGAAAATTCGAACACCCGTGTGCCGGCGCGATCAGCGTTTGGGGTGCAAATCACATTTCGCCGGCAACGGTGCGACTAATACTTTGCCGGGCCGATTGCCCGCTTGAGGACCTCGCGCGTGAGGTCGCTGGGAGCCTCCTGTCCGGTAAACAGCTTGAACTGCAGGCACGCCTGGCGAACGAACATGTCCACGCCGTTGACCACGGTGCAACTTTGGCGGCGTGCCTCCTTGCTGAGCAGGGTGTTCTCTGGGTTGTAGACCGTGTCGAATACGACCATCGACGGCCGCAGATGGTGCTTGTCGTACGGCGTGGCATCCACGTTGGGGTGCATGCCAACCGGCGTGCAATTGATGATGATGTCGGCCGGCACGGAGTAACGGTTGTTCCATTCCACCGTGCGGCAATTGATGGCTTTGGCGAGTTTTTCCGCCCGGGCGGTTGTACGACCGGCAATCACCACGCGCGCCCCCAGTTGTGCCAGCCCGAAGCCGATCGCCTTGGCCGCGCCCCCGGCACCCAGCACCAGGGCGGTTTGGCCGTCGGGCGATCGTCGCCGATCCGGCGATTCGGCCAAGGCCTGGCGCAGGCTGTCGACTCCCGCTTGGTAGTCCGTGTTGTAGCCGGTCATCGATCCGTCGTCGCCGAACAGCACCGTGTTGACCGCGCCAACGCCGGACACCGTGTCGTCTTTCTTAGCCAGCTTCCTGAGGACCGCTTCCTTGTGCGGAATGGTGACGCTCAGACCCTTGATGCCCAGCTCCGGCGCGTCGGCCAGAAACTGGTCGAGGTGCTCGCGCGGTACCCGGAACGGAACGTACACCGCGTTCACGCCCAGCCGCTTGAACGCCGCGTTGTGCACCACTGGGCTCAAACTGTGGGCGATCGGATCGCCGATCACGCCGTAGACGGCCGTTTCGGAGTTAATGTTCTCATAGTTGTAAACTTCGGTCATCTGCTGGTAGCTGAGTTGGCCGGGCGCCAGCGTCCGCTCGTGATGAAACGTGGCGAACGTGAACGGGGCACCAAACCGGCCAGCCAGAATTCGCGAGGGCGTACCGATGTCGCCCATGCAGATTGCCACGGTCGGCACCTTCGCTTGCCCCATCAACTGCAGCACGCGTAGATTGTCGTGCGTGTTGTTGGCAGTGGTCGCGATCTTGACGATGTCGGCGTCGAGGCTGGCCAGCCGCGCGTGAATCTCTTCCAGGTTGTCGGGCGTCTTACGAAAATCGTGCAAGCTGATGATCCGTTTCGACTTGCCATAGCGCGGAATCTCTGAAGCAACGTCGTCCTCGATGTCGACGTAGTCGACGCCCTCGGCGATTGCGCTGCGCAGCAGCATCAGCCGCTGCTCCTCCGTGCCGGTCCATTTGCCTCCGTCAGGCGGGCGGCGGCAGGTGACCACCACCGGCGACGGACGATCGGCCAGCAGTCGGCGCAGGTTGACGTCGCCGGTGATGTAGTCCAGGCGCAGCTCCACCAGCTTCGCACCCTCTTGGACCAGGTGCTTGTGCTCGGCGATCATGTGCCGGTGCCGGCCGCGTGCAATGCTAACGCAGATCATGAAAGGCAGTCGTGGAGCGGGTCGTCGGCTCGAGCTTCGCGAACCGACGCGGGGTCGACTCGTTCAACAGATTATAACCGCCGGACGGTAGGGGCGCGAATCGGCCGGCCAGACACGGGCACACAGGCTAAGTACGCTTGAATTGCTTGTCCAATTCCTCACGGCTGAAGAACAATGCCGTGGGGCGGCCGTGGGGACAGTGGTGCGTGTCTCGGGCCAGATGCCGCTGCTCGACCAACGCCCGAACTTCTTCTTCGCTGAGCCGGTCGCCAGCCTTGACGGCCGCTTTGCACGCGATCATGTGCAGCAGCGAGTCGATCAAATCGCGCCGATCAGGGCCCTCACCGTCGGAATTGAGTCGCTCGACGACGTCGCGGAGCACTTCGGCCGGCGCAAAGTTCGAAAGCATCGCTGGATAACTCGAAACCAGCACCGTGTCGCCGCCAAACGGTTCGACGGTGAGCCCAAGTTCACCGAGAATATCGCGCCCTTGCAGCGCGGTGGCCGCCTCGGCCGGGCTCAGGTCGACTGGCTCGGGCACGAGCAGACGCTGCGATTCGAGATCCCCCGCGAGCACCTTCTCGCGCAAGTACTCGTACAAGATTCGCTCGTGGAGCGCGTGCTGGTCGATGACGACCATGCCTTCGTCCGACTCGGTCACCAGGTAGCGGTCGTGAAGTTGCATGGCTGCCACGGCCTTGCCCGCTTCGCGCAGCGCCGCAGTGTCCGGCTTCCTGGCGGGATCGTCGATGCCAAACTCCGATGTGCCGGAAACGCCGGACATGTCATCTTCGACCAGCGACGTGTCCGGTTCGAGCTCGTCGTCGGCCGGATCGCCGACCGGTTTCCAGCGGCGATCCAGCAAACTCAACTCGAGCGGCGCGCGTGCTTGGTGGTCGCCGAATTCGATTTGGGACGCGTGGGGCACCGCGTCGGGTGCGCCAGGCTCGGATTGGTCAAGCTTCTGCTTGGCACTGGCCAACTCTCCCTTTGCCCAATCAACCAGTTCGCGGCGCATCGCGTCGGCCCGCGCCGGATCGACCGCGTCGCCCGCCTCGCTTGACTGCTGGGGCTCGAGCCGGGCCGTCAGGTCCGTGGTCAAAAACCGTGTGCGCAGCGTTCCGAGCAACTGGCTGTAGAGCCGGCCAGAATCCTGAAACCGGACTTCGAGCTTGGTCGGATGAACGTTGACGTCGACCATCTCCGCCGGAATCTCGACGCGCAAGAAAGCAATCGGATAGCGGCCGGTCAGCAGCAGCCCGCGATAGGCTTCGCCCAAGGCATGCTGGAGCGCCCGATCGCGAATCGCCCGTCCGTTGAGAAACAGGTACTGCATGCGATTGTTCGATCGACTGTGGCTGGGATTGGCCACGTAGCCGCTCAGCCGGATTGGCTCGTCGACACTCTCTACCTCGATCAAGTCGGCGGCCAACTCATCGCCAAAGAACGCTGCCAGACGATCGCGCCAAGGATCGGCCGGCGGCAAGTCGTAAATCACGCGCCCCTGGTGACGGAGCGAGAACGCGATTCGTGGATGCGCGAGCGCGAGCCGCGTGAACGCTTCGGCGACGTGCCCCATTTCGGTCTGCGTGGTCCGCATGAACTTGCGGCGCACCGGCGTGTTGTAGAACAATTGCCGGACTTCCAGCGTGGTGCCGACCGGGCAACCGCACGGCTCGACGGCCGATGCCTGTCCGCCAGAAATCTCCAACTGCGAACCTGCGTCGGTGGCAGCGGTCCGGCTTCGGATCAATAGCCGGCTGACCTCGGCAATCGAAGCCAACGCTTCGCCGCGAAACCCAAGCGAACCGACGCGAAACAGATCGTCCGCTTCGCGAATCTTGCTGGTAGCGTGCGGGGCGACGGCCAGGGGCAGTTCCTCGGGTGGGATGCCGCGACCGTCGTCGCTGACGCGCACCAATTCGAGCCCCCCCTGCTCCACCGACACGTCGATCCGCGTCGCGCCGGCGTCGACGGAGTTTTCCATCAGCTCCTTGACGATGCTGGCGGGCCGCTCGATCACTTCGCCCGCGGCGATCTTGTTGACGACGCTCTGCGGTAGTACGCGAATATCGCTCATCTTTCCACCCGCTCCAGGAGAGAGGAAAGACTGCAGAGACGATCGACGCCGCCAAGACGCGCGCGAAGTCGAGCACCACGATGTCGCGCCGCCGCGTGTGACAACGGGGCGAGCGTGCGTCCGCGGAGCCTGTCGGCCGAAACACAGGAAACGTCGATCCGTCGTGTGGTGCTCGTTAAGCTCAACCGACCGTGTCCTACAGTTGGTATTCCTTGATCTTGCGATAGAGCGTGCGCTGGCCGATGCCCAGCAGCTCGGCGGCATGTTCGCGATTGCCTCCGGTTTGTTCGAGTGTTTCGGCGATGAACAACCGTTCGAGTTCCGAAAGCGGCTTGCCGACCAGCGCCGCCAAGTTGCCACCGTGTGTTTCCTCGGCCGCATCGCCCGGTGCGGCAAGCTCGGCCGGCAGATCGTCGACGTCCAGCGTGCCGTCGTAGTCCACCACCACCATGCTCTCCACCGTATTGCGCAACTGCCGTACGTTACCCGGCCAATCGAATGCCATCAACCGTCGCCGTGCCGCGGCCGAAACACTGTCGACGTTTTTGTGATGCCGTTTGGCGAATTGCTTCATGAAGTAATCGGTCAAGAGCGGAATGTCTTGGCTGCGATCGACCAGTCGCGGCAAATCGATCGTAACCACCTTCAGCCGATGGAACAGATCACTGCGAAAGGTTCCAACCTCGATCGATTCCTCCAGGTTGCGATTCGTGGCCGAAAGAATCCGCACGTTGACGCTGATCGGATCGTTCGAGCCGACTCGGGTGATCTCGCCGCTTTCCAGGACGCGCAACAGTTTGATCTGCGTTGCGATCGGCATATCGCCGACCTCGTCCAGGAATAGCGTTCCGCCGTCGGCGTACTCGAACTTTCCGATCCGGTCGGTCGAGGCGTCGGTAAATGCTCCCCGCACATGCCCAAACAGTTCGCTTTCGAGGATGTTTTCGCTCAGCGCGGCGCAGTTCAGCGCGACGAACGCTTTGTTCTTGCGTGGGCTGTTTTGATGAATGGCCTGCGCAACAAGTTCCTTGCCCGTGCCGGTCGCACCTTGAATGAGCACGCTGGCATCGGTTGGGGAGATGCGTTTGAGCCGGTCGATGATCTCGTGCATTTGCCGGCTATTGCCGATCACACCCTCGAAGCCGAACTTTTCGTCCAGCCGGCGATTCAATTCCGCGTTCTGTCGCCGCAGTCGGAGGCTGTCGGAGGCTTTTTCGGCAACGGTGCGCAACTGGCTCAGGTCGAGCGGCTTGAGTAGGTAGTTGAACGCGCCCTGCTGCATGGCCGTGACGGCCGAAGGAATGGTGCCGTGGCCGGTGACCAGGATGACTTCTGCGTCGGGCAGCTTGTCCTTGGCAAGTTTCAAAAGCTCGAGCCCGTCGACGTCGTTCATCACCAGGTCGGTGATGACCAGGTCGAACGATTCTCGGTCGATGAGCTTCGCGCCCTGCGGACCGCTGGTTGCGACCGTGCAGGCGTAACCCACGCGCTGCAAGCTCTCGGCGACGGCCTCGGCGTGCGAGGCATCGTTATCGACGATCAGCACGCCAATCGGAGGGCCGTCCTGTGCTTCGTGCTTGGCGGAATCGTTGGGTGCCATCCGGCCGATGATACCGCACGGCGGCGTCGGCGGGCTAGTAGCGCCTGCGTTGCATAGCGGGAGTCGCCTCGCGGTACGGCCCGAGCCCTACGGGCGGCTTTCCAGCCTGGCGGGCAACGGCA
>CALFYT010000002.1 GCA_937952415.1 uncultured Planctomycetaceae bacterium | reverse complement strand
GCCCGGGCGCAGGGCGGTAGGAACAATCCGTCTACCCCGCTGCAAGGCGCGACCAATACGCCTGGCAGGATTCGAACCTGCAACCGAGCACGGGCGACTTAACGTCGCCCGGGCGCAGGGCGGTAGGAACAATCCGTCTACCCCGCTGCAAGGCGCGACCAGTACGCCTGGCAGGATTCGAACCTGCGACCTACGGTTTAGGAAACCGTTGCTCTATCCCCTGAGCTACAGGCGCGTGCTCGTTGATTGTCCCTGCAGTTAGGACCTTCTACCGCAATTCACACCTCAGCCATGGTCGGTAGCGTGTCCAGCCCGCATGAATGATCTCAGTCGTTGGATTAGAATCTGCATCACCTTTAGGCTAGCCACTTCACGTGACCACGCCAATGCCGCCGCGAATTGAATAGGCTGGAACGCCTCGTGAGCCGGGTGTTTGCAGCTCGGCGACTCATTTGGCCTCGGCCTAGTGTGATATTGCTGGCGACGCTCGATGGTTACCTTGTGCTCAAGCGGTGTGTCACGCGTATGGCGATCGAGAGCCACGGGCCGCCAAGCTTTTCGGACGCCAGGCGATCGCTTGCTAGTGCGACTCTTCCGGCTCGGTGCGCCGCGACTTTGGGCGCCGTGTCGAGTGGCGTTGTAAGGATGATCAGAACCAGAACGATTGCTGCGCGCCGTCGGTATTCGTTCCGACATTCAACGCTGACGTCGGCACGACAATCGGTTGATTAATGTGTTCGCTGATGCGCTGGGCAGTCTCAGGATCATTCATTTCTTCGGTTCGTACCAACAAGACGCGTTGCGGGTCCGACTGGGCAAGTGCCGACAGCGCCTGGTTGTATTCGGTGACGTAGCGGGTGACCATTTCGAGTCTCGCGTTCTCGGCTGCTTCAGTACCGGCCACGAGTCCTGGCGGCACCGGATAGCTAGGGTACGCGGCATCCCAGGTCTGTGCGACCCAAACGCCGTTGTTGTGGGGCGCCCAAAAATTGGCCGAGCCGCGGCCGCGCCCTTGAAATTTCAGGTACGATTGAACGCAGGCGTCGGTATCACGTATCTGTCCGATGATTCTTCCGTCGGGAAACTCGGTAAAGAATCGGTCTAAAACGCGAAGCCAGGAGTGAATCGCGTCGAACACGATGGGAAAGTAGTCCGCCAGCATCCGCATGCGATCCATATGAAATTGCACCTGCTCCTCAATCGGGTCCCAATTGATGCGCGGTGGATTCTCATGCGTGGCGCAGGCATCTGGCAACCCGGCAAACGCTGCGGAGAGGGTCGTTGAACCGCAACGGCCGGTGCCAAGCCCCAGCACGACGTCGCCTGGCCGATTGCGCTTTGGGCGGGCCTGCAACAGTTTGGCAAGGTTTTCAAAGTACGCCGTGACCAGTTTCTTGGTAGGAAACGACAGCGCCATGACCGACAGAATGAAGCGCGCCCGATGAACGGTACCGGTGGGAAATCCAGATTCACGCGAATCGAAGATAATGTCGCCCATACGCTCGCGGGCAGCGCGGTCGTACCCGGTGACAGCGCTAATCTCAAGCCACAGTCTGTCCGCGGTTTCGATTGCGCGTTTTTGTTCGAAATGCTCCGCAACTCCGATCGCAGTGTTCGGATCAAGCTCTAGATGCAGATTCATGAGTCGCTCGCAACGTCACGCTTACCAGATTCGCGTTGTCGATGGAGTCGAGGGTCGTGGCATAGTGTATCCGAGCGAGCACGCGCACTCACCTCATGTGGCGTATCCGCCCCAAGCAGGACCGCGACCCACAGCGTGCCTTGACTGTGCCATTGGACGATTCTGACAATCCTAGTCAATGGCGAGGTGAAAACCTTCTCGATGGGCCGCAGCATCCGAACACAAATCAACAAAAAAAAGGAATATCCCGGGTGCCGACAAGCCGAGCCCGCGCCCCATGATACGCGACCCAATGACGACGACAACCGGTCGCCATAACAGGATGCTGACCAGCTAGATATTCAGAAGTGAGAGCCAGATTGGATGTTCCTTCTGCTACAACCGGCTCAAGGGCGGCCAGCGAGCTCGTTTGCGGCGGCACGGATCGCAGCCACGATGTCTTGGGGAATAGAACCATCGGCCAACCGTTCGATCTGATACGCAAAGCCGGACATACAAGCGCTCGCCGGCCCGACTTTTTCGCACGATGCCAGCGTAGCCGTAGTCGTTGAGCTTGTCGACCGCTGACGATCGGGTCACCCCGGGGTTTAGGCCTGAGGCTTGCGGCCTGAGGGTCGAGGGTTCTAAGTTCAGCGTTTGTCGAACTTCGTTAACAAGCCTCGCGAGTCAAGTCTCAAGTCTCCTTAGGGCGTAGCAAGCGAGCAGGAGCGACTGGGTCGCCCGGAGGCTTGGGGCCTGAGGCTTGAGGGTTCTGAGTTCAGCATTTGTCGCACATCGTCAACAAGCCTCGCGACTCAAGCCTCAAGCCTCTTTAGCGGTAGCCTGTAAGCCCGGGCGCAGGGCAGTAGCAAGTGAGCAGGAGCCACAGGCGTGGCTCCGCGCAACGCGGTAGCAATACGGCATGGGCTCCGAATCGGAAGTACGCCTGGCAGGATTCGAACCACCAAGGGAGCACGCCAGACGGGCGTCTGGCGAGCGCACCGCGGTAGCCTGTGAGCCCGGGCGCAGGGCGGTAGGAACAATCCGCCCACCACGCCCCGAGGCGAGATCAGTACGCCTGGCAGGATTCGAACCAGCAACCGAGCACGGGCGACTTAAGGTCGCCCGGGCGCAGGGCGGTAGGAACAATCCGCCCACCACGCCCCGAGGCGAGATCAGTACGCCTGGCAGGATTCGAACCTGCGACCTACGGTTTAGGAAACCGTTGCTCTATCCCCTGAGCTACAGGCGCGTGCTGTCAAACTGCCTACAGGGGATGCACTTCCATCGGCAGCACGAAGGGCACGGCACTAAATCTGGCACTAGACTTCTGGCTTTGGGATCTCAGAGTTCGGGCTTGGTTGGTAAATGTGCTCGGGTTCATCCCAGGAGTCAGCGTCGATGAGTCGGATTGTGATTTCGTCACCAGAAGTGATACTTGGCGTCGTCCACGCGAAATGAGTTCGCGAGTCGCCCGAGATGATTCCGCCAACATTAAAGTTGAGTCTCTCCGGTCTGCGATTGGTGCGTCGCACCCAACTCAATCCGGTCGAAAGAACGTCGCTCATTTCCGTGCCAGCAATACACAGTCTTTTTCCGATTTCTGAAATTTCAAACGCAAGCATCTTGATCCATCCTGTCTATTACCCGCATTTCGGGTTTCGGAGTAAATCGAATCAGGATCTTGTCTCCGAGGTGGCACAAAATCTTGGTCAACTAGGTTCAATGTCGAACTTTTCTGGGCACCCGCGAGACGCGGACCAGCGCGGTGATAGGCTTATATTTCCCGAGAGGTTTTGGTGTTTCGTCAATGACAAAAAGGCCCCCCTGAGCTACGGGCGCGGGAATTGACACTGTCTTTAGGATAGGTACTTCCGTCGACCACATGAAGGGCATGGCACCAGATTTGGCACTAGAGGACAGGCCGTCAGCCTAGGGGCTGCTGAGGTAACTCCTCGTCGGTTGGTTGTCGCACGCTGTCAATGCAACGATCGTCGCACGCGCCGCACCGGCGATAATTCGCCCGGGCAACGGTCAGGCTCAACGATTCGTTCGGGCCGCCACGTACGATGTCTGCATCGTAGTCGTCTTGGCCGTCGTCTTCCCAGAAGCAGACGGGACAGATCTCAAAATCCCCACGCTCCGCAAGTGTCTTATAGCCACAACAAGGGCAACGTGGCGGCAAGTCCGGCGGCTGGGCATTCAACTTGTCGGTATACCACTCGAACCATTCGACACGTCGTGCAGTCTCGTCGGCCGACGGCTTCTGTTCTGGAGAATTGCTCATATGCAGATGCCCACGAAGCCTCAGTTAGTTCAACGAACGGCTCCCTCGCTAAGTCGGGTTACCAATTCCTGCCTGGACTTGCGATGGCACTAAACCGGCACTTAATCGAGGTCGACTTAGGTCGCTTTCGGCCATTTCCTGACACACACCACCCCCTCGCCGACGCGGCGAAGGCATCTTCGTTTCCCGAGAGATTCTGACACGCGGCCCGGTTGCTTCGTAGCTTCCCCTGAGCTACAGGCGCGTTTGTGCTACATCGTCGCCTCTCCGTGCGCGCCACGTGCGTCGGACACGCCGTGGGCAACTACACTACTACGAGTGTTTCCGATTCGAGCGCTCGCATGCCGACGGAGCTCCATGGCATCGTTCTAGATTTGACCAGGGTGAAGCAGGGTTGTCCACCGAGCCCATTCACGGTGGGCGTCTATCACCTCAAACCAATGACCATGCGCTTGACGCTGACCGGCGTGGCACCGCTTGAAATTTGACCAGGCAAAAGCGCAATTGTCCACCCAACTCAAGCGGCGCGGGCTGCAACCGCACCCCGCTTGTGCCCATGCGCTTGCCGCTGGGCGTCGACAAATGACTGGTGGCCGGCCATCATTGTGTGTGTTTCGCGATGGGCACACTAGTCGTCAAGGCTTCCGCGCTGTTCTTCTTGGATACGCAGTTGCTCGCGTTTCCGCAATTGGGCAACTTCCTGCATGTCCACAGCCGAATCCACTTCGTCGACAATCTCCGCGCCAATCAGCGACTCGATCACGTCTTCCAAGGTGACAATCCCGATCAAATCGCCAAACTTGTTCATCACTCCGAACAAATGGGACTTTCGCTTGATGAACGATTTGAGCAAGACGTGGCCAGGAGTTCTCTCGCTGACAAAATACATCGGCTTGCAGAGCGATTCCAACGAGGCGCCAAACCGATCCTTGGCCAGACATGTCAGCACGTCGCGCCGCAACACAAAGCCGACCCACGTTTCCGGATCATCATCCGCATACACGGGAATTCGCGAATAGGTCCATTCGATCACTTTGTCGGCTACCTCTTTGACCGTCATCCCGGATCGAAACTTCACGACCACCGGTCGCGGCGTCATGATGTCCACCGCGGTGATCTCATTCAGCTTGAGCACGTTGCGGACCAAATCGGCCTCTTCCCGAAGGATGCTTCCCTCTTCCGCGCTCATTTTGGCTAGCTGGACGACTTCCGCCTCCGGCGCGGCAAAGACACGTTCGTCTGGCTTGAGCCATCGAGATAGTCCCTGGACGATCCATACGATCGGAGATAGGCACAATGTGGCGAAGTGCAAGGGGGCGGCAACGATTCGTATCAACTGCTCGCTGTAGGCAACGCCGAGAATCTTGGGGATGATCTCCGCGAACGTGAGGACTGCGAACGTGAATGCCGCCGCGAAAGACAGCATCGCCCAGTCAGGCAGCACCACGCGCGCCTGCGCGCCGGCGATCGCCGCACCCGCTGTATTGGCGACGGTGTTGACAATCAAGATGGCAGAAATGGGCCGCTCCATGTTGTTCTTGAAATCGATCATCAGTCGACCGGCGCGGCTGCCCATATCGCTCAGTGTTCGAATGTAGGGCATGCGCGCGGCGTAGATGGCCGCTTCCGTCAGAGAGCACAGCCCGGATATGACGAGCACCAGACAAACGGACACAATCAACAGTGTCATGCGATCAACCTCTCGACTTTCATCGCTGGATTTGCTGCTGCCAGATTCGCCGTATTCAAGCGATCGCGATTGTACCCGACCGCCGAACCGAAAACGATTTCATCCGGAAGGGAATGGTAGAGCAGGCCGGTCTATTGCCGCAACGGCCGCAAGCGTTGCGCGCACGGCAGGCCCGTGCTTCCTTTGCGGGAGGATCACAGCCAGGGTTACGGCGTGGTCGTCAGCGACGACTCATCCGGTGCGATGGCGACGAATGATTGAAAAATGCCCTCGCCGACACGGTTGAGCTTCACTTGCAGCGAGTCGAGAAACTCGTGCAGTCCGGTGTTGATGATTTCATCCACCGTCATATACGCCAACTCGCTGCGGAGTTGCCCCAGTTGTTTCTCGGCGACGTTCCAGAACGTGCCCTCGGGCGATCCGGAGATGGCATGGAGCGATCGATCGGCCACATTGACGCAATGCATGATGGCCCGCGGAAACAGTCGATCAAGAACGAGGAAGCCAACCACTCGCTTGGGAGTGATGCCGTGATGGCGCTTCCGATACATCTCGAACCCGGACACGCTCCGCAGAACGGCTGACCATTGCAGGTCGTCGATGGGCGTCCCGACGTCCTCGACATTCGGCAGGAGCACGAAGTACTTGACGTCGAGAATGCGGGACGTCTTGTCGGCCCTCTCCAACACACGGCCGAGGCGAGCGAAGTGCCAGGGTTCGCCTTGCGAAAACGTCGTCACGGAGATGCCAACGAATAGATGGCTTGCGTTCTTGACATATTGAAAAAAGTTCGTTGTTGATTCCAACGGTCCCGCGCTTGCTGCGTCGCGCACGGATATGTAGAACTGGTTGAGCTGCTCCCACATCTCCGAACTGATCACTTCGCGCACGCTGCGCGCGTTCTCACGAGCGGCAGTCACGGACGAGATGATCGATCCTGCGTACTCTGCGTCGAACGTCAAGAACTGCACGACGTTTTCGCGCGTTGCTTCGCCGTACTTTTGATCAAAATATTCCTGATCGCCCGACGCGCTGACCAACGCCCCCCATGGCGGCATCGAAGTGGGTGGCATGTCCAGCGCCATGGCTTGGGTGACGTCGAGGAACCGCGCGATGTTTTCCGCCCGCTCAACATACCGGTTCATCCAATAGATCGAGTCGGCAACTCTACTGAGCATGAGGCGAGTTCGCTTGTGCTTGGGTTTGAGATTGTCCCGGTGAGGAGGCGATCACCCAGGTGTCTTTGCTGCCGCCGCCCTGCGACGAGTTGACGACCAGCGATCCCTTTTTCAACGCCACGCGTGTCAATCCGCCCGGCATCACGTAAATGTCTTCGCCGTACAAGACATACGGTCGAAAGTCGACGTGTCGGCCTTCAAATCCGCCCTCAATAATCGTAGGGATTCGAGACAGCGAGAGTGTCGGTTGAGCAATGTAGTTGCGCGGGTTGGCCTCGATCAATTCAGCAAACTTCTGGCGATCTTCGTCGGTCGCGTGCGGGCCAACCAGCATGCCATACCCGCCCGACTCGTTCGCGGCTTTCACGACCAGCTTGTCCAGATTGGCAAGCACATGTTTGCGCTCCGATGCGTCGTGGCAGACGTAGGTCGGAACATTGGGGATGATCGCGTCTTCCCCCAGGTAATACTTGATGATCTTCTCGACATACGCGTAGATGACCTTGTCGTCAGCCACGCCAGTTCCGGGCGCATTGGCCAGCGCAACCTGTCCATTGCGGTACACGTCGACTAACCCCGGCACTCCGAGCACCGAGTCTTTGCGAAACGTGTGGGGATCGATAAAGTCGTCATCGATGCGACGATAGATAACGTCCACTCTTTGAAAGCCCTTCGTCGTTCGCATGCACACGAATCCGTCGCGTACGACAAGGTCTCGGCCTTCGACCAATTCGACGCCCATCTGTTGGGCGAGAAATGAATGCTCGTAGTAGGCCGAGTTGAAGACGCCGGGGGTCAGCACGACGATTGTCGGCGAGTCGACGCCTTTCGGGGCCAGGTATTCCAGGAGTCTGAGCAGGCGACCTGGATAATCAACGACCGCGCGCACTTCCGACTCGTCGAACAGCGACGGAAAGCTGCGCTTCATCACGAACCGATTCTGCAACACGTACGAAACGCCCGACGGACAGCGCAGATTGTCCTCCAGAACGTAAATCGTGCCGTCCTTGTCGCGAACCAGGTCAGTACCCGTGACATGGCACCAAATGCCGTGCGGCGGGTTCAGCCCGATTAACTCCGGCCGGAGACTCTTGGCGCTGTCCAGGATTTCCTTCGGAACGACGCCGTCCTTGACGATCTTCTTCTCGTGGTAGCAATCGTCAATAAAGGCATTGAGTGCCTGGATTCTCTGCTTTAGTCCTCGTTCGAGCCGGTCCCACTCGTCGGCCGACACGATTCGCGGCACAATGTCGAATGGAAAGATCTTCTCGACGCCTTGCGTGTCGCCGTACACATTGAACGTGATGCCCATCCGGAACAGCGATCGTTCAGCCATCTCCTGACATTGCAGAAGCTCGCCATCCGGAAGTTCTTCGATTCGGCGAAGTAGCAACGCCGCGCCTGAGCGAGGATCGCCCTGCTCGTCGATCAGCTCGTCGTAGAAGCCGTTGGTTTCATAGTCACGAAAGTGCAGCCGCGCAAATTTGCTGTCTTGCTCAAATTGGCTCATCGGAATCGCACCTTATTGGGGTTGCGGTCGTACAGACTCCTTTGCGCCTATTTGGTGAACGACTCGAGTGTTCAACATTTCGATTGAAGCAAACAAGCTCCCATTTGGCTAGCCGAAATCCGATTCGGTGGATGGTTGACGGCCGGAAGTGCTGAAATTCGATCTAGTCCGAAACAGGAGCTACTTCAACCTCGACACGAAGGGAATGGTCGCCCCCTCCGATAAACATTCCCAGCACAGGACAGACGTCGCTAAAGTCTCTTCCATAAGCAACCGTGATATGATCGCCCGAGGGGAAAATGTTGTTCGTAGGATCCACGTCGATCCAGCCCAGGTCGCCACAGTAGACCGATACCCAGGCGTGCGAAGCATCAGCACCGACTAGGCCGGATGAGCCATCGGGAGTGCAAGTCCGCAAATACCCGCTGACATAACGGGCGGCGAGACCCAGCGACCGAAGTCCACTGAGCATCAGATGCGCGAGATCCTGACAGACGCCACGCCGGGATTCAAAAACTTCGGTGATTGGAGTGCTGACCGTCGTTGCCCGAGGATCGTAGGCCATATCACCATGAATGCGGCTGTTGAAATCGGCTACCGCTTCCAGAATGGGGCGGCCGTCGGCAAAACTCTGCCGCGCGTATTCGGTTATTTGTTCATGGAAAGAAACATGCGGCGAACCGAAAACAAATTGATAGTTGGCCAGGCCATCGGGCGTGGTGTCGATAGGCAAGCCATCCCGAATCGACTCCCAGGCAGCGGAGGTCGACAACAGCGGCAGGACAGCGGGCTGCAATTCGACCGTGCTGGTGGCGCTGATCTTCAGCAGCCGATGTCCCTCGTCAATCGACAGGCACGTCTTCGTGTTTCCAAAATAGTCGGTCTGCCGGTGGAGGGTTGCCGGCTGAGGATGCACCGTCAGCCGATGTCGCGAACAATTCTGGCCCTGCATGCTGCGCGGCGTGAGGAACACGATATTCTGGCAGAAGGGCACGATGTCGGCGTACTCGTACTGCGTGACGTGAGTGATGCGATAAATCATGGCAGTTCGTGCACTCCCTCCGACATCCGTCGTGCTTGACCGGCGTGAACCAGATACCGATTACTGATCAATTCGGATAGCTTTGGAAGTTGCTCGGCCACCAGCGCGAGCTGTTGCTCGAGTTTAGAGTGCTCGCTCGTACTGCCACTCAAATCAGACGTGTCCAGCATACGGACGCCACCGAGCAACAACGTCGCGAGCCGTTCTTCGGGCGACAGCAGGGGTTGAATCTCGCCGCGCGGCAGTTGGGCCACGTGATTGGCGATCGCCGCCAACTGGTATGCCAGCGAACGCGGGTTCGTCTCATCCGTGACTAACAGATCCAGTGCCGCCGCGCGACTTGCCGCGGCCAGGTAACGGCTGCGATACGTCATGATGCTGTCAGCAACTTCCAGAATGGCCTCCAAGCACCGGCCTTCCTCCTCGGGAGCCACTACCGGGAACGACTGTACTAGCGCGACAATGAACATCGATCTTTCGAGCCGCCGCCCGAGATCCAGGAATTGCCAGGCCGGTGCCCGAGTCATGCTCTCGCCGATCAATCCGTCGAGCGCCGCCAAATGCACGATCAATTCGTCCAACAGCTCATCGAGCTCGACCAAACCGAACCGCGCTGGCAAGAAACCACTCTGAACGGCTGCGTCGTGCGCCGCTTCAGCTCTCTCCGATGCTCGCGACACCTCTCGCTCCAAGTGGCTGACGACTCGCCAACTATCCAGTGACAGACGATCTCGCACGAGCGAAGCGTTCCGATGCGCGGAGACGATCGAAGAACGCAGGCTGCCCTGCTGCAACTCGTTCAGAACTTCCGAGGGGAGCACGTGCGCGATCGCCGGCAGCCGTTCACTCATCCCTTCCACGGCAAATCCGGGCTCAATCTGCCCCCGCACGGCCAGGCAGCGAACCAGGCACAACAACTCCGAGGCCCCTACCGATTCGCCTTCGCCCGTCAGTCGGGCGACCACTTGGCGTAGCAGGCGGCAGGTGCCCTGTGCCCGTTCGATCTGGCGCCCGAACCAGAACAAGCTGTCCGCCACGCGACTCGGCAGGTCTGCACCGCCGCGCCGCAGCTTTACGGGTTGTTGGGCGGTGCGTAAGAGGCTGACCGGCTGGACCGGTTCGTTCGAACGAACCCACGCGTCCCTGCTGATTTGGCCGCCCAGAATCGACGGATCGAACTTGCCTTCGTTTTTCGCCAGCCGCACCAGCCCGCCCGGCATGACGCTGTAGTCCCCGTTGGTCGAGACCAGAAACACGCGCATCGCAACGTGCCACGGAACCGTAGAACCATCATGCCAAACTGGCGTGGTGGACTGTTGCACGGTCTCTTGTGCGATCAAGTCACGAGGACGTGACGACAACAATGGCATGAGGGAGCCCGCGGCACCGTTGGTCAGCTCGGCCGGGAGTATTGCTTCCTTATGTCCGACGCGATAGGCCGGCCCGATGGAAGACCAGTCGAGTTGGCCTTGTTCAATTCCCTTGACGACTTGAGAACGAGCATAGTGCTGACCGCACCACCATGTCGCGACCGAAGGCAGGATGAGCTCTTCGCCCAATCGCTGCTCGGCGATGCCGATCAAGAATGGCATCAAGGATGGCGACTCGACGAGCGAACTTCCCAAAGCGTTGGCCAACGCGACGCGGCCCAATCGCGCCACCTCCAATAGCCCCGGCACGCCTAGGGTCGCGTCGCTTTGCAATTCCAGCGGATCGCAGTACGCATCACTCATGCGACGCATGATGACGTCGACCGGCAACAATCCTGCCAGCGTCTTCATGAACACCTGATCGTCACGCACGGCCAGATCGCCGCCTTCGACCAGTGTGAATCCCAAATAGCGCGAAAGGTAAGCATCCTCGAAGTAGTTCGGACTGCTCGGACCCTGGCTTAGCAGAACGATGTGAGGGTTTTCACGGTGGGCCGGGGCCAGGTCGCGCAGCGTCGCACGTAGCGTGACGAAGAACGGGGCGAGGCGCTCGACATTGAGATGATGGATCTCGCTTGACAGCATCCGCGAAGTGACGATCCGATTCTCCAGCGCGTAGCCGATCCCCAACGGAGCATCTGTACGATCTGCCAGAACCCACCACGTGCCGTCCGGTGCTCGTGCAAGATCTGCGGCGTAGAAATGGATGAACGTGCCGGATTTCGGCTGCTGCCCGTGGAAATTGCGGCGAAATGCGGGGTTCGAGAAAAGCCAGTCGGCTGGGAGTAACCCTTGCGTGAGCAACTCCTGCGGGCCGTACAAGTCCGCGACAACCTGATTGAGCAGGGCGGCTCGCTGCTTCAGCCCCGCGGCGAGCGTCGCCCACTCGTTTTGTGGGATTAACTGAGGTACAAGATCCAGCGACCACGGACGTGTCGGCTCACTCAATTCGTCGTAAGCGTTGTAGGCAGTGCCCGTCGCATGCATCTCCTCCTGGGCCTGTGTCCAACGCCGTGTAAGCTCCGTTCGGCCAATCGGGTCGAGTACCGCCAGAAGGTCACGCCACTGCTGGCGGACCTGACCGCTGGCCGTAAAAACTTCGTCGTAGAACGGCCCGGTGGGTTTGTAACCGTCGAAGAGTCCGTTCTTAGCAGGCTCGGTGACCTGGGCGTCGCTCATAAACTATGGTTCGCGGGCTGGGCCGATAGGGGAACCGAGGCGGGTCATGCCACGATGTCACAATTCTAAACTCGTCGCCGTTATATCGACAGGCCCCCACCGTGCCAGGGCCTATCGGCCGCGACTTATCAGGAGCATTGGACACGTCGTTCTCTGCGCCACTTGCAGCGCGAATTGACCAAACAGCTTCTCACGACGGCTGACCCGCTGCATTCCGAGAATCGCCAGGTCCGCACGTTGTGCCTGGTCTACCACCTCGTCAACCGCCGAATCGCTGGCAACGACTTGCAGATCGCACTCGTGCAGGTTCAGATCATTAGCCGTGCGACGCAGCGCACGTCTCGTGCGGTGTTGTTCGGCTTCGGGCGTTCCGGGCGGTAGAACGTTGAGGAGCGCAACTTTCGGCTGAATCTGGCGCGAAATGCTCGACAGCAGTCGCGCTAGCAATTGGTCGTGTTCTCCACGACCTCCGGTCGGAATCAGAATGCGCGGCGTCCGGTTGAGCCGCCAGCCTTTGGGCGCGCGGAGCACCACGACGTCGCAATCCACGCGGCCCATCAAATCATCGAGCGGCGTCCCGACGGATTCTTCGGTCAGGTGCGTCAGGCCGAGCAACAGGCTCTGACAGCGATGAAGTCGGGCGACTCGTGCAATCTCTTCCCACTGGCTCTTCGCAACGGTGGTCAACGACTCCGGGACCAATCCGGCTTCGACCGATGCGGCGATTGCTTCCGCAAGAACTTCCTGCGCCTTTTGAAGCGGACCGCGATCCGCACTTGGCCGCCAGTCGTCCTCGGCCACGACGACCGACATGAGCAAGACTCTACCAATCTCAGGCGGGGCAAGTGCGCTGGCGATCGTCACCAAACCGTGAGCGTTGTCCGGGTTGGCTACGGGCACAAGTACCAGCGGATCGCGTCCCCGTAGGCGAGATAGCTCAAGATCGGTGGCCGTCAATGAAGCGTCGGAAATCCGGGCGCGGCGCGCAAACAACAGAAGAAACAACAGCGCGCCGATCGCAAGCCAGACGAGCGTGACAACGCCTGCGGATCGAACCGCGATTCCCTGGTACGTCGCAAGAGCCAGGCAAGCCAACCCACCCAATACCGGCACAACCGGAAACATGGGCACCAGAAACGGCGGTGGTCGCAGCCTGGTGCGCTGGCGGACGAGGATTGCAATCCAATGAACCAGCGCGAAGGTGATCAAAAAAATAAGACTCGACGCCGCACCCGCGGCAGACAGATCGGGCAGCAGGACTGCGACTGCCATGACAATCGCTGCGGTGGCAGTGATCGCCGCGGCTGGCGTATTGCTGCGTTTGCCTACTGTCGAAAGCCGCTTGGGCAACGTACGGTCGAACGACATGGCAAAGGCGACACGCGACGCGGCAAACAAGTTGGCGTGCAGCGCCGAAACCATTGATAGAATGGCTGCCCCAATCACGAGCCAATACCCAAACCGGCCGAGGTAGTTCTGTGCCGCCACGGCGACAAGCGTGTTCGGGTTTTCTCGGCTCACGTCGGTCACCGACTGACCGACGGGAACCCCGACAGTCATGATGACGAACAACAGCGGCAAGTAAATCACGATGGCGATTCCCAGCGAGCCCAGCATCGCGCGCGGAATGGTACGCTCAGGCGCGCGAATTTCTCCGGCAACTGCAGCAATCAGGTCGAAGCCTTGCAGCGCGATGAACGTGAACCCCATTGCCTGGAAAAGCCCAGCCGCCCCGCCGGGAAAGAAGGGTCGGACCGTTTGCTCGACCTCGGATACCGTTCGGTGCCGCAGAGCCCAGAGCCCGCAAAGAATAAGAATTGAGAAGACAAGTAGCTTGCCCACGTTGGCCCATTGTCCACCTCCCTCCGACGTCCGGATGAGATTGATCGTGTAGAAAAGGGCCGCCCCAATTGCCAAACCACGAACCATGAGGGGGCTGGCAAGCCATCCCGGGGGCGGGCCCGCGACCGCATTCCAGATGTCAGCCGCAGCCACCGCGGCGAATTGTCCGAAGCCCAGCGCGTAGAGCACGGCCGCCACGATGGAAGCAAACCAGACGACCCAGCCGACCGTGAACGCTGCCTCGATCGAAAGAACCTTCTTTGCGAAGGTATAGGTGCCACCTGACTGCGGAAACTTGGACGAAACTTCCGCGAAACTAAGCGCGGTCAGCAGAGCGATCGCGGCATTGAGCGCGAATGCGAGGATCGCACTTGGGCCGGCAACTGAGAACGCGGTTCCCGTCAACGCGAGAATCCCGCCACCGACGATCGCACCGACGCCAACGCCCGTGGCGCCTAGCACTCCCATGTGACGCCCGGGCTCGGTGGGTGCCATCTGCGATGCGTCCTGACTGGATTCCTCGAACCACGGTCGGCCCCTTCCCATCCCGTGGGGGACGTGAGCATCATCCGACCGCGGTCGCTATTGTACCGACGCTTTCCAAAAACACGTCGCCCAATTGTGGCCGCCCAAACCGCCGTTAGGTATCGGGTGCTAGCGACTTGGTCGATACCTTGGCGCCGACACGCGCGGCCAAGCGTAGGTGCTCGCGGGGGCCACGGGTTCAAGCAGCGGGTCTCGCACATCTCTGGCGAACTGGCGGCTGAGTGGAGTTACCGCCGTTTTTGTTCAGTTGCCCGGCGGATACGTCAGGCCAATGTTCCGAACGTTGCGACGAGGGTTGGAACTCGCCCACCCAGAATCGGACGGCTCGCTGTAGCCCGAGAGAACCGGCAATCGTAGCGCGATCGAGAAAGGCGAACTCGACAAGCTAGCAACCAGCCACATCCGCCTTGAAGGAGGCCTGGAATTCCACTACGGTCCCCGTCCCGATCGTTGCCGTTAGGTGTCGCACGTACCGTGATGCCGAGTCGGTCGAGCACGGCGCGCGACGAACACAAGTACGTCGTTTGTCGCACGGCCAAGGAACTGCCAACAGCGCCGCATCGGTAACAGGTCGTTGAAGTCCGAACCCGCGAGTGACCGCAATCATCCATGTCTAGGCATCGAAACGCTCGATATCCGTCTCACCTAGCGCGGCTCGTTGATTCGCGTCTTAAGGATCGCGGTATTCAGCCGCCCCCGCACCAAGTTCTTTCTCGTTTGCTCGAGACCCTGTTCTTCGCCAGCCTGAAGACCGACGAAGGGCGGCCAAGTCGATGTACCGTAAACTACGTGGATCCAAAGGCTAAGTCTCCTGGCGGCGAAGACCGATTGGGCCGCTGGACAACAATTCGATTCCGACAGCCGATTCGCCTAGATACGCGCACGTTGAGCAAACTCGCCGAGGCAGCCGACCCGGCGGTCTCGTCGTTCGCAGTGTTTCACGACGAAACCGGAGAGTTGTTCATCTGGGGCATGGTTGACCAGGAGTTGCGGTACGGCGACCAGGTCGCATTCAACGCCGAGGCCGATTTCCAGCGTCCTGGCGCGTTTCAGGTCGAGATGACCGGTGTCGGCAATCTTTCGGTCTATAAGAATCACGTCCTGATCGGCTGTCTCGAAAACAACAGTCTCGTAGCGGCCCATCACGACGTGCTATGGGAAGGGCCAGTTTACAAGCTTCTCAAGAGCAACTTGCGGTCGACGCTGGCTGATCAGAGGACCTCGTCACGACGCACCATTCACGTTGGCGAAACCGCTCAGTTGCGGAACGAACTCTTGGTGCGGTGGCAAAACGCGGTTTGCCGTCTCCTACTCAAGATCCAACGCTATGGCCACGGTGGTGGGCTGCTGATCGTCCCGCACTGCCCCGCCGAGCAGCTCAACGTAAAGTACCAAGTCCGATACGATCGCCTTCCCAGGGCATTGTTCGGATTGGCGCAGCACGAGCACCTGAATCGGCAAACAGTCGATTGTCTTGCCCAAGACGGCGAGACCGGCAGTGGCACCCTGCCGTTCGAAGTCCATTCCGAAGCGGTCAAATATCAGCAAACGTTGAATAAGCATAAAAGCGAGGCGATGGGCTGCATCGGCTTTATCGCCTCGCTATCCCGTGTCGACGGCTTCGTGGTGCTGGATAGGAGCCTGGTCGTACACGGATTTGGAGTCGAGGCCCGAAGTTTCAGCGAACCGCAAGATGTTTACATCGCCGACGACGCGAACGCGACGCCACGATTCCTGCGTCAAGCTTCACTAAGCCAATTTGGTACTCGTCACCGGGCAATGGTGCGTTACTGCAACGAACATCCCGGCTCACTGGGCTTTGTGATTTCGCAGGACGGCGACGTCCGTGCAACGATGCGCGTAAGAGACCGGATCGTACTTTGGGAAAACATCAACGTCCAGATTGCCTTTCGACACGAGAATCACGACGCTGCCATCGAGGACGTGCAACACGTGACCGGCCTGTTTCAGTCTTGGGGCGAGTCCCTGGCCAGGCTTCGTTCCGCATAGCGAACCGCGTATCCCGCGCCTGAACAGAATCAGGCATCCTTGTCACTTACGTGCAAGGTGAGCAGCGGCGCAGGCTGCGAGTTCGCGTCTACCTGGCAAACTTCGAGCCAGCGCGTCGTGAGTTCACGGCAAAGTTCCGCGGCAACTTCCAGGTTGTCGCCGACGTTGGGGATCTTACCGCCGGCGCGATGCAGGTGGCCGCCACATCCACCCTTACCTGCCAGAGTCTTGGTGAGTAGCTCCGCCGCGTTTTCACCGTGGACGTCCGTCCGAACGGAGATCACCAGGCTGCCGTCAGAAATCGCCGCACAAAATACGCTCTGCAGCCCTTCACAACGGACCAGCAAGTCGGCAACTTCTCCGACGATTTCGGGTCCGGCTGCCCGGGGCAACATGCAAATGGCTATGTCGCCGTAGATCTCCGTTTCACCCAGTGCGGCAACCAAGTCGGAGTAGTATTCGCGCGAAAGAGGAGCACTCTCGATCTCGGCCAACATCTCGGGCTGCGCCCGTTCCGTGAGCCATACGAGAATCTCGTGATCGAGTGGCGTGTAATGAAACTCCGACCCACGCGTTTCGGTCCGTATCGCGTACCAGAGGGCCGTGGCCAACTCCGGCCCGGGCTCGACGGCTTGCTCGACGAGATAACTCGACACAATTGTGGCCGAGGCTGCCACCTTGGGTCGAATGTCAACGAAAGGGAGCTCGCGCTGGGGACCGGACGGAAGGTGATGATCGATCACGGCCACCGGGTCAAGGCCGGCCCGCGTCAAGAGCTGGTTCCCCGCGCCCGTTCCGCAATCAACCAAAACGGTCGCCGTGCTCTCGAGCACGTCAATGCTCTGGACGAGCTGCACAGGTGCCTTGAGCAGATCGACCATGTGACGATTCTCCGCACGCACGATCGCTCCACCAGCGATCAGATTCGCGTTGATCCGAAGTTTCTCTTCAACCAGGCACCGAATGGCCCAGGCCGATGCGATCGCATCGGGGTCGGGGTTGTCGTGCATGACGACCAGCACGTGGCGATATTTGGCCAGCACGGCAAGCAGTTGGCCTGATCGCGGCAACTTTTCAGTTTCGCTCGGAGTCATGTTGTGTTTGCGATGCAGTCGTAGCGTTGCGCCATCCTTGCAGCGGTCCATCATATCAGCGCCGGCCGGGACATGGCATGCGTCACTCTGCCAAGTCTCCACCACGAGCGAAGCAGATCACCGGGCGCCCGTTGGGAGCCGCAGATCGGAATTGGTCCCAAGCTGCCGGCGGCTATGTGTCCAAGGACATGCCACCACCCGAACTCACAAATACAATCCGCGCAAGCGGACCGGCCAACGCTTCCATTCGCTCCATGAACGCGAGTTCGGCTCCCTCTTCAGGAACTTCGAACCCCATGAAGACGACCGCCGCCGTGCCACTCGTGCGCTGAATCGCAGCCGCGGCATCCGACGCGACCACGACCTCCGGCACCGCGCGAATCCGGGCTGATTCAATTAGTTCGGTCAGGTGCTTCTTCACGTCGGTGCGGCCGGCCTCGTTTTCGATCACGCGCAGTATTCGGATCGTGCGACCCCGCCACGCATCGTTGTTCGTCAACATGTGCGCCAACAGCAGCATCAGCTCTCCGTTGTGCCTGCCGCGCCACCAGACGTCGAGCGATCCGGCCGGGGCGAGCCACGGGTCACCGGGTTCGCCAAGAAAACGTGCCGCGATGACGCTGCGCTTCAAACCTGAGATCGTTCGCAGCATCGCGGCGAACGATTCGGCACGCCGTGAATCGTTCGGCCAGCCGACAAGTATGGTGTTCGGCCGCAGCGCCCCAAGCCCGTGCGACTGCACCATCGCTTCGATACCGTCGCTAAGATGTGGCGCCACGACGACCGCCGGAAAAGCCTCGAGTTTTTGTTCTTGGATGAAGCGGTGCAGCAACTTTTCCTGGTTGAGCTGCCTTTCCAGGCTGTTGTCGACCTCGCCGTGAATAACCTGGCCCAGCGAAAGGATGCCATGTCCGCTAGCAAACCAATGTCCATAGATGGCCAGGTGCGGCCGGCTCCAAACGGTGCCGGACAACGCCAACAGGATCGGGCGCCAATTCTTTGGATGGTAGAGCTCCTCTTCCAGCCGCAGCAAGTTGCGCCGCGCTCGCTCGAAGAGCAGGCCGCTATGCAAGTCGCCCCAGCGGGACTCGATCTCCTTGCGAGCGATCGACCAGTGGACGGCACCGACCATCAGGATGGCGATGGCCGCCCATCGTGCATCGATCAGCACCATGACCAGCACGCAGCCGATGGCTCCCAACAAAGACAGCGACCAGTGGCACCAACGAAAGCGAGGCCGATAACTCGGGTTCTTGGTAATCCCTTCATAGAACGTCGCCAGGTTCAGCGTTCCGTAGGTGATTAAGAATGCCATGGTTACCACTGGCGCGATCGCGTCCAAGCCGCCTTGCAGGATACACAATTGCGCGATGAGAAACGAAATAACCATCGCGCGGCGCGGCTCGCGATTGCGCCCGCTGGCGGCGGCGAACGCCGTCAACGATTTGAAGACCTGATCGCGTGCGAAGGCCTGCAAGATGCGCGGTGCGCCCATCATGCTTCCCAGCGCTGAAGACAGGGTCGCTGCGAAGAGACCGGCGGTGATCAGCGCCGGCCAGCGAGCGATGTCGGACATCGCCAGCGGATTCTGCTGAAGCGCGACGGCCGGAAGAACGGCCGCGAACAACACGGCTTGACTCAAGTAGATCGTGCAGGTAACCGCGATCGCGGCCAGCGTTCCGGTGGGAATGGATCGCCCGGGATCCTTCAAATCTCCCGACATGTTGGCGCCAGCCATGATGCCGGTGACCGCTGGGAAGAACAGGGCCGACATCGTCAGAATGTCGTGCCCAGCGCTGAAGTGGGAACCCGCGTTTTCGAGCAGAATGGATGAACTGAACTTGTCCGCCGCGCCGAGGTAGAACGACGCAAGTGCCGCGACCAGAAGGGCGAGAATGCCGTACTGAATCTTGATCGTCCAACCGGCGCCCACGAACACGCACGCGAACACGACGACATTGACGATCGTAGCCACCGCCACTGGGGACAGCCCTCCGGTTGGCATTTCGGCGACATAAGCCTCGGCAAAACCGACGACGTACATTGCCACGGCGATGGACTGCGCGGCAAAGAACACGATCCCAATCGCCCCGCCGAACTCGATGCCCAGGCTCCGACTGATCAAGAAGTAGGCCCCGCCCCCCTGAACCTGCGTGTTCGTGGCAATGGCCGACAAGGACAGCCCGGTGAGCAGCGTGATCAACGTGGAGCCAACGACGATCAAGCACGTGTAGACCACTCCGGCCTGGCCCACCACGTAGCCGAAGCGCAGGAACATGATGACGCCGAGAATGGTCAGCGTGCACGGAGTGAACACGCCGCCAAATGTGCCAAACCGAGATGACTTTGCGGATGACGCTGCGTCCGTCACGTCTGTGCGAGCTCTTGGTGACCGCCGGAGGATTTGCTCGAGCGCGAATGAGTGTGCGCCGCCGCAGCCAAAACTGCAAGAGCAATAGCCCTTTGGGTGGCTAGCCGGGGCCGCGTCGCGGCGCTACCTCCTGGGGCCGCGTCGGGGCCGATTCTGTTTCTTCGACCGGACGCAACTCCACGATGATCGAAGTGGGTTCGACGCGTTCAACGTGCAGGCCATCGTTGCCACGGATCGACTTGGAATCGAGTGCGACGCGGTACCTACCGGCCTCGAATCCAGCAAGGTTCACCGAGAACTTCAAGTCGGCTCGCACGAGCAGATTGAATGATTGCTGATACCCACTGAATGTGACGATCGCCGGCTCGGGTGTCGGCGTTTCGATTGCTAGATTCTCAGGGCGGTTGCGGAATTCGATCGGCACGTCAAAGTCTTTCTGGATTGTCTCGGCTTGGTACACCAGGAAAAACCATGCCAGGCAGGCGAACAATAAAGATGCGACTTTCAGCCGCGCATTCTGACGGACGAGCCGCGTCCAAAAACCAACCGTCTCGATCGGGTAGTGTTTTTCGAAAAAGCCAACCATGCGGTTCTTCAGGTCGGCAGGCGTCATCATCGTCGTCAGTTTGCCCTGTTCGGCAACGCTGATTTGACCTCTTTCCTCCGAAACCACGATGCAAAGCGCATCGCACCGCTCGGAGAGCCCCAGGGCGGCGCAGTGCCGGGTGCCTCGTGCCCCGACCTCCTGCAGGTTTCTGGAAAGGGGCAGGTGAGCCGCGAACTGCTGGATGCGCTGGTCCTCGATGACGACGGCTCCATCATGCCCCATCGAGTGCGGATCAAATAGACTGTCCAGCAACGGGCGGCTGATCTGCGAGTCGGTCGAGATTCCGCCGACGATATGTCGGCCCAGCGGCTCGCCGCCCTTGATCACGACCAGCGCACCGATTCTCTTCTCGGCCATCCCCGAGATCGCTTCGACGAGCGTATCCGTGTGGGCGAAACCGGCGGTGGTCGAGCGCCAACGATCGCGCACTGGGCGCAAGGCGGCCAGCCCCTCGAACGCCCTGCGAAGATCCTCCTGAAAAACGACGACCAAAGCGACCAAGACAACGGCAAATACCGCCTGGAACAGAAACACAGTCATGTGCATTTCCAGAGCCTTGGCCGCGAAGTAAACCAGCGTCAGCAGGGCAACTCCGACAAATACAGATCGCGACGTCGTTTGCCGGAACCATGTCAGAGCGGTGTAGATGAAGATCGCTACCAGCGCGATGTCGAATGCATCCGCGACGCGGAAGGAAAGGTAGAGATCTTCTAGCAGCGACATGGACCACGAAGCTCCGTGAAGTCAGGCCAGCGATCGCCGGCGGGAGCTGGTTCCACACACTATTCTACGTTGCCAATACCGTGAACTCCAAGGTCGACATTTTCAGGCATCATGGCTGGGGTCGCATGGTGAGTATTTCTGCAAGCTGCATTCGCGGCGCCCTTCATATTGGTCGCGTGGAAGTTGACAGCGTCTGATAGAATCACGGCGACGGTTGTCGAAATGCGCGGCCGTGCCACGTCGCGGTGAAACCGAATCGATCCGTGATCCGATCCAAGGAGCGTGACGAGTATGAAACCGGTCGATGTGCTCTTGCGAGCGTTCGTGGAGTTGCATCCGGAGGATGCGGCCCGAGCCATTGAGGCGAGCAATACCAGTGAGGCGGCGTCGTTGCTGGAGAGCATGCCACACAAGGTGACGATCGAGCTGTTGGAACGGTTGCAACCGCATGCCGCTGCCGGAATCCTCGAGCACGCAACGGACGAACGTGCGAGCATGGCTTTGGCCGAAATCGAACCGCGGTCGGCCACGGCGATCTTGCAACATCTGGAAGACGACCGGCGCGATCGACTGCTTGCGAGTCTGCCTCCTGCAACGTCGCGGTCGCTCCGAGACCTGGTCGACTATCCTGCCGAAACGGCGGGCGGCATGATGCAACCCAAGGTCGTTTCGCTGGCCTTGGATTTAACTGCCCAGCAGGCAATCGCCGCGATCCGCAAGGCGCCGCGCGACGCGCTTTACTATCTGTACGTCACGACGCGCAATGGCGAGCTAGCTGGAGTCTTGAGCATGCGCGACTTGCTGCTCGCAACCCCCCGTGACCCGATCGAACCCTTGGTACGCCGCGAAGTTCTCAGCATTCCGGCGACCATGGCGCGGGAGGAAGTGGTTGATCTGATGTCGGAGCGCAAATTCCTTGCGCTGCCTGTGGTGGACATCGACCGCAAGCTCGTGGGCGTGGTCAAACACGATGAGGCGCTCCAGGCGGGCATGCTCGAAGCCTTCGAGGATCTGCAAAAGATCGTCGGTGCCGGTAGCGATGAAAGGGCGCTGTCACCCGTTTCGACGGTTGTCATGCGACGACTGCCATGGCTCTTCGTCAATCTGTTGACCGCCTTCTCCGCGGCCGCCGTCGTGGGGCTATTCGAAGGAGTGATCGCCAAGGTCACGGCGTTGGCCGTTCTGTTGCCGGTGGTCTCGGGTCAGGGTGGTAACAGCGGGTCGCAATCGTTGGCGGTCGTTATGCGCGGGATCGCGATGCGCGAGATCATTCCTGGCGCCGCCAAGCGTGTCATTCGCAAAGAGGTGATCGCGGCGCTGATCAACGGAGTCGCGGTTGCCGTGGTGACCGCGTTGGCCGTTTACTTGTGGAGTGGCAGCACGGCCCTGGCCGTTGTAATCGGCCTGGCGATGGTCGTGAACATGACGGCGGCGGCAATTTCCGGGACGATCATTCCGCTCGCCTTGCGCGCGTTTGGACGCGACCCGGCCCAGTCGGCGGCCATCTTCTTGACGACTGTCACCGATATCGTGGGCTTCGCGTCGTTTCTCGGCTTCGCCATGCTGTTCATGCGATGGCTGGTGTGAGGTGACCCCGCGAAGTCGACGATCGAACGGGCCGATCGACTTGCCCCATATGCACAATGACCGTGCGCGGGCGATTGTTGCAAGCCTTGCTCGCGAGGCATACGATCGTATTCGGCAGACCGGCACGATCGTCGTGGCGGCCCCTAGAGCAGTCGCCCGATCCAACCAGCCGACCACGGGAGAATCAGCCGATGGGATTGATGCAAGACAAGGTCGTGTTGGTAACCGGGGCCGGACGCGGCATCGGCTGTGCGATTGCGCTACTTATGGCTGAGCATGGTGCGCAGGTGGTCGTCAACGACCTGGGAGGCGACACGGGCGGCGAGGGCCACGATGTGGGGCCAGGTCAGGAAGTTGTCGACACGATCACCGCCGCCGGCGGTCGCGCCGTCTTGAACACCGACTCGGTCGCCGACTGGGACGCTGCGCACGGAATGGTCCAGCAGGCGATCGACGCCTTTGGGCGGATCGACGCCGTGGTCAACAACGCAGGCATCCTCCGCGACCGCATCTTTCACAAGATGAGCGAACAGGAGTGGGACGCCGTCATCAACGTGCATCTCAAAGGTTGCTTCAACGTGGCTCGGGCAGCCGCGCCCCACTTCCGTGGGCAAGTGTCCGGCGCGTACGTCCACATGACGTCCACCTCGGGCATTGTCGGCAACTTCGGCCAGGCGAACTACGGCGCGGCCAAGCTTGGCATCTTCGCGCTCTCGAAGTGCATTGCGCTGGACATGGGGCGATTCAACATCCGCTCGAACTGCATCGCGCCGTTCGCCTGGAGCCGACTGATCGGAACGATCCCGACACAATCGCCCGAGGAGGCGGCCCGGGTGGAAAAAATGAAACAGATGACGCCGGAGAAAATCGCCCCGCTCGTCGTCTACCTGTGCAGCGACGCGGCCGAGGGCGTGACGGGCCAGGCGTTTGCCGTGCGCTCAAATGAAGTGTTTCTGTTTGGCCATCCGCGGCCGGTGCGCTCGGTGCATCGGGGCGAGGGTTGGACGCCCGAGACGATCGCCGAGCACGCGATTCCAGCGCTCAAGCCAAACTTCGCGCCACTGGACCGTTCGAGCGACGTGTTCTCCTGGGACCCGATTTAAACATCATCAGGCCGGCGGCTGCCGCGACGATGCCGATCGACTACGACAAACTGCTGAGCTACAAGATCCCACCGCGAGAGCAGGCATACACCGAGCGCGACGTGATGTTGTATGCGTTGGGGCTGGGCTTTGGGGCGGACCCGACCGATCGCTCTCAGTTGCCGTTCGTCTACGAAAAGAACCTGAAGGTCGTGCCGACCATGTGTTGCGTGTTGGGCGCGGCGGGCATGTGGCTCGCCAAGCCGGACACGGGTGTTGACTACCTCAAGGTGGTCCACGGAGAAATGGGCTTCACGATCCACGAACCGCTTCCTCCGGCCGGCCGGATTGCCGCCACGACGCGCGTGGTCGACATCTTTGACAAGGGCGCTGGCGTGGGAGCGCTGATCTTGCAAGAGACCACGCTGCACGACGCAGCCAGCGGCCGGACGTTGGCCACGACCAACAGCACGACGTTTGCCCGGGGCAACGGCGGTTTCGGAGGTCAGCGCGGACCGTCGAGCGTGAAGGCGATTCCAGAAGGTCGCTCGCCGGACGCCGTCTGCGACCTGCCTACACTGCCGCAGTCCGCCCTGATTTACCGTCTATCGGGCGACTACAACCCGTTGCACGCGGATCCCGACGTGGCCGAGAAAGCGGGTTTTCCCCGACCGATCTTGCACGGGTTGTGCACGTTCGGGGTAGCTGGACACGCCCTGCTGCGGACGTTGTGTGAATACGATCCGAACCGGCTTGCCGGGATGCGGGTCAGGTTTTCGGCACCCGTATTTCCGGGCGAGACGATCCGCACCGAGACGTGGTGTCTCGACGATGGCCAGGCTGCGTTTCGCGCCCGGGTGGTCGAGCGAGACGTTGTCGTGCTGGATCAGGGCTCGGCGACGATTGCGGAGTGAGGGGCTGGAATGACCTCGGCCGCCGGCTAAGCCGCGCTACGGCAAGCTCAGCGCGATCAGTTTTCCCGGAGTTCCACCACCCCCCATGAACCGCCCGCCGCCCACGGCGATCGCGATGTACTGTTTGCCGTCGTGCATGTATGTGATTGGATTGCCGTGTGGACTGTCCGGCAGGGGAATCGAGCCCAGTATGGCGCCGGTCTTCTTGTCAAACACGCTCAATTTCGGACCACTCGTCCCTCCTGGCAAGCGCGAGTGCCCCTGGCTCACGAACAAGAGCGACTTGGTCAGCAGCGGTGCGCCGGCGCCAGTGACTTCGCCAAGCGGCGGCAGATTCAAATGCCGGATCGCCGGATGGTCACGCGGGCCGTCGCCGTGAGGCGTCATCCACACGTGCTCGCCGGTGTTCAGGTCAATCGCCGTGACCCGCGAGTAGGGCGGCTTGGTCAACGGAAGGTTGCCGATGGCCGAGCGGTCAGGTCCGGCCGAAAACCATGATGTGATGTAACGTAGGTTCGAGCGGGCTGGATCCGGCCGCCCCACTTTAAATACACCTGTGCCGGAGTACGACGGAACGTACAGGACGCCAGTTTCTGAATCGAGGGCGGCCCCGTGCCAATTCGTGCCGCCGCCGGCTCCCGGGGTTCCGAGCGTGCCGCGTTCGCACGGAGGCGTGAACAGCGGTCCGATTCGGTAGTCGCTCACCAGTTCGACCGCCGTGGCACGCAACTCGGGCGTGAAGTCGATCAATTGATCGACGGTGAAGCCTTGATTGTCATACGCGGCCGGCTTGGTTGGAAAGGGTTGCGTTGGCGATGCACGGTCGCCCGGCAGTGCGCCACTTGGCACCGGCCGCTCCTCAATGGGCCAAACTGGCTCGCCGGTTTCGCGGTCGAACACGTAGCAAAACGCCTGTTTGCTGACTTGGGCCACGGCCTTAATTGGGCGGCCGTCCACGACGACGTCGACCAAATTGGGGGCGGTCGGAAAGTCATAGTCCCACAGACCATGATGGACCGCTTGAAAGTGCCAGACGCGCTTGCCCGTGTCCGCGTCCACGCACACCAGACACTCGGCAAACAGGTTGTCGCCCGGACGATGACCACCGTACATATCGTTCGTCGGCGTCGATGTGGGAAGGTAGACGTATCCCAGTTCTGGGTCGCACGCAAACATCGACCACACGTTGCACGCGCCGGTGTATCGCCACGACTCGTCTTCCCAAGTGTCATTGCCGAATTCGCCCTCGGAAGGGATGGTATGGAAGATCCATTTCATGCGGCCGTCGCGTGCGTCGTATCCGCGCACATGCCCGGGCGGTGCCTCTTTGTTGGCTGCTCCGTCCGAAACAATCGATCCGACCACGACCGTGTCGCCGCAAATCCCTGGTGGCGACGAATGTGTGATCTGATGATGATCGATCTTGCGTCCCAGCGAATGGGCCAGGTCGACAACTCCGTCGTTGCCAAACCCCAAGCACGGGTCGCCCGTCTCGGCATCCAGCGCGATCAACTTGCGGTCATGCGTTGAGACGAAGATCCGGTTGTCTTGGCCGTCGGTCCAATAGGCCACTCCGCGATGCTGAAAACCCACGTTCGCCGGCCGACCGGCCTCGTAGCTCTTGGGATCGTATTCCCACTTGGTCTTACCCGTACCGGCGTCAATCGCAACAACCTGCGACAAGTTTGTTGCCAAGTACAAGGCACCGTCAATCATGATCGGCGTCGGCTTGAACTGCCCCAGACGAATTCGCGGGTTCGATTTCGCAATGGCGAGTTGACTCGTCGGCTCCCACGTCCACGCGACTTGCAAGTCTGCAAAGTTCTGTTCGTCGATCTGGTCGAGAGAAGAGTACTTCGTATTCGCGGCGTCGGCCCCGAAATTCGGCCACTGCCCGTCGTGAATCCCCTCTTGGGCAAGGACCGAGGGCACGATCGCGACCACAGCGGAGATCACAACCGTGATCACAGTGCGTAATGAAAGAGTCCTTCGCATGGCATGTTTCCTAGAAAGCACGTTCCAATCGCAAGTAGTGCACTCGGCGCATGCGCTGAGTATCTGCTCGTTGCGGACAAGCCACCATTCGGCAAGGAGTGACCGCGGTTTTTTGCTCTGGTAAAGCCGGTCATGCCGTGCCGGTGGGCAGCTCGTTGAAGGGCAGTTTCTTGTCGACGCGGATGTCGCCTGGCAAGCCCAACACCCGCTCGGCGATGACGTTCCGCAGGATTTCGTCGCTGCCCCCGGCAATTCGATATCCGGGAGCCGCCAGGAACGAAAGTTGAAACGCCCCGCCAGCCGGCACGAGCCGCGCGTCGTCGACAATGCCGGCCGCGCCCATCAGGTCCATGCCGAACTTGGCCACCTGTTGCACTTGTGCGGCGCTTACGACCTTGCCGACTGAAGCTTCTGGTCCAGGCATTTCGCCGCGCGAAAGCCGTGTGAGCATGCGATAGCGTCCGTACTCGAGCCCCTTGTCGCGGACGTACCAGTCGGCGAGTTTGTCGCGCACCAGCGAGTCTTCGACGGCGGGCCTACCGTCCAGCTCCGCGGTTCTGGCCAAGGCCAGGACATCGTCGAAGTTGGTTCCGCTGGCCTGTCCGACGGCGAGCCGTTCGTGCATCAGCGTCGTAATCGCAACTTCCCACCCTTGCCCGATCTCGCCCAGTCGCTGCGCATCGTGAATTCGCACGTTGTTGAAGAACACTTCGCAGAAATTGGATCGGCCGGGGATCGACTTGATCCGACGCACTTCGATGCCCGGTGACTTCATGTCGATGAAGAAGAAGGTCAAGCCTTGGTGCTTGGGCGCGTTGGGATCGTGCCGCGCCACCAGGATGCCGTAGTCGGAAAAATGCGCGCCCGACGTCCAGACCTTTTGTCCGTTGAGCACCCACTCGTCGCCTTCCTGACGGACAGAAGTCCGAAGTCCGGCGACGTCGGATCCGGCCGATGGTTCAGAGAAAAGCTGGCACCAAACTTTCTCGCCGCGCATCATGTCGGGTAAGTGCTCGCGCACCTGCTCGGACGTCGCGTAGCGCATCATCACCGGCGCGCACATCCCCAGCCCGATCTCGAAGAAGCCGCGTGGTACGACGTAGTCGGATTCTTCCATCTGGTAGATGGCCGTGAAGCTGGGCGGCAGTTCGCGCCCACCGCAGGCCTTAGGCCAATGAACCCCGACGAACCCGGCGTCGGCCTTCTTGGCTTGCCATGTTTTCGCGTTACGCAGCGCAGCTTCTTCGTCTCCGCCGCCCACATGAAACTTGCCGGTTGTGTCCGTGCCGCGCATGGCGTTGGCGTCGAGCCATTCACGGGCTTCCTGGCGGAACTCGGCTTCTTTCGGCGTGTCGCTAAAGTCCATTACTTGGCTCCCGCAGTCGTCAGTGGGGCGGTGGTGCGATGCTCCAGTTGGTCGATGAGGCGATGCTTCCAATCCCGCACACCGCCCAACGTCAGGGCGAGCAGTTTCGAGCGGCGGTAGTAAAGCTGGCAATCGCTCTCCCAGGTAAAGCCGATGCCGCCGTGGGTCTGAATGTTCTCGGCGGCGATGTACTCGAAGGCTTCGGTCGCCGCGATCCGCGCGCTGGCCGCCGCGATAGGTAGTTCGTCGGCGTCGGCCGACAGGGCCCAGGCGGCGAAATAGCAATTCGATCGGGCAAGGTCATTGAGAATGAACGCGTCGGCCAGTTTGTGCTTGATCGCCTGAAACGACCCGATCGGCCGCCCGAAGGCGTAGCGATTCTTGGCATACTCGGTGGCCATCTCCAGGGCCGCGTCGGCTCCGCCCAATTGTTCGAACGCCAACAGCACGGCTGCCCGGTCGCGGAGCCGCTCGATCACAGTCCAATCCGCATCGCCCGAGCCGAGCGGCTCTGCGTCGGCGTCCTGTAGTGTCACGGTGGCGTGCGATCGCGTGGGATCGATCGTGTGGATCGAGTCGCGGGTCACACCTTTGGACGTGGAATCGACCAGGTACAACCGAACGTCGTCGGGCGACTCGCCCGAGCGGGCTGCGACGATCAGCAGGTCGGCCACGTCGCCATCGGGCACAGGTGTCTTGGTGCCGCGCAGTTTGCCGTTGTCATAGGACGTTTCGATGGCCGAGGGGCGTATTGCGCCGGTCCCTTCGGCCAGCGCCACCGTGCCAACGATTTCGCCGGCAGCCAACTGCGGCAGGTATTTTCTCCGCTGCGCTTCGCTTCCCGCGAGTTGCAGCGCCTCGGTTGCCAGGTAGACCGATGACGAAAAGGGCACCGGCGCCAGCGCCCGCCCCAACTCTTCGGCCAGGACACACAGTTCGACATGGCCATATCCGATTCCGCCGTAGTCTTCCGGCACCGCGGTACCAGGCCACTCCAATTCGACGATCCCCTTCCAAACGTCGCGGTCGAAGGGGGCGTCGCCATCGAGCACCTGGCGCACGACGTTCGTGCCGCAGCGCTTGGCGAGAAACTTCCGGGCGACGTCTCGCAGCAGTTTCTGCTCGTCGGAAAAATCAAAATTCATGGTCCTGGCTCCCAAGGGCAGACTTGCGCGGCACATTCGCCATAGGGCACTGTATGCCGCCGCGGGACGTCGTGCAACTTTCCGGCAGTCGCCTAAGCCTTCCCCGTGACATCGATCGCAGGCATGCCCATGGCTCGCCGCCACGCCGAAAGCTGACCGAGGTGCAGCGCTTCATGAGTTGTCATTGCGTGGACTGCCATCGCTCCGATGGTAGTAATCATCGTTGGCTTCCACCGAACGTTGGTCGCGCTAAGTTGGTCAGAGGTCGCAGCGGAAAACGCGGCAGCCAGGTGCTTGTGGCCCTCCAGATACGCTTGAATCAGCACCTGTTTCGCAGGGTAGAGCGATGGGGTGGGCCGGGGACGTGATCCGCGCCCGAATAGCTCGACCCACCCATCGGGGATCTCCAATGGCGATCCGAGTTCCGTCGCAATCCGGCGATGCGGGAGCGTAATGTGTCCGGCAATCCAAGCCGGATGATTCATTCCGGCAACCGGTACCGTGCAGAATTCGTTCTCCGGCGTCGCCTCGAGCAAGTCACGCCCGTACATCAGGTTTACGCAGAACGCTTCTAGGATTTGCTGCCGAACGTCCATTGCGCCATGGCATTGGTTAACCGAAAACATCCAGCGAGGGGTATTCGCCCTTCAGGATTGCCGCGTTGTCACCAAAGCCCATCCACTCTTCAAGCATCGTGCCGTAGACGGTGCGGAAGTCGGTGGTCATTTTAAGATTGCCGTTGTCCAGATCGGTCAGGCTAGGGTGACTACCGTAGAAACCGCCTTGGACGCCCTTGCCCAGGATGTACATCGGAGTGGCCGTGCCGTGATCCGTTCCTTTGCTGGCGTTTTCGCCAACCCGCCGCCCGAACTCGGTGAACACCATCATCGCCACGTCGTCGGCGCGGCCGATCCGCTGTAGATCGACGAAGAATCCGTTGACCGCGTCCGACAAGTAGGTCAGCAGCAACTGTTGCGAGTTGGCTTGCGCTGCGTGCGTATCATATCCGCCTTGGCTGACGTAGTAGATTCGCGTCGGCAGGTCGGCACTGATCATGCCAATGACTTTCTTCAAGTCCAGTGTCAGGTCGTTATCACTGCCGTAGTCGATCAACGTACGGTACTCCGCGCAAGCATTGCGGACCATCGCAGCGCCTGACGTTGCAGTCTTCGACACACCGTTCACGAAATCGAGCGATGTGTTGGACGTGGGGTAGACCTTGCCAAACGTCTCGAAGACTTTTTGCTGAGCCTCGTTGCCAACGCGGCCGAACTTCTTGGGATCCTGAAAGACGACCGGCGAGTGTTTGGCACTGTTGACCGCCATGGACTGCTGCGAGGCGATGTTGACGATGTAGTTTTCGATTGGATCAGGCTGGTATGCATCCGCGAATCGGCCCAACCAACCGTATGGGTCGCTTCCGTGCGGTGTGGCCGTGTGCCACCACTCCATGGCCGTAAAGTGTGAAAGGTTCGGGTTCGGGTACCCACATCCGTGGACGATTGCCATCTGCCCGTCCTTGAATTGCCGCTCGAGTCCGATGCACGACGGGTGCAGCCCGTACTCGTCCGTGAGTTTAAGGACCTCACCTGGCTTCACACTCAAGGTCGGGCGAGATTTGTAGTAATCGTCGTTGGTGTAGGGGACGATCGTGTTTAGCCCGTCGTTTCCGCCGCTCAACTCCAGTACGACCAATATCCGATTCGGATGCTTCTCGACGGCACCGGCAAACGCCTGAGCCGTTTGCACCATACTAAGTTGCTGGAAGAGCCACGGCAGGCCCGACGAGATCCCGACCCCGTACATCCCCGCGCGCAGAAAGTCGCGTCGATGACACGCGCAAGCTTTGTGTTTGATCAACATGCTTTGGTTCCTTGTTTGGGCGATCCAAGCGAATCGCGATCCGCAGGTTCGAGTTATCCAAGTTGGTATTCCGGCGCGCTAAGTACGAGGTGCACCGCGCGGCGCAATGCTTTTTCCGTGACGGGACGAGCGAAGTCGATCTCGCTTCCGCCGAGTTCGTTGTTGAGGAAGTCCTCGATCGCTGCTCGTCGTTCGGGCGCGAGCGGAACGCGCAAAAATCGACGTGAGAAGTAGTCGACCACGTCTTCGACAGTCTGCGCCTGACTTTCCTCGACCATGGCGATGAAGTCGATATCGGCAGTACTCCGCGGCCGAGGTTTGACACGGTCGTATGCCTGCACATAGCCGGTATAAACGCCCACCGCCAGGTTGTAGCGCTCATTGTTGGCGATCTGCGTCATGCGAGATTTGCGCTGGCTCGCGTCGGGCTTCATCATCTTTGGAGCGTCCGATTCCTTCGATTGGCCTTTCTTCTCCTTGGCCATCATGCCCGCGCCGATCCCTGCCAAGTGCCGGTCATAGTCGACTAGCGACACGGGCTCCATGTTCTGCGCCTCTTCGCTCCAAACATGAGGCACGATGTCGTACTCGGGAAACATGAGCGGAATCTTGCGATATCCCTCGGGGCCAATCTTGTCCGGTGCCGGATAGCTCTCAGGATCAGGAAACAGCATGGCATGCACATAATTCCCACGCGACAGTAGCGTGGCCGGATTGATCCACGACCGGTCACCCGGCCAGCCGGCCACGTTGGGAGGATAAAACAGCAACTGCCCGAGCTGCGTGCCCGTCGTTTCGACGTAGTCCGGGATACCGGGCATGCGCTTGAGGTCGAGTTTACGGCAAGTTGAGACCAGAAAGTGCACCGGACTCTTGATCTGAGTGCCTACCGACCGAGAACTATAGAAATCCTTCGACAAGAGAATCCGCTTAAGAAGCGGCTTCAACTCGTAGTTCGACGCCACGAGATGCTTGGCAAGCTGCTTGTTTACACCCGGATCAATGTCCTCGCGGACGAAGTACTTGTATAGCTTTCCAGAAACGAACGTAGCAGTGGATGGTTGTTCGAGAATGATGTTGATCGCGTCATAGCCATTGAACTTGCCGGTTCTGCCAAGAAACGTCTTTTCGCCGTCATCGTGAAGCTTTGGGTCGTCGACGAATTCGGCCTTGTCATCGACCGTTTCAATCGGCTTCATCGTCCACCCGGTAAACGCCCGGGCCATCTCGCGAATGTCTTCCTCGGAATAGCCATGTCCCTCGCCCATGGTGAACAATTCCATCACCTCACGCGCGAAGTTTTCATTCGGCTTTCCCTTCACGTTCTCGCGATTGTCCAGCCAGATAAGCATCGCCGGATCCTGTGCGACGGCCACCAACATATCGCGGAAATTGCGGTTGGCATGTTGGCGGAGCGTTTCGATATGGGCCATCATCAACTCGTAGTTCATAATCTTCGACTGGCTCGTGGCGAAATGATCGTGCCAGAACAAAGTCAGTTTTTCTTCCATCGGGCGCGGTGTCTGAAGCATCCGTTCGGCCCACCAGAGCGCGGCACGCTGCATCTCCATGTGCTCGCTCCATAACAGCGTGTAGAACTCGTTGATTGCCGGTTGATACTGGAGCGGGCCCTCGTGCGTAGCCTTAATCCCGAACGCCTTACCCGTAATCAGCGCCTTCGGAACTGCCTCTTGAAGTGAGCGAAACTTGTGGCCGTGAGGGTAAATCCCGGAAGGTTTGAACTGCGGAAGTGTGGACGTGTCGATACTCTCGTACTCGATAAGCGCGTCGACAGCCTCGCCGGGCGTCATCGCGGCCAGCTTCTCCACGTCGGACGGTGTGCCGCCGAATCCAGCCCTTTCCAGCAGATGGGCAGCTCGATCGTAGTTCCAGTCGGCCGCTGAAATCGGCGACAGGTCGTTACCCCATCCGTCAGGCGCGCCGCCAGCTTCTGCCGATGTACTCCACGTCAGGACAAGCATTGCAACGAGAATGCTCCCAATCATTGAACTGCGCATGGCGCTCTCCTTTTTTGTCAACTTTCCCGCGGATGGTCTCGGCCCGATTCATTGTAGGTTCGAATAATCTCTCGCGACTGATCGAGGAATCTTGCCGTCATGGCTCCCGGCGGTGCAGCAACCCCGGCGGTGATATACTCAATGAAACAGTTCGCCGCTTCGAGCGAACCGGGCGTGCTCATGTCGCCGAACGGAGAGGTTTCTAGAGCGGTCACATCGCTCATTCCATTGATCAGATTGATCAACGAAAAAAGAATGCGCATCTTGAGCACGCGCGGCGGAATCTCCGGCAATGCCTCTGTCAACAATTCCAGAACTTCATGCACGAGTGGCCCGGTGAATCGATTGGCGCGCACGCGTAACTCGGGGCCCGTGTCAGCGATTAGTCGCGAGAGAAACCTGATGGCCGGTAGTCCGTATTCCGGATGAAATAGCAGACCCATGAAGGGGCCGTAAGCCGCTTCAATGATTTCTCGGGCCGTCAACGGTTGCGTTCTCGCGCGCGTTCGTAGTTCCTCGATGTACGGACTCCGAACCTTCGCGACGTCGCGCTCGAGCGTTTCGATGATCGCCTCGATCAGCCCCAACCTGTTGCGGAAGTGATAGTGGGCGGCGGATGAGTTCTTCGCGCCGGCGGCGATATTGACGGATCGAAGCGAAACACCCTCTAGTCCCTTTTCCGCCATCAGTCGCATGGCGGCGAGAATCAACTGGCGGCGCGTCGCGCTACCTTTTAGCGCGGTGCCGGCTGGCGCGGGCTTCGTCTCTGTGCTCATGGTCCGATCACGCGATCACTGTAAATCACTTGAATTAAATCAATTGAGTTAATCTACACACGGCGGAGTAGCTGTCAAGCGTTAACACGGCGGCTATTACGGAAAAATCCTAATCGCCGCGAACACGTCCGGCGGCCAAGCCCCACATCGTGTTCGAACGATTTGCCTAAACGGCATCGTGGGAAGGTGTTAGACCGTGGGCGCCGAACGTTAGTCGCAACGCGACGCGCTGCCTGCCGTTACGAAAACGTAAAGGACCGTGCTCCAACCCGAATAAACGGCAAGTCTACGGTCTGCCAGGAGATTGCTGCGAAGCGTCGCCGCCAATGATCTCGCGCTGGCGCAGTTCCGCGATTTCCGCGTCGGCGAAACCCCAGTCCGCCAGGATTTGATCGGTGTGCTCGCCCGCCATAGGGGGTGGACCAGTGATCTCGGTTGGCGTGCGACTGAATCGCGGCGCGGGATTCGGCTGCACAACGTCGTCGCTGATCGCGAACGTACGCCGCGCCGCGTTGTGAGGATGCTGGGGGGCCTCGTCCAGGTCGAGCACTGGTGCGAAGCACGCGTCGGATCCTTCGAGCACCGCGCACCACTGGTCGCGGGTCTTCTGGCGAATCACGGCGGCCAATCGCTCCTTGAGCTTGGGCCACTGGTCACGTGGCGCCAAGTGGGGCAGGGTGGAAGCGTCGATGCCGGCCAGCTTCAGCAGTTGGGCGTAGAACTTCGGCTCGATTGCGGCCAGGGCGACATACTTGCCGTCGCTGGTTTCATACACGTCGTAAAAATGGGCTCCACTGTCGAGGATGTTTTCGCCGCGGCGGTTCGTCGTGACCCCGCCGCAATACAGCGCATAAGCGGCCGTCATCAGCGATGCGGCGCCGTCGACCATCGCGGCATCGACGACCTGCCCTTTGCCCGACCGCTGCACTTCGAGCAGCGCGGCGACGACGCCCAAGGCCAGGTAGAGCGCCCCTCCGCCAAAATCGCCGACCAGATTCAAGGGCGGCGTGGGCGGCTGCCCACGTCTCCCGATGCTATGCAGCGCGCCGGTCAACGCGATGTAATTGAGGTCGTGTCCCGCCGCCTGAGCCAGTGGCCCCTCCTGCCCCCAGCCTGTCACGCGACCATATACGAGCCGCGGATTGCGGCGGAAGCAATCTTCGGGCCCCAGCCCGAGCCGTTCGGTAACGCCCGGCCGAAAACCCTCGATCAGTGCGTCGGCTTGTTCGACCAGCCGCAGGACAGTGGCCACGCCCTCCGGCTGCTTCAGGTCCACCGCGAGGGATCGCCGGCTGCGCCGCAAGAGCTTGAACTGGTTGGGCGTGTCGACGCCCAGCCCCGCGTCGTGCAAGCGGTCGACCGTGATCGTCTCGGCCCCCAACTCTGCGAGTAACATGCCGCACATGGGTCCTGGACCGATGCCTGCCAGCTCGATGATCTTGTAGCCTTCTAGCGGGCCCATGGCAGTTTGTTCCCTCGTATCACGGCGTGGTACTTGTTTTGGTGTCGGGCGGCGCGTCTGCCGGGGTAAGTCGGGCAACGCGCCCGGCTGTGGCATCTCACACGGCATTGCCCCGGCGGTGATCCGAAAGCCGGCGCGTCGGTCGCCATAACTACAGCAAGCCGACGATCGCGACACTGGCCACGTTCTGTGACGGAAAGCCGCCCAAGTTGTGGCTCAAACCGAGAACAGGATCGCCTAGTTGCCGGTCGCCGGCCCGGTGTTGGATCTGCAAGTACAGTTCGTACATCATCCGCAGGCCCGAGGCGCCGATTGGATGTCCGAAGCACTTGAGCCCTCCATCAATTTGGCAGGGCACCTTGCCGTCGGCGTCGAACGAACCGTCGAGCACCTCATGCACCGCGCGGCCTTCCGGCGCGATTCCTAAGTCTTCCATCGTCACCAACTCGGTAATCGAGAAGCAGTCATGGACTTCGGTTAGGCTGATTTCTTCGCGCGGATTCTTGACACCTGCCTCTTCGTAGGCACGTTGGGCGGCGATGCGCGTGGTCAGCAAGTGCGAGCCGTCCCACGAATTGTGCCCGACTTCCGTGCCGTTCGACACGCTGACCTGCAGCGCTTTGATGGCCACCGGATTCTCGCGACCAAGGCTGCGCGCGATTTCCGGCCGTGTGACGATGGCGCACGCCGCACCGTCGCTGACGCCGCAGCAGTCGTACAGCCCGATTGGCTCGGCGATCATCGGTGCATTGATGGCTTGGTCTTCGGAGATCTCACGTCGCAAGTGCGCCTTGGGATTCTTCGCGCCATTCGCATGGCTCTTGACCGACACGTGTGCCATGGCCCGCTTGAGGTCAGTCTTGTTCACGCCGTGGGCAGCACGGTAACCGGCGGCGAGTTGGGCGAAACTTCCCGGCGCCGACAGATTCGGATAGTGCATGTCGTTGGTGACGCCGCGCGTGCGTTGCGGCAACCCTCCGTAGCCGGTGTCTTTCAGCTTTTCGCAACCCAGTGCTAGTGCGATGTCGACCGCGCCGGACGCAACGGCATATGCCGCGCCGCGCAAAGCTTCGGTGCCGCTTGCGCACATGTTTTCAACGCGCGTGACTGGGATATTCGGAAGCCGTAGCGCCATCGACAGCGGCAGTGCGCTGGGCCCAACGTTGACCGAGTCGATCGCCGACGCGAACCAGGCTGCCTCGATCTCGTTCTTCGAGATGCCCGCGTCCGCGAGGCACTCCTCGAATGCTTCCGCCATGAGTTGGGCTGGCTCGGCGTCCCATCGTTCGCCGAATTTCGAACAACCCATCCCCAAGATGACGACTTTGTCCTTGATGCCCGTTGCCATTTTGGTGTCCTCGTGCAAGGCGACTAGGTCGGACTGGCTTTCCAAAAGTATCGCCGAAACCCCCGGTGCTTGTCGAACTGCTTGATCCGAAACCGGATCGCGACCGGCGTGCCGACGTCGAAACTCTCTGGTTCCACGTCGGTAAAGTCCATCATGGCCCGCCCACCAGCGTCGAACTCGACCATGCCGAAATAGGCCGGAGGGCTCATGTCGAAGGTGAGCCGGTCGGCCGTCCAGGTTTTCACCTTGCCGGTTTCGTCGGCCATCGGATGATCGGCTTGTGTGTCGGCCGCGCCACACTCCGGGTTGACGCAATAGACCGCCTTCGGAAACTGGACGGTGCCGCACTTCGTACAGCGCCCGACCAGGAAGCTGTTGACCATCTTGCGATTGCGAAACAGCGCGGACATTGGGGTGGGCATGTCGGCTTCGGCCCGCTTTCCGTACTCGCGCTCAACCAGATCGTTGAACGCCTGAAAGCGGGCGTAGTTCGATTCCGGAACACGTCGCTCGAGCCAGCCGGAAACACCAAGCTTCGGCCGCACGCTGGTAACCGCCTCGGTCGCGCGAAACAACAGCGCATCGCACCCCTGCCCAAAACCCGTCACAAGAATCCGTTCGCCCGGCGCGGCGCGCTCAAGCGTATGCGCCAACAGCAGTAAGGGATGGGCCACTCCAGTCTGCCCGCAGCGATCGGCCAAATCGTCGACCACCGTTTCAGGTGCTAAACCCAGGTGCTTCGCCACCGCTGCCGGAACACGCGCTTGCAAGCTCGGCAGGATGAAATGATCAATCTCGTCGATCGTAACGCCGGCTTTTTCGAGCAGTCCGACGACGGCTGGCGGCACCAGCTTCATGAATCCTTCATCGCGGACCCAACGCTCTTCCCAATCGTAGTCGAACGCGACGCCGTCCATGCGGAAGTGATCCACAAAGTCGCACGCCACGCTATGTGCATCCACGAACTCCGCCAGCACGCGATCGCTGCCGATCACCACCGCCGCGGCTGCGTCGCCCGAGAGCATCTCCAGGCGCGATCCGGTCCGCGTGCGACGATGTTCCGAACCGACGGCCAATGTCGAGTCGCAGCCACCGCGCACCGCGTCGATTGCGCATTGCAGTGCGCCGGTCGCCGCGCGTTGGCTGCCGCCGGTGTCCAGCGTGCGGGCCGATTGGGGTAGGTTCAGCGCTTCGCTTACGATCACCGAGTTCTGCCGATCGAGAAACGGGTGGGTCGTCGATGCCAGAAAAAGCGCGTCGACGTCCGCGCGGGCTGCCGCGTCCACCGCGTCGCGCGCCGCTTCGACGGCCATCGTCAACGCATCTTCGTCCCAATTGCACATGCTCCGTTCGCCGCGGGCCAAGGAGGCCAACGAGGCGTCGAACCAGGCATTGGCTTGTCCGATCGCGTCGCGCTGCAATCGCAGACGTGGGATGTAGGCGCCGTAGGCCGTTATTCCGATCACCGAACTCTCCCGATAGGCTCTAGCTCCCGAGGCTTGGCCAGCCGTCGATGAAGATACTGATCGAATCGACCGCGTCTTCCCAACGTGTACACGCCGCGCTCGCCGAAACAGACATTGCGCTCTCGCGCGCGACGTGCTGGCCACACGCACTCGTAGTCACGTGACATGACTGCTCATCCTTGTCGCTGCATGCGGCATTATGGCGGAATTGCTTTTGCGAAGCGAATCCAACCCTTCGTGAAGTCGGCCTCGCAGCACGCCGGCCAGATGCGCAGTGACCCAAGCGCCGAGTACGTGCCCGCACGCAAAGTTATTCGGCCAGCAGCATCGCGTCGTTGGCAGTCTCGGCTTCAGCGGCCGACCCAGCGGCATTCGCGTGCGGCGCATCCGCGGGCCGCAGCTTGTGAATCAGGCGTTCCGGTCGCCAATCTGGCTTGGCCAGGGTTCGTCGCCGGGCGCCCCATTGAAACAACATGCGTCGCAGCAGACGCAGCGGGTTGAAGGACAGCACTTTCCAGGCCAAGGCAAGGGAAATGCTCGAACGCAACGTCAGTCCGGGCTTGGCCGCCACGTACAACTCTCGGTAGTGCGGACGGAAACGGCTCTTGAAGTGGTAAATGCCCTGCATATCGAAGATCACATTGAGGTGTTTCCACCAAAAGTTCGCGCCAACGCGCAGGCATCCGCTGTCGCCACGGACGGCCGTCTCGCAGCGCACGAAAGGCACCAACGATAGCGACGCATAGCAGGCCCCTTCCTCTTTGAGCCTGCGGAGAATCTTCATGATCAAGAATGGAATCACACCACGCACCGCGTCCGGCAGCCGGCGATAGATCTCGATCGCCCAAAAATCTCCGCCCATGCCTGGATTGCATACGACAAAGGCCTCGATCCGTCCGGCTCGCCGCGCGACGAACAGCCGACGCCGCTGCATGTGCAACGGGCAGAAACGGCCCTCGAACACGGGAAGTTCGCGCCGGTGAAGCGTCGCACCGATATGTGCATCGGAAACGGCCAACAGTTCGGGCACAATCCGATCACGATACGTTGGATCGTCGACGTCCGGAACAACTTCCTCGAAAGTCGCACCTTGTCGCGAACAGAAGTTTTCCTGGCGCCGGACCCAGCCGAACTCTTTCCCCTGCCAGGTTGTCTCTTGCAGGCAGATGATTGGCTCTTCACCCCACTTCGTGATTTGAAGCCCGTGCCGCCGAAACAGCTTGGTCTGGCTGCGCGGAACGTTGACGAACGATACTTGCAACTGCCGCTCGTGCGCATGTGCGATAAACTCAGCAAGCAGAGAATCGCAGGCTTCCGGAGGGGCCAGCAAGCTCCCGCCTACGATTAGATGACGTCCACGGCGGTGATACGCCACGGCGCCGCGTTCGGCGCTGTCCACGAAGTACTCGCGGTCCGACTCGGTCGCCAAGTAGGCGTCATACGTTTCGCCGTACTCATAGGCAAACTGTTCGACCAGTTGGGCAGTCGCATCGCGCGCACCACTCCCGGAGCAAACGTGTTCGCTGGACACGCGGTAATGCATGAGCATAGGCAGGAGGATCCGAGACACATACTTGGCCTCCTCCATGGGCCCGGGTGGGAATTTTCGAACCGAGAATTGTAGCTCACGATCGTCTCGCGTACCATCATTTGGCCAGCCGTTCTGGGCCGGGTTTTGGCGGCTAGGTGGCACATCGGGAGGAGGACGGTTCCGCGGCGTTTTTCGATTGTCGGGCGACGATTGGCGGTGGGCGGGTAACGCGGCCCGCCAGAGGCTGCACACCACGTATTCTCTCGTGCGGTGTCGACGCGTTTACTTCGCGATCGGCAAAACCATACCCCACAGTTGTGGACGTCAACGGTCCGAAAGGCGGGCTGAATTCGCACCACGCTGCGGTTATCGCTTCGCGCCGGCGCTGGGCAGCTCGAGTACTCGAATCTGGATCTGCGAGGAGTGTTCCGCCGAACGATAGACGCGCTGCGTTGCCTTGCGGAAGTCGGCCGGCTTGGCGTGATAGATGTCCATGAACTGCTGTGGGTTGCGATCCACCAGCGGAAACCACGAGCTCTGCACGTGGACCATAATCCGATGCCCTCGGCGAAACGTGTGATACGCGTCAGGCATCGTGTAGTGCACTTTGGTAATTTTGCCGGGCTCGAATGGCTCCGGCGATTCGTAGCTGTCACGAAACTTGCCCCGCATCACTTCGCCCCGGACCAATTGTTGGTAGCCACCCATCTCCACGCCGGCCGGATTCGGGTCGGGATTCGGAAAGTCGCCCGAATACACGTCGATCAGCTTCACTACCCAGTCCGAGTCCGTTCCGCTTGTCGAAACGAACAACTGGGGATTGATCGGGCCGGCAATCGTGACGTCTTGCTCAAGCGGATCGCTGACGTAGACCAACACGTCGGTGCGCGTGGATGCAAAGCGCTGATCGTCGAGCATATGCTCCCGCGTCATTCCAATGGCGATGTTCGGGATGAACGGAACCGGTTTGGCCGGATCGCTTACGTACTCGTCGAACCCTTCGGCTTCCGACGACGGCGGCTCGAAGCTCAACCGTCCGGAAGGATGAAAGTACAGGGTGCGTGTGGCCGTGTTTGCTGGCGGCCAACTTTCGTAGCGGCGCCACTGGTTGGTACCGGTCTCGAAGACATAGGCTTCCGGCAATTTCGGGTCGGGCGCGTCCTTGAGAAAGTGCTTCAGAAACGGCAATTCGATTTTATTGCGGTAGTAAACGCCGGTCTTCTGATGAAACTCAACAGGTCCCAGACGCTCGGCGTCGCCGCGGTGCCAGTCGCCGTGCGCCCAGGGCCCCATCACCAGCGTGTTGTACGCGCGCGGCGATTGTTCTTCCGTTGCCCGATAGACGTTCAACGGGCCGTAGAGATCTTCCGCGTCGAACCAGCCGCCAACGGTCATCACGGCCGGCCGAATGTTCTTCAAGTGCTGCAGCGGCGTGCGAGCCTTCCAGAAAGCATCGTAAGTGCCATGCTCAAGCAACTCGTCCCAGAACGCGATCTTCTTCTCGAAGTGTGTCTCCTGCACTTCGTCGAGCGGACCAAGTCGCAGATAGAACTCGTATCCATCAGGCGTTTCGTAGTCGAAGGGAATCGCGCGCTGCCGGGTGGGCTTGGTCAGCGTCTGGCCAAAGAACGACAAAAAGCGAAACGAGTGTGCCAGGTAAAGGGCCCCGTTGTGTCGAAAATCGTCGCCGATAAACCAGTCGGTCACCGGAGCCTGCGGCGACACGCATCTCAACGCCGGGTGTGCGTCGATCATGCCAACCGCGGAATAGAACCCTGGATATGAGATGCCCAGCAATCCGACGTTTCCGTTGTTCTGCGGCACGTTGTTGACGAGCCACTCGATCGTGTCGTACGTGTCGGTGCTTTCGTCGATGTCGCGCGGCCCCTTGTTCGGTCGATGCGGCCGTACGTGGACAAATTCTCCACCGGACCCGTACCGCCCGCGCACGTCCTGGTATGCGAAGATGAATCGCTCCTTGGCGTAGTATTTCATGGGACCACCCGGCGAACTGGGAAAGTTACTCGCGCCGTATGGCCGAACGCTGTAGGGCGTGCGTTGGAGCAAGATCGGGTAACTTTGCGACGTGTCCTTCGGAATGTAGACCGCGGTGAAGAGCGTCACGCCGTCGCGCATCTCGATCTCGTACTCATGCTTGGTGTAGTTCGCCTTGATGTAGTCCGCATCAGCGGCAAAGGATTGCTCGCCATTGGGCGCTTCACCCCACGCCGAATCGACGACCAACAGCAGGACAAGCAACAGATACGCGTGACGTATGCGGTGCATCAGATAGCTCCGGGTGCTGCGGTGTGCGTTGAGTACGCACTAGTATACTTACCCGCGCGGTCCGTGCCGGAGAAATGGCGAGCGGCCATACGGCACGTCGAAACGTCGAACCGCGGCGACTCGTGAACCCGATGAGCGAAGTGGCTATACTTGATTCGGTACGCGGCCGTCTGTGTCACTGCGCGACGGACCCTGTGCCCCGCCGCGACTTATCTGGAACCATCGAACCAGACCAGGGAGTTCATCCTATCCATGCGCCGCCCGACGTTGCCACTTGGCCTTCTATTCATTGTCTGCTGCCTCCCGGCCGTCGCGGCAACACAGCCCAATATCGTGTTGATCATCTCCGACGATCATGCCTGGACCGATTATTCGTTCATGGGCCATCCCCACGTGCGTACTCCGCACATCGACCGGCTTACCAGCCAGAGCCTGACGTTCACGCGCGGGTATGTGCCGTCCAGCCTTTGTTGCCCGAGCCTGGCGACGATCATTACCGGGCTCTACCCGCACCAACACCTGGTTACCAGCAACGACCCGCCATTGCCGCCGGGGACGCCACGTCGCGGCTTTCAACAGACGGCCGCGTTTCGCGAAGGCCGAGAAACGATGGTCGCCCACCTGCGTGCCGTTCCGACACTGCCGACTGTGCTCGGCGGCGCCGACTACCTGAGCCTGCAAACCGGCAAGTGGTGGCAGGGCCACTATCGCCACGGCGGCTTTACCCACGGGATGACCAAGGGGCAGCGGCACGGCGACGAAGGGCTGGACATCGGCCGAAAAACGATGCAGCCAATCTTCGAGTTCATTGCCGAGGCCCAGCGTGAAGACCGGCCTTTTTTCGTTTGGTATGCGCCGATGCTGCCCCACTCGCCGCACAATCCACCGGAACGCTTGTTCGAGAAATACGCCTCGGCGGCCCCTTCGCCACACGTGGCCCGTTATTGGGCGATGATCGAATGGTTCGACGAGTCGGTCGGCCAGTTGCTCGATCATCTCGACCGGCAAAAGCTCGCCCGTGACACAATCGTCGTCTACGTCGCAGACAACGGCTGGATTCAATCGATCGACAATCCACGTTACGCCCCCCGCAGCAAGCAATCGCAATATGACGGCGGCGTACGTACTCCAATCATGATCCGCTGGCCGGGGCACGTCGAACCAAAGACGAGCGATGCGTTGGCCGTTTCAATCGACATCATGCCGACGTTGCTGGAGGCTGTCGGACTCTCACCGACCAGGGAGATGCAGGGCATCAACCTGCTCGACGCGAAAGCGGTCGACCGGCGGAAAGCCATCTTCGGCGAATGTTTCACGCACAACGCGGTGAATCTCGACGATCCAGCGGCAAATCTGCGCTGGCGGTGGATGGTTGAGGAGGAATGGAAACTGATCGTTCCAGACCCGACCAACGAACCGGACGCTACCGTCGAGCTTTATCACCTTGGCGACGATCCGCACGAAAAGCGGAATCTGGCCGCCGCGCAGCCAGACCACGTCAAGCGATTGCAAGCCCAACTCGACGCCTGGTGGAATCCGGCGTCAACGAAACGCTCGGCGGACTAGCGTGCGCCCGCTACGGCTCAGTCGAGCTTCTGGATCCGGATATCGCGCCAGCGGACTTCGCGCGGATCGGTGCTGTCGCCAACACCGTGAACTTGCAAGGCGATGAACCCGCGCGGCGTCATGTAGTCGACCAAATCCGCCGCCGGCACGCCGTTAATCCAGGTCTTGATCGAGTCGCCGCGACACTCGACGCGAAACTTGTTCCACGCTTCGGGCTTGAATGCCTTGCGGGCCGATTCGTTGTCCTTCAAGTCGTCAAGCCAGCCGCGACGCCCTTCGTCGTAGATGCCGCCGCTCCATGCTCGATCCGAGGGATCAATCTCGACCTGATACCCGTGGACGCGGCCTGCAGGGATCGTGCGTTTCTTTCCATCGCGCTCTGCCTCGACAGGCTCATCGAAACTCTGGCTGCGGATTTGCACGCCGGAATTCAATTTGGGATGCACTTTGAATTCCAGTTCCAGCACGAAGTCGCCATACTCGTCGTCCGTGCACAGGAACGAGTTGGACGTATTGGGCACGCTGCTACCGACAATCTCCTCGTTCTCGACACGGTACTTGGCCTTGCCGCCGCGTTGTGCCCAGCCGGCAAGCGACTTGCCGTCGAATAAAGGAGACCACTCGGCCTCGGCGTTCAGCTTCGCCTGCGCGTCAGCGGCCGACTTTCTGGCATCGGCAATACTGGCTGCCGGTTTGTCTGGACCGACCAGTTCGATTCGCACGCCATCCGGTCCCTTCACAAACGCGATCTTTCCGCCGCCAAACGACAACGGACCAGATACGAACTCGACGCCTTTGGCCTTGAGCTCCTTCGCCGCGCCGTCCAAATCGGCAAAGCCCCAGCTAACGTGGTCAATCGAGCGTCCTTTCGTCGGAGCGCGCACTTCCGCAACCTTCTTGGCCAATACCCAAACGTTGCCATACCGGATCGCGGGGATCAGCCCTTGGAAGCGTGTCACCTCGCCGCCAAAGGCGTCCGCGTACCACTGCAGGGTTTCCTTGGGCGTGGGCGTGGCCAAGTGGATGTGATGAAACCCGGTGATCGTCGGATCTTCGACTAATTCGATCAGCGTGCCCCACGGGTCTTTGACAAACGCATATCGAATCGGCCCTTCTTCCTCGACGCCCGATACGATTTCGACGCCCGCCTTCTCCAAGTCCTTCAGCTTGGCATCGATGTCCGCGTATGAGAAGCCGACGTGATCGACCGAACTACCGACACTGCCCGGAAAGCCCTCGCGCGTTCCCTTAAAAAACACGAACAACACACCGTTGGACAGTACGGCATCGAAAGGCCCGATCTTGGTGACCTTGCCACCGAAGTTGTCCAGGTACCAATTGATCGCTTCCTTTGGATCCGAGGCTGTCAGATGCACGTGGTGAAAGATCGAGCGCGGCTCGGCTGACGCGGCGTCCGCAGCAATGACCCGATTGGCGGAAATGACCAGCATCCAGGTGGCCACCGCAACCACGGTTAACCTACGCATCGTCTGACTCGCTGCCATTCGCATCATGTGCCGAACCCTCGCCTCGCAACCGGAATAGAAATTGAATGGGGCCATTATGGCCCGGCCCGATTGACCGGGCAACCAATTGATCGGCATCCCGCGTCGGCAGCGTGCCCGTCGCGCACCGGAGCCCGTCGTCGGCGCGCAAAGCGGGTGCTGACTAGCGCGGGGCATCGGAGAGAAACGGACGAGAAATCGCGGACCGGCCGCGGTGCACCATCGACTAAGGCTCCGTCCAATAGTCGAAGACGACGACTTTTTCCCGGCGCGGACCGGCCAGTTTGACGTATTCCAAGTGGGCCGGGTGTTTCAGGTAGGTGTCGCGTCCTCGCTCGTCCGCAAAGGTGACCACAAACGCGTGCGTCAGTCCGTCCGATTTGCCCTCCTCGCTGACGTTGTCACCGTGCTCGAAGTCGATGATCGTGTCGATTTTTTTGGGCAATGCCGCGAATGCGTCGATGGCTTCCTGGACTTGTTCGGTTGTCACGTCATCGCGGTACTTGTACATGACAATGTGGCGTAACAATCGCTTTGGTTTTTCCGTGGCATCTACCTTTCCCGTATGCACCATCGAGAAAACTAGGGCCAAGAAAATGCCTACCGCAGCAAGCGGAACGAGCGCGCGAGTGAGTTGCATTGTCGCCTCCAAAGAACGTTGGACCACCAAGCGCTGCCTGGATGGCGCGCTTACCGCCAATCGCGGATTGCAGCCGATTCTAGACGCCGGATCCAACCCTCACCAGGGCCGGGAAACCGGCCACATCACGCAATGTGTGGGGAATTTTCACGCGACGCCCGCCGCAAAACCGGCACCGTCGCAACGACCCCTACGACGATAGTTTGGCACGTTTGGCGGCAAGAGCTAACGTTACGTTGAGACAGTCTCCTACCGGCGTCGTTCCTCTTGGATGGCGACTGGTTATTTGTCGAATGGAATTCGGATTGTGGGTTTCCATGCGCGTCATTGTCGCAGCGCTGATGCTGTTCCTTGTGCCGGTGGCCATGGTCGTTGGCGTCAAGAAATATCAAGAGCAGGAGGCGGTGCGCGCGCTCCAAGAACAGGCGGGTGGTCAATGGCACCGCCGTGGCGAGGTGCTGTTCTTCAACGCGTCGTGGTGTGGGCCCTGCCGGCAAATGCGGCCGATCGTGGCCACGCTACGCCGCGAGGGCTATCACATGCGCGCCATCGACGTCGACCGCAACAAGGCGCTGACGAGAAAGTATAGCATCTCGTCCGTGCCAACGTTCGTGTTCGTCGAGAATGGTCAGGAAGTGACGCGGTTCTCTGGCGGGCGACCGGCCGACGAACTACGCCGCCTGTGCAGCGACCCCGCTTATCGGAACTAGGGCCCTGGCCGACCCGCTGTTCGAGAACCTCCATTTTGCCGAGAGAATCCGGGACGAATTGATCTGGATCGCCCGGACCGAATCCGGGACAATCCCGCCCCTCGGGATCAATTCTTTCGACGGACCGACTTTTACATGTTGCGTTTATTGACTCTCGCGATTGTGATCTTAGCCATCGGAGGCCCACTTGCAGGGTGCTCGCGGCTGGACCTGCGCGGCGACGGTTTTCACGACGAGTGGAGCAAGTCGGCGCGAAACTTCCGACCCCCAGCGGACGAGAAGAATCTCGCTGGCATCGATGAGCGTAGCCGCGACATCGAGCGAAACTTGGGCGTGCGATAAGCTGCGCCGAAGCCCACGTCGTCAATTCGTCTCACGCCGCTCGCCAGTGAACGGCCAGACCGCTACGCGAGCCTATTCGACTTCAACCGCCATGGGCGGCTCGCCCGGGTGATACACCTTCTGGGCGCCGGCCACGACGTCGGGCCAGTAGAATAATTCCGGCTTTAGTTTTCGCTTCGAGAGCAATTGCGCCTGGTCCATGAAGTGGGGCGACCCCGGGTCGCCGTTCTGGCCGTAGTTGAGCGCGCTGGCGCCGCGAATCTTTGGCCCGAACTCGTATGCGGCGATGTAACTCGCGCCGACCAGGCCATAGCGTTTCTTGAGATCCATTACGAACGGAATCCGAATCGACGGCGAGTAATACTGCGTGAACACGACGCCCATTGGGCCGGGGCCCGCTGTGCAGGGAAGGCTGGGCTGTTGATCGTCGAACTTCAGACCGAGCAGGTCGATCATCTCGGTTTGTCGCTGGATGCGAAACAGTTCTCCCCAGGGCACGCGCCAGTCGCCGTGGCGGCTCTGCAAGCTGCGGGCTACCTTGACGAGCGCTTTGAACTCGAGCGTTGGATTCTCCACAAACCGCGGCAGCAGCGTCTCGGCTGGATAGTCCATGCCGTACAGTTCTTCGTACCAGGCTTCGCACAGCGTGGCCGCGGTTGAGTCGTTCGTGATGCGGCCGTCCCACTCGAGCAGGTGTTCCAAGTAGGGCCGCACACGCGCCGCCAATTCGGGATCGTCCGACTTGAGCGCTTCGTAGCGGCGCTTGAACTCCGGCAGCCGTTCTTGCGCCCAATAGACCGTGGTGTCGAACGCGGCCTCCTGCAACTGCTCGAACGTCAAGTCGTTCATGTCGCGCAGCAGTTGCCGTGAAATCTTGGCTCGCCGTTTGTCATCGCCGGCGTCTTCGCACATATACGCCGGAAACTGATCGCGCCGCGGGTTGCCATCGTCGCAAGTGGTAAACGGACTGGAGTTGCAATTTTGGACATATCCAGCCGGCGGGTTGAACAGTTGCGGCAGCTCGTCGAGCGTGTGATACCCGTTCCAGGCCGTCTTTGGATTGGCGCCGTCAACCGGCTTGGTCCAGTCGAATTGCGGATCGCGCCGAGGCACCAATCCATTGTACAAGTAGAAAATATTGCCGGCCTTGTCGGCATACAGCACGTTCATGATTGGGAACTGTTGCATCGACAGTCCCCGTTTGAACTCGTCGAAGTTGCGTGCTTTGACGAGTGACAACTGCTGCTGCAGCATCGACTGGTCGTCTTGCCCGGCGACCCGCGCGGCCAACAGGTGCTGTTCGTCCTCGCGGCCCACGATCGGTCCGTAGTGCGTCTTACGAAACGTGACGATCCGGTCCTTCACCGCGGAACCCAGTCTGACTTTAATCGTCTCGCTCCACTGCGTAGCTTCCCGGTATTCATCGCCATAGCGATAGCGCAGCGGATTTTGTGGATCGTCGAAGGTGACGCGCCACACGTCGGCAATGTCCGGTTCGTTTGTGGTCAGCGTCCAGCCGAGATGCTCGTTGTGGCCCAGCGTCGGCACGCAATTGCCAAACATCGTCGCGCCGATAAAACTCCATCCCTCATCGCTGCGCAGATGCGCCTCCTGCATTTGCGAGAACCCGAACCAGGGAAGGTGCGGATTGACGAACAGCATCGTGTGCCCGTTCTGGCTCCGCGAGGGCGCGATTGCCCAACCGTTCGAGCCCGACGCGGTCCAGACGCGATCGTAGCTGCGCGGCAGAAAACTGTGCGAGAGGCGCGTGTAGCGAAAGCAAAGTTCGAGCATGATATGCCGGCCATAGGCCAGCACGTGCCACGGTTCGAATCGCCGGATCAAGCGGGGCTGCGTTTCAGGGTGCCTGATCAGGTAGTAATTTAGCCCCAGCGCGAACGCGCGGCAGTAATCTTGAATTCGCGGCTCAAGGTGCTCGAAGTGTGCCTGCGAACGCGGGACGACCTCGAACGCACGGTTAAGCAGATCGGAGTTATATCCCCGATAGCCGTGCACTTCGCTATAGCGGCCCAGCGCCAGGATGTAGTTGTCTTCGACCTGCCAGAAATAGTCTTCTGCCTGGGCGTAGGCGAGCCCGAATGCCACGTGCGCGTCGCTTTTGCCGTGGATGTGTGGCACTCCGTAGGCGTCACGATAGATGGTGACGCCTTGCGCCAGGCCCTGCGCTTCGGTGACTTCCGCGGCGGTCCACCGATCGGTTGGCCGCACTAGAGTCGCCACTTTGGGCGCATCGGCAGACGGCAACTCATCGGCCGATTGCACAATGCCGGAGGTGCCGCATGCGACGAGCAACGCCGCGAACCAGAGACAGCGCCATCGGAGAGCGCCATGACCACTCGACATACCACGCCCTCCAGACACGCAAAAGCCTCTCATCTGCAATGCCTCAATTATCGTCTGAACGGCGGATCGCGGCAAATAGCGATTCTGGCGACTCCAGAAAACTCCGGCGTTTTTGACTTTCGCGCACGAGTGCCACTTCGGCGACCGGCAACCGGAGCGCGTCACGGATCTGTCGGATCCGCCAGCGGACCATACAACTCGGGCCGCCGGAAACGAAACAGGTACTCCGGCTCGGCTCGTGCGGCCTGCAGGGCTTCGGCTGTCAGAGTTGCCAGCACCATGTCCGGACCGCTTTGCTGGTCGCTCCACTCGGCGATCGTCTCACCGCGGGGCGAGACCACGAGGCCGCCACCGGGAAACTCTTGGTCGACTCCGGCGCACTGCACTCGCCCCACGTAATTGCACGCCACGGCGAATACCCCGTTTTCAATGGCACGGGCACGGATCGCCGGGCCGGCCCAGGCGGCCCAACCGGCAGGCGTTCGTGGCGGTGGATCGGCCGCGAACGGAAACAATACGATCTCGACATTCCGCACGGCAAGCAGTCGGGTTGATTCGGGCAACAATGCGTCGAAACAAATGTTCGTTCCGATCCGCGCCAGCGGCGTGTCGGCGACGCGCGGAGCCTGCCCCGGATTGTAGAACGGCATCTCGAACATCGGCACGTGCATCTTACGGCACGCATCGACGACGCCCTGCGGGCCAACGAGCAATTGCGTGTTGTACAGTGTGTTGCCGGCGTCTTCGAGCATGCCCACGCTGACCAGCGCGCCGTGGCGCGATGCAATCGCGGCAAGCGATTCCACCTCGCGCGAACAACGTGAGATCGCCGTGCGCCGCGCTTCGGACAGTGCTTCGCGAAGCCAGTTTTCGTGGTTGCCGTGCGGGTGATTCGGTATGAAGCCGGAAAGCGACAACTCCGGAAACAGAACCAGCTCGGCACCCTGCTCGACTCCGCGCGCGGTCCAATCGTCGATCTTCTCGAGATTTCGCTCTGCCTGACCGGGCTGGCAGTCGACAGACACCGCCGCCACCCTTACTTCATCGCGCATCGTTGTTCTCGCTGGGTGTCGAGGGGATTATCGCCCGCGATTAAGCGAGGTGTCCAGTGTGCGCTTCTGCTGCGGTCGACAATCGCGGCAGATGCCCGCGGCGGTGCGAATCGCGCGCCCCTTGGCAGGTACGCCAGGTGTCGGCTAATCTTGGACTTGTCGTGCTGATCGCGTTGATCCGGGCGACGCTCGTCTTCTGGCCGCGTATGCGACGGTTTGGCGGACCGTCCGGGAGTGTCCCATGGAGTACAAGGAACAAAAGTTCGCCGACTCGCGCGAGGTGCTCGACGGCAACACCTATGAAAACTGTGCGTTTTCGGCGTGCGCGATCATCTATTGCGGCGGCGAGATTCCCAACATCGTGGGTTGCACGTTTGATGACTGCCAATGGCACTTCGAAGAGGCCGCCGAGCGGACGCTGGCCTTCCTACACTACTTCTATCACGGGATGGGCGAGGAAGGTCGCGCCCTGGTCGACCAGGCGATGGACTTGATTCGGCAACCGGCGGAGTGACATCGCACGCGCGATTCGCACGAAACCGCGGAGCGACGATGCCCTGGATGTCGCCCTACGGGCTAAAGCGATTCGAGATAGGCGACCAGATCGGCCACTTCGGCGTCGGTTAGCGGCCGGCTGCCAGAGACTCTGTCTGGGCTGTGCAGGTCGACGAGCAATTCCTCAAGCGACTTCGCGCGGCCGTGGTGCAAGTAACCGGCGCGGTTTGCCACACCCAGCAGCGACGGCGTGTTGAACCGGTCGTGCACGTCGTAGCTCGAGGCGAGCCCCACGTCATGCACTTCGCCGTCGGTCAAATAGGGCCCGCTGTGGCACGTTGCGCACGCGGCGGATTCGCTCTGAAACACGCGTTGACCTCGCGCGGCTTGCTCCGACAGCCCGCCATCGCTTTGTCGACGCGAGTTCTCAGGCCGGATCAAAGTTCGCAAGTACGCGGCCACGGCTTCGACGTCGTCGTCGGTGGGCTCGGGGCCGCGCATCGTCTCAATCAGGCTTTTCTTCAGGGCCGCGTGCAGGTCGTCCTTCAGCCCGTGCCAGAACCAAGGTCCGGTTTCCGCGACGTTGTGCAAGCTGAGTACCATCTTGTAGGTGCCGTACGATTCGTCGTTGTTGGTGTCCATGGTGACGGCATTGGGACCACCTTCGTAGTGGCAACTGTGACAACTATACCAACCGTCGGCGCTGCGCTGTGCATCGAGAAAGATCGCTTCGCCACGGCGCGCCAACGACGGCTCGTCGGCTCCACCCAGCGCGATGGTGCGCTCCAAACGGCGCTCGTCCACGTTGACGACTTGCACCGAGTTATCCAGGTAGTTGGCCACGAATACGTGCTCGCCACTGCGGTCATAGCGAATTCCCATCGGGCGTCCGCCGAGCGGAATCCGAAAGAACTGATCGTCGTCGCTGGCAACGTACGGCGGCAGGTGGTCGCCCGGCCCGTCGTCCCGCAGCGGCAGCCCTTCCAGCCGGAGCACAACCAACTCATGCGTTCCCGAGGCAGCCAGCGCAACGTGCGACTCGTCAGGGCTTAATGCGATGCCATGTGGATCGCCAACCGCCTGACCGCGCGGGTCGAGCGCAAGCGCTTCGCGCCGGGAGGATTCATCGAGGCGGACCCGCGCCAATCGATTGCCCAGCACCCAGCCTTCGCGAATATTTCCCGGTGTAATGGGCCGATCAGCATAGACCATCCATGGAAAGTAAACGTGCTTTCCGTCGGACGAGACGGCCATGTGCCCGATATTCAAACCCATGAATCGTGAGTCGAAAAGCACTTCGCGCCGCACCGTGTCGACGACCCACACGCCGCCGTCGCCGCTGGCGGCCACGGCCAGTCGACTTCCGTCGGGCGATAACGCCAGGTAGCGAGGCCAGCGCCCAACCGGGATCCGCGCCTCAACCTGGCGCGTGTCAAGGCTCACCACGGCGACTTCGTTCGCAGCGGTCAGTGCGACGTACGCCAAATCTCCGTCGGGCGAAATAGCGATGCCGCGCGGTTCGAACCCAAGCGACACGCTACCGGTCGCACGAAGTGATCCGTCGTCGAGCGCAAACAGGTCCAGCCGACCGTCGTACGTCGCGCTGACCACCGCCCGGGACCCGTCCGGAGACAGCGCGATCGCCGATGGCCGGCGTCCGCACGGAACTTCGGCCGCAATTCGTCCGTCTGCCGCGTCAATCAGCGAGACGGTGTTCGACGTCTGGTTGGCCGTTAGAATCCAGGCCTCATCAGGCGTCAGAACAAGATCCACGGGCGAGCGGTCGACGTCGCCGGCTGGCGGACCTTTGTGATCGGCCTGCGCGGTCGGCAATCCAACGTCGACGGCGCCAGAACCACAAACGACGGTCCAGAACAGGGCTGCGATGAATCCTCTTGCCAGCGGGCGCATCATACGCATCGCTCCGATTGTGATTGGTCAGCGGAGGGAGTACCGAGGGCGGGGCCGCGCCGGCCTGTCACGTCGTTGGTGGCTGAGCGCGAGCAGCCGACGCGCGTGTAAGGGTGGCGAACTGCCTACCGATTATGCCGGGAAGTGCCCGCGAAGGCAACTTGATGCAGGGGCGATTCGCCCTGCGGCGCGATAGCAACTTGCGCCGCGTGGCCGCGAATCGTCGGGACGTGCGGCGCGCCGGCGCAGCCACATCGTGTGCCAAGTCGGCAAGAACATGTCAGACAGCGACACCGCTTCAGGCCACGGCCAGCGCGGACAACCAGTCTTCGTCTTCCTCGAGGACGGCGTCGGTGGCACTTGCCGGATCGTCCGCGTCGGCCAGCGCCGGCTCGGCTTCCAGCAGCAGCTCAGGCTCGACATCGGCAGCCGCTGCTGCGTCGCTCGTAGCCGGCGTTGCATTGGCCGGTGCGGCGGCCGGGGTTGCTCCGCCACCCGAAGTCGAGTTGCTGGCGATCAGCAGCGAGCTGTCGAACGTGGTAATGTCGTCGTTCTGAATCGTCCCGATACCGGTCGACACGCTAAGTGCGATATTCGTCGGCGAGGAAAGCACGACTGAGAACGTTTCGTTGTCTTCTGACTCCGTGTCGCCGTTGACGGCGATCGTGATCTGTTTGCTGATTTCGCCCGGCGCGAAGCTGATGGTTCCGCTTTGAGCGACAAAGTCTCCGGAGTCGGACGTAGCCGTTCCGTTGGATGTCGCGTAGGCCACTGTTACCGGGTTCAGTTGAAGTGCGGACAGCGTGGCGGTGAACACAAAGTTCGTCGTACCGTCATTGCCTTCCAATTGGGAGACGTTGCTGATCGAAACCGTGTCGATCGCCGTCAACGACACGTTCGGATTTGTCCCGGAGACTCGCAGGAAGTAGTTATTGCCCGCGTTACCCGAGTGTACGAATTGGGCACCATCGCCGGTCACTGACGAGATGGCGACGGCAACCAGGTCGTTGTTGTACAAAGTCATCGTGGCCGATCCGGCTGCATGATCGAACAGTGCCTTGACCGTCCGCGGACCTTCCCATCCGCCGTCGAACGCGATCCAGGCGTCGCCGGACTGCAGGTTCAGCCCGCTAGTCGTCGTGGCCGGTCCGAAATGACCCGAGACGATGGCCGAGGCGAAGAACGCTCGCCGGTTCAGGAAGATCGGCACGAACTCCGCTCGAAGGCTGCGCTCGCCAAAGTTGAATCCGCCTTCGTCGCCGCTGGGCTGCAGCTCGATGCCGTCGAAGCGGTCGTTCGTCGGACTATCGATGCCGAACCGCGTATCGCGTCCGTCGAGGAAGAATCCAGGTTGAATCTCGCGGACGGAGTAGGTGTCTGGCGGCAGGCCGACCAAACTGTAAGATCCGTCGGCGCCGGTCAACGTCGATTTCACGACGACTCCGTCGCGGAGCACCTGGACGATCACGTTAGCGATGCCGACTTCGCTGCCTTCCTTAAGGCCGTTGTTGTTGCTGTCGGCATAGACATAACCGGAAATCTCTGCCGGCGGTACGTCGTTGATCGTTCCCACGGCCTCACCGTCGGCGATCGTGGCGTTGCTCGGGTCGCTCAATAGCAGGCGGAACGTCTCATCGTCGTCCTTGACCAAATCGGTGAGTGCCGGAACGCTAACCGTCTGCTGAGTAACGCCCGGATCGAACGTCAGCGTGCCGGAGACCGGTTGATAGTCCGTGCCGGCAGTCGCGGGTGAGCCGTTGATCGATGGGGCAGTCGCGTACGCCACGGTAACGGTCTTGCCGCTGGACTGCGAAAGACTGACCGTGAAGACGATGTCCTCGCCTTCGTCCCCGTCATTGTCGGCCACCGAAAGCGTTGGCGGTCCGTCGTCGTCAACGATCGTTCCTACGCCCGGCGACTCGCTGGCCACCGCGCCCACCGGATTGCTCAGCCCGAGGAAGAACGTTTCGTCAGCTTCGTCGGTCAGATCACCGATGACTGGCACCGTGACGGTCTTGGTCGTGTCACCCGGCACGAAGGTCAACGTGCCCGACTGGGGCTGATAGTCTTGCGTTGCGGTTGCCGTGCCATCGCTTGTTGAGTAGACCACGCTGGCTGTCGAACTGCTGGGCAGGAATCGTGTGATCGTAAACACGAAGTCTGTCGTGCCGTTGTCGCCCTCGACCATCGAGACACTGTCAACGGTGAATACGTTAGTCCCAATGTTGATCGACGTTCCGACATAGTTCACCGATGCGGGTGGAATCGGAGTGTCGGACGTGTATTCCAGCACCTGGTGGTCAGGAGCATCGGCCGGATCGGCTACGAATTCCACAAACCCAACGTCGAGAGCCGTCAGCGCGATGCTAAACAGCAGTTGCGGATCGCCCGGGTTGGCTGGTGGCAGTGCCTGGCCAAAGGCGCCCACTTCGTCGATCAGGCCCGGCGTCGACGTGTTGCCTGATTGGATATTCGAATAGAACGGGCCAAACATGATGGGCCCGGACACCTCAACCAGATTCAAGTCGTAGAACACGTCGAGATACGCGGCGGCAATGCCGTTCGGATCGGCCTGTGCGTCTTGGACAAAGGCCTGCAACTGGAATTCTTGCCCGATGTCGAGCGTAGCGCCTGGCGGCAACGGCGCGCCGCCGTCGTCGGCAAGTTGCAACTGGATGAGTGCCTTTTGACCGTCGTCGTTAAGAATCGTACCAACAGCTTGCGACGAAAAGATGATTCCGCCGGTGGCGTTCGAAAGGTTGACGAAGAAGGTTTCGTTCGACTCGACCGTCGTGTCGCCCGATACGGCAACGGTGATCAGCTTCTGTGTTTCGCCGGCGGCGAAGGTCAACGTGCCACTCGCGGCCGCATAGTCGCCATTGGCGATCGTCGCCGTGTCGTCGGCAGTCGCGAATTGCACCGTAACCTGCTGTTGCTGCGACTGTGACAGGTTAACGGTGAAGACAGCGTCCGTCGGTCCGGTGTCACCCTCCAGGACGCTCGTGTTGCCGATTGTCAACCCCCGACGGACGATGGTACCCAGCGCTTGGCCATCACTGATCGTGAGATCCGGCGGGCCCGGCGTGAGGTTCGATAGGTTGACCACGAAGGTCTCATCCTCGGACGGCACCGCGCTGCCGAGGATCGGCACGGTGATCAATTGTTGGACCACGCCCGACGCGAACGTCAGAATGCCGGATTGGGCCAGGTAGTCTTCGTTGGCAACTGCCGTATTGTCTTGCGTCGCGTAGCTGACCATGACGGTTTGCCCGAACACGCGCGAGAGGCTAACCGTGAATACGGCGTTCGTCGTGGTCGTCGCGCCGCCGATGGCGGTTGTGTCGGCGATCGAAAGAGTCGTCGGACCGTCGTCGTTGATGATCGTGCCGGTCGCTGAGGAATCAACCGTATTTACGGTGCCGGACACCGGCGACAAGTTGAGCAGGAATTGCTCGTTGAGCTCAATTAGCGTGTCACCAGTTACCGCGACGGTTACCATTGCCGTGGACGTGCCCGGCGCGAATGTGACCGTGCCCGAAACTGCGGTATAGTCGACGCCCGGAGTTGCGATGTCGCCACCGCCCGGGGTGCCGGTCGCGAAGCTCACGGCGATCTGTTCGGTCGCCGGTGACGAGAGGCTCATTGTGAAGACCAGATCGGTCGTTCCGACGTCGCCTTCCTCCACCGACGCGTCGGCAATTGACAAATTGGGAATCGGCACGGCGGGCAAGATCGTGCCGGTCGCCTGGCCGTCTTGTAGTTGAGCGTTGCCCGAGGGATTGGACAGGTTAACGACGAACGTTTCGGTTTCGTCCGGAAGGGGATCGCCAAGGACCGGCACCGTAATGAACCGGGTAGTCGATCCCGGGCTGAAGGTCAACGTTCCGCTGGTCGCGGTATAGTCGGTGCCCGCCACCGCGGTCCCGTTTGCGGTACTGAATTCGACCGTCGTCTCACCGCCGACCGCCGGAGAGAGCGACACAGTGAACACGGCGTCCGTGGAGCCTGCTGTGACGTTGTTGACCGTCACGTCGCCGATTGCCAAGGACGAAAGCAGGTCGTCGTTCTGAATCGTGCCCAACGCGACGCTGTTGGTCCCGAGCGTGGCGTTGGTCGGGTTTGACAACGCCAGGTTGAAGAATTCGTCCGATTCAATCGTCAAATCGCCATTGACCAAGACCGTCACCACCTGCTGCGTGGTCCCGGGTGAAAAGGTCAACGTGCCAGAGGTCGACTGGTAGTCGACGCCGGGTGTCGCGACGTTCGCACCGCCCGGACTGCCGGTCGCATACCCGACGGTCACCGGTTGGTTGAACGAGCTTGAGAGACTTGCGGTAAACACGAACGGAGTCGTACCTGCGTCTCCCTCCGCTTGCGAGACAGACGCGACTTCGACCGTCGGATTGCCGGTGATGGTCAGCGTCGAGCCGACAAAGTCGATCTGGTCCGCCGTGAGCGGATCGTTGGCAAGAAACAGCAGAACTTCGTGGGTGGCGATGGTGTCGAAGCTCGGCGTAAACGTGACCTGGCCTGGCGCCGCTGCGTTGAACAGCACAGTCCAAAGTTCTTGAGGATCGTTGCCGGGCGCGGTCGCGGTCGCCGACGATGCACCGGCCCCGGTAATTTGGCCGGGAGTGGTCGCGTCGAACGTTTGAACGAGCGGGAAGAACGGATCGAAGTTGAACGTTGGCGGTTGCGGAATCGATGCCAAGGCGGAATCGTACGTGACGTTCAAATACGCCGAGAAGACTCCCCCAAACTGCGCGGGCGGCTCACGAATGTCTTCCACGATGGCGCGCAATTGAAAGTCGCTGCCGGCCGGAATCTCGGTAATCGGCGTACCGAACAGATCCGTCGCGACCGTTGTGATGCGGACGTCCTTGGCGGTCAGCAGGAGATTGACTACGTTCAGCGCGTCGATCGGCGAAACGTAGTTGTCGCCGTTGACGTCGAGGAACAGCGACGGAGTGCTCCCGCCATTCGAATCCGACGATTGCGCCGCAAGCGGCGTTGCGTTGTTTTGCGGGACCTGTGTGACGCCTTCGGTCAACAGATGGTTGATCACAATTAGCGCATCGCGCGGTGTGATGCGATTGTCCTGGTTGACGTCCAGCGGGTTGATGGCATTGTGCCATGGCGTGCCCATGTCCGCGGCCAGAAGCTCTCGCCGTTCGAGTGGTTCGAGTCCCCGATTCCAGCGCGCGCGGAGCTTGCCACGCCGTTTCTTGTCGGACCGGGTTCGCGAGTCTTGCCACCGTTGGATGAATCTCATAGTTCGCTTCTCACGATGAACGCTGGCGCGTCTGGTTTACCGCAATTCGTATTAAGTCTTGTTCTTGATCGTCGAGGGTATGATCGGTGTTCTTGGTTGCCCTGTTTCCACTTCATGGACCCGCCGAAGCCCGACGGATGGTTTGGTGCTTGTGGCTCATTCGTACACTGACGGATGGTAGTCTGCCTCTTTGGCAACCTCAGTCGCGAGGCTGTCTAGCTCGTCCGTGTCCATTTCCCAGTCGTCTTCCGACCACAGTTTGTCGAACACGTCCAGTTGCGTTGTGTCGGCACCGATCGAACTGACGGCGGAGTCGACAGCCGTCGTCGTCGACGGGGCAGGCTCGGCCATGCCGCCGGCGTCGCTCTGCAACGTCGATGCCGACGCGGTGGAGGCATCGATCGAAAGGCCGAACGAAACAAGGTCCGCGCCGCCATCGGCCACAGTTTCGGTAGCACCGGACGTCGTGTCGATGGGCTGTGCAATCGCGGCCAGCGTGTCGATCTGCGCGTCGTTCTGGTCGGACGTGTCAGCCACGGCGGGCGTGGGCGTCGCGGTCGCCGGCGCTGCCGAGGGTGCCGCACTGCTGGTGGCGAGGAAGTTAAAAATCTGGAGCACGTCAAGCGGCGACAGATTGCCGTCCCCCGAAACATCGAGGTACGGCGGTACGATTGCCACCGGGGGCAACTGTCCTGCTTGGCCAAGCAGCAGCCGGTTGATAATCAGCAGTGCGTCAAGACCCGTGACCAAGCCGTCGGCGTTGACGTCAAACTTGTTCTCCGGATTCTGCCACGAACTGGCAGCTTCGTCGGTCAGTTCGATGACGAATCGGGTGGAGCCAGACTCTTCGTTCGGCTCCAGGCTATTGCCCGCTCGATCCATGATTGGGTCGGTCGAGTTGTCGATCGTAATGGTGTAGACGGCATCGATCCACACACCCTCGACAGGCGTAAGCAGGACAATGTCGTCGGTGTCGGCATAGTTAATCGTGTAGTCGACGTCCGGCGTCAGCGTCACGGTGGTGCCGCCGATGGTGCGCGTGATGGCAAACTTCGCCGTGGCCACGGTCGAATCGTCGATCCCGATGCCGTTGTCGACGAGCTGGATTTCGAAGTTCTTCAAGGTCCTGCCGGCCAGCACGACCCGATTCACAACCTGGCTGCTGTCGCGCAGCGCGGCGTCGTTGTCGATGGGATTGCGGAGGACCGCCACCGGACCAAGTACGTCGGCGCGCTCGATGGCTCCGCGATCCTTGAACACGTTGCTGCCCAAACCAGGCGGCGAGGGCACGTTAATATCGTCGACTCGCAGTTGGCCGAACAGGTCGAATTCCGAAGCTTGAATCGGAGAGGGCGGAATGCCAAGCTGCGTCGTGACTGCCGCCAGATCGGGTCGCTCCTGAATCGCATTCACCGAGCTGTCGATCGCCAATGATCCGGCTGCCAGATAGAAGTTGCCCTTCGACGTGTCGACAAACAACGGCGCTCCGGCATCGAGGATGATCGCGTTGTCCTGCAGGAACCCACCAGGCGCTGCAAGATTCGTTTGGTTGTTCTTATAGACCGTGGCGCCCACAACGGTGGTCGACGACGAATTGTCGACCCGAATGGCGGTGTTGGTCTCTGAGACGATATTGTTGAGAATCGTCGGGCTCGCGTTATTAACGACTTGAATGCCGGAGGGCGAAAAGGCGATCGTGTTATTGAGGATCCGCCCGAACGGCACAGCCGTAGCGACACCCGTATTGAATCCGCCGCTAAACGCAATTGCGGTCTGTCCGCCGGCGATGATCGCGTTTTCCTTGATCGTCACGCCCGGGACGAGCGCTTTGCTATTGAGCGTCGGCAGATTCAGCACCGAACCGGTGTGGCCCGCGGGACCATTTTGTATGCCCGCATCGACGTCGCCCACGATCGGAGGTCGAACGACAATTCCCGCCTGCAACGTATTGGCGATGATGTTCCCCTGAATGATCGTGGCGCCCTGCGTACGAATCTTCGATTCATCGCCAATGTTGTTGAACACCTCAAGACCCAGCGGGCCTTCGTCTACGTCGATGACGCCGAACAGATCGATGCGTGCGCTTTCCGATTTTACGCTAGCCTGGGCATCGAGCATGAGGCTGGGCGGGGCATTGTTAATCGCGTCGCGAATCTTCCTTGCCACTGATGCGGCAGATTCGTCCTGAAGCAGCGGAACCCGAATGTTGCCGGTAGCCCACGATCCGTTCATATCGAATTCGAACGTGAACACGCCGCCTTCCGCAAGGACGAGTCGAAACGTCTGCCCATCGATCAGTTCAGACGCCGGAGGAGCAATCAACGTGAAGCCCTTGGCAAGCCGGTCGTTCACATCGAAAGTACGGTTCAAACTGATGAATGGGCGGGCGCCGCCGATCGTGTCGGCGTACTCGGTACCACGCCGGATGTTTAGTTGGAATTCGCCCGTGTAGAGTTTCGCCGGCGGATTCGAAGCGCTGGCCAAGCGGACGAACGTCGTGTCGCCGGTGACGAGCGGCGCGCCGTTGGCTTCGTTGTCGATCAACTGCTGCACCGGATTAAAGTGGCCGGTTGCCATCTCGCCCCGCGGTGCCAAACCGATGATGATGTCGTCAATGAAGACGCCCTCGTGGTTGTTGTCCTTTCCACGGTTGCGGGCATTGATGTCAGAGATACCGCTGCTGGTCGCCGGACTGTAGAACGGACTGGTCTGGCCGGCCAAGCTGTCAGAGAAAGCGAGCGGGCCAGACTCGCCGGCCGTGGCGAACGTGTGGCCCCACATGCGGAGCGTTCGGCCGATCACCTTTGACGACGTGAATACCGTCGGATCGTCGAAATTGCCGGGCCGCGTGAACTCGGCATCAAGTGACTCAGCGACCGCTTGAGCGACCATCTCGGCCGTCCAGTTGATCAAGTACGGAATGTCAGTCGCCGCGGATGGGCTGGGCACTGCCGATCCCTCAACGCCCAATCCAGGAGCTGGGCTCTGTGTGACGCCGGTGGCTCCGACCAACTGCACCCGCAACCCGCCCGATTGCTCGTTGATGAGCATTCCGTGATTGATCGACTGTGAGAGCGACGTGGCCCCGACAAGCTGCAACGTCGCGCCATTTTGCACCGCGGTCACGCCGATGCCGGCCGATTCGATCGCTAGCCTGATCGACGCGGCGATGGCGTCCGCCGTGGATGTGCCGACGCCGGCCGTTACACCCGTAACCAACGTGCGTATCGGACTCTGCACGATCGACGTCGCACCGACCAGCGAGGTCGTATCTCCCGTCCGAATCGCCGTGACGCCAATGCCAGCCGAGTTGATTGCGGAAGTGAGCGCCGCTGCGATGGCTTCCGGCGAGGAGCCGTTCGTAAACGGAACCAGGATATTTCCCGGTGCTGCCGGGCCGGATTTGCGCAGTTCGAACGTTGCACCGGTCGATGGCCCGTTGATCGTGACGGTTTCGCCGTTCGCTGTGTCGGCGCCGGGACCCGGCACCTCGATTCGCAACACGGCTCCGTCGTACGCGATTCCGATGGTATTTCCGGCAAAGTCGCCGGAGCGGCGCAACTGGAATCTGGTGCCGTTGACGGTGAAGGTTTCACCGCTGGCCAGTTGCGGGCCGCCGTTGGCCGGGACCTGCAGTGAAAAGCCGTTATCGCGCACAGCAGTGACGCCGGCGATTGGGTTCGCCAGGATCGTATCGAAGATGGAATGGGCCACTTGCGTGGCGGTCATACTGTCAGATATCGGCACTGCGAAGTTGCCAGATGCCGGCAAGCCGCTCTTGCGGAACTCGAACGTGGTACCGCCAACCGTAAACGTCTCGCCATTGGTGATACCAATGCCGCCGGCGGTCGGAACGACCAGCGTGGGCGCTTGACGGAACGTGAATCGTGTACCCTCGTTCGTCAGCGACCGATCAAGCAGGAACGAGTCGCCATCGCGCAACTTGGATGCGGCCACCGCGCCTACGTAAACACCGCCTTGCAGCAGATTGCCGATTCCCATCGAGCCAGCCGACGTGAAGTCGAACCGCAACAGAACCTCGGACTGGCCGGCGAAGTCGCCCAGATCGATGCGTGCCTGGCGCCATGAGCCGGAAGCTGTGGTGGGTTGTTCCTGGTCAAAATCGTTGAGTTGATAGTTTTGCGGGTTCGTATTCTCATCGCCTGCCGGATCGTAAAGCTCTTGCAATCCGCTGGCGTCGCTCGCCGTGGACGCGGGCACCGACCGGTTGGTTGCCAGTTGCGTCCAGGTGGCGCCGTTGGTCGAAGCATAGACGCGAACGCCGTCGATCCCGTCTGCTGAGTCCGCCGGATTCACGTCCGTGTCCGCCAGATAGTTGAAGTACAGCGTCGGTTTGTCGAATTCGGTATACGGCGCGAGACTAAACGGCGAAGTGACAATACTGCCGTAGGCACCGCCTGGCATGTTGTAACCGCCGAACAACGCCTGATTGCCCGACAGGAGCAGCGATTCATTTCCATTCTCGTTCGTCGGGATATGCTCTATGAGGCCGGGTCGCACATCGCCGCTGAACAGAACGTCGTACTCATTGGGCCGCAGCCGCTCGTCTTCCAAGCCGAAGTAGAAGCTGTTGCCGCCCGCCTCAGGGACTGCGTTCGGATCGGTCGGGTTGCGCTGGACGTCGAAATCGAACGACCGGGTCAGCCCGTGACCGTCGTCACCACCGCGCGTCGTTGTCGCTTGCCACAGATTGTGGTCCAACGTGGAGAACGTGAGGCCGCGCGTCAGCGATCCCCAAACTCCCGTCGAGACCATGGTCCGTCCGTCGTAGAAGACCGGCGCAGGCTGCCCCTGATCGTCGAAGGCGTAAAGATTGCCATTGATGTCGGATGCGAATAGCGTCCGCTCGAAGCGGCCGTTCTCGACATTGGGCGGTCCGGGTGTGAGCCCGGTGAAGTGGACCTGATTGCCGTTGGCGTCGCGGATGACGTTTAGCAGCTTGAGCGTTGCGTTGTCGTCTGTTTGGTACGACGTCTCAAACCCGCCAACCGGGTCTTCCCGGCCGATGACCTTGTAGACGCCGCCGTTGTCACCGACGGCGTACAAGTCGGGCTCGAAGAAGAAGTTCGTCGGCGAGCCAGTCGTAGTTGTGGTACGCGGCAAGAACGCCAGACCTTCGATGTCGCCGTCCTGGTCGAACAACAATGGCGGCCCGTCCCTTGGTCCCGTCGAGTCGGTATCGAACGGTCCGATCACGTCAACGAAACGCGACCCGTCGATTTTCACATTGGTGCCCTGGAGTCGGGCGGTAACCGTCTCCGCGAATCTCGGGTGCGGGAATCGAACGTTGATCCCGGCGTTGTTGATTGCGTCCCGAATCCTGGTGGACAGCGTCAGCGTGGAGTCGGCCGGTGTAAAGGGGATGGGGATGTTGGTGCCGGACACGCTGCTATTGGTGTCGAACTCGAACGTGGCCACCGTCGCGGAATTGCCGCTGCTGGTTTCGAACGAGAACGTGTCGCCATCGGTGACCTGGCTGCCGGGTGCGCCGACCAAGAAGACGCCCGTGTCGAGCGTGCCTCGGGGGATGACTTCGGTGCCGGACCCGGCTCTGCCCACAAAATCGTACGGTTGATACGCTGTCGGCGTGAAGCCGTCGACCTCAGGAGGATGCGCATCGAGATTGGTGATAAAGTCGTCGCCAAATGGCGCGCCGGTATTCGAATCCAGTCGGAACAGCAGGTTCTGCGTATCCGGGATCAGGTCGACCGTATGGAAAATATCCGATTCGGGCGGATCCTCGATTGGCACCGTGGGCGCCGAACCGCGGTTGCCCACCACGAACAACTGCCGACCGTCGGTGCTGGAAATCGTGAACGTGCTGTCGCGCGTCGAAAACGCCATCCCATTAACCTGGATCCCAGTGTCGTTGTCGGGCGTCGAAAAGTTGTACGTGCCGTCTTCGTTGGCTGGCGAACCTTCCTGAATCACGAAGGTGGCCAACTCGCTTGAGATGACGTTCATCGTTTCGGCATCGCCCGGGTCAATTTGCGTCAGAGTCCCGTTGGTTTCCGCCGTGTTGTTGTCGCCTAACCCGCGTGTAAACGAATACAATCGGCTGTCGTCGCGCATCGCGAGGTCGAAGTAGCTTAAGTTGCTGCCGGGCGCCGCGTCTGCCAGGTATTCCTGGATCCCATTGACGGTTCCCGTACGACGCGGATCCGTCACGAACGTCGAAATCTGCCCGGTAAACGGATTGACCGTCATCAAGTCGAAACCATCGGTCATGTAAAGAACCACATCAGCCAGCGTGAACGGCACGGCGCTCGCATTCAGGTCGATGGGTATCGTGCCAGGGAATGCTTGATTCGCGCCGGCGGCTGTCGTGGCGCCGGTGGAGCCGACCCGGTCGTCGATGATTCGTTCGGTGCTGTTGACGGGTTCGAGCCGCACCAGCGGCTCGCCCGGAGTGGATTGGAACGTCGCGGCCACGACCGATGGCACTACCGCGGCGCTGGAAACGGCGATGTAGTAGGTCGCTCCGCCCGTGCCACCCAAGTCGGGCGCGATGCCTCCTGGCTGGACCGTTCCGGCGGGGAGTTGTACCGGGCCAATCGTCGCGTCAAACACTCCGAACGACGCGTGGCTCTGATCGGCCAGGTCCGCGCCAAGAGACGGCCGAGGCAGGGCGTCGACTTCCGCCGAATCACGCCCAAACAGCAAGAGATTGCCGTTGGCGTCAAACACTGAAATGTTCGTGTCGGGCCGGGCTAGTCCGTCGGCGTACTCGATGTTGAACATCGTCGCGAACGATTTCAGCCCGTTGCTGAATCCGCCAATCGATTGCACCAAATCGTAGTTCAAGTCCATTCTGAACCACAGCACCTCGTCCTGCGAGGTGATGTTGCCAGAGACACTGATTTCATTGCGATCGGTCGTCAGCAGATTGCCGATGTATTGCGCCGTTGCGAATGTCGAATTGTTGGGAGCGCCGGATCCGGACGGCGGCACGAAATCGGTCGTGTCACCCAGCAGTGGCGAACTACCCGGCTTGCCGATCACCTCCACTCCGACGCTGGCATAACGAATGTCAGCGTTGCGCACGGTTGATCCGGGAAACTCGTCTAGGTTTTGGAGGCGAATCTGAAGCACGTACTCGCCCGTCGAGAGACCGCCGTCGACTCGGGCCAGGTCGTTGCTCGCAGCGCGAACCCGAACGAAGTAGGTAAAGACGTCGCCCGACGTACCTGGCAGGACGACCCGCATTCCCGCGTCCTTCGGGTTGGTGGAGTAGAAGTCGGAGTTCGTGAATGGACCGGCGCTGCCCGTGAACCCTGGCTGCATGGGCTTCGCGATTCCTTGAAGCAGCGACGGATCTGCTTGTTCCAACTGCGAATTGTTCGACTGGGCAATCACCGCACCATTGGCATCGATTAACTCGACGATCGTATCGAGACCGGGCGCCGTACGATCGATGTCAAACCATACCAGCGAGCCGGCCGTACCCTGGAAACTGTACGTGTCGGCGTCGCCGCCGCCCGGACTGTCGACCGTTTGGCTCACCAGACCGTGGATTTCGAAGCCGAGGCGTCGGACGTCATCCCCGCTCTTCTGGTTCTTTGCCAACTCGCCGAGATACTGAGCGGTAGTCGGCAGGCGATTCGTGTCACCAGTGGGCGCGAATCGTTCTTCGAGTTCGGTAACGATCTCCACGTTTCGGTCGTTGCTGAAGTCATCGAGTTTGATGCTCCGCCAGTCACCGGGAATGGGCGTGGAAAAACGCGTTCCGATTCCACCCTGTCCGGCGCCTGCGCCCAAGGTGACCACTCGGCCATCGGCCGGGTCGACGACCCAAACCTGCAAGCGATTGAATCCCGGCGGCCCGATGAAGCTGTTGTGCCAAGGAGTACCGTTGGTTAGTTCCTCGTCAGTGATGTTGAAGCCGGCCGCTGCCAGCAAAGGCGTCTGTGTCAGGTCAATGCCGCCACCCAATTGCACGACGAATGGATCAGGCAACTCCAGCCAGGCATACGGATTCGTGGCACTGGCCTCGGTCAGCGCGACCAGCCCACCACCGACGTTGTTGACGTAATTCTGAATCGCCAGCTTACGATTGGCCAACCGGGCAAGGTCATCGTTCGTGATGCCGCCTTGGGTGTTTTGCGCATCCGACGGCACGTAGATCATTCGGAAGTCGGCGAAGTTTACGCTATTGATCTCTGCGCCCGTAACGATCGTGAACTCGAGGTCCAGGACATCGGCGACGCTCTCGATGGCGTTCTGAGCGCGCGTATTTCCGCCATTGCCGTCATCTTCTTGAACGCCAATGACGAGGATCCCCGTCCCAGCGGTGTTGAGCGATTCGTTGTACGCGAAATTTACCGCTTGCTCGATGAACTTCCATCCGTCCTGATTCTCGCCATCATCCACGCTTCCGTGGTCATCGCGGTCACCGCCGTCGATGAAGATTGGGCCGGACGTGGCTGGCGGATCCGGAGGATTGCCCGCCCCGAAGATGTTGTGCGTATCGTTCTGTGGCGATCCATCAGGGTCGAAGCCAGCGCCGAACGACGTATCGAAAATCGAGGTCATGATGACCGGATGGTTCGTCATGCCCACGACTTGTACGGCCCCACCGATTCGATCGCCGATGTCAAGCGGCACGCCGGCGGCCGTGATCCCGGCCGTTGCGCCGAGTAGCTTGACCACGAGACTTTCGCTCGGGCTGCTCTGCAACCGGAGGCGTCCGCTTAGCGCGAATTGCGTGTCGGCGATGATTTCATCGAGCACGACATGAACGATATCGGTGTCGTCCATCACCACGTCGGTCGTCAGGCGTCCGCCACGTACGATCATTCCGTTGATCGGCGTATTGCCGATACGGTTATTTACGATGAGAGGACCGGAGTTGGCTTGCGAGGTCGACTGGAGGTCGGAAAATCCCGTGCTGCGCCCTTGGTCTGTGCGAAGTCTCGCGTTGAGTGCATTGACATTGATGCTGATCGCGGCGGTCTTCTTGAGCGGCGCGTTGGGGTTGGTCAGTGACTTTGTATCGTTGTCGCGAATGATGTTGCTGGCGATGATCGGCTGCGCGCCGCGAACGAAAATGATCGACTTGGTCGAGGAGCCACGACCTGCGCGTTCGGTAGCGTCACCTCCGGCCGCGTTTTGTTGCAGCGTGGTGTTGGTTAGTCGAACGTCGGCCTGGTGGACTTCGACGGCGTTAAAGGTTCCGAAGCCGCCTTCGATCGTCGTGCGGCCACCGCCGAATTGGATCACGGCATGGTCGACGCTGCCCTTCGATAACGGGCCAAAGAACAAGCCACCCCAGTCGCCCTCGGACTGCGTTGAGTCGGTTTGATCGTTGGTCGTGTCGAAGACGCCGCCGGCACCGTAACGATCGTCGAAGATCGACGTGAAAACGATCGGTTTCTGTTGCGTGCCCTCGGCGATCAACTGCGAGGCGAGTTGCGTTTCAATTCTGGATCCGCCCAACTTGACCAGAACGCCCGGATCAACGGCCAGCCGGCCATCGGGACGTGCGGCCAATCGGCCGAATTCGTCAATGAAGAATCCGCCCGGCTTGCTTGAAATGATCAGGTTCTCTTCGATCACGTACACCATGTCGGTCGTGCCGAATCGGCCGGACACCGACAATGTGTCGATCACCGCGCCGGTAATCGAGTCGGTCCGAACGCGCACGAAAAGGCCGTTGATCGAATTAGCTGAAAGCGTGTTTCGAAAAACCTTCGGCCCAGGGCGCGTGTAGTCGGTGATGAACGACGGGCCCTGGAATTGGCTTTCCTCGAAACTGTTGGGGTCGGCGGAAACCGCCGCGTTGGCGCTATTCGAGATGGTGTTAAACGTGATGGTTGGCCGCGCCGTGACCATGTGGATCTGGTCGAACGACTGAGGCACGGAATTGACGACAACTCGACCGCCGCCATAGCTGATCTTGGCCCGGTTGACGTAGTTCATGAAGATGCCGGCCGACTCGAGATCCGAGTCGTTGCGGAACACCAATCCGCCCCAGTCGCCGGGAGCCACGTCGTTCTTGGCCGTATTCGGGTCGGTGCCGATCGCGTCGTTGTAGTACGACGTGATGTACACGCTGCCAATGTCGGCTCCTTCGGCGTTGGAGGCCGTCGTGCCCAACACTTGGAGCGCACCACCGCTCAGATCGATTCCCTGCGCGACCGAACCGGCATTGATGTTGGCCGCCCGGAGCTTGAGGATCGTTCCGGCGTCGACCATCACAGTGACGTCTTTCGGAATCTCGAACTTCGAGCCGTCCGAAAGCACACGATTGATGTTGTCGAAACCGATGTTGTACGAGAAGTTGTCGTCGACCGTTGCCAGGTCGCCGTCGACACCGCCGTTGCCAACGATCCGCACGACGCCGCCCGCCGTTGCCGCAGCCAACGCGTTGGAAATCCGCGTGTAAGGGTTCGTCAACGAGCCGGGCGTCCCGGTGCCCCCGGTTGCCGCCTTGTCGACGAAGATTGTCCGCTCCGGGCTTGCCACGCGGAACCAAAAGTTGTGTACGCCTCCCGGCGCGCCGTCCCCATCACCGTCCAGCACCGTGCCGGTGGCGTCTTTGATTCCGACGTTCGAGGCGGGTGTGAACGTCAACCGCAAGCGGTAGTCGCCTTGGGACGTGCCGCCAAATCCCGTGTCCTCGATCGACGGATCGAAGTCGGTGTTGCCGGTGCTGGTAACCGCGACGAAGTAGTTGCCCGGCTCCATCTGCAACTGCAAAAACGAGTCCTTGCCGAAATAATCGTCGTTGCGGGCAAGGATGTTGCCAGCCGAGTCGAAGACGGTAAGTACGGAGTCCAAATGGCTCGGATCGGCCGACGAATCAAACTTGCGCATCCGTTCGGCGAACGTTTCAAAGTTCAGCTTGCCGGCCCGGTCGAGCGAAAACCGGTAGACGTCGATGTCATTGCCGACCGGCGGGTGCAGATATCGGCCCAACACGATGTCGAAGTCGCCCGGAAAGATGCCTTCCGCGGCGGGTGCATCGGGAAACGAAGCGTTGCTGCTGCCCTGAATCGTCAGCGGCGGCAGTTCGTGGGTGTGACCCAAGCCGAGCAAGTGGCCGATTTCGTGCATCGCCGTGCGGAAATACGCTCCACCTTTGCCGCTGTTGCCCCAGTCGAGTCCGGCATTCATCACGGCGACGCCGCCGCCGGCAATCCCGCCCACGCTTGTCGGCGGTACACCGGGTGCTACAACGCGCGGATCCCCCGTGGCGATGGTGAACCCCGAAGAGGCCGTTTCGACGAACTGCAAGCCCAGCAGCCCGGCGTAGTACGACATCACCTCGCGGACGCGCTGTTTCTGGGGCTCGGTGATGGAGTTGAATGAGGGCGCGCCTTGGACCGTGCCAATTTCCGGCTTGAAGTTGTAGCTGATGATTGGAATTACGCCGCTGGTGTCGGCCGATCCCAAAAGGTGGGACTGCAAGGGAATGTTGCGCCCACCCGGTTCGTCCGGGCCGCCCGGATAGACGACCGTCACCGGACTGCCGTCGATTGTGCCCACCGCGTCGACGCTTTGCGTGGCTTGCGGATCAAGAAAGATCGTTCCGAAATTCGCGGCGGTGGCGAAGCTGGACCCGGCGGAGCCGAGCGACGGAGTCACCGGAGCGAACGCAAGTGGATCGTTGTCGCCAATCCGTAGTCGGTACAAGCCGGGCGTGGTCAAGTGCCCGTCGGCAAAGCGCAAGATTGCCTTGCCCGTTGCGCTGTTGTAGCTGACTGACGTTGGATTGAAGCGAATGTCGTCGCTCGTCGTCTCCGTACCCTGCGTGCGAATTAACTGATAGAAGCGAGTATCCTGAGCGGTCGCGACGTTGAGCGGATCGTTACGATTGAAATAGACGTCGATCTGGTTCCTGGCCGCCGCGTCTTGCACCAGCGCTCCCGATGGGCCCCGCGTGACAGGTTGCGGCACGATCGCTACAACTTGGGCTCCCAGGTCCAGCTCGAACTGACCGACCAGATCACTGCCGTCGTTGAAGACCTCGCCGTCGATGTTTTTCAGCGGGTTGTCCCCGGAGCCGACGATACGGACCTCGTAGAGATCGTCGACCAGAGGATTGGCGAAGCGGGCGACGACGTCGGTGGGGGTGTTCGTCAAACCCAAGAAAGGCACGACGACGTCCACGTCGTTGCCATTGCCCAACACGCCGTCGACGCTGCGACGGACCTGAATGTTCTGGATGCCGCCCGAAGAAAGGGTCGCCTCGTCAATGTTGCTGTCGAAGCGAAACTGCAATTCGGTCGGCGCTTCGTGCAACACGGGCACCGAAGTCGCTTGGTCGAACTTCAGATCCAGCAGGACGCCTTCGCTGGAATAAGCCGCGACTAGTCCGACCGCGAATAGCGTCCGCTCTTCGAACGGCTCGAGGTTCAGCCGTCTGGGCCCCGGTCGGGCCGAACGATTCTTGGCCTTTTGAAATTCTCGACGCGGTCTACGTCTTGCTGGGCTTTGCCGAATAGCCATGTTACGTCGGCTCTCTCTCAGATTCTCTCGGTGGTGGCCGTCCAGCGCGAGGCACGGCAAGACGGTGGTCGACGACCGCCCCCCTGAAGTGCCGCACAGTTGGCCCGTCTGCCGTCGACTTTCTTGGCTCGCGGGGATCCTGTCCCTCCGTCAAACCCAGACGGGGGCATAGGTTACGAGTATGCTTCTAGGGCCTACAAAAAACAATTCCCAAATTCTCGAAACAACGCAATTTATGCATATTGACATACCGCGATCGCACAATGCGCAGCAAACCCATGCGGATCGGGGACCAGGCGTGCCATCTTCGTGGTTGGAGCGGACGGGCCGCGCCGGTTCCTGCGACGCAGCCGATTGATCTTTCCATATAGGCACAACCGAAAAATGCATTCAAGTCCCTGGCGCAGGATTTTCGCGGATTGAGGCCGCACGCCCACCGGCTCGGCGCGGACCGACACCCGGTCCTACCGCGGCGATCGTCCAGTCGACTCGTGGGGTGGCCTGGCTGTGCCGGTTCCGACGGCAATCCACCAGGTAAATGGGGTTCCCTGCACACTTCGTGACAGTGCACCTGCAAACGCGGGTCTTCTCAGTTCTGTCTCTGATGCTGGCGCATCGCACTATTTTCGTTGGTCGTTTCAACAGTTATTCCCCGAACCGCCAACTGCGTCGAAGAAAGTCGGTCTCCCCGGCCAAAGTCGCCGTTCGGGGGGCAAGAACCGGCGCCCCGATGGCGCCCGAGTAATCGTGCAATCACGACGTGCTGATTCGCTACCGCCCGGCCGCGCCGTCCCGCTCGATATCCAGGAAGCAGCCGCGTTGCGTCCAATCGGCGAACCAACCTCCTAGTACGCTCTCCAGCGGCTGGTCGTCGTTCGAATCGGATGCGGCTGCGTGAATCGCATCCCACAGAGTCTGGCCTTCGACCAGCGCGCCTAGCAACGCGAATTGCCGCTCCGTCAGCTCGATCCGATCCAAGGTGTACGCCTGGCGGTTGACCGCCAAATAAGTCACTTCCGGCTCGGGAACAATGGGCTCCTCCTCGCGTCGCCACGCCAGCCAATAACGGTGAACCGGATGCACAAACGTGCACAATCGAAGGCAGGGAGCCGTGATCAGTCGCAGAGAATCCCATGCCTCCGGCGAGATACGTGCCAGTTGCTCCGCGTCGACCAGAGGAGAGCCTTCGGTGCCAGGCGCGTCGAACACCTCACGCTGCACCCGCTCGAATATTGCCAGTTCCACCACGAATTCTGGCCAGGTACCGATCGCGCCGTCGGGCACGGCGTTGGCGTGCAACTGCGTGTCGTGCAGGAAATCGGCGAATCGCTCGCCCAACTTGTAGAGCGTGTAGCTGCGCGAAGGGTAGCTCTGCAAATAGCCGAACGCCAAGGCGTCGAACAGCTCCTCACCCACGGCGTGTCGGGTGACGTCGAACTCCTGGCGGAGGCACTCCAGTAGCCGCTCGTAATACGCGTCGACGTAGATTTCCAGCCGGCGGCCACTGTCGAGCGTGCTGGACGGGTTGATGATGCTGTCCAACTCGTCGCGCGACACGTTCAAATGCCGGCGCGCCTCGTCCGAGTCAACGCCCTCCTCCACGCCACCCGGATGCATGATCACGCTTTGCATCCACCGCTGGATCTTTTCGAGATGCGCGGACTTTTGCTTCATGTCACATCAGGCACGATGTAGGCAATCGGGTTCGAGACGCCGGCGCCTGCCCGCTTTGCCGCCGCTCCCTCACCGCGTACCGGACGGGTTGCGTCATCCGTCGGCCGCGGCGAAGCAGCGGCCAATGCGGCCTCCGGCTCGTGGTCGAGCGTGCTCATGTAGTGTCGCGCCTTGAGCACTTCGGCGTGCAGCACGGGAAACTCGGGAATCTTTGCGTCCCACTCCAACAAGGTCGACATTCCGCCGGTGCGCGCATGGGCCAGCCGGTACAGCTCCCACACCGGGTCGATCACGTGATCGTCGTGCGTGTCGATGATGTGCGTCTCGCAGTTCGTGTGGCCGGCCAAATGGCACTGCACGACCCGATCGGCTGGAACATTCTCCAAATACTCGCGCGGATCAAACTCGTGGTTCACGCTTGACACGTAGACGTTGTTCACGTCCAACAGCAATCCGCAGTCGGCCTCGCGGGCCATGTGCGTCAAGAATTCCCACTCGCTCATTGTCGACTGGGCAAACGTCACGTAGGTGCTGGGGTTTTCCAGGACCAGCGGACGTTCGAGAAAGTCTTGCACGATGCGAATCCGTTCCACCACGTGAGCCAGCGTCTCCTCGTTGAGCGGGATCGGCAACAAGTCGTGGGCGTTGAGCCCCAAAACACCCGTCCAGCAGAGATGGTCAGAAATCCAGCGTGGATTTGTTTCCGCCGCCAACCGCTTGAGCTTGCCCAGGTACTCGAAGTCGAGCGGATCGGTGCTGCCGATCGAGAGCGACACGCCGTGCATCACGGTGGGATACCGCTCCGCGATCTGATCGAGCACGTACCGCGGCCGGCCGGCCGAGTCCATGAAGTTCTCGGAGATGATCTCGAACCAGTCGACCGCCGGCCAGTGCTTGAGAATGTGGTCGAAGTGGACGGTGCGCAGTCCCAGCCCCAAGCCGAGAAGAGGGTGGCCCAGCCGCGGCGCTGCCATCGTCGCCTATCCTCCGGGGCGGTTCTTCCCCGTTATTGCAAGTTCCTGCTGCGCGCCGCCCGATCGCTGTTGGCACCCTGCCAACATACACCGCAAACGCCCGCGCGCTAGCGGGCCGTGCGATCCGCTGCGCCGCCATGGCGCTTGCCTAAAGAGAGCCGCGGAGGACGCGCAGTGCCCACGTCCTCCGCGACGCAACAATCCACATTGGAAGTTACGACTTCTTGGGCGGCGCCGGGCCGACCTTGATCTCTTCCTTGGCCATCAATTCCTCGAAGCGCTTCCGGGCGGCCTTCCAGGCCCGGGTGTTCAACGGCACGCCGCACTCTCCCTTGCCCTTGCAGGCGTTCTCGCCCGGCTTCATGCCACAGCCGCCTTGGCCGCGGCACTCGTTCTGGTAGTGGCAAACGTGGGCTTTGGCCGTGGCACACGCGCCCTGGCCGGCACAGGCGTTGTCCTTCGACGCGCCCAGACCCTTGCACATGTTCAGACCGCGACAGATGTGCGGTTCGCCGAGCAAGGGGTTCTTCTTGGGATCCTTCTTGGGCACCTTCTTCTCGTCGGCCGCAAAGGCCGATCCCGCCGCGGTGGCTCCGGCCACCAATCCGCCGAACGCGGCCGCGGTGAGACGATCGAACTGGCGACGATTCATTTTCTGGTTCTGCATTACACCTACCTACCTGGCTAGAGGATCATCGTGGGTCGTTGGCGCGCCTCGCGGGGTCAGCGGCCATCGTGCGGATATCCTACGCGGGAACCCGTCGACACACCACCCGCGGCGCGCCACTGCCCGCCAGACTATAGGCCCAAGTCCGTGCGAATCTGTGAGTTGCGTTACCGTCGCCGCCAAAAACACGTCCCGGCGCTGTGCGGCCGGACAGGTCCGTCGTCAGTCGCCTTTGCCGCGTGCCAGCAATGCGTCGATAATGCGCCGCGCACTCCATCGCCAACGGGTCGCCGCCGGACGGGTCATGGGGCGCCATTTCCGGCTGGCGCGCAAGACCGCGATGCGACCGCGTCGCCACGGCGTTAGAAGTCATACTCGCCGATGTTGTCGCGATCGAAGACCATTGGCGGACCCAGCAAAACCTCGCCCGGGCTGACTTCGATCGATTCGAGCCGACCCATCGTATGGGTGCCGTCTTCGAGCGTGCCGTCGTGTAGCCGCTTGGCAGCGTGGACCGTCAGGTAGCCCAGGTCGACCGGATTCCAGAGCACGACCTTGTCGACCGTGCCGTCCTCAACGTACTGCCGCATCGTGTTCGGCAGGCTTAGCCCGGTGACGAAGATCTCGCCGCGCTTGCCCGCGTCGCGCACGGCCTTGGCCGCGCCAGGTAACGACACGGTCGTGATCGCCCAGATGCCGACCAGATCCGGATGGGCGTTGATCACGTCGCGGGCCATGCGATACGCCTTGGCCTGGTCCTCGTCGGTGACGATTGTTTCCAGCAGTTCGAGCTTGGGATACTTCTCGGCCAGCCGCGCGTGCATTACTTCCATCCAAGCGTTCTGGTTGGGCGCCGTGGCCGAGCCGGTCAGGATCACTGCCTTGCCTTGGCCGCCGGTCGCTTCGCCCAACAGGTCGACCAGCGTGTGGGCGATGCCGTCGATCGGCGCCTGATTGACGAACGTCTCGCGGCCCGACCGCTGGGGATTGGCGTCGGCGTCCCAGGTCAGCACGGTGATGCCCGCGTCCTTGGCTCGCCGTAGCGCCGGCGCGATCAGCTCCGGATCGTTCGGTGCCACGGCGATCATGTCCAGCCCTTGCGCGATCCAACGGTCGACCATCTTGACCTGCTCTTCCGAGCTGTCGACCGCCGGGCCGTCGTAGACAAGTTCGATGTCCAACTCGTCGGCCGCTTCCCGGGCCCCGCGCTCGGCAGCCGTGAAATAGCTGATGCCGACCAGCTTGGGCATCAGCCCCAGCCTGGGCCGCCCGTCGTCAACCGGCCGACAGCCGCCGACCACCGCGCAAGTCAGAACCAAAACCGAACCGACCGCCAACAACCGCCACCACACCATGCTCGAACTCCCGCTACCGTCGCCGATGCTTTGCAAACCGGCCGCAATTGTAGCGGGGCGTGCGGCCGGCTGGTACCGAACGATTGGATCCGCGGATCATGCCGCTCCGCTGTCCGGTCAGCGAGCCGATTTGTTGCACCGCGTCGGCGTTTCAAGTGAGCCAACGAACATGGCTGTACGAGTAACGACAACCTTGCCTCGAAGGTCAGCAGCGCCGAGGAAACCTGACGAATGGAGTGCGACGGCTTCATTTCGCACGCCAAACCCACGCGAAGCACCTCATACCAGCGGCGGCTTCTTCTCAGTAATCCTCGGAGTTTTGGCGGCCATTTCGGCGTTCAGCGCTAAGAATTCCTGCCACTGCTCCGGAACCTCCGAATCTGGAAAAATCGCTTCGACGGGGCATTCAGCGCGGCAGCAATCGCAGTCGATACATTCATCCGGATCGATGTACAGCATTTGGTCGCCCTCGTGAAAGCAGTCGCACGGGCAAACGACCACGCAATCGGTGTATTTGCAGCCGAAGCAAGGGGCGGTCACGACATATGCCATTGGTTTTGCTCTCCTGCCGATCGAACCTACGGATGCGCACTAACGTCACTCTCACTAGGGGTACATCCGATTGGCGGGTAAGATTGGCCAAAGAATTTTAAAATTCGGTGAATCCGCCGAGCGAACGCTCAGATTCGTCCTGCTGGGCTCTCGTGGCCTGTTAGTAGCGGTGCCGATCATGAACTCACAAGAGTTGCTTCGGCTGTACCAGGATGGTCAGAGCGACGCTGCAACCGCCATCTTTGATCGGTATCTAGCAAGGCTGCTCGCCCTGGCCCGCAGCAGAATCGGGCCAAAGCTCAAACGCCGGGTCGATGCGGAAGACGTTGTGCAGTCGGCCTATCGCAGTTTCTTCGTGCACGCCAAGAATGCCGAGTTCGAACTCTCCAAGTCGGGCGACCTGTGGAGGTTGTTGGCGCGAATCACGCTGAACAAGCTCTTCGGTCAGATTGAAAAACAGACGGCTGCCAAGAGAAGCATCGATCAAGAGGCTTCGGCAGACCCATCTTTGGCTAGTCTCGTGGCCCCTGAGCCATCGCCCGCGGAAGTGGTTGCAATCGCGGAAATATTGCAACTGGTTGTCAGTGACCTCGCGCCAAATGAGCAGCTGATCCTTACTTCCAGACTTCAAGGTCGAAGCGTCGAAGAAATCAGTGGCTCCATCAACAAATCAGGGCGCACCGTGCGCCGACAGCTAGCGGAGATTAGGCAAAGAATCGAGAAGCGATTGCACGAAGACCGGACGTCCGATCCGAGTTTGCCGTCCCTTCGTGCAGATTCGGACGCGCCGCTCAAATACTCCGACTATGTACTCGAACGATTACTCGGTGCCGGCGGGATGGGGAAGGTGTTTCGAGCAAGGGAAAAGAGCACGGGCAAGAAGGTCGCGATCAAAGCACTTCACAAGTCGCGGCAGTCGGATGGGTATGCAGTGAGTCGATTCGTGCAGGAATCACAGATTCTCGCACAACTACGTCACCCAAATGTCGTTCGCGTGGAAGGGCTGGGACAATTCCCAAGCGGCGGCTACTTCATCGTGATGGACTTTATTGACGGCGGCGACGTACAGTCCCGGCTGGAATCGGGACCGCTACCGCTCAGCGAGGCGACGCAAATCGTGACACAGGTCGCCACCGCCGTCGAGTATGCTCACGGTGAGGGAGTAGTTCACTGTGATCTCAAACCCGCAAACATACTGCTCGACAAGCAGGGCCGCGTATTTGTTTCGGACTTCGGCTTCGCTTTCCTTGCCGTTGGCACGTCGCCAGAGACTGCAAGAATCGTCGGTGGCACACCCGGATACATCGCTCCGGAGGTGTTGCATGGGCGAAGGCCACCGTCGCCGGCTGCGGACGTGTACGCACTCGGCACGCTCTTGTGGACGTTGACCACGGGAAACAGTCCTGGCGACCTCAGCCATCAACACGACCTGGACGAACGGTTTGCGGCCGTTCTGGCGATCTGTCGACGCTGCACTGCCTACGAGCCCGATGAGCGATACGGATCGGCGAAGGATCTCGTACAAGCGCTTCAGGCGCTGTAGTGCGGTCCCACCGCACTCGCTACACCATTCCTATGACTCGCCGTGTCCGCATCGGCTTGCCGCGGCGCTCGCCGGCGGGCGAGCCGATTTGTTGCACGCCATCGGACAAGCGGATAGGTTGCGGTAGGGGCCGACGTTTCGCGCGCACCGGGGCTATCGCCGACGCAAGGAGACCACCATGTCAGCCGATCGCAAAGCCACGTCCAGAGACTTTCTGCAACTGTGGGGCGAAAACGCTCCGCACAACGCCGACGAGCTCGTCGCGCCGAGTTATACGAACCACCAGATGCCCGACGCGGCGGGCGGCACCTCGACGCTTTCGCTGGCGCAGTGGAAGGCCCTGGTGGCCGACTTTCACCGCGGCTTCTCCGACGTGAAGATGGAGATCCTGCTGCAAGTCGCCGAGGGCGACTACGTTTGTACCCGGTGGCGGATGACCGGCACGCACACCGGCTCGTTCGACGACATGGCGGCCACGGGCAAGGCGAGCACATGGACGGGCGTCGGCACGGATCGCTACGAAGGCGATCGCATCGCAGAAAGCTGGGTCGACTGGGACAAGTTCAGCTTCCTCGACGGCCTCGGCCTGGTGGGGTAGGCGACAAAGCTCGTAGCGTGCAGAACCTCAATACTCGAAAATTACGGAGTACCCGCTGCGTGATCCGGAGTAAGTCCCATGGGCATAACTGCCGAACGCCGGCAATTCATCGCTGACATCGCGAACGACGAGTGGATCGGTCGAATTGATCGTTCCATGCCGGATTCGGAATTCGATGTTCTATCAGACGAATGGCAGAGGAGAACTGACGAGTTTCTTAGGGACACGACGGATTCCGCGGAACTGCACCTTTTCGTCAAGCTATGGAATTGGGATGGTGGAATCGAGGAGATCCGCAAGGTTATCAATCATCCGCACTGCGAGGCGGCGACAGCGCTAATGGTTTACTGGCGTATGCAGCCCGAATTCTACTCACGACTTAAGGCATCGCATAAGATGACTGAGTCTGAGCAGGAGAATTTTGAATTACTCAAACAAGTGGAGTTGCGGTTTGTAAGCGGCGATTTTCCTGTGGGTGATTGTCACTACGATCCAGCGGATGACAACGACCGGTTGGCTACGATTCGGTCAACGCCAATTCACGACTGGATACCCCGCCGCATGTTCGAATCGGTGCCGAATGCCGCGAACGTAGAGTAGCTGCGCGACAGCGAAGATCGGCGTACGGCTGGATCGGCAGGTCCGTTGGTTGGACATGCCACTTGGGAAGCGGCGCCCCGCCCGCCTACACCAATCCCTTCACCCGGCCGGTGCTGTCGCCCAGGTCCTCGACCGAGGCTTCCAATCGGTCGAGCATTGCCAGGAACAGGTTATTCAGCGGCGTCTCTTCGGTGTAGCGCTGGTGGCGGCCCGAGCGAATCGTGTCGCCGCCGCGGCCGGCCAGCAGGATCGGCAGGTTGTGGTGCGCGTGTGCGTTGCCGTCGGCCAACCCGCTGCCGTAGAGGATCATCGAGTTGTCCAACAGCGACTGCGAACCGTCTTCGCTGGCCCGCAGCTTTTCGAGGAAGTACGCGAACTGCGTGACGTGGAAGTGGTTGATCGTGCGGATCTTCTTGTGTTTCTCCTCGTCGCCGCCGTGGTGCGACAAGTCGTGATGCCCGTCCGGCACGCCGATGAACGGGTAGGCGCGATTGCTGCCCTCGTTGGCCACCACGAACGTGGCGACGCGCGTCAGGTCGCCTTGGAAGGCCAACGTCAAAATGTCGTACATCAAGCGGATGTGCTCGGCGTAGTCCTTGGGGATTCCGGCCGGCACCGGGTAGTCGGGCAGGGGCTGATCGGTTTCGCGTCCGGCGGCGGCGATCCGCATTTCCAGTTCGCGAACCGACGTCAGATACTCGTCCAGCTTGCGCTGGTCTTTGCCGCCCAGCCGAGCCCGCAAGTCGCTGGCGTCTTCCAGCACGTAGTCGAGCACGCTCTTTTTGAACTTGGCCCGTTTGGTGCGCTGTTCGGCGGCGCTGCCGATCGAGAACAACCGCTCGAAGGCGAGCCGCGGGTTGATTTCCTTGGCTTGCGGCGTCGACTCGTTGCGCCAGGAGATGTTGGTCGAGTAGGCGCAGCTATAGCCCGAGTCGCAGTTGCCGGCCTGCGCGCCGCGATCGCAACCGAGTTCGAGCGAGGGGAACTTGGTCTTGTGGCCGATGCGGTCGGCTGCCACCTGGTCGACCGAAACGCCGGCCTTGATGTCGGCTCCGTGTGTTTTGCGCGGCTGGGCGCCGGTCAGGAAGCTGGCCAGGGCTCGGGCATGATCGCCGGCGCCGTCGCCGTTAGCGCGGCCCTTGTCTTGCGCCAGTCCGGTGAGCACCAGCAGCCGGTCCTTGACCGGCGCGAGCGGCTCGAGAATGTACGGCAGCTCGAAGTCGGCGCCGTCGGCCTGGGGCGTCCAATCCTGCATGTGCTTGCCATTGGGCACGTAGACGAACGCCATTCGCGTCGGCTCGGGCTTCGACTTCTTGGCGACCAGCGCCAAGGCCGGCTGCATCGCGTCGAGCAGCGGCAGCGCTATCGCCGTGCCCATGCCGCGCAATACCGTTCGTCGCGAAATCTGCCAACGATTGCTCATGGCGAACTCCCCTTGCCTTCGCGCTTCAAGAACGCGTCGCTCGTAACGACTGCGATGATCAAACTTGAGAACTTGTATTGGTTATCGGCCATCGCCTGGGCAATATCCTGGACCGTGCACCGGTCACTATACTCGACGCCGCGTCCCAGGCCATAGGTGAGCATTTTTTCGGCCAAACACCGCAGGAAATCGTCCTGGCGCTGCTGCAATACTTTTTTCAACTCGCCCGGTCCGGCGAACGTTTGTCCGTTGGGCAACTCGCCCGAGGCGTCGATGTCGAACTCGCCGTCCTTGTCGCGCCACGCGCCGATGCCGTCGTAATTCTCCAACCCGAAGCCGAGCGGATCCATCAGCTTGTGGCAGCTCGCGCAGACTGGGTTGTCGCGATGCTGTTCCATCCGCTGGCGGAGCGAGCCGCTAAGCTGGACGTCTTCCAGCGGCGGCACTTCTTCCGGCGGTGGAGGCGGAGGCGTGCCGAGCAAGTTTTCTAAGACCCACTTGCCGCGCTTGACCGGCGAAGTGCGCGTAGGGTTCGACGTGACGGTCAGCACGCTGGCGTGGCCGAGCACGCCGCCGCGGCGCGCCTGGTCGAGCGGCACACGGCGAAACTCGTCGCCCTCGATGTCGTCGATGCCGTAGTGCTTGGCGAGCCGCCCGTTGACGAACGTAAAGTCGGCATCGAGGAACTCGAGTACGCTGCGATCTTCGCGGAGGATCGTCTCGAAGAACATCTCGGTCTCGGTGCGCATCGCGGCCCGCAGCGCGTCGTCGAAGCCGGGATACACGCCGGCGTCGGGCGTGGCGGTCGTCAGATTGCGCAATTGGAGCCATTGTCCGGCGAAGTTGTCGACCAGGGCTCGCGACTTCGGATCGGCCAGCATCCGGCGCACCTGGCGGGCCAGATTGTCCGGTTCGCGGAGGCTGCCCTCGTAGGCCAGGGCGAACAACTCGTCGTCGGGCATCGAGCTCCAGAGGAAATACGACAGCCGCGTGGCGACCTCATAGTCGTTCAGCTCGCGAATTGCGTCTTCGTCATCGGCCGGCGGATCGAGCTCGACGCGGAACAAGAAGTGCGGCGAGACGAGCATCGCTTGCACGGCCAACCCGATGGCGTTGGCAAAGTTCTCGCCGTCGGCATCGGCCAGCGAAAACAGCTTGAGCACGCGATCCACTTCCGCGGCGGTCGACGGCCGGCGAAACGCCCGACGCATGAATCGGTTGACCACTTCCCGGGCGACCAGCATTCGATTTTCGGGCGTGTGCTCGCGCGGCACGATCGTTTTGTACGACGGTGGGTAGGGGCCCATCACCTCGAAGTCGCTGACGTACAGATTCCGATCGTTCGGACCCGGCTCGTCCGGCCGGTAGTAGTCGTTGAGGAACTTGATCGAGTACAGGTGCCGGGCCCACGTCGACTCGATCCAGACTTCGTAGCGCTCAGGGTTGTCTTTGGTCGCGCGTACTTCGAACTCGCGAATCGGTTCGCCGTTGTAGAACACGCCCATCCGCACCGGTTCGTCGCCGGCCTGATCGCCGTAGGCCCGGACGCGGAGAATGTAGTGCCCGTCGCCGCGGGTGCGCATCAGCGCGCGGATCTCGCCGGTCGAGGTGAGAATGCGCAGCCCATCGCCCAAGTCCTTGCCGCCTTCCAGCGGACGGCGAATCCCGTTGGTCAGGTTGGTGCCCAGGGCCCGCTCGACGATGTCTTCGGCCGCGGCGAGGTACTTTTCGAGCAGGATCGGCGGCATCGAAAGCACGTCGCCGATGTTGTCGAAGCCGTAGCCCACATCGTCCGACGGAAATTCGTCGGCCGGCTTGAAATCGATGCCGAGCAGGTCGCGGACCGTGTTGTTGTACTCGTTGCGGTTTAGCCGCCGGATGGTCACGCGGCCGGGTCGCCGCGCGCCGCCGCAGCCGTTGCGCTCCAGTTCGCCGTCGATCCACGCTTGAATCGCGTCGCGCTGGTCGGGCTCGGGCTGCTCGCCGTCGTCGGGGGGCATTTCGCCCGAGCGAATCCGGCGGGCGATCGTGTCCCAGGTTTCGCGGTCCTCCGCGACCGAGGCCCGCTTGAGCACCTCGGGTAGGCTCATTTCGCCGGCCGGCTCGTCACCGCTATGGCAGTCGACGCAGAAACGTTGCATCAGCGGCTCGACGTCGCCGCGAAACGCGGCGGTCGCGGCGCGGTCGGCTTCTCCGGCGGCTTGGTCGGTGGGCGGAGTGTCAGCGGCCGGCTGTTCGTCGTCGGCCCACGTAGCCGGAGTTGCGAACAGAGTTGCCACCAGCAAAACTGCGGCGGCTCGAAGCGCCGGTGCGCACCGCGATCGGTATGCGCACGCGCGCGACGCGAGGAGCCACGACAAAGGAACCAAGGTCACTGACATTTGAAATTCAGGCAGGGCGGCATGCAGGGCGCGCTGGGCGAATCGCCGCGCCCGGATTCTATCATATCAGCCCAGGTCGATGCGAGTGCCGATTTGGGCCGTTGCGTCGCGGGTTAGGGTCGCGGATTGGAGCGTGCCACCTGGACAGTTTTGCGCTTTGGCGCGATTAGACACCCGCGCCGGTACGGCCGCGCGGACGTGCGCGGCTATGGCTGCCTCGCCTGCCGGTCGCGCGGCAAGTCCAGCGACCAGACTTCGCTCGACAGCGGTCGGGCGTGGCCGCCGGCGACCCAGAGCTTGTCGTCGAACACAAACGCCGAGTGCTCGTGCCGCTCCTTCCAAACCGTGCCGGCCTGTAGTTCGTGCCACTGTTTTCCGTCGGCCGAGTACCACACGTCGCCCCAGTTCTTCGATGGATTGTTCGACCAGCCGCCCAGGACCCACATGCGATCGCGGTAGACCGCCGTGGAAAACCAGAGCCGAGGATGCCACGGCGCGTGCTCGGTGACGCGCTGCCAGTGGACACCGTCACTGGAGGACCAGACGTCGTTGAACGCTTCGTAGTCGGGAACGTAGTTGCCGCCGCCGAACAGATAGATCTTGTCGCCCAGCACGGCCGCTTGATGATAGGCGCGGGGCTGCCAGGCAGCGTGCGGCGTGACCAACGTCCAATCTTTGCCATCGGCCGAACTCCAAACGTCGTTTTTCAAGCTCGAGGCGTCGCCGAAGTAGTAGTCTTCGGTGCCGCCGAGGATCCACATCTTGCCTTTGAATTCCACGATGGCCGCGGCCAGACGCGGGCTCCAGCCGGCTGCCGACGTGGCCTGATCCCAGTGAGCTCCATCGGTCGACCACCAGACTTCGTGGCCTGCCTCGTGGCCCGGCATCCGCCCGTTGTACCACCCGCCCATCATCCACATGCGTCCGCCGAAGGCGAGGCTCATCGACAGATCGCTGTGCCGCCAGGGAGCCTCGGCAGTCACACGTTGCCAGTCGCGTCCGTTGGCCGAGCTCCAGACGTCGCGCGGCGCGGGCTTGAACGAGTCGAACCATCCGCCCAGGATCCAAAGCCGATCGCCAAAGACGATTTCGCCCTGGCTATCGCGGGCTTGCCAGGGCGCGTTGTCGGTGACACGCACCCAATGGACCGGCGGTTCGGCGTTGGCGGCCGGGTCGTCGGCGTGTGCCGTCGTGAGCGCGAAGCACAAAACCGGTGTGACAACAGCAAGGGTCATTCGGAGGCGATACATTGCCGGGTTTCTCGTCGGAGCAGGGGATCCGCGTGCTTGGGTTGCCAAGCAGCGTAACACGACCGACGTACGGCGAAAACCGATACCCGGCCGGCAGCGACTCACGGCGCATAGCGTTCTAGATACTCGGCCACCGAGACTTTGCGGGCCGTATTGCGCGACGTCATGTACCGAATCTTGCCAAAGATCGGACGCTCCGGGCCCCACGCGCGGTCGTATCGTCCCAGCACCCAGCAGATTCCGCTGTAGGAGTTCGGGTCGCGGCCGTCAACCGCATAACGATCGTTCAGCGCGATCATCGTCTCGAGCGCCTCCTCCGGTGTCGGCGACCACTCCAAGATCTTCTTCCCCCAGAGCATCCGCAGGTAGTTGTGAAGCCGGCCTTCGGTTCGCAACTGGTTGGCGGCCGCGTTCCACAGGCGGTCGTGCGTGGCGCCGGCGGCGAACTCCTCCAATGAGTAGGTGTGCTCGCGCGGATCGCTTTCGTGTTCTTCCAGCGTGGCCCGCGCCCAATCGGGCAACGATTCGTACTGGTCGTAGTCGTCGCGCTGCGCGGTGAAGTTGAAGCCCAACTCGCGCCAGGTAATCAGTTGATCAAGAAACGCCTCGGCCCCCTCGCTGGCGTTCCACCAACCTTCGCGGCTGCCCGAGGTCTTTTGCGACAGAGCTTCGCTCGTCCACTGTTCCTGCTGCATCAGGCGGTTGAATACTTCATGGGCCGAGATGTGCCCGAAGTGCAAGTAGGGAGACAACTCGCTGGTTGCTTCCTCGTCCGGCACGTTTCGTTCGGTCACGTAGCGGTCGAGGTTTTTGTCGAGAAACCGCGTCAACGTTTTTCGCGCGGAATCAGGGCCCCCGCTCAGTGTCGCGGGACCCACCTCGTGATCGATCGGCAGTGCCTCCAAACCGCCGTCTGTCAACAATCCATCCAGATCCGCCAGTTGCCAACGGACCGTGACTTGCTCCGGCAGGCTGTCCAGGCGCGGCAATGTCGCGCCGGCAAGCGGGTCGGCCGCCGGTTTGATCTCCAAGTGCGCGCGGATGTTCTTTTGCAAGTAGCGTCGAAAGGAATGCGCCGTCGTAAAGACTTTGTCGCTTGCGCGCATCGGCCAGATGCCGTTCGAGTCGACCGTCTCGACCAACACCGGCATGCGGTCTGCCACGGCGGCAACCATTCTGGGCAAGAAGAAGCAAGGATAGTCGTCGGTGACGACGACACACGCATGCTGCGCGAGCGACTTGAGCAGGCCTTTGCCCGCCCCGACGTGTGGCTCGACATACGAGAAATACGTCGCTCTGGTCTTCGCCAGGCGGGCCCGATTGTCGCGCATGCCTTCGAGCACGAAACGGTGCAGCCGGTCGCTGGCCCAACGGTAGTCGCAGCGAAGCGGCTCGAACACAACCAGCGGCTTGCCCAGTTGGTCGGCCCACTCGACGGCCCGATCCAGCCCAAAGTTCCACTCAGTGCGCCGCGCCGCGATCATCCAGTACAGCACATATTGCCCGTCGCGGGCGACGTCGGCTGAATTGACCGGCGCGATCCGGACTTCGGGAATCTGGCTCATCCAATCGGCTTTCGGCTCCTGCCCGGACTTGGGCGGGGCGGTATGCTTGGGTGTCACTCGGCCCAGGGACGCAGCGCCCGTACCAGGGCAGCCTCGAGCTCCGGATAGCGAAACGTGTAGTCAGCCTCCATCAGTTTGGCGGGCCGCACACGCTGGCTGGCCAGCAAGAGTTCGTCTGCCATCTGGCCCAGGGCGAGACGTGCCGCAAATGCGGGCAGGGGAAAGATCGTGGGCCGGCGCAAGACGCGGCCCAACGTCTTGGTGAACTCGTAATTGGTCACCGGATTGGGTGAGACCACATTGACGGGCCCGCGGAGCGAATCGTTCGCCAAGCACTCGATGACTGCGTCGACCACGTCGTCCAGCGCCACCCAGCTCATGTACTGTCGCCCGCTGCCGACCTTGCCGCCGACACCCATCCGGAACGGAAGCAACATTTTGGCGAGCGCGCCGCCTTCGGCGCTGAGGACGACGCCGAAGCGGGTATACACGACGCGCGCGCCGGCGGCCTCTGCCGGTTTGGCCGCGGCTTCCCACTGGCGACAAACGTCCGAAAGAAAGTCTCCGCTGCCCGAACTGCTCGACTCGTCGAGCAGCTCGTCACCCCGGTTGCCGTAGTAGCCGATGGCCGAGGCGTTGATCAGGATCTTTGGACGGCCGTTGGGTTTGGCAAGCGCCGCGGCGATGGTACTTGTGCAGTCGATCCGGCTTTGCAGGATCGCGCGCTTCTTTTTTTCGGTCCAGCGGCCCCCAGCGATGCTCTCACCGGCCAGATTGATCACGGCGTCGGCATCGGCCAACGCGCTGGCGTCGACTTCTCGCCGGGCCGGGTCCCACAACAGATTTCCGCCGACGGCCGCTTCCGGTTTGCGCACCAGCCGGTAGACCATATGACCGGCTGCGCCCAAATCCGCCATAAGCGTCGTGCCGATTAGTCCGCTCGCTCCAGAAATATAAATCTTCATCGTGCGTCCTACCGGGCGTTAACCGTGGGCATCGAGCTTGAAAATGCGCTGCGCGTTGGCATACAAGAAGTCTTGTCGCGTTTCGTCAGGCAGGCCCAGACCTTCGATCTGTTCGGTGCAGCGCGTTAGTGACAACTGGGGAAAGTTCGTGCCGAAGAGCACCTTCTGCCGTCCATACGTTTTCATGTAGTGCACCAGTTGCGGCGGATAATAGCGCGGCAAGTAGGCCGACGTATCGATGAACACGTTGTCATGTTTCCAGGCGACGCCGATCATCTCGTCGGTCCACGGATGACCGATGTGCCCGCCAATGATTCGCAACTCCGGAAACACCAGGGCCACTTCGTCCAGGTACGGAACGGGCCGGCCCGTCTCCGAGGGCATCAGCGGTCCGGTGTGGCCAACCTGGGTGCAAAACGGAATGTCCAGCTCGATGCACTTCACATATAAGGGAAAGTAAAACTTGTCATTGGGCGGTCGATTCCAAAGCCATGGCACGATCCGCAGAGCCTTGAAGCCCAGTTCGTGCACGGCCCGTTCCAGTTCGGCCACGGCCGCAATAGATTTTTCCCAGTCGACCGTGGAGACCCCCACGAAGCGATCGGGATATTGCCGCACAAATTCGGCAATCTGGTCGTTGGTCACCAGCCACCGACCAGGGCGGCACCATGCGCACAGTAGCATCTTGGCAACGCCCGCCTCGTCCATCAGCCCAACGAGTTGTTCGGGCGTGAGCTGTTTGCCCAGCAGGTGGGCGGAGCCGGATCGCTCGAACAGCTTAACCACTTCCGGCAGCCCATCTCCGGCAAGCACGGGTTGCGCCCAGGCGTCGATGATGGTCGCGGAACCGGTGTTTGCCATGTGCGCCCAGCTGCTTGCGTACGTGCGTTTCGTATGGGAAAGGACGTGCCCGGCCCTGGGCGCTTCTTCCGTCGCGCCGCGGCAAGACAGAAAGACGCCGCATCGCGCTCGCCGAAACGCCACGGCGGGCAGCGGGCCGGCATTATAACCGCAAGCCGCTCGATCGTTTCACCCGCAAACTGGCACAGTCGGGTTCGCGCCAGATGGCGCCGCCGCCAAACGCCGGTTGCCGATTTGGGTCGGCCATGCGATATTCGCCGTTTCACTGGATTTGGTTGGCGGAGAGATTGTGCCATGTCCGAGCGAGTCTTCAATTTCTCGGCGGGTCCGGCAGTGCTGCCGGTCACCGTTCTCGAGCAAGCCCAACAGGCCGTGGTCGAGCTGCCGGGTCATGGCATGTCGATCCTGGAGATGAGCCACCGCTCGGAGCCGGTCGAGGAGGTGCTCGAAGAGGCCAAGACGCTGCTGAGTGAGTTATTGGGCGTTCCGGCGGGATACAGCCTGTTGTTCCTGCAAGGCGGGGCCAGCCTGCAGTTTTCGATGGTGCCGGCCAATTTCCTGCGCGGTGCCGGCAAGCCAGCCGACTACATCGTGACCGGGTCTTGGGCCAACAAGGCAGCCGACGCGGCCCGGCTGGAAGGCGATGTTCACGTGGCATTCGACGGCAAGCCGCACAACTTCACGTACATGCCGCAGTCCAGCGAGCTACGCCTTTCGCCCGATGCCGCCTACGTCCACATGACGGCCAACGAGACGATTCAAGGCATCGAATTCTCTAGCGAGCCCGAGGTTGGAGACGTGCCGCTGATGTGCGATGCGTCGAGCGATTTTCTGTCGCGGCCGATTCCGGTCGAACAGTATGGATTGATTTACGCCTGTGCCCAAAAGAACGCGGGCATTGCCGGCGTAGGCGTCGTGCTGGTGCGAGATGACCTGCTCGAGCGCGTACCCGACGGCCTGCCGCCGATGCTCGATTACAAACTACAGGCGGAGAACGACTCGCGTTACAACACGCCGCCCGTGTTCGGCATCTACATGCTGATGCTGGTCGCCCGCTGGCTCAAGCACGATGTGGGCGGACTGGCCAAAATGGCCGACCGCAATCGCAAGAAAGCCCAACTGCTGTACGACCTGCTCGATGAGCATCCGGACTTTTTTCGGGGCCATGCCCGGGCGGAGAGCCGCTCGATGATGAACGTGACATGGCGATTGCCTAGCGAAGACCTGGAGAAGCGCTTCCTCGAAGAAGCCAAGACCCAGGGGCTTTGTGAGCTGAAGGGGCATCGCTCCGTGGGCGGCATCCGCGCGAGCATCTACAACGCGATGCCGCGCGAGGGCGTCGAGCGACTGCGCGAATTCATGATCGCGTTCCATAAGCAGCACGCAGGCTAAAGCGCGCGTGTGCATCGGCGGACGCGGCGGACGTTACACGTCGCTCAGGTTTGCGCCGAGCAGGCCGACCTTGATGCCGTTGTCGCGGAGGATCGTCGTTGCTTTGCCATTGACCATCAGCAACACGAGCAGGCCGATGCACGGCACCAGCGCCAGGATGCCCAACAGGATTCCGACGGCCGTGCTGTAGACTTTCATGGCCAGCATGAAGACGAAAATGGTGCCAACAATCCCCACGACGATTACGCCAATCGAGATCAAAATCCGCAATTCCGGCGGCACGAGCAACTGGGAAAGCACGGCTAGGAAATAAACCAGAATGCAGACCAGGATTCCCTTTTGGTATTGGGCCACGCTGCGCAGATCCTCGCGGCTGCCGCTTTTGACGCCGACAACGTGCGACTCGGTCGATGGCGATTGGTAGGGATTCTCGCTCATGCGGATTGCCTCGCTGATTCGGCAGAAAAGGAGTGCCGGCGCCCCATGCCGGTGGTTGCCTCATCGTACCAGGCGACCGACGTGGTGCAGCGGGACGTGACGTGCCGCGTAACGCTGTCGCCATCCGGTCGAGTTCGGCGGCAAGTATAGTAGTTGTGGGTTAGTCTGTATAGCAAGATCGGGCGAACGGCAATTGATACGCGGCAACTCCGCCCGCGCACGCGATTTGTCGCACAAGATGTGTGGCATGTAGGGCGGGGTATGATACGCTCGATGCATCGGCGAACCGCAAGTTGGTCGCGTCGCGCAGGATCGTAGTCGGCCAGGCTCATTGCACGATCGGGGAGACTCGCATCATGAAAGTAATCGGCGCCGGCTTTGGGCGGACGGGCACGATGTCGATGCAGGGTGCGCTGCAGATCTTGGGTTTTCGCTGCTACCACATGAAAGAGGTTCCCCAAACGCGTGGCCATCTCAAGGCGTGGCACGAGTTCGTCGGTGGCAAGGCCCCCATGGATTGGCAGACCCTGTTCGAAGACTACGAGGCAACGGTCGACTTTCCGGCCTGCTGGTACTACAAGGAGTTGTTGCGCGAGTTTCCCGACGCGAAGGTCGTGCTGACCGTGCGCGATCCGCGCAAGTGGTTCGACAGCTTCACGACGTTGCAGGACACCACCGACCGGCTGCGGATTTTTCGTTTCATCTCAATCGCCCGTCGATTTATCGCGTTTACCGACTTGCTGCTGGCCAAGGTGTTCGACGGCCGCCCGCGCGATCGCGCGCACTGCATCGAGGTTTTCGACCGGCACAACCAAGAGGTGAAACAGCACGTGCCGGCGGACCGCTTGTTGGTATTTCAAGTGCAAGACGGCTGGGAACCGCTCTGCAGGTTCCTCGAGTGCGACGTGCCAAAGGACGTGCCGTTTCCGCACTTGAACGAAGGCAGAAAGACGCTGCAGTCGATGGCCCGCCAGCGCGCGATCATACCCTGGTTTCGCAAGGCCGGCATCGTGGTCGCGGCTTTCGCGCTGGTGGCCTTGGGCTGGTGGTTGCTTCGGTAGCGCAGCGCGCAACGTACGGGCGAATCCGGCAGGGCCCGATTCCTCTCTTGAGCCTTAGCCGCGCGGGCGTATGATAGTCCGTCTGGCCATGCGCGGTTTGTCGTGTCGATGTCGCCACCGCTGGGCCAAGTTTGCCGCGGCGAATCTTGCGCCGGCTCATGCCTCGCACATACGATTCTTCGGATGCCAACGAATCATGCACTCTCAACTTGTCGTCATCGGTGGTGGACCCGGCGGTTATGCCGCGGCGTTTCTGGCGGCCGACATGGGAATGCAGGTCACGATCATCGAGGCGGAGCCCCGGCTGGGAGGCACCTGTTTGCTCAAGGGCTGCATCCCGTCGAAGGCCCTGCTGCACGTCGCTCGGGTCATTAGCGAGACGCGCGAAATGGGCGATTGGGGCGTCGCGTACAAACCACCCAAGATCAATATCGACGCCATGCGTGCGCGGAAGGAAAAGGTCATTGCCACACTTTCCGGCGGCCTGCACCAACTGGCCAAGAAACGCAACGTCACGCTGATTCACGCACGGGCGAAATTCGAGGACTCGCAGACATTGCGGCTGGAAGAGGGCGACCCGAAAACGTACGACGAGCCGAATTTGACGTTCGATCACTGCGTGCTCGCCACCGGATCCGTTCCGGCGATACCCAAAGCGTTCCGCCTAAAAACCGATCGCGTGCTGGACTCGACCGGCGCGTTGGAACTGGCCGACGTGCCGGAAAGCTTGCTGGTGATCGGCGGCGGCTACATCGGGCTGGAGATGGGCACCGTCTATGCCGAGCTCGGATCGAAGGTAAGCGTCGTGGAGCTAACGCCGACGCTCTTGCCGTTGTGCGATCGCGACCTGGTCAAGCCGCTCCAGCGCCGGCTGGACTCCATCTTTGCCGGCATTCACCTGGAGACGAAGGTCACTTCGCTCGAAGATCGCGGAGACGCCATCGAGGTGGGATTCGAAGACGACGACGGAAGGCGCAGCGAGTCGTTCAGCCGCGTGCTGGTATCTGTTGGGCGCCGGCCCAAGAGCAAGGGCATCGGGCTGGAAAACACAGAGGTCGAGCTTGACGAACAGGGGTTTGTCGTGACCGACGAGCTGCAACGGACGGCCGATCCGCACATCCTGGCCATCGGCGACGTCGCGGGCGAACCGATGCTCGCGCACAAAGCGGCACATCAGGGCAAGGTGGCGATCGAAGCGTTGCTGGGCGAGCCGGCCGCATTCGAGCCACGGGCCGTGCCAGCCATCGTTTTTACCGATCCCGAGATTGCTTGGGCCGGCTTGACCGAACAGCAGGCCAAAGCCGAAGACATCGAAGTCGAAGTGGTCCGATATCCCTGGGCCGCCAGCGGCAGGGCGCAAGCGCTGGGCCGCACCGAGGGCACAACCAAATTGCTGATCGATCCGGCCAGCGAGCGAATTCTCGGCGTCGGCATCGTTGGCATCAATGCGGGCGACATCCTCACCGAAGCGGTCTTGGCGATCGAGATGGGCGCCACGGCCCGCGACTTGGCCGAAACGATTCATCCGCATCCGACTTTGAGCGAAACGCTCGGCTTCGCGGCCGAGGCGTTCCTGGGCACGGCGACCGAGATCTATCGTCCGCCGCGAGCAGCCCGCACGTGACCCACTGCGCCCCTTTGTGGCACAAGTGCCCACCAGGTGTCCGGCGGCCCACGGCGCGGCGCTGGCCGAATTGGCAGAACGGGTTATGGGGCATGGACTTACAGCCCTTTACGGATCTGTCGCTCTATACGATAATCGTGCGGGGCGCCGTCGTCGGCACTTCCGTCGAGCCTCGGCGATTCGAATTGCAGGAAATCCCACCCACCGCTGGAGTTTGGCGATGGCGCAAGCTGAAGCAGTTTCGTACCGCACTGACGACACCGATCCGCTTGAAACGGCCGAGTGGCTCGAGTCGCTTCGCAGCGTTTTGGAGAATCAGGGGCCCGAACGGGTCAGCTTCCTGCTGCGCGAGTTGAGCGCGGCGGCCCATCGCAACGGCGTGGAAGTGCCGTTCACGGCCACCACGCCGTACATCAACACGATCGGCGCCGACGACCAGCCGCCCTATCCAGGCAATCGCGAGATCGAGCGCCGCATTAAGAGCATTATTCGCTGGAACGCGATGGCGATGGTCACCCGCGCCAATCGCGCCCACGAGGGCATCGGCGGCCACATTTCGACCTATGCCTCGGCCGCCACGCTCTATGAAGTGGCGCTCAATCACTTCATTAAGGGCAACGGCGACGACTATTCCGGCGACCAGGTTTATATCCAGGGTCATGCGTCGCCCGGCATCTACGCCCGAGCGTTTCTCGAAGGACGTTTGACCGAGGAAAACCTGGTCAACTTCCGTCAAGAGTTGGCTGCCGAAGGTGGTCTGTCGAGCTATCCCCATCCGTGGCTAATGCCCGGCTTTTGGGAGTTTCCGACCGTTTCGATGGGGTTGTCGCCCATCATGGCGATCTACCAGGCGCGGTTCAACAAATACTTGTACGACCGCGGCATTTGCGACACCAGCGGTCAGCACGTGTGGGCGTTTCTTGGAGACGGCGAGACCGACGAGCCGGAATCGCTCGGCGCGATCACCCTGGCATCGCGCGAGGCACTCGACAACCTGATCTTCGTGATCAACTGCAACCTGCAACGCCTCGACGGTCCCGTGCGCGGTAACGGCAAGATCATTCAAGAGCTCGAAGGCGCGTTTCGCGGAGCCGGCTGGAACGTCGTCAAGGTGATCTGGGGCGACAGTTGGGATCCGCTGCTGGCCAAGGACAGAAACGGGTTGCTCGTGAAGCGGATGGGCGAGGTCGTCGACGGCGACTACCAAAAGTACACGGTCATGCCCGGCGACTACATCCGCGAACACTTCTTCGGCAAGTATCCGGAGCTCGAACAAATGGTCCGGGCGATGTCCGACGAAGAGCTCAGCAAGTTGCGGCGCGGCGGCCACGATCCGGAAAAAGTCTATGCCGCGTACAAAAACGCGGTCGAGTGCCAGGGCAAGCCCACGGTCATCTTGGCCAAGACGATCAAAGGCTATGGGCTCGGCGAGTCGGGCGAAGGTCGCAACGTGACCCATCAGCAGAAGAAGCTGGGCGAAACGGAGCTGCGTGAGTTCCGCAGTCGCTTCGGCATTCCAATTTCGGACGAGGAAGTTGCCCAGGCGCCGTTCTACAAGCCGGCCGAAGACAGCAAGGAAATCCGCTATCTCAAAGAGCGGCGCGAAAAGTTGGGCGGCTACGTCCCGCAGCGATCGTGCAAGCCGGTCCGTACCAAAGTGCCGCGAATCGCCGACTACAAGGAATTCATCCAGGGCAGCGGCGAGCGCGAAGTGTCGACCACGATGGCCTTCGTCGGCTTTTTGTCGAAGCTGCTCAAAGACAAGAACATCGGCAAGAACATCGTGCCGATCGTGCCGGACGAATCGCGCACGTTCGGCATGGAAGGCCTGTTCCGACAGTGTGGCATCTATGCCCACGCGGGTCAGCTCTATGAACCGGTCGACGCCGGCATGTTGACGTACTATCGCGAAGCCAAGGACGGGCAGCTCTTGGAAGAGGGCATCACCGAAGCGGGTTCGATGTCGTCGTTCATCGCGGCGGGCACGTCCTACTCGCAGCACGGGATCAACATGATTCCGTTCTTCATCTACTACTCGATGTTCGGCTTCCAGCGGATCGGCGACTTGATCTGGGCCGCGGGCGACATGCGGGCCAAAGGGTTCTTAATCGGTGGTACGGCCGGACGCACCACGCTCAACGGCGAAGGCCTTCAGCACCAGGATGGCCAGAGCTTGCTGAACGCCGCGGCGTTTCCGACCGTACGCGCGTTCGATCCGGCTTTTGCCTACGAGACGACGCACATCATTCTCGACGGCATGCGACGGATGTACGAAGATGGCGAAGACGCGATCTATTACATCACGGTCGAAAACGAAAACTACACGCACCCGCCGATGCCCGAAGGCGTTGAGGAAGGAATCATCCGCGGCATTTACGAGTTTTCAGCCGCCGATGCAGGCAGCAAGCGACCGACGGTGCAGTTGTTTGGCTCTGGTGCGATCTTGCGCGAGACGTTGCGGGCCCAAGAGATCCTGGCCAAGAAGTTCGACGTGTCGAGCAGCGTTTGGAGCGTGACCAGCTACACCGAGTTGGCTCGCAATGCCCAAACCACGCTGCGTTACAACATGTTGCACCCGGGGTCGCGGCAACGGCGCAGTTTCTTGGAGCAGGCGTTGGTGGACCACTCAGGCCCGATCATCTCGGCCACGGACTACGTACGCGCCCTGGCCGAACAGGTCTGTCCCTACCTGCCGGACCACAAGATGTTCTCGCTGGGGACTGACGGGTTTGGCCGCAGCGAGACGCGCGAGAACCTGCGGCGCCACTTCGAAGTCGATGCCGAGTCGATCGCCGTCGCCGCCTTGTATCAGCTCTCGCGCGAAGGCGCCATCGACGCAAAGTGCGTAGCGGCGGCCATCAAGGATTTGAAGATCGACCCGAAGAAGCTCGATCCGCTGAGTGCTTGATCCGCCTAGACAAGAAGCCCGCGGGCGTCTACGTTTCGACATGCCGGCTGCGTGCTCGTAGGGTGCGCGTCGGCGACAACCGAGAGACTTTCCTTGCGATCGCGGTGATTCATGACGACCGAATTCAAAGTTCCGGACCTGGGCGAAAACGTCGACGAGGGCGACATCGTCTCCGTCATGGTCAAGGAAGGGGACGAGATCCAGGCCGAACAGAACGTCATGGAGATCGAGACCGGCAAGGCCGTCGTCGAACTACCTTGCCCATTCGCTGGCCGGATCGTGAAAGTTCACGTGCAGCAGGGGTCGAAGGTCAAGGTGGGCGATCCGCTGCTGACGCTCGAAGGCAGCGACGGAGCCAAGAAAAAGTCGGCGGCCGGCAAGTCATCGGCCAAGAAGAAAGAACCGAACAAGGCGCCGCAGTCGACGGATGACGATTCGCCTGCGCCGGCCGCGAAAGAATCGGCGCCGGAACCGGACGAGCCGGCGCAGCAAGAAGCAGAGCCGGCAGAGGCAACGGCCGCGCCGGCCGAAACGAAAGCCGCACCAACACCGCGGCCGGTCAAGGCACGTGCTTCGGCCACGCCGACGAAAGCTGCTCCGCAGACGCCCGCGGGCAAAATTCCGCCCGCCGGACCCGCCACACGGCGGCTTGCGCGCGAATTGGGCGTGGATCTGGCGGTCGTCGCCGGATCGGGACCCGCCGGACGTATTACCGAAGAGGACGTGAAGGCCGCCGTCCGCGACGGCGCGGTCTCTCCGCGCACAACGTCCGTGACGGCGCCGGCTGTTCCGCTGCCGGAAGGAGTCGACGAGAAGGACCAGTGGGGACTGGTCCGGCGGCAAAAGCTCACGGCGATTCGCAAGGCGATTGCCACGAATATGGCCCACTCGTCATCGACGATCCCCCACGTGACCAACTTCGACGAAGCCGACATCACGGAACTGGAACGCATTCGCCGCGGCGGAATGTCCGACTACGTGAACACAGAGATCAAGCTCACGATGATGGCCTTCGTGATGAAGGCGGTCGCCCAATCGCTCAAGCTGCATCCGATGCTCAACGCCTCGATCGACATGGAGAGCGAGGAGTTAATCTACAAACAGTATGTCAACATCGGCGTCGCGGTGGACACGGACCGAGGATTGGTCGTCCCCGTCGTTCGCGACGTGGACCGGATGCGCATCCCGGCCATCGCCCAGGCATTGACCGCCGTCGCCGATCAGGCTCGGGCTGCCAAGTTCAAGCTGGCGGACCTGGCCGGCGGAACCTTTACGATCAGCAACCTGGGTGCTGTGGGCGGCGTGGCGTCGACGCCGATCATCAATCCCCCGGAGGTCGCCGTACTGTTGGTCGGTCGCTCGCGGAAGAAGCCCGTGGTGGTCGAGGGCGACGCGATCCAGGTGCGCCTGATGATGCCGCTGAGCCTTTCGTACGATCACCGTGTGGTCGACGGCGCGACCGCGGCCCGCTTTCTAAACGAAGTGATCAACTACCTGAAAGTGCCCGGCCGGCTGCTGTTGGCTCCGTAGCGGATCACCGCAGAGTCGAACGATTTTCCCATCGGGCCGGTGACAGAGCTACGAAGGCCGAGGTTGCACCGGGCAGGCGCTTTTCCGCCGATATTCCCTAAGATTCGGCGCGTGCGGCCGAATAGTACTCGTGTCTACCCTTGCCACCAGCAACACGGTCCAAAATGCTTGAGCGTGCCGACGAACGCCGCGTGTTGTCCTCCATCACGCGCCGCGCGGCGCTCGCTCGTGGTGTGGCGCTGGGTGCTGCCGCGGCGCTGATGCCGCTTCGACGCGTCCGTGCCTTCGCCGCCGACGCGCCACCGCCATTGCTTGAGGACGTGCCGCTCGAGCGGCTGAGTCCGCGAATCGAGGCGGAAGTCGACGCTGCGATGGCCGAGTTCAAGGTGCCGGGCATGTCGCTTGCGCTAGTGCGCGAAGGGCGCACTGTGTGGCACCGCAACTTCGGTGTGCAGAACAAACAGACCAAACAACCGGTCAACGACGCGACCGTGTTCGAGGCGGCCTCGCTGACCAAGCCCGTGGTTGCGTACGCGGCACTGGCGCTGGTGGAGCAGGGCAAACTCGATCTCGACGCGCCGCTGGCGACACTCCTCGACGAACCGTACGCCGAGGACACGACCGGGTTTCTTGCGCAGTTGACCGCGCGACACGTCCTGACGCACACGACCGGACTGCCCAATTGGCTGGGCAGTGGCAAGCGTGCCCGATTCCTATTCCGCCCGGGCCACCGGTTCTCGTACTCCGGCGAAGGCTTCGTCTACTTGCAGCGGGTTCTCGATCGGATTACCGGCGCGCCGCTCGATGCGTACCTGCAACGACAACTCTTCGAGCCACTGGGCATGACCAGCGCCAGCCTGGTTTGGCGCGACGACTATGCGGATCGCCTGGCGGCGGGCTATGGCTGGCCGGCGGAAGACCGCGGCATCGTGATGAAGCAGTCGGAAGCGAACGCGGCCTCGAGCCTGGTTTGCACGGCCGTCGATTATGCGAAGTTCGTCAGCCACCTATTCGGCGCGCCAGTGGCCGACGGCAGTGCGATCACACTGCGCGACGCGACAACGATGTGGAAGCCACATATCGAGGCAGGGCCGGGCGTTTCCTGGGGGACGGGCATCGGCGTCGAACATACGCCCGCTGGCGATGCCTTCTGGCATTGGGGCAACAATGCGGCGCGGTACAATTGCTTCGCGGTTGGCTTTCCGGGGCACCGCCTGGGCGTGGTCGTGATGACCAATAGCGGTCGCGGGCTGAAGGCCTGCGCGCGGATCGTGCCGGCGGCGGTTGGCACTGAGCACCCGGCGCTGCGCTGGCGCAAAGTAGTCGGGTAACGCCGAGCTGGTGGCGCGGGTCAGACACATCGCTCCCACGCGCGGCCCGATCGGTGCATCGCGTTTCACGGGCGCCCCTTTGCAAGCAGGAATCGGACCTGCTAACTTACCGAACGGACGGTAGGTCGACTCCCGGTGCACGGGGGTCTTTCTTTAGCGGCACGTGGGAAACCAACTTCGTGGAACGCACTCAACTCGATCCGGCGGTGGCCAAGCTGCTCGAAGGCTATCCCGTGCTGGTGACGACGCTGGTGGGCTGGGGCGAAATGGACGCCAACAGCCACGTGAACAACGTCGTCTACTTTCGCTACATGGAACATGCGCGGCTTCAGTACTTTCGCGATATGGGATTCAGTCGGGAGCAACAGGGAACCGGCATTGGGCCGATCCTGGCCTGGACCGATTGCCGTTTTCGCAAACCGCTCGAGTACCCAGACACGGTCACGATCGGCACGCGAATCAGCGAGCTCAAAGAAGATCGGTTCATGATGGACACGATTATCGTCAGTCATAAACTGAAGGAGATCGCCGCGCACGGACAACAGAAGCTGGTGATCTACGACTACAACAATCACGTAAAGGCGATGATGCCCGAGGAGATCCGCCAACAGATTCGCGACATAGAGGCCTCGGTCAGCCAGGGCTAGGCGGCATGGTCGCGGCCGCCAGCAGATACCCAAACAACGCCAACTTCGCACAGCGGCACGTTCAAGAGCCGCCGATAAATCGACTCACACACAACCAAGAAACGGGAAACGACCATGAGCGCATCGATTGATCTAAAGGGCAAGACGGCACTGGTAACCGGTGGCGGACGCGGCATCGGCAAGGCAATCGCCAAACACCTGGCTGAGGCAGGCGCGAACGTCGTCATCGCCAGCCGCAAGCTCGACGTGCTGAAAGCCACGGCCGATGAGTTTGGCAGTCTGCCCGGCAAGGTTGTGCCGATGGAGTGTCACGTGGGCCGAACCGAACAGTTGGAACAAGTCGTGGCGGCAACGGAAAAAGACCTCGGCCCGATCGATATCTTGGTGAACAATAGTGCGACGAACATTGGCCAGGGTCCTTCGCTCGACGTGACCGACGAGATGGTCCTCAAAATGGTCGAAGTCAACATCATGGCCGCGATGCGACTGGTGCGCTTGACCGTGCCGAAGATGGCCGAGCGCGGCGGCGGATCGATCATCAACATCGCGTCGATCGCCGGACTGCGGCCGCAGCCGGGTGGCTTGCTCTACAGCTTCACCAAGGCCGGCCTGATCATGATGACGCGGACGTGGGCTGTTGAGTTCGGGCCGAAGAACGTGCGGGTCAACGCGATCGCGCCCGGGTTGATCCAAACCGATTTCAGCGAGTTCTTCTGGAAGAACGAAAAACACATGGCCAGGTTGGAAGCGACCCAACCGATCAAGCACCTTGGCCAGCCGGACGAAATCGGCTTCGCGGCGTTGTATCTCGCCTCGCCCGAGGCTTCGTACGTCACCGGCCAAGTGGTCGTGATCGACGGCGGGGCAACCGCCATGTAGACGTGTCGTGCGGGCTGCGGCGATCGACACGGAGTTGTCATGTGGCATGCACGGCCGTTCAACGACCCTGCCGCGCAAACAAAAAGGGCACGCGACGACTCGAGCCGCCGCGTGCCCTGCAATTCTCTCACGAAGTACGCGATCTTCGGGCGACTATTTTTTGTCGTCCGGTTTGGTCGCTACCCGTGCTTCGGGACTGGCCTGTTTTGTGTTGGCAGGACAGCAGTCCTCCCCCTTGGCGCAACAGGCTTTACCTTCGACACAGCACTGCTTGGCCGACGTCTTGACTGCCGTAACGGCCGGCTTCCGCGCCGCGAGGCAGCAGTCTTCGGCGTTCGAGCAGCAGGCTTTGGCCTCGGCGCAGCAGTCAGCCTTGGCACTGTCCGAGCAGCACTCGGCCCCGACGGCGCAGCAGGCCAGCTTCGCGTCGCAACAGTCTGCCGGCGCTCCCTTGCTGGCCACGATCGCCGCGGCCTTTAGCAGGCAGCAATCGCCGCCCTCGGCGCAACACTCCGCGCCCTCGACACAGCAGTTCTCGGCAGCGGCGAGCAGTTGCGCGGCGGCTTTGCAGCAATCGGCGACCGTCGTGGCGGGCTCTTTGTCGGCCGCACAGTAGTGCAGCGCGACCTTGCCACGTTCAGTCGCGGCCTTGCAGCAATCGGCGGCGGCCGTCTTGACTTCGCCCTTTTCGCCGCAGCAGGCTTTGCCCTCGCTGCAACACTTCTTGGCCGTCTTGCAGCAGTCGGGCGCCGCGTCACAACAGGCCTGATTGTTCTTGCAACAGGCCAGCGCCTGCTTGCAACAGTCGGCCTTTTGCTTGGCCGTGCAGCAATCGCGCTTTGCGTCGCAGCAGGCCAGCTTCTCCTGGCAACAGTCCTTGGTGACTTCCTCGGTTTCGGCCGCCAGGCCGATCGAGGCAACGAGCGCTCCGGCGCCAATGATCAGCGCAGCAGCGACCTTTGTGAAATCCGGAAACATGAAATCATCTCCTTGCCTAAACGTGATGAGATAGAGACTCAACATTCGACGTTGTTGATCGGGCGTCGCGACGCGAGCGCATCGAACGATGCGCAGGTTCGCGGCGCGAAACGATTAGCAACGCCACAGGCAGGAGAGAGATTGCAAAGTCTGGGCCGGCAATAGCGCCTCCTGCGCCGGCGCGATCCAGCCACCGTCAGCGGCGACCAGCGGACTCGGCGCGCTAGCCGTGACCACCGTCGATTCTGCGGCGACTACTTTCTCCACCGTCGTCCCGACGGGGAGCACCCGGCAGCAGCCACGCGGGCATGGCGACTCCGGATCGTTGTGCGAAGAATTGCCCGAAGTGCTTTCGTCCGACGCCGTCAGCGGCTCGGCACAGCAGGAATGGGCAACCGGCGGTGTAACCGCTTCGGCCGCGTCGGCAGGGCCAACGAGCGTGCCGACCTGTTCCTGGCCCGCCATGGCCAATTCACAGACGTAGGGGATCAGCGCGCACGGCGACAGCGGCAGGGCGATCAGACCCATGCAAAGCCACGTCGTCAGTGTCGCGATCGATGCCATACGAGGTTTGTACGTAGTTGCCCCCGGGTTGGTTCAGGGCGGCGAACAATAGCGACCGCGGCCAAACGATTCAAGCCCTGGTTTCGGCCGAGATTTTGTCAAGCAATCGCCGCGGACTTTGTCCAGCGTGGGGCCGCATTCCAACAAACCCGCACCCCTCCGTGGCGGTGACAGTTGAGGCAATTCGCTTGGGCATGCATCATCGTTTGCAATTGGGCCCGCGAATCCGCGGAATCGATTCGCGGCTGCTGTGCTGGCACCTGCACTGTTCGTCGGACAGTTCGAATGGCCTGCCCGATTGTCCGCGGCACTCCGCGCATCGCAGATTAGGGGTCCGACGAGCAGAGCTTGTCGAATGCTTCTTCGTCGAGCACCGGGATGCCGAGTTGCCGCGCTTTGTCGAGCTTGCTGCCCGCTTTTTCGCCGGCCACGATGTAGTCGGTTTTTTTCGAGACGCTCGACGCCGCTCGGCCGCCCAGTTCCGTAATCCGCTGCTGGATCTCTTCGCGTGAATAGTTGGCCAACGTGCCGGTGACGACAAACGTCTTGCCGCTCACGGCGCTTGCTTTGCGCTCGGTCGTTTGCGGCGCGTGCATCTCGATGCCGAGCGACCGTAGGTCGTCGACCGTGCTGCGGCCGAATGCGTGGTCCAGGAAGTCGTGTACACTCTTGGCGATGACCGGCCCGATCTCGTCAATTTCGGACAGTTGTTCGACGCTGGCTTCTTGCAGTTGTTCGATCGAGAGAAATCGTTCGGCCAACACGGCGGCAACGCGTGTTCCGACATGCCGGATCGAAAGGGCGTTGAGCAGCCGCGCCAACCCGCGCGACTTACTGCGCTCTATGCCGTCGAGCAGTTTCTGCGACGACTTTTTGCCCATCCGCTCGATGTTCTGCAACGTTTCGAGGTCGAGCCGATACAAGTCACCGAACGTCTTGACGGCGCCTGTTTCGACGAGCTGGTCCACCAACTTGTCGCCCAGGCCCTCGATGTCCATCGCGGAGCGACTGGCGAAGTACCGCAGCCGTTCTTTGATTTGGGCAGGGCACTCCACGTTCGGGCAACGGATATAGACGCCGCCTTCGTCTTTGACCAACTCGGTGCCGCATTGCGGACAGTGGGTTGGGAAAACGAACTTCCGCGGTCGCCCTTTGCGCTCGTGCTTTTCGACGCGCACCACGTGAGGGATCACCTTGCCGGCCTTTTCTACGATGACCACGTCGCCGACACGTACGTCCTTGCGTTCGATCTCGTCGGCATTGTGCAGGCTGGCGCGCGAGACCGTCGTGCCGGCTAGTTCCACAGGTGCCAGATCGGCCACCGGCGTGATCGCACCTGTCTTGCCCACTTGTACGCGGATGTCCAACAGGCGTGTTGGCGCCTCATACTTCTCGAACTTGTAGGCGATCATCCAGCGCGGGCTCTTGCTAGTTGTGCCCAGCCGCTCGCGCTGGTCAAAGTCGTTGACCTTTAGCACCAGCCCGTCGACTTCAAAGTCCAACTCGTGCAGACTCTCGATCAATGTTTCACAGTGGGCGACTGCCGCGTCGAAATCGTCGAAACACTGCACGTGAGGCGTGGCCGGCAGGCCGAGTTTTCGCAGCTCGGCCAAAAAATCGATGTATGTCGTCGCCCGCAGTCCGTCGACCTGCCCCATCCCATGACAGAACAGGTGCAAACGCCGTTTCGACGCTTCGCGCGGATCGAGCAGCCGAATGCTGCCGGCGGCGCAGTTGCGTGTGTTGGCGTAAAGCGGCAGACCGTCTTTCTGTTGTTGCTCGTTGAGCAGCACGAGGTCCGAGTTGGTCATGTACACTTCGCCGCGCACTTCGAGCAACGCCGGCGCGTTACCGCCGAGCTTGAGCGGGCAGTCGATAACGGTCCGCACGTTGTGCGTGATGTCGTCGCCGGTAAGTCCGTCGCCGCGCGTGGCACCTTGCGCCAGCAGGCCGTCTTCGTATGTGATGCTGACCGCCACGCCGTCGATCTTCAGTTCCACGACCCATTGGATCGATTCGCCGGGCAGCAGCTTATCGATTCGCTCGCCGTACTTGCGCAGCTCGTCGGCACTGTACGTGTTTTCGATTGAGAGCATCGGAACCCGATGGCGCACCGATTCGAGCGACGACACGGGACGCTCGCCGACGCGCTGGGTAGGACTGTCAGGCGAGATCAGCTCCGGATGTTCGGCTTCAAGCCGTTCGAGCCGCTGCATCAACCGGTCGTACTGCACGTCCGAGATTTCCGGCTGCGCATCAACGTAGTATTTGCGATCGTGATATCGAATCTCGTCACGAAGCGCTTCGATCTCGTCGGCGGCTGGCGTCATGCTTTTTTCGGCGCGGCGTCGGCCGTTTCGTCTTGCGGGCGGCTGCACTCGGCAGCCAGCGCGGGCTTCTGGCTGGCCGAAGAGTTGGGCACCATGCACAGGAAGCGTAGCGGAGCGTTGCCCGTGTTGCGAAACTGATGGACTTCGCCCGGCACGACGAATACCACGTCGCCGGCGCGCAACGGGTGTTCGACGTCGCCCTCGACGACGACGCCGTCGCCAGCCAGCACGAACACCTCATGCTCGTAGGGATGGCTGTGGCGCGGCGTGTAGCCGCCCGGCTCGACTTCGAACTCGCGCATCGCGAAGTTCGGCGCGCCTTGCTGCTCGTCGACCAGCCAACGAACATGGCAGCCGGACGAACCCTCCATCGTTACCGGCGCCTGGTCGACCTGTTGATGATGTCGAACTTTCATGCATGAGTCTCCGTTGTGTTGGCCGTACGTGTCGAGGTCACTGCCGTCCTGGGACGGGCACGGAACCGGCAGGTCGTCCACGCGTCGTGAGCCAGATGCCTGTCGACGAGGTCCATGGCCGCGGCTCTCCGGACATCGGGGTGGTTTTACCGGTTGGGCCCGCCCGGTTCGCTGCCTGGCTCGGTGGATGTCGGGCCTGCGGGCCCGCCGGCGGGCCGCCGCGCGTCGCGATACCGGTCGAGCCCCATGGCCGCGAAGCTGGCTGCTGCGAGCAATGCCAGTTCCCATCCCAACAGAGCCATGCCATTGCGATCGAGAAAGTCGGTCAGTGGATGCTCGTGGATTTCCTGGGCAGCGGTCGGCGAAACGGCCCGATACGCCATGGCACCATACGCGCACGCCGTGACCAGAAACACAACGCCCACCACTACGAGCAATACGTAAAACGGATTGACCGGTTCGCGGTGTTTGGCCATAGCAGCGGTGCGGCGCCGCGCTGGCGCCGGCTGTTTAACATTCCCTCGAAAAACCGCAAGGGACAACTCCCAGCGGCGGATTCGTTCTCAACAAGGAAACTACTTAGCCGTCGACTTCGCGGCTGTCGCATGGGTCGCGCCGCCGTATGGCGGCAACGCAAACAATCTAATCCAGGGCCCGAGACGTGGCAACCGATTCAGCAGCCACGCGATGCGGCGAGTCGTACACCAATGCCCGACGCCGAAGCCGTTCGACGATGGCGCGAAACGTCTCGCCACGCTGCCGGTAGTCGACAAACTGGTCGTGACTGGCACACGCCGGTGACAACACGATCGCCTCGCCCGGCTGCGACTGCCGCCAACACCAATCGACCGCGTCGTCCAAACTGGATGCGATCGTTTGCGCGAAGTCGGGTGAATGAGCGGCGATTGCCGAGTGCAACTCTGGGCCAGCCGCGCCGAATAGTGCCGCGCCACGCGAGCGCGCGACGATCGCGCTTGCCAGCGGGCCAAAGTCGGCGCCCTTGGAGTCCCCGCCCGCGATGAGCCAGACGTTGCCCTCTACGGCTGACAGGGCCGCCATTGTCGCGGCGGGCGACGTAGACTTCGAGTCGTTGTAGAATCGCCGTCCGGCGATGTCGGCAATCAGCTCGATTCGATGCGGCAGGCCCGAGAAACGCGCCAATACATCGGCAATCGTTTCCGCCGTAACGCCCACCAATTCGGCCACGGCAGCGGCGCAGGCCCCGTTGTCGCGATTGTGCTCGCCCGGCAATTTGAGTCGCGGCAGTCGTTCGCGCGGCCAGGCAGCAACAGCGCGACCGCTGGCGGCCTGTTGCCATTGGGCTGCGTCCTCGCCGAACGAACCCAAAACGACGTGGCCTTGCTTGCCGACGCCGCGCACGAGTCGGAGCTTGGCCTGGCGATAGGCATCCAGCGAACCATGCCAGTCGAGGTGGTTGCGCGAACAATTGGTAACGATGGCCCATCGCGGCAGGCGTGCGGCGGGAGTCAAAAGCGCCAACTGAAAACTGCTCAGCTCGAGTACGACCCAATCGTCCGGCCGCATTCGATCCAGTTCGCTCAACAGGCTCCGGCCGACATTTCCGCCGAGCCAGGTGCGCCGCCCGGCGGCGCAAAGAATACGGTGCACCATCGTGCTGGTCGTCGTTTTTCCGACGGTGCCCGTCACGCCGATCACGTTAGCCGGACAGCGTGCCAGAAACAGTTCTGTTTCAGAAATGAGTCGCGCGCCATGTGTTTTAGCATCGGCCAGGCAGGAGTGGTCGGGACGTACGGCCGGATTGACGACGATGAAATCGGTTCGAAAGTCGGCCGCCACGTGTCCGCCAACGTTCAACGCAACCAGCGGGAGGTCACCGATCTGCTCAATCGCGCTCGCCAGCGTTTGGTAATCGGCCGAGTCGCTGACCGTGACCAGCGCGCCTTGTCGCGCCAGGTAACGCGTTACGCCGACACCGCCGCCGTGCGTGCCCAAGCCCATGACGGTCACACGGCGGCCTGTCCAATCGATCGCGTCGAGCGGCGCCGGATCGGCAGTGCGGCCGTGCGTCATGCCGTGCGGCACAAGGGCGATCGATGAGTTGGCGATGGGCGAATTGTTGCCGCGTGCGGGTCGTGTTTCGGGCATCGGAATCCATCCCGATCGGCGATCATCCTAATTGCGTTCAGCCATCATCCGCCGCGCGGCCTGTAGAGAAGGCGCCAGTGCTTCGGCCTGATCGCGCGGGCACGCTGACAAGTACGGTTCGAGTATGCCGAGCGCCCGGGCGGGCTCACCGGCGCGGAGATAGGCCAGGCCCAAGTCGCGCTGTTCCTCTTTGGCGTCGGGCAACAGGGCGGTCAGTCGTTGCTGGACGACCAGCACATCTGGCCAGCGATCCAACATCGCGTAAGCGACCTTCAAGTTCCGCAGCACGCGGGCACCGATCTGCATTGCCGATGCCCGACAAAAGTGCGAATCGCAGACGACTCCCTGATCACCGGTCATCCGTTCGACTTGCCGCGCACAAGCCTGCTGGTCCAGGACACCGCCGAACGAGAAGGCGTCGACGTACCACGTCTGGTCCTTGTCCCGGGCGGCAACCACGAAGTGGCCCGGCGTGTTGACGCCAAACATCGGCACGCTGGCTCGTGATGCTACGGCGATGTAGACAATGCCGAGCGTTATCGGAAGGCCGGTCCGACGTGCAAGGACGTCGTTCAGGTAGCTGTTTCGCGGGTCGTAGTAGTCTTCTCGATTGCCATGAAAGCCGGCCACGTCGGACAACGTGCGGTTGATGATTGCCAGCCGCTCAGGCAGTGGCAACGTCGCGTCGCTGGCGCCAGCATCGGCACATTGCACTCCCAACCGATCCAGCTCCATCAAACAACCGACCCGATCCAAATCGTCGTACGCGTCGGCTGCGAAGTCGAGCATCAGTTGAACCAAATCGACGTCGGTTCGCCCGGCCGTGAGCTTGTGGAACTCGTCGTTTGACGCGAACTGGGTCATCGAAGCAATGGGGGCGGAGCGGTCGCGAGACCGCATCGAGGCTGGCATGGAGTGGGTGCGACGTCTGTTCAGTCTAGGGCTGTGCACCGCGGCCGACAATCGCGATCCGGCCAGAGTCGTTGACTGCAACAGGGCGTTGCGCGCGACGCATTCTGGCGGCCGAATCGACCAAAAACGGCCCATTTGGGCCGTATTGCCCGAGTGCGCCGGCCTTTTTGAAAACCGGCCGAGCCGGTATCATTGTTCGGTCCCAGATAGCGTCATTTTCCCGGATTCGTGCAGTCGCACGGTGCGCAGGCAGCGGCAGGAAGCCGGTCGCCTTCGCCATGGCTTGATAATTTTGCGAGAGTTTCGATGAGCGAGTTTCGCGTCGAGCGAGATTCCATGGGTGAGGTGCGCGTACCGGCGCAGGCGTACTACGGTGCGCAGACCGAGCGCGCGCGGGTCAACTTCCCCGTCTCGGGATGGCCCCTGCCGCCGGCATTGATTCACGCGCTGGGCCAGGTGAAATTTGCCGCCGCGACCGCCAATCATGCTTTGGGCAAGCTGACTGGCACCGGCAAAAACCCGCTATCCGAAAAACAAGTCGAATCCCTGCTGGCAGCTTGTCGCGAAGTGGCCGACGGCAAGCTCGACGATCAGTTTCCCATCGACGTCTATCAGACCGGGTCGGGCACTTCGAGCAACATGAATGCCAACGAGGTGATCGCCAATCGAGCGATAGAGTTGGACGGCGGTGATCGGTTTGCCGCCGAGAAGCCAATTCATCCCAACGACCACGTCAACATGGGACAGAGCACAAACGACATGTTTCCCACCGCGATTCATGTCGCAGTGGCGCAAGCCATCGAGAAACAGCTCGTTCCGGCGCTTGCCAGATTGCGCGACGTATTGGCCGGCAAGGCGGTCCAATGGGACGACATCATCAAGATCGGCCGCACCCATCTTGCCGACGCGACGCCGATTCGACTTGGCCAGGAGTTCAGCGGGTACACGCGGCAGGCTGAACTTGCGGTCGAGCGGGCGCAGCGCGCCAGCGCGGCGGTATGCGAGCTGCCGGCCGGCGGAACCGCCGTGGGCACGGGCATCAACACGCATCCGCAGTTCGGCGCCAAGGTGGCCGAGACGCTCGCCCGGGAAACGGGGGTTCCCTTCACCGAGGCGGCCAACCACTTTGAGGCCAATGCCAATCGCGATGGCCTGGTCGAGTGCAGCGGGCAGTTGCGGGCGATCGCGGTTTCGTTGTTCAGCCTGGCAAACAACATTCGTTGGTTGAGCAGCGGACCACGCTGCGGGTTTCATGAAATTGCCTTGCCGGACTTGCAGCCTGGCTCGTCGATCATGCCAGGTAAGGTCAATCCGGTAATGTGCGAGAGCATGATGCAGGTCTGCGCCACGGTGATTGGCTTCGATCAAACGATCGCCTTTTCCGGGGCCACCGGAGGTGACTTCCAACTGAACATCATGATGCCGGTTATGGGCATGACGACCCTGGAAAGCTGCCGGTTGCTGACCAATGCGACCGCCGCGTTCATCGATTTTTGCGCGGCGGGGATCGAGGCCGATCGGGCCGCATGCGAGGCGTCGGTCGAGGGCAGCTTGGCCATGGTGACCAGCCTGAATCCGCACATCGGCTACGAGCGGGCGGCCGCGCTGGCCAAAGAGGCGTTTAAGACCGGAAAAACCATTCGCCAACTTTGCCGCGAACAGAAGATTCTGCCGGACGATGTGTTGGACGAAGCACTCGATCCGCGCCGGATGACCGAGCCGCACTGAGTGCCGGCTCCCCGAAAACAGAAACAAAAGACGACAAGGAAGTCGCAACTCGCGAACAAGGAGGTTCACGATCATGCATATTCGCTTTGGCCGGCTGGCCTTCGGGCCGATCCTATTTTCCACCATCGTGCTAGGGGCAACCCAATCGCCGGCCGCCCAGCCCGGCGATTCTTCCGGCGGACGGCTCGAGACGAAACACGTCGACTCGGACGGTCGGGTGCGCTTGCAAGTCGGTCCCGGCCGCGGCAACACGCTTAAGCTGGTCCCATTTCCCGAGGACCAGCAACAGTCACCCGACGCGACCAAAACGAACGCCGCCGATCGGCGTTCATCAAACCGTCGCTCGGAATCGTCCGCAGCGCGAATTCGGATCGGCCACTCGTCGGGCGCGCCCCAAGAGCTGTCGCAACAGCATGATTCGCGCGACGTGGGCGAACTATTGACCAACGACGAGCCGGCACAGCGGTTGCCCGCCACGGCGATTGCGCCCAAGTCGGAGTTCCAGCCACGATTTCGCAAGCCCGACGTTCGCCAGGCCCAGCATCTGGATCCGGCCGAATCCAACAGCGATCAAGCGGTCGAGCCAGCCACGTTTGTCGAACCGGCGCGTTCCGAGCAGCCTAGCAATCAACCGGCCGACGACACTGCCGAATTGACCAACACGGATTCAACACCCGGAGTCACCACGCAAGTCGAAACCTCGCCATCGGAACCAAACGTCGTGCCCGAGGGCAACTCGGCAGCCGGCGGCAAGTCGCTGATCGAAGCCGCCTATGCGAAGAGCAAACAAGCACGGACCGACAAGGACTACACCGCGATCATCGACCTTTGCCTCCGCGCCAGCCAGATGGGCCTGAAGAGCAGTCACGAAACGTATTCGCAGAGTCTGCGCAGTTGGGCGTACAACCGCCGCGGCGAAGCGCGCGTGGAACAAGGGCGCGAAAAGGAAGCGCTGGCCGATTTCGAGTCGGCGGTACGATTCAACGACACCTCGTGGCGCGCGGTACACAACCGGGGTGTGAGCCTGGCCGCCCTGGGACGCACGGAGCAGGCGATCGCCGACTTTGATCGCACGATCGAACTGAACCCCAAGTATGGCAATGCGTACTTCAACCGCGGCGAGCTGCACTACGCCAGCGGCAACTTCGTCGAAGCCATCCGCGACTACACGGTCGCGATCGATCTGGGTCCGGCGGATCCGGCCATGCACAACAGTCGGGGCCACGCCTACTACCGTCTGAAACGCTTCGGCGACGCGCTGCGCGACTACGGAGCGGCGCTTGAGCTGGATCCTCAAAACGCGCCGGCGCTCGTGAATCGGGGCGACACGTACCTCGATGTCGGCCGCTACGCCGAAGCGGCTGCCGATTATCGTGCAGCCATTACCGCGGACGAAACGAACGGTCGCGCCTATCAGGCAGCCGCCTGGTTGATGGCGACTTGCCCGGACGAACACTATCGCGACGAACAGTTGGCCGTCGAGGCCGCGCGGAAAGCCATTGAGTTGGACGGCCAGAATCATCGCAACCTCGAAGCGCTGGCCGCCGCTCAGGCCAATGCGAACATGTTCAACGATGCGAAAGACACCCAAGAACGTGCGATCGCTTTGGTGCCGCGTTCGCAGTTGGTCGCGGCTGAAAAACGGATGGCGCTCTATCAGCGCGATCTGGCGTATCGCGAAGTCTCGCGCCAGGACATGATCATCGCCCAGCAACAAAAGCGCGAAGCGGAGGCCGAATCCAAACCGTTTGCCGTCAAGCAGGCTTCGGCCGACATGCCGGAAGACGATCCGGGCGCGGTGACTTACCCCGAAACGCAGCCCAATCCGCAGCGCCGTGGCTCCGTCTTTCCTCCGTCGGAGGAAACGTACGACGAGATGCCTCAAACACAGCCGAAACGTAGCTTTTGGCCGAACGCCTTGAATCCATTCAGTCGCCAATCGCGCGAGCCGGGCCCACAGCCGCGCCAGCGCACTTTGCCCAAAAGGCCCACTCGGCCGCAGAAGCATCAGAACATTCGCCCCTGGTGATCCGGCCCCCGCGGTGCAGTCGACGGCGTGCGAGTCGGTCCCTTGAAATAGCGGGACCGGATCGCGATATTGACTGTACATCTATCTAGTGCGCCTTCCAGCCCGATTCGATCGCAAACCGTGCCGCCCGATGGCTTTCGTTCGGCGGAATGCGTCGCGCTCCGGCTCATACGGTCGCTGGCGGATGGGACCGTTGTGGTGCCACTGGATTGGTGATCGCGTCCAATCTGTGCCGTATCAAGGGAGTATTTCATGGCAGGGGTCGCCGATCACAAGTCGCGGCAGACGCCGTCGCTTTTTTCGCCAGATGATACCGACTCCGTTTCGCTGGAGTTGACCGTAGTCGACCAGGAAACGGTCGACGAACTGCGGACCTTTCCCGACGGACCCGAGCGCGAGGCGTTTGCGCTGAACGCGCTGCGGATTGGCGTGTTGGCGTTGCGGCAGGCGCGCGGGCGCGTCGACGCCGACTTGATCCAGCGCGAGACCGCGCGGATGCTCTCCGGCCTGCAAAGCCAGCTCTCGACGCATGCCGCGCAAATGCACGACAAGCTGGCCGCGGCGCTCAAGGAGTATTTCGACCCGCAAAGCGGCCGGTTTCACGAGCGCGTGCAACAGTTGGTCAAGCCCGACGGTGAGCTGGAACAACTGTTGTACCGGCAAGTAGGTCGCGAGGATTCTGAACTGGCCAAGACGCTGGTGGGCCATTTTGGCCAAGAGAGCCCGTTGATGAAGTTGCTCAGCCCGGACGAGTCGCAGGGCCTGCTCCGGGCATTGGGCCAGACACTCGAAACCCGGCTTGAAGCGCAGCGCAACCACGTGCTGCGCGAGTTCTCGCTGGACAACAAGGAAGGCGCATTGGCACGCATGGTCCGCGAGCTGACGACCAATCACGGCCAGTTGACTGAAGTTCTGGAGAAGAAGATCGACACGGTGGTCGACGAATTCACGCTCGACAAGGAAGATTCCGCCCTGTCGCGGTTGGTGCGCAACGTGGATCGGGCCCAGCGGACGATCACCCGCGAGTTCTCGCTCGACGACGAAACATCGGCCTTGTCGCGGATGAGCGACATGCTCAAGAACACGCAACAGGCGATCGATCGCAACCTGACGCTCGACAGCGAGACGTCGTCGCTGGCCCGGCTGCGACGCGAGCTGTTTACCATCCTCGAAGCGCACTCGGAAACGAACAAGTCATTTCAAGAGGAAGTCAAAGTCGCGCTGGGCAAGATGACCGCCCGCCGCGAGGAAGCCGAACTATCGACGCGGCATGGGCTGACCTTCGAGGACGCGGTGCTTGCGGCGCTCGACTACCACACGCGTCAAACGGGCGACATCGCCACGCGCACCGGCCTGACAACTGGTTTGATCCGAGGAAACAAGAAGGGCGATTGCGTCGTCGAGCTGGGGCCCGATTGCGCGGCGGCCGGGGCCAAGGTCGTCGTCGAGGCCAAGGAGCATGCCGGATTTTCGCTGAGCAACGCGCGGGCCGAGATCGAAGAAGCCCGGCGCAACCGGGGCGCGCAAACCGGACTGTTCGTGTTTTCGCGGCGCACCGCGCCCGACGGGATCCCAGAAGTTGATCGCGTGGGCAACGACGTGTTCATCGTGTGGGATCCGGAAGACGCCACCACGAACCTGCACTTGAAGATCGGGCTGACGCTGGCCAGGGCGCTGTGCATCCGCGTCGAGCGATTCAGCCAGTCGCAGGACGAAGACTTTCGGGCGGTCACCAAAGCCATTCTCGAAATCGAAAAGCAGGCCGGATTGCTGGGCGAAATCACCACCACGGGCGAGACGATCAAGAAGGGCGCCGAGAAAGTGCTCGACCGCGTTCGCAAGACGCGCAATTCGCTCGAACGCCAGGTCGAAGTGCTGCAATCGAAGGTCGACGGCCTGAAGCGGGCCTCGACGACGTCCGGCGACGTTTGACACGTGATCGCTACCCGCGCAGGAAGTACGGCCAAAGGGCATCGCTCACAAAGAGGCCCGCGCGCGACAGTCGCACGCGCCGTCCATCGTCGGCCAGCAGTCCTTCGTCGACGAAGCGTGCCAAAGGCTCGCCGACCAGGTCGTCGATCTGTTGGCCTGTCTGTTTGGCGAACGTCTGCCGGTCGATGCCCTCGAGTCGTCGCAGCGCGAACACCAAGAACTCACGGGCACGGTCCGGCGGAGTGAGCGTCTCGCTTTCGGCGACAGGCGACTGCCCGGACAGCACACGCTTGAGCCAAGTAATCGTGCTGCGGTGATTCATTTCGCGGCGCCCGTCGATGTAACGTGCCGCGCCGGGCCCAACAGCGTGGTAACCGCGGCCGGTCCAATACGTTTCGTTGTGGCGGCAGCGGTGGCCCGGCTGGGCAAAGTTGGACACTTCGTAATGCTCGAAGCCGGCGCCGACCAGCGTGTCGATCGCCGTGGCGTACATTGATCGCTCGATTTCCTCGTCGAGCCGGCCCAATTCGCCTTCGAGCAGCCGTTTCCAAAAGGCAGTTCCACGCTCGAACGTGAGCCCATAGGTCGAAACGTGCTGCGGCGCCAGTTCGAGTGCGGCGGCCAGGTCCGCATTCCAGGACTCTAACGACTGGCCCGGCACGCCGAAGATAAGGTCGAGCGAAACCGACGGCACGCAGTGCTGGGCCGCGGCCACAACGTTTCGCAATTGATCGGGCGCGTGATCGCGCTCGAGCGTGGTCAGCGTTGCGGCGTCGAACGACTGCCCGCCGATGCTCAAGCGATTCACGCCACATTCGGCCAGAACGGCCAATGTCGGTTCGTCCAGATCGGCCGGGTTTGCTTCGACACTCAACTCGTATCCGGCTGCCAGTGGAAACCAGCGCCGGGCGGTCTCAATCAGTCCGCGGAGCTGGTGCGGCGGTAGGTGCGTCGGCGTGCCACCGCCGAAGAACAGGGTATCGACCTCGCGCGGTTCGCCCAGCGATCGGAGCTCCAGTTCGATCGCGCGCAGGTAGTCACCGATCAAGTCGTCGCGGTCGGCGACCAGCGTGAAGTTGCAATACCCGCACCGGTGCCGGCAGAACGGCACGTGAACGTAGGCGGCACGCGGTGGCATCTCGAAGTCGAACATGGCGCTCAGGCGGCCGGCGGTTGGGCGAGGCGAGGCGGATGGAACATTGTATCGCGGAATGCTGCCGCCGGACGCTGGTGCCCAACGGACCACGCGTCAGTTCACAGCCACAGGTGGAGCCGGCCGTCGAGCATGTCGGGCAGGGACCGCTCGACGAGGTGGCGAATCCGCTTGCCCGTATACCGCGTGCTAAAGTGCGCGGCAATGATTAGTTCGTTGTTGAATTTCTCGCGCCGTTCCACGATGTCGTCCAGGTGAATGTGGCCAAACTTGTGAATCCGCTCCTTACGGTGCGACGGCGCGACGAACGTCATTTCCATTACGAGCACTTTCGCGTCGTACATCGCCGGGCTACTGTCGAGACCGGCCGGCGCGCTATCACCCAGAAAGGCGAACAACGGTGTACGTAGTTCTTCCGTCACTTCCGTGCCACCCAGCCGAAGATCACGGATCTGCGGGCCGGTCAGTTCGCGATACTCGGCCTTGAGCTTGCGTCGCCGGTCCCAAACCACGAACCCAAGCGACGGGACGGTGTGCACCGTCGACTGCACCGTAACCACGTGATCGCGCGACAGTTCGACCTCCTGGCCAGGCTCGACGCCGCGCAGGTCGCACGGCAAACGTCCGCGATCCAGCCGCGTGAACTGGCGGAGGATCTTCTGAATCGGCTCGATGGCAACCGTGGGCAGGTAGATTACCGGTGGCTCCATCTTCATCATGCGGCGCCGTGCCACATACACAGGCAATGCGGCCAGATGGTCGAGATGGGCGTGCGAAACGAACCAGGTGGCTGTGCCCATGAAGGCCCACGGCTGACCGCCCAGGTCGAACCCGATCTTCAACTCCGGCAGCCGCCAATAGGTTTGCACCGCGGCGCGCGAGTAGCCCTCGATCGTCAGATCGTTGTGGACCAGCGTTTTGACGGGCATGTTGTCGATCATCGAGCCAATACCCAGCGGGGCGCGGCGCCAACAGGCGGCGAATCCCACAGTGTAGCGCGATCCCAGCGTGGTTGAAAGGGGCGCACTGCATGCAACGGTTCGCGCGACAATCAGCGACGGTTTCGGTTTTCTTGCGCCGTCGGCGAGACGCCATGCGACTGGCGGGGTTATAGTAAGTAAGCGTAGGCGAGTGAGCTTTCGCGTCGAGGAGGAGTTCATGTCGGCAACAGTAAGATTTGGAACGCTCGGGCTGGCAGTTGCCGCTACGTGGATGGCATCGGCGACCCCGTCCGCGGCGTCCGACATTGCCCAGGACAAAGAGGCCCTGGCGCCGCTGCAAACGTATGTCGGCAGTTGGCGGGGTGTCGGGCAGTTGCGCCGCGGCTCGAGCCGCGGCGCCTGGCGCGAAGCGACCGAGTGGTCTTGGCGGTTCGACGACGGGCGGGCCGCGCTGGTCGCCGACGTAACCGGCGCCAAGTATTTTGCCAAGCTGCGCCTGCAAGCCGGCAAGCAGCCGGGTGAGTACGTCCTGGTGGCAACGCCCGCGGCAAAGAAGGGCGCGCCGCAGGCGCCGACGAAGCCGGTGCACTTTACCGGCCAGCGCGAAGATGGCACGCTGGTGCTAACCGCGGACGAACAGCTCGACGAGCTGCCCGCGCGGATCACCATTCGGATGGTCGCCGGCGGTGATCGGATGGTTGTGCTCTATCAGAAGCAGCTTGGCGGCGACCGATTCGCCCGCCTTGGCGAAGTGGGCGCGACGCGACACGGCAGTTCGTTTGCGAAAGTCGCCGCGGTGGGGCACGAATGCGTCGTCACTGGTGGGTTGGGTACGATCGTCGTCGAGTTCCAGGGCAAGAAGTATTACGTTTGCTGCGGCGGCTGCCGCGATCTGTTCGACGAGGATCCGGCCGGTGTCCTGGCCGAATACCAACAGCGCAAAGCCGATCAGCGCGCGACCGATCAGAAGAAATAGTTGCGAATCGATCGCGAAGGGGTCTGACGGCCGCGCCGCGTCAGGCTGCCTTGCGGTACGACGCTTCGGCTTGCGCGGCGTCGGGCTCCGCCGCTGCTTGGTCGACCGCGTCCGCCGGCTTCGTCGCATAGCGCGGACGCTTGCGGGTCATCCACGTGAGCACGGCGGGCAGCATCACCAGCGACGTGAACAAGCAGCACGTCACGCCCAGCGTCAGCACGCGTCCCAGGCTTTGCAGGCCTTGGTGCGTGGCCAACATCAGCGAGCCGAAACCAACCAGCGTGGTCAACGCGTCGACCAGAATGGCGACCGCCGTTCCGGACGACATGTGATAGCGTCCGCGTTGCTCGCGGAACTCGTGGACAATGTGGACGCCGTAGTCGACGCCGATGCCCAAGATCAGCGGCAGCGCGATCAGGTTGGCAGGATTCAGCGCGATGTCCAATAGGCCCAGCAGCCCGAACGTCTGCAACACGCCAACGCCGATGGGCAACGCGGCCAGCAGCGCGTAGCGCATGCTCTTGAAGTCGAGCACCAACACGCCCAGGATGGCCAGCAGGGCATAGACGGCGGCCTCCTGAAAACTGTGCTTCATCTCCAGCGACGCTTCGTGCGCTTGCAACGGATTGCCGGTCACCTGGGGATCGACTTTGCGGACGTCGCGCACAAAGCGACCCAGCGCGGCCGAGTCCCAGATGTCGCCCCGGCCGTAGATTTTCAGCAAGTGCCGCCCGTGTTGTCCGACGAACCGATCGACAAGGCTGGCGGGCAGGTCGTCGAGTTTTGGCGGTTCGGGGTTGGCGATGCTGCGCAGAATGTGCAGCCGGCTGAGTAGGTCGCCGGCCATCTGTTGCTGGAACCGAGAAATCTGCGCGTAGCAATCAGCCAGCGGTAACTTGCGCAACTGATCCCGTGTGAACTCGAGTTGCCGCACCGACCTGGCGTCCGCTCGATCGGCCGCCAGCAGGCCTTGCGCGCGCCCGAGCGCCAGTCCCAGTTTTTCGGGCCGCTCGACGGGCACCAGTGGCGGTCGTTCGGGCAGCGCTGCAAGTCGCTGCTGAATGCGGTGAATCACCGGCTTCTTCACTTCGTCGTCGACCGGCAACAGCGAGACGATCTCTTCGGTTCGCTCGACCGACGGCAGTTTCAAAAACTCAGCCTTGCGGGCCAGTAGCTCTTCGCGGCTATCGGCGATCGACAACGCGTACCACACGCTTTGGTTACACTCGGTGAGCAGCTTTTTTTCTAGCTCGACGCTCTCGAGTCCTTCGGCCTGCATGTTCAGCAGGTTGTTGTCGTACCAAAGTTGCCCCAGGCCCAGCGCGGTGACCGCCGTGAAGACGAGCATTCCGGCTAGCGTGAAGCGGGGAAGCCTGTGAAGCGGCGCGATCCAGCGATAGACGGCCAGCGGCCGCGGCATGCGGTAGCCCCAGTTGCTGCGATCAATCAACAGCAGGCAGGCCGGTAGCATCGTCAACTCGGCCGCTGCGCACAGCAGGATTCCGCCGCCGGCAATGATCCCCAACTCGGCCACGCCCTTGAAGCTGGTAAAGCCAGCGGCGAAGAACGCGATCGACGTGGTGATCGCTCCAGCAATGATCGCCGGACCGGCGATGCGGGCCGTTTCCAACAAGGCTTCCTCACAACTGCGCCGCTCGCCGCGCAGTTGCAGGTAGCGAGCCACGTAGTAGACGCCAAAGTCGATGCCGATCCCGATCAAGGTGACGGTGAACGACACGCTGAGGATGTTCAGGTGGCCGACGGCCAACGTCACATAGCCAAACGCCCAAGCCATTCCGACCACGAGCACCAGGCTGGCCAACAGCGCGTGGCGCACCCCGCCAAAACCGGCCACGAACAGTAGCCCCACGCCGACCAGCGACACAAGGCTCGCCCAGAGCATCGACGTCTGGCTGGAGCGCATCTCGTCATTTTCCATGACCGGCAGTCCGGTCAGGCCGATTTTCGTTTCCGGGTGACGGGCCTGGACCTGCGCGATCAGATCGCGCAGCGCGTCAGTGGCTTCGGTGCTGCGGCTGAAGCTGTCTTCACTGCGGGCCAGGCGCAGCAAGACGAAGCCGAGTTGGCCTTGCTTGGTGAGCAAGTAATCGGAGTTGAGTTCGCTCAGCGTAGCAAATGAGGCAGGCATTTCCGGCCAAGGCGACTGATACCGGCGGCTCTGCCCCAGCGATTCGTTGAGGCTCGCCGCCAGGCGGGCCAGTTTCTGGCGCGCGCGGGCCGCTTGTGCCGGGTCGGTTGCGGCGCTGGCCTCCAACTGTGCCGACAGCCCAGAGGCCATCGTACCGAGATTCAAGGGCGACCAATTGCCCGCCAGGATGGGGTCGACTTCGTTGAGAAACTGCTCGATGCCCGCCAGTTCATCGGGGGTCAGGTAGTGCAAGCCCTTGGAACGGATCTTGTCGAGATCCACTTCGTGCAGCACGGCGTGAAACAACTGTTGCTGGCGCGCCAGCGCGGTGGACAACTCTTCGAGCACTGGCACCACGTGGTCGCGCGACGGACCTTCGACCACCACGACCGCGTCATCGTCGTCGCCAAACTCCTCGATGTAATCGGTCCAAAGCTGGTTGTAGCTGCTCTGCGGGTCCAGCAAGTCCATGCGGCTGGTCTGGTAGCCCAGGCGCGTGGCGGTCAGATAGACCGAGATTCCGGCAACGACCAGCGACAACGCGATCACGGCCACCGGATAGGCCAGAATCAGGCGCGTGCCAAAGACGAACGGGCGCGCAAGAAACAGTTGATCGCGCGGGCGTGGTCCGTCCATGGACTGTCTCTGGGCTACGTGCGGGGCGTCGCATCCGTGCGAACGCAGAAGCGGGAACCAAGGACCGGCGTCCAAGGGGTGGGCATTCTAGCCATGTCGGCCCGTGCCGTTCAAGATGAATCGGGGCCGCAATCGCAAGCTGTAAGTGGTTTCTTGCAAGTGGGTTGCGCATGCAAATCGGGCGCGCAGCACGAGCCCGGCCCGGCCTGTGCCCACAATCGCCCGTGGCGGCTAGTCCGGCAACGGCTTGCCCTTGGTCTCGGGGCAGAACCAGATCAGGACCATGCCGACCAGGTAGACCAGGCTGATGATCGAACACATACGCGCGTAGTCCTGGTTGAAGTAGTCGACCAGTTGCCCACTTTGCAGCACACCGATGGCCGCCAGAATGCGGGCGAAGTTGAAGGCGAAGCCCTGACCGGTAGCGCGAATCCGGGTGGGAAATAGCTCAGGCAGATACAACGGCAGCCAGCCATAAAAGCTGGCGGTGATGCCGCCGGCGATGCATGCCCAAAGCAAGAACCAATTGCCGTAGTCCATCGGCGTGCGGAACAGATACTGACAGACCAACAGCGACAACAGGCTCAACACAAAGTAGCTGCGGCGGCGACGGAACCATTCGGCGAACAGCGCCGCGCCCATTGTCCCCACGATTGCTCCGACGCCCAATGAAATCTGGGTATAGGAGCGCGCGGTGAGCGCAGCGTCGGTGCCTTCGGCCATTTGATCGGCCCAAGTCGGCATCCATTGAATCGAGCCCCACGTTCCGGCCAATGCCATGCCGGCCAGGCACGTGCCCAGGATGGTGTTTTGCCGAATGCCGGGCGCGAAGATGTCGGCAACGCGCGCCGGCGCCGCGACCGACGCGGCATGCTTCCACCGTTCGCTTTCCGGAACGAACAGACGGACGAAAACGGTCAAGATCGCCGGTGTAGCTCCGACGAACATCAGCAGGCGCCACCCAGAGCCGTCTTCGCCGATGAGCTTCGTGACCCATTCTTCCGACATGCCGGTGGCCCGCAGCGCCTCGGTAATGCCGGTAAGGAATTGGGCCAAGACCAGCCCAACCAGCGCGATCGCCAAGAATCCCACGTTGGCCGCGGCCCCGATCAAGCCGGCCAACACCGGGCGACTCTTCGCGGGCCAGAGCTCCATGACCAGCGCCACGCCCAGCGACCACTCTCCGCCCATGCCCAATGCGGCGATGAACCGCAACACGGCCAGTTGCAACGGCGAGGTGGCAAAGCCGCACAGGCCGGAAAAAATGGCGTACGTCAAAACGCTGTAGACCATCGCCTGCACGCGGCCGACCCGATCGCCCAACCAGCCGAATAGTAGTCCGCCGGCGGCGGCACCGACCAGAAACCCGGCCGTGATCCAGGCGAACCAGGTCCCGATGCTCGACTCGGCTTCGGCGCCCATCAATTCCAGCAGGGCCGGGCGGGCGACGAGCGGAAACAGGCCCATTTCCAGCCCATCGAACATCCAACCCAAGAACGCGGCGGCCAGCGCCATGAAGCGGCCACCGCGGGTCGTCGTTTCGACGTTGGGAATTTGGTCCGGCGCGCCCGGAAGTTCGCTTGGTGAGGGATCGCTGGTCATCGGTCGGTTGCCCGTTGCTTGGTGGTTCGTTTTTTTCGGAGGATTGACGCGATTCGGCGGCGGCGTCCTGCACGCGTGCGCGGCTAGCCAGGTGACGGCGCCGGCTGCACTGGCGCGTCGAACAGTTGCGATACCAGTTCGTCCGGCGGCGGCGTGGTGCACAAGCTGACCACCACGCCCGCCAAGCCCGAGACCGTCAGCCCCCACACGATCGGCTCCATACCGAACAGCATGTACGCCTGAAACGCGGTGCCCGAGGCGACCGACCCGATGATGAACAAGGTCAAGATCGTGCCGGCTCCGGCCAGCATGGCAACGGTCGTCCCGGCGGCGGTGGCCCGGCGCCAAAATGCCAGCATCAGTGCCGGAGCGACAAACGTTGAGGCCGTGGCGGTCGCGCTAAAGACAATCAGCGTTTGCAAGAAGTTGACCGGTTGGATGTTCGACACGACGCCGATCAATCCAAACAGGATCATCACGACGTAGGTCACGCGCTTGATCTCGAGGTCGCCGGCTTGCGGTCGAAGCATGCGCTGGTAGATGTCGCGAACCACGCCTGAGGCGATCACGACCAAGTAGGTGCTTACTGTTGCCATCACCGCGCCGAACGGGGCCGCGAGGATCAGCCCGCTAACCAACGAGCCGCCACTCCAATCGCGGGTCGACCAGACCGCCAGTCGCGGAATGATCTCGTCGCCGACCGCGACGTTCGGAAGCAGCGCCCGCCCGCAGATGCAGATGATGATCAGCGGAATGTAGATAAACACGTTGTAGACGCTCAGCAGCACGATCGAGCGACGCATGGTTTGATTGTCTTTACAGGCCATGACGCGGACCATGCTGGCCGGCGATCCCATGCCGGCAATTGGCCACACGAAGAAAAACGAGATCGCCCCGCCCAACAACAAAAAGGGCGGCAACCCTTCCTTGGGCAAGCCCGGACCAAAGGCGTATTGCGGCCCCGTGACCTCGATCGCGTTGAGCGTGGGCTGTTCCAGGCCGCCTTGGCTGGCCAGTGGCACGACCGCGGCGAAGAGGATCATCACGCCAATGACCATCAGCACGCTTTGAAACAAGTCGGTCCACACCGACGCCAGGAAACCGCCGATCAGCGTGTAGCCCACGACCGTGGCCGAGAATACGGCCAGTCCGACCAGGTAGGCGCGGCGCCTGCGCGTTTCATGCGCTTCGCGTTGTCGTATGGCTTCGGCTTGTGCTTCTTGCTCGTCGACCCCGTCCACGATGGGCTGCTGCGCAACGGCCAGCGACTCGTTGCCCGGCCAGGCCATCTGCATGACCAGAGCGCCAGCTTTGAACTGTGCGATCATCAGAAATGTCATGAACGACATGATGAAGATCGATGTGAGTAGCCCGACCCGTTCGTCGCCATAGCGGGCGTCGAACAAGTCCGGAATCGTAATCGCCCCGGTGCGGCGCGAGAGTTGGGCAAAGCGTTTGCCGAGCACGGCGAATCCGGTAATCGGGACGACCATGTAACTGGCGATCCACAGGGCAACGACCCAGCCGTAGGTGTACACGTAGGAAGGGAACCCCATGAACGAGCCACCGCTTTGCACGGTGGCGGTCAGCGCCAGGGCCCAGGCTCCCAATCCGCGGTTGCCGAGGAAGTAGCCCTTCATAAAGCCGCCTCGCTCGACGGCCTTTTGCGCTTGGGTGCCGAGCCAAACTGAGACCGCCATAACGATCACGAGCATGGCCAGCGTGCCGTAGCCCACCGCGGTGCCGGAATCAGGCATCGTGCACCTCGGGGCTGGCGAGCGTCGGGCTTTCGGGATCCGCGTCGGCTTCCTCGCCCAGCGACTCGTCGCCCATGATGCCGAACGCGAATACGACCGACATGACCACGCACGTCAACCAGGGCACGATGATGCCCCAGAAAACCCAGTCGGGAAACCAGAGCACGAAGGTGAGATCTTCGGCCGAACGCCCATAGCCGTTGAGGTAGCAATAGGTCACGGTGTAGAGCAGGGCGATGGCCCACATGCCGAAGGCGAGCGAGGCCTCGCGCCGTGCGGCTTTGACGACGGCGTCTTCCGAGGGGCGTGTCACGGGGCGGGATCCTGAGGCAAGATTTCGTCAAGGCCGCAGGATACTGCAAACGCTGGCAGGTTGCCAGCAGTTTGTCGCGACTTCGCCGCGGGGGTACGCGCTGCCGATGAGAGCCAGCGGGACTAGTGCTCGCCAGCCTCACGCGCGGCTTGTGTGGCCATGCGCGACGCGGCGCGGCGCAATCGGCGTGTGGCCAGCCAGCGCCGCACGATACCCACGACAATCGGCATTACACTGATGATGACGATCGTGATCACGACCAACTCGAAGTGATCGCGGATCCACGGTATCCGGCCCAGCCAGTAACCGCAGAGCGTCATCGACGTGACCCAACCGATGCCGCCGACGATGTTGTAGATGGCGAAGCGGCGATAGCTCATCCGGGCCACGCCCGCCACGAACGGCGTGAACGTGCGCACCAGCGGCACGAACCGCGCCAGAATGATTGCCTTGCCTCCGTGGCGTTCGTAAAAGAGTTTGGCAGCCATCAGGTGGCTATGCTTGACGAATCGCAGCCGTCCGCGCTCGAAAACGCGCTCTCCCGCCTGAGCCCCAAGGTAATAGTTCACCGCGTCGCCCACGACGGCCGCGACTGCTAACACGGCGATCAGTAGTGCCACGTCGAAAACGTTTTGGCTGGCCAACAGTCCCGCGGCAAACAGCAGCGAGTCGCCGGGCAAAAAGAAACCGACCAGCAGCCCCGTTTCGCTAAAGATGATCGCGAACAGGATCAAATAGCCAACCCACCACGGTCCGGCCAGGTTGACCAGCGTCCGCAGGTTTTCCGGATCGGCAAGCCCGATCAGGTACTTGATCCACTCAATGATCGTGGCCATGCAAAGACTTGGGGGGCTGAGCGGGTCAAGAGAACGACGCCGCGAACAACGACGCGACGGCGGATTATAGGGGCGCGGGCTGTCGCTGGCTACGCCAGTCGCGCCCGGCAATCGCGGCCATGATGGCTACCGCACGGGAAGATCCGCCCCGCGTGATCGCGCGATCGCCTGGCGTGGTCGCGGCGCGGTGGATCAGGCTTGTGCCCAGAACTTCCACCACGGGCGAATCGCGTTCTTTTTTTGCTGCTTGCGCGTCACACCGTAGAAGACGCGATTGCCGGAAACGTCGATCATGCCATACGTCTTGGCGCCGGCCATTTGCGTGGCGTTGAGTTTGGCGCCTGTGAGATTGGCCTCTTGCAGATCGGCCTGGCGCAGGTTCGCTCCGGTGAGGTCGGCGGCCCGCAGGTCCGCCTGAACGAGTTTCGCCCTTTGAAAGTCGGCGCGAAGGTCCGCCATGCTCAAGTCGGCACCGCTCAGATCGGCATTGCACAAAATCGCGTCGTGCAACTGTGCATAGCGAAGAACGCACTTGACCATGGTTGCTTCCTGCAGCTCGGCATGATGCAGGTGTGCGTCGGTAAGGTTCGCACCGCTGAGATTCGCGCCGACCAGATTCGCGCCGCTCAAGTACGCGCCGTTGAGTAGCGCGTTGCTTAGGTTCGCCCCCCGCAGGTCGGCATCGCGTAGATCCGTGCTGACCAGGTCCGCTCCGGCCAGATTGGCTCCGGCCAGGTCGGCGCCGCGCAACTGGGTGCCGGACATCCGCTGGCCTTCGAACGATTCGCCTTCGAATTCTTGCAATACGGCGTGTGACTTCTTGTGTTTGATTTCCGGCACGCTTGCACCTCGAGTCTAGGTCCAGGTTCCGCGTTTCTTGCGCGCAATGCCGGCGCCGCTGGAAAGGGCGGCGGCACGAGCGCCACGGCGCACGTTCGCTGTCCGATGACAACGTGTGCGCGGAAGGGCCAATACCGCATCACTCGAAGACGCTTGCGCCTTGCCGCGCAATCCACGCCTTCCGCCCTGCTCTGTCCGACGAACTCGAACCGGCCACAATGCCGGGTAACTGCCGTCGACGTCGTGAGATGACACGCCCGCTGCCGGGCGTGTGGACTTCCTGTGAAAAGCTACCGATTGATTATAGTCGCAATTCGTGCCGCCGCCACTATCCCGGCCGCGGCGATTCCGCCCCCTCCGCAGAGTTGGTCCTTGGCGGTTCGGTTTCGCCGCCTGGCTGCCCGCTGGGGTTGGAGCGATTCGCCGTAGACTTGCGGTCGCCGCCGACCGTACATTGAACCAAGCACTTGCCCGGCGCATGCGGCCCACCCAGACCGTCGACAAGCCGAAGTGGCACGCCATGTTACGCACCGGCCGGCAGACTCGGCAGGACAGGGTGGTGTCGGTAAGTGGCGGCACGCCGCACACCCCGCCTTTTCTCGGAGAGATACGTGACTAGTACCGGTGACTTTCGCGTCGACCTGGAAATCTTTCGCGGGCCACTGGACCTGCTGCTCTATCTGGTGCGAAAGCACGAGGTCGAGATCGTCGACATTCCAATCACGCCGATCACCGAGCAATACCTCGAGCACCTGGCCGTGCTCAAGGAATTGGACGTCAACGCGGTAGGCGACTTTCTGGAGATGGCCAGCACGCTGGTGGAGATCAAGTCCCGCATGGTGTTGCCGCGGGCCGGCGAAATCGACGAGGAACTGACCGACCCAAGGCAAGAACTGGTCGAACGACTGCTCGAGTACAAGAAGTTCAAGGACGCAGCCAGCATGCTCGACGAGCGTGGCCGCAGTTGGCAAGAGCGCTTTCCCCGCTTGGGCAACGATCTGCCGCCGCGCGAGCGCAACCTGGCCGAAGAGCCGATCCAGGAAGTGGAACTTTGGGATCTGGTCAGCGCCTTCGGTCGCATCATGCGGGACAGCGCGGCGACCAAGCCGTCGAGCATCGTCTACGACGAAACACCGATCCACGTCTACATGACGCGCATCAAGACGCGCCTGACCGAGCAAGGACGCGTCGCCTTCCGTGAATTGTTCGAGCCCGGGATGCACAAGTCGGCGCTGATCGGCATTTTCTTGGCTGTGCTCGAACTGGTGCGCCACGATCAGGCGCAGGCGGAACAAAACGTGCTGTTCGGCGAGCTGTGGATTCTGCCGGGCCACGGTGCCGACGGCCCGCTGGACATGTCGCGGATCGAAGACTACCAACACCCAGACGAATCGTAGCTCGGCGTTGCGCGCTTGCGCGTCGTTTGCAGGCACGTCATGCGGGCCGGTTTGGGCTAGTTTTCCCCCGCCGCTGCCAAGCACCGCCCCGCCAGAACGAATATAATGCGGTGGGGTTGACCCCAGGGCACGAGACGATGGTGGCGCGAAATCTTCTTTTTTGGGGCGTGTGCGCCGCGGCGCTGGCCGCGTTCTGGGGCAGCGTCCGTTCCTGGTCCGAGCGCCAGCCGCGCCCCATGGTCGCGCTGGACGTCAACTCGGTTCAAGCCACCGCCAGGCGTGTCGACGTCGCGTTTCAAAAATCGTGGGACGACGCGGGACTGCAACATGCCGAGCCGGCGCCCAAATTGATCGTGGCCCGTCGGATCGCGCTTGGATTGACCGGCACGATCCCGTCGGTTGAGGAGATTCGCCGCTTCGAGAGCTGGCCCGAAGACGCGCGGACCGTACTCTGGTTGCGCGAGACGTTGGCCGATCGCCGCAGCGCCGACTTCATCGCGGAACGGCTGGCTCGGGCGTTCGTCGGCGTCGAGGACGGACCGTTCTTGCTCTATCGGCGGCGCCGATTCGTCAGTTGGTTGTCCGACGAATTGGCCGCGAATCGGCCCTATGATCGGATCGTAAATCAATTGATCTCCGGCAATGGGCTCTGGACCGACTCGCCTGCGACAAACTTCGTTACCGTGACCATTCCACCCGGCGAGGAAGACGCCGGTCCGGACGCGAACAAATTGGCGTCGCGCGTCGCGCGAGCCTTTCTCGGAATTCGCCTCGACTGCGCCGAGTGCCATGATCATCCCTTCGAATCGTGGGAGCAGCGCGACTTTCAGAGCCTGGCAGCCTTCTTCGGCCAGACGCAGCAAACCTTGCGGGGCATCCGCGACACCGCCGGGCAATACACGGTGGAAGACCGGGAAACTGGTGAAACGAAAACCATTGATTGCGACGTGCCATACCGCCCAGACCTGTTGCCCCAGCGCGGCTCGCAGCGCAGCCGGCTAGCCGCGTGGGTCACGCATCCAGAGAATCGAGCGTTCTCGCGCGAGGCGGTCAATCGCGCGTGGGCCATGCTGTTTGGTCGTCCGCTAGTCGATCCGATCGACAATCTGGGAATCGACGGCGACGTATCGCCGGCGCTGGACATTCTGGCCACCGACTTCGTGGCCCATGGCTACGACTTTCGGCGGTTGATCGAAGTGATTGCCTCGACCGAAGTATTTCAGCAGGACAGCCGGCTGCCGGCGCCCGCCGCCGATAGCGATGTCGCGGCCGACGGACCGACCGAAGCGCACGAAACGGCGTGGGCCGTGTTTCCGCTGACACGGCTACGGCCGGAACAGGTGGTTGGCGCGCTATTGCAATCGGCCTCGCTGTCGACGATTGATTCCAGTTCGCACATCGTGGTTCGACTGGCCCGGGCGATCGGCCAGAACGAATTCGTCAAGCGTTACGGCGACACCGGAGCCGAAGAGTTCTCCGAGCAGAGCGGCACGATTCCGCAACGACTGCTGCTGATGAACGGCAAGATCGTCCACGAAAAGACCAAGGACAGTTTGTTAACCAATGCGGCGTCGCGCATCGCGGCGCTGGCGCCCGACGACGAAACGGCGGTCGAAACCGCGATGCTCGCCGTGCTGACGCGCCGGCCCGACGACGTGGAACGGGCCCGGTTCGTCGAGCGACTGGCCGACACGTCCGGAACGTCGCGCCGCCAGCGCCTTGGCGACATCTACTGGGCACTGCTTAACAGCACCGAATTTGCCTGGAGCCACTAATCGTGCGAAACGAGAGCTTACCTGTGGACGCACACGCCAGGCTGCATCGGCGCGCGGTTCTCAAGGCCGGCGGGTTGGGCGGAGCCGCGTGGCTGACGTCGATCGCCGGACTGTTGGCTCGCGAAGAGCAAACACCCAACTCGCCGCGTGCGGCGGCCGAGCCGGCGCAAGCGCTGATCGTGCTGTGGCTGGGCGGCGGACCGAGCCAGTTGGAAACCTTCGACCCGCATCCCAACCGCAAGATTTCCGGCGGAACCCGCGCGATACCGACTGCCGTGCCGGGCATCCAGTTGGCCGAAGGCCTGGAGCAAACAGCCGAGCAAATGCAATCGATCGCCTTGGTCCGGTCGTTAGTCAGCAAAGAAGGTGATCATGAACGGGGGACGTACCTGGTAAAGTCGGGATACCGGCCCGACCCAACGGCCGTGCACCCTTCGATCGGCGCGATCTGTTGTCACGAACTGCCGACCGGCGGCACGGAAATCCCACGCCACATTTCGATCATGCCGAACCAGTGGCCCGGCCGGGGAGGGTTTTTGGGCAACGAGTACGATGCCTTTCAGGCGAACGATCCGGCCGACAAGGTGCCGGACGTGACATCGCGCGTTTCGGAGCCGCGCATTCGCCAGCGGCTGGCCGACTTGGACATGTTGGAAACGCGCTTCCGTCGCGGTCGCAGCCGCGCAGCCGGCGCTACGCTCCACCGCGAAACCGTGCGCGAAGCGCGACGCATGATGACGTCCGAGCAACTCGAAGCGTTCGACGTTTCGCAGGAACCCGCAGCCAGGCTAGCGGCGTACGGCGACACACCGTTTGGCCGCGGATGCCTGGCCGCGCGGCGATTGGTCGGAGTCGGCGTGCGGTGCATTGAGGTCAACTTGGGCGGCTGGGACAGCCACGCCAACAATCACGAAGTGCATACCGAACTCAAGCGTTCGCTCGATCCGGCACTGGCAGCGTTGGTGACCGACCTGCAAGAGCACGAACTGTGGCATCGCACGCTGGTGCTGGTGGCCGGCGAATTCGGGCGAACGCCGCGGGTCAATCGGCTTGGCGGCCGCGATCACTGGACGCAGGGCTTCAGCATGGCGCTGGCCGGCGGAAAGATTCGCGGCGGCCAGGCCATCGGACAGACCGACCCGGAGGGTGGTCGCCAGGTGGATCAGCCCAAGCAAGTGGCTGACGTGCACGCCACGCTCTTGACCGCGCTGGGCATCGATCCGACCAATGAGTTGATTTCGCCGGCCGGCCGGCCGCTTAAGCTGGCCGACGGCGAACCGATCGGCGAGCTGCTGGTTTCTTAGCGTGCGTCGCCTGCCGGTCGGGGCGGTAGCTCGACGGTCCCACGACAAGGGCCACCGGCGCGCGGCTCCCCCAGGTAGTTGCAAGCGCGGCTTCCCGCAACGCGACTATTGGTCGGCCGCCAGGCTCACGCAGACGAGTTCCTTGTCGTTGCGGGCAAACAGGTGCCGATTGGCAAACGCCGGAT
>CALFYT010000001.1 GCA_937952415.1 uncultured Planctomycetaceae bacterium | reverse complement strand
AACCGGTCGTGGCACCCAGCGCGCGAAGAGTTTGAGTTGCAAGAAGCCACGGCCCAATGCCGGGCGTCGGCGCACAAATTTTAACTGCTTGTTCTTACGGCTTGGATTTCGATCCCTCCCAGGCACCGCTGCGCGCGGACGGCGATCTACTTAACCCGCGCCGGCCCCGCATGTGATTATTCCGACTCAGCCAGCACGAAAAGGAAGGGCCAGGATGAGGCTCAAGTGCCGGAGTCGCGGGGAGAGCAAATCTCGTAGCGTGTCATTCCGTTGATCTTCTGCGGCAATTCCTTGACTTGCGAATCCTGTCGGCACTCGGCGATCGACCGCGAGTGCTGCACCCACTGTCCGCCGTTGAAGATGAACGTGATCTTTTGAGCGTTTTCCAGCAGAATGAACGGCTTCCCGTAGACCACGGGAGGCTTTTTCTCGATCAGCGGAAGTGCCGCTCGTTCCGGGGCAGGATTCGCCGCGCCGCGGGACTTAGGCCGCTTGTTTTGGTGGTGGCGCCGTCGAGCCATCGATGCTCTCCGTAGGTGGCCTGAAGGAACCGATCACCTGCACAACACAAAGGCCGGAGGAGGCCAACGTCGGCCCCTCCGGCCTGGATCGTGCCGACCGATTGAATCTATCGACGGCTGAAGCTGCCGCGTCGCCCACCGCCGTAGCCGCTGCGCTCCTCGCGCGGTCTGGCCTCATTGACGATAAGTGGACGACCGTTGAAGTCCTTGTCATTCAGCTCGGACATTGCCGAGCGAGCCGCGTTGTCGTCGGCCATCTCGACAAACCCGAAGCCTTTGCTTCGTCCGGTGTCGCGATCCTGGATTACTTGAGCACTTCGCACGGAACCATACGGAGTGAAAAGCTCCTCGAGGCTCGTGTTGTTGACTTCGTAGCTCAAATTGCCGACATACAGTTTCATTCCCACAATACATACTCCATGACAGAAAACCCGACCAAAAACAGGCTCCCGGGTCGAGGCGGAAGTGGCCAGAATGGTGGCCTGCCGAGTGGGAGAGGCGAGAGAAGGGGCAGATTCTTGAAGATCCGCTCGAACGTCGTCAAACCGACTGCTTCAACTATACCCTCTCTTCGCCCGCGGAACAGGTCAATTCAATGTCGAGCGAGCAATCGAGTCTATTCGCGCTGTAGGAGCCACGGAAACGAATTCAGCGCATTCACTGCATGTGCATAGGGTTAGAGCGGGGACTTCGCTACTGAACTTACCACTGGCCAGAAGAACGGATTCTTTTCCGTACGATTCCATATCTTTGACCGCGCGTTGCGTGTCGATGCCCAAACCAATCAAGTCTTGCGACGAATGTTAATGCGCTGCCGCAACGACATTGGTGCGTGATTCGGGTTACAATGATTCGCATGCGACGAGACTCTCGAACTACGACCTTGATCCTTCGCCGGATCGCTGAACTCAGCGACGAATTAAAGCAGACGCGGTCCCAGCTAAAGGGCCTGCAATACAAGGACGATGCAACGGGCGACGTCGTCCTGCGCGGAGCCCTGCTCGCGCGCGAGCGGTCCATGCTCGAGCGTCGTTTGGAATCCATTCGCTCGTCGCAAGCCCAACGATCACCAATCAGAAAGGGGAAACTCCATCATGAGTGATGTGAACTCGGAAGCGCGGAGGATGGTTGCCGAGCAATTAGAGGCCGCACGCGCCAAACTCCGTGCGACGGGTGCCACGGTGCTCTCGCCAACTGACGAGTGGGCCGCGCTTCAAAAAGAAATCGTCACGCTCAAACGCAAGCTAAAGCATGCGGGGACAGCGAGCCAATAGGTCAGAGCGTGTTGTAGGCGCGCAATCGGCCGGCCGTGAGTTCGCGCGTGAATCGATAGAAATGCCAATGCGTGACGCAGCGATTCATGAACTGGGCGAAGCCGATGATGTCGCGACGATAGCGCAGATTCTGCGTGAAGAAGTAGCGCGCGTACACCGTTCCAACCGAAACCACAGCGCCATTTTGCCACAGCGCCCAAAACAGGCCCCATCACAAGGTCAGCCCATAGATCAGCGTTGGCAGGCGCCGCCGCTCGACGCGGTATTCCATCGTTTCGCGGCCGCAGAACTGAAGGTGCCTGCCGGTTTGCCGAGGATTCGACACAAGGGCACGATGAGTTACGTGCTGGCCCGGCACCGGCTGGGCCTGGAGTACACCGACGTCGAAGTGGACCGATCGTTGCGCTCGTTCTTGAAGCGGAACGTCTATTCTAAGTGGCTCAGCCGTGGGCAGTACGACACGGCGGCCCGCTGGATGAAGGTCGCCCACTGGAAGCCGGGCGACGATCCGATCGCCACGCTACAGAAGTGCTACGACTCCATGGAGCAATGCGAAGCGCCCCAGTATCCGTAGCGCGTGTCTTGCCGAGCCTCCCCGGCCGGCTGAGCGGCCGGTATGATGGAACCCATGCCCACTTCCCGGTACGAATACGACGTGCTCGTGATCGGCGCGGGCCATGCCGGCACCGAGGCCGCGTTGGCCGCTGCGCGGATGGGCGCGAAGACCGCGCTATTGACCACCAACTGCGACACGGTCGGCCAGATGAGCTGCAATCCGGCCATCGGCGGCGTGGCCAAGGGACAAATCGTGCGCGAGATCGACGCGCTGGGCGGTGCGATGGGCCAGGCCATCGACGCGACCGGCATTCAGTTTCGCATGCTCAATCGCCGCAAGGGTCCGGCGATGCACAGCCCTCGGGCCCAAGCCGACAAGAAGGCCTATCAGCTCGACATCAAGCGCCGCGTCGAAGAGCAACCAAACCTTACGCTACGTCAAGAAGTGGTCGAGGAACTGTTGACCGAGAAACGCGCCGGACAAACGCGCGTCACCGGCGTGCGCGTTCGCGGCGATGCCCAGTACGCCGGCGGCGCGGTCATCTTGACCACAGGCACCTTTCTGCAAGCCCTGATGCACACCGGCGAAGACAAGACGCCCGGCGGACGCGCCGGCGAGGGAACCTCAGGCGGCATTAGCGCCGCGCTCGGGCGACTGGGGTTCCAACTCGCGCGGTTCAAGACCGGCACCCCGCCACGGCTCAACGGACGAACCATCGACTACGATCAAGTCGAACTCCAACCCGGCGACGACGACCCGCAACCGTTCTCGTTCATGACCGGCGCGCTCGACTGCCGGCAGATTCCCTGCTGGATCACGTACACCAACGAGGCGGCTCACGAATTGATCCGAGCCAACCTGCACCGCGCGCCGATGTACAGCGGGCAGATCGAGTCGAGCGGCCCCCGCTACTGCCCCTCGATCGAGGACAAGGTCGTGCGGTTCGCGGACAAACAGCAGCACCAGTTGTTCCTCGAGCCGGAAGGTCGCAACACGCACGAAGTCTACGTCAACGGCATTTCCACCAGTCTGCCGCGCGACGTGCAAGAACAGGTCATCCGCCTTGTGCCCGGTCTGCAACAGGCCGAGATCATGCGATTCGGCTACGCGGTCGAGTACGACTACGCCCCGCCCGAGCAATTGCAACCCACGTTGGAAACCAAGGGCGTGGCGGGGCTGTACTTTGCCGGACAGATCAATGGCACGACCGGCTATGAGGAGGCCGCCGCCCAGGGACTGATCGCCGGTGCCAATGCGGCGTTGTCGCTGGCCGGGCGAGACCCGCTGGTCTTGGACCGTGATCGGGCTTACATCGGCGTGCTGATCGACGACCTGGTGACCCGCGGCGTCGACGAGCCGTATCGCATGTTTACCAGCCGGGCCGAGTACCGCCTGCTGCTGCGGCAGGACAATGCGGATCGGCGGCTCACGCCGCTAGGCCATGCCGTGGGGCTGGTCGACCAGCCGCGCTATCAACGCGTGGTCGAGAAGGAGGCCGAAATCGCGCAGGCCAAGGCGTTGCTCGAGACGGTCCGCGGCGACGACGTGACGCTCAACAAACTGCTGCGCCGCCCGGAGGTTGGCTGGGATGACGTAACTAGCCGCGAGCCGGCCCTTGGGGCATTCTCAGACGAGGTGGCAACTCAGGTGACCTACGACGTGAAATATGCCGGCTACGTGGCGCGTCAGGAGGTCGAGATCGCGCGGCAGCGCCGGCTTGCGGACAAGCGCATTCCCGAGTCGTTCGACTTTGCCGTGATTGGCCAGCTTCGAGCCGAGGCGCGCGAAAAGCTCAGCCGCGTCCGACCGCAAAGCATTGCCCAAGCCAGCCGGATTAGCGGCATTACGCCGGCCGACTTGGCGCTGTTGATGGTCTATCTTGACCGCCCTGGCGCGATCGCGCCCGCCAAGAGCTAGTCGATTGAGTCACAGGTCTCCCATTGCGCACCGCGCGAGGGGCAGTCGTCGAATTACCCGGCCGAAGTGCCATTCCGCGGCGGTCCTCAATCGCCAAGAGTGACGCCGGATCCGGCGATCGCAGGCGCTCGGGTTCGATCGCCATAAACGCATTTACGTGTTGAAGTTGCGTTGAAGATATCGATCTTGACTCACTTTTGGCCCGGGCTATAATGGGCTCGAATGGCAAGTTTGGTAAACCTGGAAGGAACCATACAACGCACTGCTGACTTAAGAGTAGCCATTTGGTCAAGCATTTAGGGACGCAGTAAGCTAAAGGGCTAGGTTCCGTCAAGCGTGACATGGAGGACTAGGAACTTCCGGAGGTTTCTTAGGTTGAGAAATCTGGTTCGGAAGTCCCGCTTAGACTAGCCTTACCATCGGCTAGGGAGAGGGGTGGTTAGCGTCTATGAAAACTGTGTTCACGACGGGTGAAGCTGCCAAAATCTGCAAGGTAAGCCAACAAACCATCATTCGCTGTTTCGATTCTGGCCAGCTCAAGGGCTTTCGCGTTCCGGGAAGCCGATTCCGCCGCATTCCGCGGGAGCAACTCTACGCGTTCATGCGCGACAACGGCATCCCGACCGATGCGTTGGAAAGCGGCAAGCGCAAAGTGCTGATCGTTGACGACGACGAGGATCTCGTCGAGCTGATCGTCGACGTTTTGGAGAAGGACGGCCGCTTCGAAATCCGCAAAGTCAACAACGGATTCGACGCCGGGATGATGGTCAAGGAATACCATCCCGACTTGATCGTTCTCGACGTGATGTTGCCCGACATCAACGGCAAGGAAGTTTGCCAGCGGGTGCGCGGCGACAAAACGATGGACGACGTGCGGATCATCTGCATTTCCGGCATGGTCGAAGAGGACAAGATCGAAGACCTCAAGGCTGCCGGGGCTAATGACTTCTTGCACAAGCCGTTCGAAGTCGAAACGTTGATCGAGCGGATGTGTTCGTTGCTCGACATCGAGGCGGTGACCTCCCGCTAGTCGTCCGGGCTACCAAACCACGACCTGCGTGGCCGCCGGTTCGTATCCGGTTCCGCGATCCATTGCCGGCGAGCGCGCGGCGCTCGTTCGGTGGCGACGTATGACGCGGCCCGAGCACGCCAGCGTGCCAGGATTGCGGTCCGGCTCGCCACGCGCTGGATTGTGGGTTGCTCTAGTGCGCCAGCGGGACATACTTGCCGCATGCACGCCCTGCCCCCACTAGTCACGCCGGCCGGCACGTTCGAGTTTTCTCTTTCGGCTCGAACCGCCGAGCATCTCGTTACGGCGCTCACCGAGCAAGCGTCGGGCGCATGCGCGGATCGGTCCGCACGTCATTTTGCCGAAGCATTGCGGCACGACGCCGCCTTCGCGATTTGGGCGGTGTGCTTCGCCCGCCTCGAAGCGGGTGCCTGCCTGCAAACCATCGATCAACTCACCGCATGGTTGGCCGACCAATTGATGCATCGCTTGGCGTCGTCGGCCAGCGAATCGACCGAAGATCCACAGGCGCCAAGCAAGCAAACATCCGCTCAAAGCACAAAGCGCTTGCAACAACTTGTGGGCCAATCGTATGGCGTCGCACGGCTCGCCGAACAGTTGGCCGAGTTCAAGTCGCTCGACGCGTCACGAGCCTACTTGCTCGGGTTGCTGCACGCGGCGGGTGATTGGCTGGCGGCCGTGTTAACGCACGATTCGGGCCGACGCGCGCCGGGAAAGCCGCCTAAGAAAAAGGCGCAATCGCGCCGGCGACCGGACCGGCAGGTCGACACCTTCGCCGATGCGTTGCCCGATTGGTTGCGCGCCGCGCTCGGCGAAGTCGATCAATCCAACGGGCGACAGTTGCATTCGGTTGCCGATTGCGTTGCCGCGGCGAAGCGCGTGGCGGCCGCCAAGTCGCGATCGACGTCGCAGCCGCGTGGCTTCCGATTCGATCGTCGCCAGCACGATGCCGCGGTGGCTGCGGTCCAGAGTGGGTGGTCGGCCGCGTCGTCGCACGGCGCGTGGTTGGTTCAGCTAGCCGTGGCGTTGCGCACGTCGAGCGACCTAACCCACGAGTTCGAGAGCCGGCTCGAAACCGAAAAGCTCGACGCGCTCAAGGAGCTGGCATACGGCGCGGGCCACGAGATCAATAATCCGTTGGCGAACATTTCCGCCCGGGCGCAGACGCTATTGCGGGACGAACAGGATCCGCAGCGGCGACGGCTGTTGGCGTCGATCAACGTCCAGGCGTTTCGGGCGTACGAGATGATCGCCGACATGATGCTGTTTGCCCGACCTTCGGAGCCGCAAAAGTCGGCTGTCGACCTGATCGAGCTGGTCCGCGGCGTGGTTACTGAACTTGGGCCCCAGGCCGAAGCCCAGCAGACCGAACTAGCGTACGATCCGCCGACAGCGTCGCTGACCGCGTCGGTCGACCCGACGCAGATCGCGGTTGCCGTCCGCGCGCTCGGCGCCAACGCGCTGGAAGTCCTGGGTCGCGGTGGCCGTGTCAGGTTCGCGGTCGTCCGGCAAAACGCCAAGACGCCCGACCCGGAAAACTCGCACACGCCTGACGAGACTGTGCAGATTGCCGTGGCGGACGACGGCCCAGGTATTTCTCCTGAAGTACGCCGTCATATCTTTGACCCGTTTTTTTCCGGGCGCGAGGCCGGCCGCGGACTGGGGTTTGGCCTGTCGAAGTGCTGGCGCATCGTCCGCATGCACGGCGGTGACGTCGACGTGGAAAGCACCCCGGGCCAGGGCGCGACGTTCACGATTACGCTGCCACTGCACGAAAGCCAGTAATCGGCGGCCGACCGCGGCGCCCGCCAACGGTGCTGCCTGCAATCTGATTTTTTCTCAATAGTCAAGGTGGTCCGGCTTGTTGCATGCCGGGTTTTTCTTAGCTACAGTTGAGAAAAGGTCCCTGGAGCGGCTCGCGATTCGTCGAGTGCGGGCAAGAAACTCTCGGGAATAACGTGAGTTTGCCCGTCCGCTCGAACAATTCTTTCGACAATTTTGAGGACTCCATCATGAGGAAATCCCTCGCGCTACTGATGGCGTTTGGATTGGTTGGAATGGCTACGCCGGCCTTTGCGTTTTGTCACGGCTGTGGTCGCGGCACCGTCGCCTACTATGCGCCGGCCGCCCCGGTCACCACCTACTACGCGCCAGCAGCCACGACCGCATACTACGCCCCGACCGTTGCGCCGACGACGACCTATTATGCGCCGACGACGACGTACTATGCTCCGGCGACGACCACCTACTACGCCCCGACAACGACCTACTACGCACCGACCACGACGTACTACGCTCCGGCCACCCCGGTGACCACGTACTACGCCCCGACGGTCGTTCCAACGACGACCTACTATGCCCCAGCCGTGGTGCCGACGACAACGTACTACTATCCGTTGAATTGGCGGGCACGTAGGGCCCTGCGTCGTTGGGGCACTCCGGTCGTTGTTCCCTACTGATTCCTAGCGCTGCTCCGCCCCGACTTGTGATGGTGCCGGTCGCGCGGCCGGCCCGGACGCAAGCGGCGACAATCCAAAAACGGTGAACATGCCGCTCGAGGTTCCTCGGGCGGCATGTTTGCGTTTGACAGAGGGCTCGTTGCGCTGCGACTACGCCAACCCGCGCTGCTTGAGTTCGGCGAGCACCCCCTGCACGATGCGGCTGACCTGGTCGGGATCGACCTTGTCGGCGCCGGTCGGGCAACCGCCGATCGGTTCGTCGGCGAAGCCTTCCTCGGCCAACAGGCAGGCCAAGGAGTTGGAGATTGTTTCCATTTGCAGGTGCTGCGCTTCGGTGTAGGGTTGCCGGCTTTCGCCCGTATCGATGCCGCGTAGCTTGAGCGCCGCACGAAAGCCTTCGGGAAAGTCAGCCGAATAGATCATCGCGTCAAACAGCGCGGTCAGCTTGTATTGCAGCTCGCGGGCTTCGTCGATCCGATGAGCCACCGTCAGATCGAACAGCTTGCGGGTGATTTCCGGCACGACGCCGCTGGTGGCGTTGGTTCCGCCATCGCAACCGACGAGCAACATCGGCATCAGCGCCGCATCCCATCCGGTCAAGAACGAAAACTCGGGCCGATGCGGCCGCACGGCCTGAATCATGCGGATCATGTGCGGGATCTCGCCGGACGAATCCTTGATCGCCACGACTCGTTCGCACTCTTCGGCGAGCCGTTGCACGGTGGGCACGTCGATCGGCGAGGCGAACATCGGAATGTTGTACAGCGTGATGTCGATCGGCGAATGGTCGGCGATCTCCTTGAAATAGGCATACACCGCCGCGGGGCTGAGCTTGTAGTAGAACGGCGAAACAATGGCCACCGCCCGCGCGCCCAGCGAATGGTAGTACTCGCAGGCACTGATCGTTTCGCGCGTGTTGGCTTCGGCCGCGCCGGCCAACACGGGGACCCGGCCGCGGGCCTGGTCGACGATGATCGCGATGATCCGCCGTCGTTCCTCGGGCGTGAACCGCGTAAACTCTCCGGTCGAGCCATTCGGGTACAGCCCGTGAACACCCCGGTCGATCAGCCAGTCGGTATAGCGCCGCAGCTCGGCTTCGTTGATCTGGCCGCGTGCGTCCAAGGGGACGATGTTCGGAGTGAAGATGCCTTGCAGTTTGGCCGTGTTCGCCATTGAAACCGTTGCTCTTGCTGGTGGGCGTCCGGAGATGGGGCCGGACTGGATGGTATGATCGGGAGGATTGGCCCGCGGGGATTGGGGCCCATCTAGTGTAGACAATCGTAGCTTGAAAAGCGGCGGCACCGCGGGACCCGATTTTCCTGCCCGGAATACCGCCGGAACCAACCCCAGCGACTTCGCATGCGACAGCGTTTCGTGCATCCGAATGGCAAGCCGGCAGGGGCCCCTCACCCGGGCGCACTGTCAGCGGCTGCGCCCCGTCCGGCGACGCTGTTGGGAGTGTGGATCGCCATCATTGGATACCTGGTGCTGTTCTATGCGGCACCACTGCCTGGCAGCGGGTTGTCCGACCATGTCGTGCGGCGCGTCGAGGTGCTGATCTCGGCACTTTATCCCGACGAGCTAGTCGGACACTGGCTGCGCGACGCGTCCTGGGACGGGCTTGCCCAGCGGGCAGCGATTGGCTTGACCGCCTCGACCATCTTCGCGGTTGCCTGGGTGGCCGGCTGGCTGTTGTTGCAGTGGAGCGGCGCGAACCGTCGCCTGACGCGATTGGAAACGTTCGTGCTTTCCGCCGGAGTGGGGCTCAACGTGACGAGCTTGTCCGCTCTGGCGCTGGGGCTGGCGGGGATCATGCATCGAGGGGTGTACGCCGCGCTTGCTGCTGTGGTGATCGCATGCGCGTGTTCCGTGTGTTGGGCGGGCGCGCGTCGTGCCGACTCCGAACCAGGCGACCATGCCGAGCTGCCGCGCGGCGCAGCAGATCCATCGGCCGCCTCGACGCTCGTCCTTGGTCGACGTTGGCTGTGGCTGGCGGTGCCGTTCGTGGCGGTCATCGCGCTAGGCGCGATGATGCCGCCGGTCGACTTCGACGTGCGCGAGTATCACTTGCAGGCTCCCAAGGAGTTCTATCAACAGGGCCGCGTGACGTTCTTGCCGCACAACGTGTATGCCAACATGCCGCTAGGCACCGAGATGCTCAGCTTGACTGGCATGATCGTATGCGGCGATTGGTGGACCGGCGCGCTGGTCGGCAAGACCCTGATCGCCCTGTTCTCGCCGCTGGCGGCGCTGCTGCTATTGGCCGCCGGCCGCCGACTCGCAACGCCAACGGCCGGCATCGTCGCGGCCATGGTGTATGTCTCGATTCCGTGGATGGCGCTCGTCTCGATGCACGGGCTGGTGGAAGGCGGGCTGGCGTTCTATCTGTTTGGCGCGCTGTACGGCGTGCTGCTTTGGCAGAGGAGCATCGATTCGGACGAGCCGAACTACCGTTGGCTGTGGTTGGCCGGTTTTCTGGCTGGTGGAGCTGTCTCGACCAAGTACCCGGCCGTCCTGTTCAGCGTGGTTCCGCTGTCGGCGTGGATCGTTGCCGTGTCGCTCGTCCGACAGCCGACGGACGGGGAGCGACGTCCTCGGTTAGTCAGAACGCTCATTCCGCTGGCGGCGTTCTTGGCATTTGTTGTCTTGGGGTGTGGACTTTGGCTGGCGAAGAACGCGGCGCTGACTGGCAACCCGGTCTACCCGCTGCTCTACGACACGTTTGGCGGCGCGACCCGCACAGAAGAACTGAACCAGCAATGGAACCTGGCGCACCGGCCGCGTACGTTCCTGGCAACGGACTTTGCCCAGCGATCATACGACGCGGTGTTGCGCAGTCCGTGGCTTAGCCCGATCGTGGCTCCCTTGGCGATCTTGGGATTCTTCACGCCGCGGCGTCGGCTGGTCGCCTGGTTGGCGGCTTACCTCTGTTTCGTGTTCGTGGCCTGGTGGTTGCTGACGCATCGAATTGATCGATTCTGGATCCCGGTGCTGCCGGTTGCCGCGTTGATGGCTGGCATTGGGGCGACATGGACCGGCGCTCGCGGCTGGCGCGTGCCACTGGTTGGGCTGTTGCTGTTGACCCTTGCTTCCAACTTCGTGACGATCAGCTCCGGCGCCCTGGGCGACGCGCGTTACCTGGCCGACTTGGACTCGTTGCGCTTCGACGGTCGACGCGTGGATCCGTGGCACCTGTACCTGAACGTGCACGCCCACGACGTATCCGGCGTGTTGCTGGTCGGCGACGCGCAGCCGTTCGACCTGGAAGTGCCGTCGCAGTACAACACGGTGTTCGACCCGAACCTGTTCGAGCAACTGGTCCGCGGCAAGAATGCCGAACAGGTGCGGGCGGCGCTAGCCGACCGAGACATCTCGCACGTCTACGTCAATTGGCGCGAGATCGCGCGCTATCTCTCGCCTGGCAACTACGGGTTCTCGCGGTTCGTGCGGCCGGACGTCTTCCGACAATTGGTCGACGCCGGCGTGCTAGCACCCGTGCCCTCGGACGATGACGACAATCCGAACGAGCTCTATCGGGTCGTGCCGGCTTCTCCAGAACGCGCCGCCGACGAAGACTCGCGCTGACCTTGCCCGGTCGCGCGTCATCCCCTAAGCTGTGCCTTCCGGCGGACTTGCCGGTTGGCGCGGACCAAGGACGGTTCGCCGCAAGGAGGCTCTTCGAGATCAAAGTGGTATGAAACCAAATCGGCGCGTGCAGGTTCGTGGCGATTCCCCAACTCCGGCCGGTTCGCCGCCGCAGGACGCATTCTCTTCGACCGCTGGCACTTCGCTTCCCTGGCCGTTGGAACGGGCGATGGTGCGCACCCGAAGCTGGCTGCTAGATCAGCAGCATCCCGACGGGCATTGGTGCGCCGAATTGCAAGGCGATACGATCCTCGAAAGCGAATACATTCTGCTGCTGGCGTACTTGGGCCAGCACCACTCCGAAACCGCGGTCAAGGCGGGCCGCTATCTGCTCAGCCAGCAGCGCGCTGAAGGCGGATGGACAACCTACCCTGGCGGGCCGCTTGATATCAGCGTCAGCGTAAAAGCGTATTTCGCGTTGAAGCTTACCGGCACCGACCCTGAGTCGGAGCCGATGCGGCGGGCCCGCAATGCAATCCGCGCACACGGCGGTGCCGACGCGGTCAACAGCTTCACCCGGTTCTACCTGGCGCTGCTGGGCCAGATTCGCTACGAGCATTGCCCGGTTGTGCCGCCAGAGATCCTGCTGTTGCCGCGCTGGTTTCCGATCAACCTGTCGCGGGTCAGCGCGTGGTCGCGGACGATCATCGTACCGTTGTCGATCATGTCGGCCTGTCGGCCAGTGGCCGAAATCGACGCCGAGTGCGGCATCGCGGAACTATTCCTCGAGCCGCCCGAACGCTGGCCGGCGCTGCGCGCGCCGGGCCATGACCGCCGCACAGGTTGGTTCAGTTGGGACCATTTCTTTCGCACGGTGGATCGCGGACTCAAGTTCCTGCACCGCCGCCGGTGGCTGCCGTTGCGCAAACGCGCGCTGGCCGCCGCCGAGAAGTGGATGGTCGAGCGGTTTGCCGACAGCGACGGTTTGGGCGCGATTTTTCCGCCGATCATCTGGAGCATCGTCGCGCTAACGTGTCGTGGCTATGCCGAAGACAGCGCCGAAGTGCGCTACTGTCTCGACCACCTGCGCGGGCTCATGCTCGACGACGGCGAGGCGATCCGGCTGCAGCCGTGCAAGTCGCCCGTTTGGGATTCAGCGATCAGCTTGCGCGCCTTGACGGCCGCGGGCGTGCGATCGGAACATCCGGCCACGCGGCGTGCCGTCGACTGGCTGCTGGACAAAGAAGTACGCCGCGCCGGTGATTGGGCCGAGTCGGTCCGCGCACAACCCAGCGGTTGGTTCTTCGAATACGACAATGCGTTCTATCCGGACTTGGACGACACGTCGATGGTCGTCATGGCGCTGGCCGAACAAACGGAAGACGCCGGGCGCACGTCGGATCCGCGGGGCCCCGCCGTGCAGATCGTCGAACATCGCACGTCGGTCAGTCCCGGTGAAGCGCGGCGCCAGGTTGCCACGCTCGATCGGCTGGCCGGCGCGACCCAACGGGCCGTCGATTGGGTCTTGGCCATGCAAAATCGCGACGGCGGATGGGGAGCGTTCGACCGCAACAACAACGCTGAATTCCTGTGCCACGTTCCGTTCGCGGATCATAACGCGATGATCGACCCGAGCACGCCCGATCTGACGGCACGAGTGCTGGAGATGTTCGGCGTGCTGGGGCGTCGGGTGGGCGAGCCGGCCATCGACCGCGCGGTCGCCTACATGCGCCGCACTCAGGGGTCGGACGGAAGTTGGTTCGGCCGCTGGGGCGTCAACTACATCTACGGTACCTGGCAGTCGCTGGCCGGTTTGTCGGCCGTGGGACTGCCGTGGAACGATTTGACGGTCGTGGCGGGTGTGAATTGGCTGATCGAGCATCAGCAGCCTTCCGGCGGATGGGGAGAGTCGCCCGAAACCTATGCCCGGCCCGAGCTCCGCGGCCAGGGCCAGACCACAGCGTCGCAAACCGCGTGGGCACTGTTGGGCATCATAGCCGCGGGCTATACGCGCCATCCGGCCGTTGCCCGCGGCATTGACTACCTGCTGGAAACACAGCGCGACGACGGCACCTGGGAGGAGCCGCAGTTTACCGGGACCGGTTTTCCGCAAGTTTTCTACTTGCGATATCACTACTATCCGATCTACTTCCCGTTGCTGGCTCTCTCGAGGTGGGCCGCGGCACTGGAGGCTGCCAATCGGACGGCGGCCGGCACGGCGTGAGGACACGCCCGTTTCGCACAATCAGCCAGGCAACGCAGGAGACGTTTGGATGCGTTTTCCGTTTTCGCTAACCCGCACGATGACCAGCTACCTTCTGCGGAAGAAGTTAGCCGGCGAGAAGCGGTTTCCCTTGGTCTTGATGCTCGAGCCGTTGCACGCCTGCAACTTGACGTGCACGGGCTGCGGGCGGATTCGCGAGTATTCTGGCACGATCAAGGACAAGCTCACGGTCGATGAGTGCCTGGCGGCGGTCGACGAGTGCGGCGCGCCGTGCGTGAGCATCTGCGGCGGCGAGCCGATGATCTATCCCGACATCGAGGAACTGGTCGCCAAGATCCTCGAACGCCGAAAGCACATCTACCTGTGCACCAATGGGATGTTCACGCGCAAGAAGTTGGCCGGATTTCGCCCGACGAGCCGCTTCTTCTGGAACGTCCACCTCGACGGGATGGAGGCCACGCACGATTTGGCCGTCGAGCGCGAAGGCGTCTTTGCCGAGGCCATCGAGGGAATCAAGGCCGCCAAGGCAGCCGGGTTTCTCGTCTGCTCCAATACGACCATCTACAAAGAAACCGACATGCACGAAATCGCCGTGCTGTTGGACTATCTCACCGAGTTGGGCGTCGACGGGTTCATGATGTCGCCCGCGTATGGCTACTCTGCGGTGGAACAGACCAATCCGCTGGGTGCCCAGCAGATCTTCATGACCCGGCAGGACATCCACCAGAAGTTTCGCGAGGCAAAGGACCTGCTGCGGGCCCATCGGCTGAACACGTCGCCCGTTTATTTGGAGTTCTTGCGCGGCGAGCGCGATCTGAAATGCGCGGCCTGGGCCAATCCGACGCGCAACGTCGGCGGTTGGAAGGGACCCTGCTATCTCATTACCGACACGCATCACGAAACGTATCGCAACTTGGTCGAGGACACCGATTGGGACAAGTTGGGCCGCGGCAACGACCCCCGCTGCGAGAATTGCATGGTTCACTGCGGCTTCGAGCCGGCCGCGGTATTGGGCGTCAATCGCCGGCTGGGCGACTCGCTGAAAATGGCGCTGTGGCAGTTGACCTGAGACGCCGCTCGGAACGCGCGCCATGAATGCGCCACGGCAAACGCAATCCGTTAGCGCTCGAAAACTAGGCCACCGGTCGACTACAATAGGCGATTGATGTGGCAAGCACTCTTGCGTAATTGGCTGATAGGGCAAGCGCAGCAGAAGATGCGCGACGCCGCGATGCAGGCCGCTGCCGGCGACACCGGGCAAGCCCATGCGGCCCCGCAGTCGGGTGCGGCACAGGAACCGGACCCGCCCCAACAATCGCGCGATGTCTGCCACGTTGGGATTGTCTTTGCTCTGGGCATCGAAGCCGGCGGCCTGGTCGATCGCCTGCGGGGCGTGATTCGCACCGAAGGCTACGGCTTCACGGCCCGCGAGGGCGGACTCGACGGTCGTAGGCTGGTCATCGTCGAGTCCGGAGCCGGTCGCGAGCATGCGGCCAAGGCGGCGCAAGCCCTCATCACCGGCCACGAGCCACGCTGGGTCATCTCGGCCGGATTCGCCGGTGGACTGGACGAACGACTAGCACAGGGCGACATCCTGCTGCCCAACCAACTCGTCGATACCGGCGGCCATCAGCTCGACATCGATTTTCGGCTCGACGACGAAGCAACCAAAGCCCAGCCCCACCTGCACGTCGGACGTCTGTTGACCGCCGATCGCGTGATTCACGACCCGGGCGAGAAACAGCAACTCGGCAAGAAGTTCGGCGCGCTGGCCGTCGACATGGAAACCCTGGCCGTGGCCGAAGTCTGTCGTCAAGCGCGAGCCCGGTTCTTGGCCGTGCGGATCATCAGTGACGCGGTCGGGCACGAGTTGCCCAAGGACATCGACCATCTGGTCAAACAGCGGACGATGGCAGGCCGCTTGGGCGCAGCGGCCGGTGCGATCGTCCGCCGGCCTTCCAGCGTGAAGGACATGTGGCAGTTGAAGGAAGACGCCCTGATTGCTTCCGAACGATTGGCCGGTTTCCTGGTTGGCATCATCGGCCAGTTGCCGAAGTCGCCGCCGGCAACGTAGCGCGCGTCCCGGCAGCGCGCTCAATCGAAAGCCACTTTCCGCCGCCCCCATTCGCGCGCTGGGACAATTGCTGCATAATTGCCACCACCGCATTTCGCATTCCACGATTGCCGAAAGAACAGTCCGCCATGGTTCGCACCCGTTTCGCTCCCAGTCCGACCGGCTACCTGCATATCGGCGGGGTGCGCACGGCGCTGTTTAATTGGTTGTTCGCCCGGCGGCACGGCGGACAGTTCATCCTTCGGATTGACGACACCGATGCCCAGCGCAACGTCGAGGCGGCGCTGGCGCCCGTCTTGGCTGGATGCCGCGGGCGGGGCATGTCCTGGGACGAGGGCCCGGACGTGGGCGCACCGCACGCGCCGTACTACCAGTCGCAACGGTTGGCCCGCTATCAGGACGCGGCCCGGCAACTGTTGGACGGTGGGTTTGCCTATCGCGACTTTGCGACGCCCGAGGAAATCCAACAAGAGCGCGAGGCGGCGCAGCGCGAAAAGCGCCCGTTTCTGTACAGCCGCCGATGGATGGCCGAATCGTCCGAACAGCAAGCCGCCTTCGAGGCCGAAGGTCGCAAGGGCGTCGTCCGCTTGAAGATGCCGCGCGAAGGCAAACTGGTCATCGACGACCTGGTGCGCGGGCAGGTCGAGTTCGAGTGGGCCCGCGAGCAGGGCCACGTCGTGCAACGGGCCGACGGCACGTGCCTTTATCACTTGGCCAGCGTGGTCGACGACCACGATCTGGAGATCTCGCACGTAATTCGGGCCGAAGAGCACTTGTCGAACACGCCGCGACAGATATTCATCGCGCAGTCGCTTGGATATCCGCTGCCGCAATACGCCCATGTCCCGTTCGTCGCTGAGCCGGGCAGCAAGAACAAGCTGAGCAAGCGCAAACTGGATAAGTACCTGAAGAATCGCGACTTTGCGCAAATCAACGAACATGGTGTTGCGATCGCCGAGCGGCTTGGTCTGGCCACCACCGGCGAAACGTTCAATCCCGTGATCGTCGACTTCTATGAGCAAGTCGGCTACTTGCCCGATGCGATCATCAACTACCTGCTCTTGCTGGGCTGGTCGCTCGACGACAAGACGGAATTTATGTCGCGCCAAACGATGATCGACAACTTCGCATTGGAGCGCGTCACCAAGGCGCCGGCCAGCTTCGACCCGAAGAAACTGTGGGCCTTCGAGGATCACTACATGCAGGCGTTCCCGCTAAAGCAGAAGGTGGCCCGGATGCTGGAGTTCCTGCAGCAAGCCGGAATCGTCGCCAAACCGCCGCCGTGCGACGCGGGAGCAACGCTGACGCGAATCGTCGAGGCGGCCGGCGATCGGCTGAAGGTGTTCGGCGACATTCTGGCCTATGCTGACTTCTTCTTTGTCGACCAGATCGAGTACGACGCCAAAGCGGTCGACAAGAACCTGCGCAAAGAGGGCGCGGCGGAACTGCTCGCGGAGTTCCGGGAACGACTGGCCGAGACCGAGCCGTTCGACACCCAGGCGCTTGAGCAAACGTTGCACGCGTTCGTCGAAGCAAAGCAGATCAAGACGGGACAGATCATTCACGCCGTCCGCGTCGCGACCACGGGCAAGGCGGTGGGGCCCGGCCTGTACGACTGCTTGGAGATTCTAGGGAGGCCGACGTGCCTGGCCCGCATCGATCGGGCGCTGGAGCTTGTGCGGTAAGCAGGCGACGCCGCTTCGGCACGCGGAGCACGAGCCAGTTCGGACCACGTGCCACAAGGCATCCATCCAACGGAAGCACGGTCCGCCCTAAATGCCGTCGGCCCGAAAGAAGTATTTGTTGGGCGTGGTGGTTTCGAACTTCGAGATGCTGATCGTCTGCTGCTGCGTGACGGAGTTTCTTCCACCCTGAACATCCTTCCGCGTGTAGTGTTCCAACAGCGGAATCCCGTCCAGGTTGACGGAGTAGCGCAGCCGGCCTTGAATCGTCAGCCGCGAGCCGCCTTGGGTGCGAGTTCGCGTGTATTCGCGCAGCGCGTAACCTTCGTCGGGCGAGATCAGCAGCGAGCAGTCCCACGGGCCGTACTGCCCGTCCGGGGCGACCTGCTGCGTGTACTCGATCTTGATCATCGGCATGCCGTCTTGCGTGCCCGTCTTGAATGCGGTGAGTTGTGTGCCGCCCGCCCGCAACATGTCGACGATCGTGCCTTCGGTGCCCATCGAATACGGAAACGAAAGCGGGCAGATAACCTCGATGGCGGCCTTGGCCTCGTTGTACGGGATCCACTGGCTTCCATTCGTCACGTCGGCGAGTTGGTTGGATTGGATGCACCGCAACGACACGCTGGGCGTTGCCAGGATGATGTTCGTCGGCGACGTCCGGCTGATGATGCCCTGCTGGGTGCTGGTCGTTTCGTCGCAGCGAAACCACTTGCCCACGAAGCGGATCAGAAACCGCTGATTCACCGTCAGCCCGTCCAGTGAGTTGGTACGGCGCACGGCCCCTTCGACCGTGCCTTGCGCATAGGCCTTCTTCATGGCCGCCGCCGCCGGGCGATAGGCCGCAACAAACTGTTGGGGCAATTGCTGGGCGGCCGCGCTACCGGTCAACATGACCGCCCATGCCAACAGCGCCATCGGGCACCAAGTCCACACGTGTGAACGCATCGCACATCCCTCGAGCAAGGTTCGCGGCAACGGAAAGACGCGTCATGGCGAGAATCTGGTCGGGCGACGCGCCACCTACCTACAAACGTAGATCAGTGCTTGCCGGCCGGCGGCTTGCGTCCATTTGGTGCTGCCGCACGAATTTCCGCGGTCCGGTTTGCCGCTTCCCCGCGATGTTGGGGCGTATGCCAGTACAAGCGGAACAGCCGGCACATCGCGCGTAACTCGACCAGGGCGCCAGACGCCCTCAGCGCGGCTTTCGCAGCATGCCCCACACGGGCACGGGATGGCCCACAACCTCGGCCAGTCGGGCCACCTCGAAGCCGTGACGCTCGTACAGCCAAACGTTCTTTTCGAGGTGCGTATCGAGCCAGCAATGCAGTTTTTGGTCGTCGGCTCGGGCCAGCATCGGCTGCATCAGCGTGCTGCCCAGTCCCTGGCCTTGTTGCTCGGGCAGTACGCCGATCAGCGACAGATAGTAGTGCGGCATCGGGGCGTGATCATGATGCAGCTTGCGCGCCATGTCGTCGTAGGCCGTCAACCTGCGAAACCCGCGCAGCCCGAATCGCAGCGGAAGCTTCAGCATGCCGCTGCGGGCCTGCCGCCAAAACGTCGGAACGGCGTGCTCGGGCGGCAGCCACGCACAGACCGCATCGAGTTGCGGGCTGACATGGACCTCGCCCCAACGAAACGAGTCCCACAAGATCGCGTCGTACAAGAGCTCAACGGCCGAGCGACGCCGATGCACGTGCGGCATGGCGTAGGTCATCAGCGGATAGTCGAAAAACGCACGGCCGACTACGTGGCTCGCTTTGCCATACCGCGCTTTATCGAGCGTCTCGACTTGGTCGACGGAAATCACGGGAATCCCTTGCAGGCGAAAGCGGATGGCAAAGCCGCGATTATCGCCTGCATCGGCGCAGCGGTGCAAGCCGCCGGCGCTGGGTGCGCAGGACGTGGCCCCGCAGGTCTTCGCATCCGTGCTGAGCTGTCAGGCGGCACAGTGTCCGTCGCTGGAGTCAGGCCGCCCGCAATTGCCGCCGCAGCCGGTAGATGTACTGGATCGTGCGACGGGTCAGCTTTGCCTTGCCGGACAACGAGCCACCCCCTTTGGCCTCGCCGTGCTCGCGAATGCCAAAGTGCACCGGCTGCTCGATCACGTTCAGTCCGCTTCGCCGCGCCAGGTAGAGCACGTACAGATCGAGCGAAAAGTCCCAAGGCGCGTCGTGCATTTCGTCGAGCAACCGTCGGTGGAAGATTTTGGGTTGGGCATTGATGTCGACCAGCGGAGTGGCCAGCGCGGCCGAAGCCACCCAACCCATGCCTGTGGTAAACACCCGGTCGACCAACGGCCGACCGACGCGCCGCCCGCGAACCAGGCACTGCTTCGGATCCGGTTCGGCCAACAACCGCTCGAACCCGAGCAACACGTCGCCCGGATCGGTCTGCATGTCGGCATGGGTCCAGGCCAGGTACTCGCCCGTCGCTTTGCGCAAGCCGGAAAGAATCCCGAAACCGTAGCCCTGATTCACCGGCACGTCGACCAACCGGGCGAAATGATACTCCGGCTGGTCCAGATGCCACCCGATCACTAGCGACGAATGGTCGCGCGAACCGTTGTTCACGACGACCAGCTCGACGTCGTCGCGCTGGCCGAGCAACTCGCCGAAGCGCTTGAATAGTCCGGGCAGATTGCCGGCCTCGTTGTAACATGGGACCACAATCGATAGTCTTTTTTCGGTGGAGCTCATGGCTTTGCTCTTACAAGTTGGGTGTGTCGGGAATAGGTTGCTGGACGCAGGTCTTGTTTTGGGAGGCGAGGATGCCTGACGATGGACCCGCATTGACGGTGTTTGCGGCGCTCCAGCCCGATGCGGCATTGACGGCGCTGGTGGGCGACTTCAAAGCGCGCACCAAGGCCATCGCCGGCGATCAGCTTTACCTGGCCGACCCTCCCCACGCGACGGTCTATCTCGCGCAGTTTGCCGATGCCGCGACGGCGTTGACCGGCTGGCACGAGTTTGCAGCAAGGTTTCAGCCGGTGGACATTTCGCTCGTCGGCTGGCACGTGTTCGAGGCCGACCCGTTGACCGGCAATCAAACGCTCGTGTGCGAAATCGCCGCTGACGACAAGCAAACGCTGCGCGGCGTGCAGGCCAAGGTGGTGGAACATCTGGCACCGCTGCGCGACGCCGCGGCGTCGGTACGCCGATTCGCGCCGCATTGGGAGGCCCTGTCCGCTGCGCGGCAACAGTGCGTCGAGCACAGCGGGTTTCCGTTTATCGGCGCTTACTGGGAGCCGCACGTGACGGTCGCCTCGGTGCGACACGACGCCTGGTCGGACGTTTGGCGGGCGCTCGAACCGCATGCCCCGCGGGGCACGTTCCGCTTCGTCCGGTTGCGATTGGCGCAAGTCGTCGACGGGGTCCCGCAAGCGATCGACGGTTTGGGTGAGCTGGCTTAGCCGCGCACTGCGCGAGTCGGCGTAATTGGCATACACAGGACGAGCCGGTTGGTCGCACGATCTGTCGCGTCGTCGTCTCATGCCGCGCGCTCCCAGACGAAGGAATCGGCCAGCCGCGGAGACGATGACCGGGCGGCGACAGCCTGACGCCAGAGATCGGGGCGCTTGGTGCAGACGGCGTCTACCGCGTAGGGCCGCAGCGATTCGGCGTACGTTGCGATCGACTCCACCGGCCCGCCCTGCAACTCCGGCGACACGGCGCACAGCTTGAACGACGCCCGCAGCCGCTCGTAGGTCGACGGCGTGAACGGCATCCGCGTAAAGCAGTCAACCCATGCCCACTCGACCTGACCGGCCAGTGCCAGCGCGTTTTCGACGGGCTCGAATTCGGAGAACCGCACAGCGATGCGACGTTCATCCTGCTGTGTCAGAAGCCGAATCATGGGAAACGAGCAGTCCAGAAAGAAGTAGCGTTTGATCTCGTGCTGCCGCACCAGCTCCAAGACCCGATGCTCGATCCGCTCGCTCTTGACGTTCAGAATCAACAACGCGTGTCGGTAGTGGGCCAGCCAATCGGCGAAATCTTCGCCGTCGGAAAACGGGTCGTGTGCCAGGATGAGTCGGTCTGCCCGATCGCGCAGGTCGATCTCGACGCCGCACTCTGGCGGCACGGCTTGCAACGCGGCGACGGTGTTAACCCGATGCGCGACGGTGAGCATGGCGAGTCACCCTGTTACGTTGTGGTGGCTATCGATCGCAATACGATTGGTGCCGGGCGACACCGTCGGTCCGGCGTGCGGCTGGCGTTCGGCCCGATGTTCTGCCTGCAGCCGTTCATCTATGCCGCCGCGAAACGTCACCCAACGCATGCCGAGGAAATTCAGCACGGTGGTCGTGCCGGTCGCGACAAGAAAGGCGGGCAGTTTGGCGGCGCTTCCGCCGACGGCCAGCACGGCCCCGTTGACGCCGATGTTGACGGCCAGCGTCGTGGCGTAGAGCAAGGCATACGAGATCGGCTCGGCCACGGACCTCCGCGCGGAACCGAACGTCCAGAACTTGTTGCCCACAAATCCGACGACCATCCCGGATACGTATGCGATTCCCTTAGCCAGGTGCGTGTCGAGCGCGAGCGGACCGGTCAAGGCCATATAGGTGACCAGGTCGACCGCCACACTGGCGCCGCCGATCACGAGGAACCGCGATATCTGGCGGCGGTTTTCTTGCAAGGCGTCATGCGGCTGGTGATGGGCGATGGCTTCCGGCATGCGTTGGTCTCGCGGATTGCGGAGAAGCAGCGGTCGGTCACGCGGCGCGAACGACCGCGCCAAAGTGTTGTTGCCAGCGCTGGTAGTCTTCCAGGTCGGCCGGCGTGCCCCAGCCGATGTACTTGTCCACCTCGAAGGCCCGCACATCACAACCACGGGCCAGCAGGACGTTGGCCACCGAGTCCATGTAGAACTCGTTGTTGACGCGCAGGTTGTCCGCCACGAGTTGGTCGATGGCTTCGAGCATCAATTGCGCAGTGCGAAACCAAAAACAACCGCTGACGACGTGATCCTCAAGCCGTTGTTCGGATAGCGGCTTTTTAACCGACACCTCTTCGACCCGGCCATTACTGTCGACGCGCACCCAGCCATACCACTCCGGCCGCACCAGCACGCGCGGATCGCGGCGATACGTCCAGACCAGGCAGTCCACCTCACGGTCGGACGTCAGTCGCGCGAGTTCCGCCGGGTCGTAGACGTGCGTGTTGTCGCACGCGGCCACCAAGACCGGAGCCCGGCCGTCGAGCTGCTCCGCGGCCAGCCGAACGGTGCAGGCCTGACCTTCGGTCAAGCCGGGCGCCACGACGATCCGACAGCCGGGGACGTGGCGCCGAAGTTCCTGGTCGATTCTGTGTTGGCTCAAGTGTTCTGGGTGACAAACAAACACGACACGATCGTCCGGTGGTAGATCGCCGACGGCGCGCACGACCATCGGCACGCCCGCCACGGGGATCAGCGGCTTGGGCAGTTGATAGCCGGCGTCGACGAACCGGCTGCCCAGGCCAGCCATCGGGACGACGATCTGTGTTCTTATCGGGTTCGTCATGCTGCTTTGGCCTTGGGCGGCGTGGCAAAGCCGCGAAACATCGTGCGCGCTGTCTCCGGAGGAATGTCGGCAAACAGTCCAAAGTCGCGCGTGGAGACAAACGTAATCGGAGCCAGATGGGGCACGTCAATGCGATGCCACGCGTCGGGCACGATTCCCAACGCCTGCCCCACCAGACAGCGAAGCACGACGTTGTGCGTACAGGTGACCGAATTGCAATGTTCGGCCCGCCAGTGTTCGCGCGCGAAGGCTTGGGCTCGCCGCGCGACGGCCTGTGTGTTCTCTCCGCCGGGAAAGGCCGGATCCTCCCGGCGGCCCCACGCGGCAAATAGTTCGGGGTGGGTCGCGCGCGACTGGGTAACGCTCAATCCCTCGAGCGCGCCGTAGTCGATCTCTTGCAGCCGGTCGTCGCACTCCACACCCGGCATGTGACCGTGCTCGGACAATGCGTCGCACGATTGACGACAGCGCATCATGGGGGACGAAAAGGCCGCTTCCGGGGCCACGTCGGCGACCTGCGCCGCCAGTGTCTTCCACGCCTCGGACGCGACCGGCAATAGCGGAGGATCGGTGCGGCCCAGGAATACCCGGTCGCCCGAGACATCGTAGTTCAGAGCCGTCGGGCCGTGGCGAAACGCGACGTGGCGTTTTGCCTGCGTGACGAACGTGCGGCGGAACTGCGTTTCGAATGCTTCCAGGAACATCCGCAATCCGGATTCGAGGTCGTCCAGTGGCTCGGCGAAATCGCCGCTGCGCTTCATCGTCCGCAGGGCGGAGAAGTAACGGCGAATCTCGGTCTCGCGGTCGGGAAACACCAGGAAATATTCAGCCAACAGCGGCGCTCCGCCCAGCGAAAGATTGGCGCGCCGCACCAGCTTCACCAGGTTCTGCATCAAGAACCGGAGGATGTGGTACGCGAATTCATGGCGATCGCGCTGGTTCATCGACTTGGTGCGCTTGATTTCGCGATAGCCGTCGGCCGAACAGTCCAGCTCGCGGTAGGAAACTACGCCGGCGCGAAAATCGTGCAAGTAGTCGGAGACGCTGCGGCGCGAACCCATGAAGTGGTTCGGCTGCAGGTTGAACACCGGAAACACTTCGCCCAGCGAACGCTTGCAATGTGCCAAGCTGCGCTGCCAGTCGTAGCAGGTGAAGGGGCTGTCGATCGCGTGCTCGACGTGCGCCTCATGCGAGTAGAGCATCAGGTGCAACACGGCGGTTCGCGGATCGTTGAACTTGAGCGGGCCGAGCGTGGGATTGATCCGCAGGCCGTAACCCACCGCCGCCAGCTCCTCGCGCAGCGCGTCATCAAACGCGGCAACCAATCGTTCGAAGTGAACGGCATTGAGCTGGTCGACCACCACGATCAGGTCGATGTCGCTGATGCCGTCCAGCGTCGGCTCGTCAAGAAAGCTGCCGGCCAGAGTCGCCGAGACGATCGTCGGGTCGCGCTGGGCAACGCCCCACAGGCGGTTCTGGATGCGACTTTTAAGCAGCTTGGGATTCATAGCGCGCACCGGATTGCAGGCAGTGTGCCGAACGGATGGGACTGGCAGCGCGCAATACGGCGCTAGCCGCGACCACGTACTTGGCTCGAATTCGTGTGATTGTGTTGGCGTTGACGCCGCCGTCGAAGATCACCTCGAACCCGTAACGCTCGCGCAGCCGGTCGAGCATTTCGGCCATTTCGATCGCTTCTTCCATAATCGGCTGACCTGACTGACCAGGCTGCGCGATGCCCAGCACCATCACGAAGTCGACGTGCCCCAGAACGCCGAGCAGCATGCCGAGTTCGGCCGTGTTGTGCCACACCACGCCAACCTTCTTGCCGCGCAGCCGACATTCCAAGATGAGCCGCGAGAGGTCGTCGTGCGAATTGACGTGAAACAGGTACCAGTCGACGTCGTTCCAGGTCTGCTGCATCCAATGGCGCGGATAGTACGACATGACGTGCAAACAAACCGGCGTGCCGGGCCAAAGGCGCCTCGCCCGCGCGATCTGATTCAGGTCGACCGGCGCGGCATCGGGATTCATGGTCGAGTCGACCAGATCGACGTGCAGATGGTTGCAGTTTCGGCCGACACGATGAAAGATCCGAAATACGCGTTCCGACGTGCATGCATAGACCGCGATGCCGAAGCTGCGCGTGCGATCGAACGTGTAGCGACGGTGTAATGCGTAGGCCAACAAAAACAGTAGTCCGGCACTGGCCAACCGCACGGCGCCATACGCGCCGCCGATCCACCGCTGCAACGAATAGACGGCAACCATGTTGAGCGAAAAAGAAAACACCGATACGACGACAAACCGCCAGAACGTGTGCAACAAGTAGTTGCGCGGGACGTGGAAGTTGACGGTGGCATTCAGCCCGAAGCTGAACAGCATGCCGGTGACGAACGCCGCACAGGCACGAAGTTGCCACGGCCAGGCTTCGGGCATCACGCGTTGGAGAAGCGCAATTTCCAGCAGGATCGACAGCATGCCGATCAGCGTGAACGTCGTCAGATAGCGGTAGCGGTAGATTGTGTAAGAAAGCTGGGTGTGCGTCAGCAAACGCCCCAGCTTGACCTTCCAACGTCGTAGTCGCCTGCGCATCACAATCCTACTCCGGTCCCGTTATTCGACCCGGAACTTATACCGCCGGCCGAAGCTGGGGTCGGCGTGAATGAACCAGCCGGCCCCGTCTTGGCGCATCGAAAGTTCCACCTCGTAGTCCCTGCCGGGTCGCCGAAGTTCGAGGTACGCCGTGACCTGCTTCGTCTCGCCCGGCCCGATCGTTTTGTCCAGCACGACCGAGTGATGTGCCAAGTGACGATTGCCCGAGCTGTCGTACAGGTTGTATGCCAGCCAGAGCGGATGTTGGCCGCGACCAGGATGCCAGGTGACGTCGCTGCGGTTGGTCACGGCAACAGTAATTGGCTTGATTTCGCGGTGCAGCGGCGACCAAACGCCCTGGTAGTCGCAGCGCATCACTTCCTGTCGATCGACCCACTCGACCGAGCTGCGCAAGTCGGTCAGCACGGGGTTGTCGGGCGCTTCGGGGGCATTCGCCGGAGGTCCGGTTTCCTCGTGGATCAAGTGCGGTGACAGAACCCGACTGTGCATGACGCGCAAATCGGTTTGCAAGTCGATTCCGATTATGGCTTGTACTGCCAGCATAAACCGCAGCAGGATCGACTTGTCGATCGGCATTAAGAACAGGCCGATGATGATGATCGCGCCACTGGCCTTCATGTGCCCGCCGTAGGCTTCCCAAACCATCTTGCCCAGTGCGGCGGTCAGCAGCACGTACGGCAGCGTGCACACCAGGGCGATCGGCAGCCGCCGAACGTTTCGCAACAGCAGCACCGATACGAGGACCAGCGTGAACGCGCTTACGACGAGAAGTCGCAGTTCGTACCAGTTACCGCGCTCGAAGAAGATGCCGAAATACTTGACCATCATGTAGAAGGGCCAGTTCGTCATGTCCGGATTTTCGCGGGCCGCGATGGGCGACTTGTGGAAGTTGACGGCGAGGTACGCCGTCCAGCCGACCATGATGATGCCCGGCAATGCGGTCAACACCACGGGTCGCCAATAGCCGGTCACGTCACGCCACGCAAATCGGACAAGTTGTCGACGCTCGCCCACTGCGTTTGTCCAGGCGATGCGCGTTGCGACGGTGACGGCAAAGATCGCGAATGCGTATGCCGCGTAACCCTCGCGAGCAAGCAGTAGGAGGGTCGCCAGGGGCACGTACCACCACAGTCGACCGGCAAACACGGCCAATAGGGTTAAGACGAACAACGCGTCGGCCGGCGCGTCGAGGATGCCCAGCCAAAGCGATTGCAACGTGCCGACCGAAACAAGCCAACCCAGCGCAAAGGCCGGGTTCAGGCCGTTGGCCAGCAGCCAGTAGACCAGCGCGCCGAATCCGGCGGCGGTCAGTCCAAATTGCACCGTGTGATACAAGAGCGGCGGCGTCAGCTCGAAGCCCATCAGCGTGGCAAGTCCGCCGGCAAGCATGGGCACGCCGATCCGCTGGTAGCGATAGAGCACTTCGTCCATGTGCTCGTGCGCGTCGCGGCGTCCCAGGATGTCGTTCGACATCCAATAGTACATCTGGCCGTCGTAGCCGATGTTGCAAACGCTTTGAAAGCCGGCCGCCTTCTCGCGCTCGGGGATTTCGAACAACGCGCCGGGCAAGAAGGCGCGATGCGAGTCGCCTTCGAGATTGCGGTGGACCCAGCCGATGAACGCGCCTTCGAGAATGATCCAGGCGGACAGCCCCCAGACGATGCCCCACCACAACGGTCGATTCGCGCGTACCGCGCGCCACGCATTGCCCAGCGCGGCAGTCACGCTACCGAAAGCCTGGGCGGCGAGGGGCGCTTCGTGCGCAAGTTGGGGCGGGTGCTCCGCGGTACTCATAGCGAATCCTTTCACCGTGAGTAGGCTGGGTCGCGGGGATGGCGGTTTCGCGGCGTGCCGGGATGGCGGGCTGCTAAAAGTAGCACGTTCGGCCGAATCGTGCCATGCGAATCGCACTCCAGGGAACAACTTGGGGCGAAGATGTTGCACGCCGTCGCGGGCCATGCTCAGCGGTTGCTAGCACGCGGTCGTATTGACGCGAATCGACGCGGCGCGTATACACCTCCCTCCCCAATTTCGTGCCCTCCAACAGCGCCCCGCCTGGAGCCGACGCATGGACGCTTCCGCCAACGAGGCCCTCCGGTCCGAAGCCTGCCGACTGAACCAGGCATTGCCGAAGTACCAACTCGTGGTCATGCACTCGGGCAACGCCAGCGTGCTCGACGCCGAGTCAGGGCGCGTTTTCATCAAGCCATCCGGCATGGACTACGACCAAATCACACCGCGCGACATCGTGGAGGTGGATTTGGAAAGCGGGCGGCCCTTGCCCGACCAGCGCCGGCCCAGCGTCGACTTGCCCCACCATCTCTACCTGTACCGGCACATGCCGTCGGTGCGCAGCATCATCCACACCCACAGCAACCATGCGACGGCGTTCGCGGCATGCCTGAAGCCGATTCCACTCTGCTTGACGGCGATTGCCGACGAGTTCGGCGCCGAGGTTCCTTGCACGCCGTATGTCGACAACGAAGGCGACGCGATCGGGCGCGCGATCTTGGAACATCACAACCGGGCCCCGGCCGTGCTGCTTGGAAAGCACGGCGTGTTCGCGTGGGGCGATTCGGCCGACGCGGCCCTGAAGGCCGCCGTGATGGTCGAAGACACGGCACGCACCGTCTATCTGGCCATGCAGGTCGGACAACCCACGGTGATTCCAGCGGCCGAAGCCGCCAAGTGGCACGACCGATACTGGAATCGATACGGCCAGGTCGAGGATCGCGCAGCGGTGGGCGACGGTCACGCCACGCCGGCGAAACGCGTTGCCGCCTAGCCGTTTGGCGCGGTGATTCTCCGATCCGGCCGACACTGCATGGGCGTGATCGCCCCACGATCCGCCGCGCGGGCAATCCCGAATTGACGTGTCGAGTTCGGGGCGGTCTATTGGGCGAAATGCCTTGGCTGGCCAGAGTAGCGACATTGCGGCCGGCCGCTCCGCCTGAATCCGCCGATGCCCATGTCCACTGCGATCATCCAGTTCATTGCGTCAGCGGCCGTCATTGTTGTTGCCGGAACGTTCTTGGCACGGTACGGAGATGCTATTGCCGAATTGACTGGGCTTGGCCGGTTACTGATCGGCAGCATCTTGCTGGCCGGCGCCACGTCGTTGCCAGAGCTGACGGTCGACATCAGCGCTGTCCGGCTCGGCATGACCGATCTCGCGGTCGGCGGCCTGATGGGCAGCAACCTCTTCAACCTAATGATCCTGTCGATGCTCGATCTGTCGCATCGGCAGCGTGGGCGCCTGTTTTCGCGGGCGGCGTCCGCGCATGCATTGTCAGCCACGGTGAGCATCGCCCTGACAGCGTTGGCGGGAATGTCGATTCTGGTCGGCCAGAGACTGGAAACGATTAAGTTTCTGCACATGGGAATTGGCTCGTTGGCGATCCTCGTGGCTTACCTCTTGTCGGTGCGGATGATTTTCTTCGACCAGCGCGTCAGCGCCCAAGCGGCTGAAGCCGTCGAAAACGCTTCCGAGCCGCCAAGCATGACGCTGCGGCATGCCGTCATCGGGTTCATTTTCGCGGCGGCAGCCGTTTGTTTGACCGGGCCCTATGTGGCCACGTCGGCTGGAGTGATCGCAGAGCGCAGCGGGCTGGGCGAAACGTTCATCGGAACCACGCTGATCGCCTTCTCAACGTCCTTGCCCGAGGTCGTCACCACGCTGGCCGCGATACGCATCGGTGCGTTCGACCTGGCGGCGGGCAATATCTTTGGCAGCAACGCGTTCAACATGTTGCTGTTCGTCCCGTTGGACTTGGTTAGCAGCACTCCATTGATGGCCGGAGTCTCGATCAACCATGTCGTGACCTGCCTGGCCGCGATCCTGGCAACCAGCGTCACGGTAATGGGCCACCTCTACCATGTCGAGCGCCGCCGCTGGTTCATCGAGCCTGATGCGATCGTCGTTCTGGCGCTGACACTTGGCGCGCTGTACTTGTTGTACATGCTGCGCTGATCTGCTGCCCGAGAGTCCGGAGACCAAGAAATGAGCGATACGCAGTCGACGGGCGACGGCGTCTTGGTTCGCAGGCACGATGTCGACGGCGGAGCAATTCTCGACATCACGATCAACCGGCCGCAGGTACACAACGCCGTCAATGGCCAGGCGGCCGCGCGTTTGCTCGAGGCCTGGCGCCAGTTTCACGATGACGATTCGCTGATCGTCGCCGTGCTGCACGGCGCCGGCGAACAGGCATTCTGTGCCGGGGCGGATCTCTCGGCGCTTGAGTCGCTGGGCGGAGTCGCGGCCACGCGCGAACAAATCGAAGCATTCGTCCGCGACGGCACCGGGCCGATGGGCGGCACGCGGATCGTACAGCCCAAGCCGGTGATCACCGTTTCGCAGGGTCACACGTACGCCGGCGGACTGGAACTGTTTTGCCACGGGCACATCCGCCTGGCCGAGCCTGCCGCGAGATTCTCCGTGGCGTGCCGGCGCTGGGGCGTGCCGCTGGTCGACGGCGGTACGGTCTATTTGCCGCGCCTTCTGGGCTGGGGTGCCGCCCTGCCGTTGATCATCACCGGACAACGCATTTCCGCCGAGCGCGCCTATCAGATCGGCCTCGTCTGGGAACTTGTACCCGAAGGGCAAGGCGTCCAGCGAGCCATGTCGATGGCACGACAGATTTGCCAGCAGCCACGCGAGGCGATGCTGGCCGACTTGCACTCCGCGCTACACGGCACGCATCTGCCGCTCGACCAGGCGTTCGAACTCGAGGCCCGCAACATGCACCCTGTTATGCAGAGCGAAAGCACGCGGCGCGGGGTGGAGGCGTTCTTGCAGGGCAAGCGATTCTGGTTCGAGTAGGCGGCCGAGTGGCCGGCTGACAGCGCTCGCCAGAAGATCGCTCGCTCTTTGTATTCGACGCGACCGCGCTACTTGCGTGTGCTTGCGAATTGCCGGCTGCGTGATCAGTTCCCGTTGCGTGCCGCATCGCGAAACATTGCCGGCACCATCCGCGTGGCCGCCAAGCGCAACTGGTGCCGTATGCCTGGCAACGTCGTGTGCCGGAAGAACAGCATTTCAGAATAGAGGGTGTCCACTTCCTCGGGCGCGACAGTTGTCGAGCGATACAGTTTTTCCGTGGCACCAACGCGAAACGAGAACGGAATGTTGAGCGCCCGTACGATCCGCGTGTCGACCACCACCAGCCGCGAGCCGGCAGCCCGCATCAAGTGCGACCGGATCGTTGCGTGATGCTTGGCGAACAGTGGGCGATCGCTGATGTAGTGGAGCAGGCAATAGGGCATCATGTGCCGGTCGATACGAGTGTAGACCAGGTAGCAGTAACTGCCGTCGACACGGAACAGCAAGTGGCCACAGTCCAGCTCGCGGTGGTCCGCGTAGATTCGCAGATCACTGGGCGAAAGCACGTCGGCAAACTGATCCGGCGGGCCAGCCATTGCGTCGGCCGTCGCGCGAGCGCTCCTGCCGCGCGTCAGCAGCGTCGGCAGCACGGTGGCCGTCGTGTCGATCGACGTGAACCCAAGACGCTTCATCATCGCGTTCACGCCGGTGCCCGACGTGAAGTCCGTCAGCGTGTATCCCTTGAGATTCAGCAGCGGCCGCATCAGCGTCAAACTTCGAGATCGATACTCCGGGTCGACAATCCAGCCATGCAAGTTACAAAATTGCTCGTTTCGGCCGCCAATCGACCGCTCGCTGAAGATTGTGCCCAACATCCCCACGACCCGCCCGCCGTCGGTCATGGCGAATCCGATGCGGTCATCCGGAACGTCCCACGCCGGTGAGAAAACGTGCTCCCAGGTCGATTGCGGAGTTTCGGGCGACCACGGGCGCAGGAGCGAATCGTAGACCTCGGGCAGCATCGACGATGTGAGTTTGACGATTTCAGGCACGGCTCACCCGGGGAGCTTGGTCTAGCTGGTTGGCACGGTCGAATTGGCGCTAACCTGGTCGACCAGATAATCTTGTTCCGTGCCCCGGGAACGAATGAGGATGTCGCTACCCCGTTCTACCAAAACCTCGGGCGGAGAAAGACGGCTCAGGAATCCCAGCGGACTCGCCGCGCGGGCATAGGCGCCAGACTGAAAGATGCCGATCAAGTCACCCTCTTCAACGGCCGGCAACTCGATGCCGCGGGCAAGCACGTCGAGCGGCGTACACAACGGGCCCACCACGTCCACCACGTCGGTGCTCGGCTGGTCCAGCCTGGTGACTACGGCCACCGGATAGTTGCGCTTGATCGTCTGGCCGAGGTTGCCGGAGGCGGCCAGGTGATGGTGCATGCCTCCGTCGACGACGATGAATTTTTTGCCGCGCGACTCTTTGATGTCGGTCACCGCGGCGACGTACAGTCCGGCCGGCGCGACCAAAAACCTTCCTGGCTCGACCACCAAGCGCGTCGACGACAGCACCGGATCGGCCGCTACGTCGCGCAGCAACCCAGCCATTCCCTGTTTGAGCTGGGCGAGCTCCAGCGCCCGTTCATGAGCGAAGTACGGAACGCCCAACCCGCCGCCGAAGTCGATCGTCTCTAGCGGACGGTTCAGCCGCGCCGACACTTTGCGCGCCAGATCCAACGCGGCCCGATACTGTTCCAGCAAGATCGCGTGGTCGAGAATCTGCGTGCCGACGAACATGTGGATGCCGACAATGCGTAACCACGAGTCGTCAGCAATTTCGTCCAGTACCGCGTCGAGCTGGTCCTCGTCGATGCCGAACACCGCCGGCCGACCGCCCATTCGCATCCCGCCGCCTTCGACTTCGGCCGAGGGATTGATACGCAGGGCGACGTGCGCGGGCTGACCGCGCTGCTCGGCCAATGTGGAGATGCGGCGCGCTTCGCGCAGCGACTCGACGTGGATCTCTCCCACGCCCTGTTCGAGTGCGGCGGCCAACTCCGGCTCGGTCTTGCCGGGCCCGGCAAAGAAGATTCGTTCCGCGGGGCAGCCCGCCGCCAACGCCTGGTGCAGCTCGCCGCTGGATGCAATCTCCAAACCGCAGCCCTGCGAAACGAAGTATCGCAGCAAGGCCTGGTTCGGGTTGGCCTTGACCGAATAGAAGACGTCGAACCGATCCGTCAGCGCGTCGCGCAGGGCACGCAACGGCTTGCCCAACGTCTCTTGATCGTAAATGAACAGCGGAGTGCCGTGTCGGGCGGCGATGCCGCGAACGCCCAGCCCACCGACGACCAGTTCGCCGCCGTCCGAATCAAAGTATTGCGCGACAAGTTCCGCGACGTGGTCGAACGTTTGGCCGCGCGGTTTTGACTGGACAGTGCCCATGGCTTGTGGTCTGTGAGAGAGTACTTGTTACGGGGCGCTGGTCTCCGTTGGCTGAGTTTCGCGCTTCCGTAGCTCGGGATAGTCAATTTTTCCGCTTGGCGTTTTGGGCAGCTCCGTGAGCACTTCGACCGACTTTGGGACCATGTGTCGCGGCAACAAAGCCGCCGTGCCATTGAGCAACGCTTCTTCGTCGACCGGCACTCCGTCCGGCGGCACGACAAACGCTTTCAAACGCTGCCCGAGGGCCTGGTCCGGCAGGCCGATGACCGCGGCCTCGCGAAGTTGTCCGGCCTTGCAGAGCGCCTCTTCCACTTCGTTCGGGCTGATGCGAAAACCGGACGACTTGATCATGTTGTCACGGCGACCGACGAAGAACAAGAACCCGTCTTCGTCCATCTTTACCAGATCGCCGGAGAAACATACCTTCTCGGCGTCGGTTGCGCCCGGCGGAAGGAATGGGTGCGGCCGCAGAACGCGATCGGTCAAATCGGGATGACCCCAATAACCGAGCGAAACGGTCGGTCCGCGGTGGACCAGTTCTCCGACCTCGCCCGGAGCGCATGCCCTGCCCTCGTCGTTGACGACGAGAATCTCGGTACACGGAATCGCCTTGCCGATCGAAGTCGGGCGACGGTCCAATTCCGCAGGCGGCAAGTACGTGGACCGGAATGCCTCGGTCAGTCCATACATCAGGACGACGTCGGTTGTCGGCAAAAGCCGGCGCAGGTCGGCCAAGATGTTCAGCGGCATCGCGCCGCCCGTGTTCGTAATGTAGCGCAAATGTTCGGGCGGATTCTGTTCGAGCTTCGAGCTTTTTTGCACGATCAGGTTCCAGAGCGAAGGAACGCCGGCCAGCCCGGTGATGCGCTCCTTGCCGAGCATTGCGACGATTTCCTTCGCGAACAGAAACTTCATGACCACGCAGGTCGCGCCCTGCTGGATGGACGTGGTCAACTGGTTCAACCCGGCATCAAAACTGAACGGCAAGACAGCCAGGATGCGGTCTGCGTCCGTGATGCCAAGGTAATCCGACACGATCGTGGCGCCGGCCACGACATTGGCGTGGCTGAGCATCACGCCCTTCGGCTTGCCGGTCGAGCCGGAGGTGTAGAGGATGGCGGCCAGATCTTTGTCGATGGCCACGTCGGCAATCTCGGTGGGCGACGTCGCATCGCGCATCTGGTAGTAGTCGTACGTGGTAATTGAGTTGTCGTCCGAATCGACTTCGTCTTTGCCGACCACGACGACGAACTCCAGCGACGGACAATTGCGAATCACGCTTTCCAAGCGGGCGAACCGGGCCGCGTCGGTGATCAGCCCCTTCATCTGGCAGTCGCGCGCAATGTGTTCGACCTGGTTGGGAAACAGCGAGTGGTGGATCGGCACGAAGACGCCGCCGGCCCGCGATACGCCAAAGATGCTTGTCGACAGCTCGACCGACGGCTCCAGGTAGATCCCGATACGATCCGAGCGCGCGGCGCCGGCGCGGCGCAACCCATCGGCCAGGCTACCGGTATGTTGCCACATCGACTCGTACGAAACTCGCTCGTTGCCGTACACGACGGCTTCCTTCTCGGGAAACCGTGCGGTGCTGGCGCGGAGCATGTGATGGACTAGGAAATCCATGTCGACTCCCTGGTTTTGAGCTTGCTTTCGACCAGATCGGCCATCGTGGCGATCGACTCGAAATGGTCCGAAAGCAGTTCGTCATCGGTAATGGTGAGCTCGAACTCGCTTTCGATGAAACCGACCAGCTCCAACGCGCCCATCGAGTCGACCAGACCCTGGGTCAACAGCGAGTCATCATCTTGCACTCCCCGCTTCGCCGCAGCTGGAAACTGATCCAGGATGTAGTTGCGGATGGCGGAGCGAATCGATTCGGTGGTCTTCGTGTCTTGCATCGGGGCTAGTCCTTGAAGGCAAAAACTGTCAGGTTGTTTCGTAAAACGGGTTTCGTGTGGGTCTCTTTGTATCGTTGTGTTGTGCGGTGCGTGCAGCCTGGCAGCAATTAATCTCGGCCTCTTTTGGCCAGGTACATTGCACGGTCGGCCTCGTCGACGAGCGTGTCGGGAGAACATTGACAATGCCCGACGGCCACGCCGACGCTTGCCGAGACTTGCATCTCGACGCCGGCTGCATCGACCGAAACGACGAGCTCTTCGCGAACACGCATCGCGATTCGCTCGACTTCTTCGTCGGTGGGCACGTCTTCGACCAGCGCCACGAATTCGTCGCCGCCGTAGCGTGCCACAAAGTCGCCCGGTCGCACGCACGCGGCCAACCGGCGGCTGATGGTTCGCAGCACGGCGTCGCCAGCGCGATGCCCCAGCGTATCGTTAACGACCTTCAAGCGGTCGACGTCCACGAACAGCACCGCGACGCGCCGGTCCGACTGTCGTGCGCGACGTTCCAGGCGACGCAAGTGGAATTCCAACGCCGATCGTGTCGGCAAATCGGTCAGAAAGTCGCGATTCGCGGCCATCGACAACGCCGCGTCCAAATCGGTCGATTCCGCACGTAGGCGGGCAACGATCAGCAGCGTGGAACTTTCATGACCCTCAACGAACTGCGCCCGGATGATCACGGGCAGCGGCTCGCCGCCGACAGAGCGCATCAGGGCATGTACCGGACTCGCCGGCATATCGCCTTGTCGCAGCCGAGCAAGAAATGAGTCCCATTGCCCGCACGAGTCGGCCGTGAAGAGCTTGGCCAGATCCGAGGACTGGAGTTCCGTGTGTGATAGCCCGCTTCCCTCGACAGCCGCAGCGTTGGCATCAATGACTCGCAGTTCGGCCGAACAAAACAGCACGGCTTCCGGCAGCATGTCCAGTGCCATGGAAAGTGCGGCGGGCGAAACGCGGCTGCGTTCGGCCGGTTGATGAAGGCGCAGCCCGGGCGATTCATCCGGCAACTCCGTCAGTCGGCCGCCGCTGCTGTGTGCGTGCAACGGGCGGCGCGGATCCGGGGCGTTGACGGCGGACTTGGCCGGGGCAGTGCTTTTGATCAGGGTTTGAGACATCTCGGTGCTCATCGAACGAGCCCTTCTTGCAGATTCGCGGTCGACTCAGGGCCCGCCGGAATCGCGTCGCCGTGTCGCCACTCGTGCCAGACGATGCGCGGGAATTGCCAAGCATCGCGAGCGTAGCGGCCCAGGAGCCTGCGCGGTTCGGTTGCCACGCGATGCAGCCATTCGAGGCCGTTGCGTTGCATCCACTGCGGCGCGCGACTCTTGTGTTCGGCCAAAAAGTCGATTGTTGCTCCGACGCATAGGGCCACGCCCGCGTCGATCTGGTCCCGATGCGCGTGAACCCAGAGTTCTTGTTTCGGCGCACCCAGACCGACGACGACGACGTCCGCCCGCGCTTCGGAGATCTTCGCCAGAATCGTCGCGTTCTCTTCGGGATCGTTCTCGAAGCCTAACGGGGGACAGTATGTGCCAGTGACGTCAACCGCCGGCCAGCGTGCTTCGATCTTGGCGGCTGCTTTGTCGGCAACGCCCGGGCCGGCGCCCAACAGAAAGACGCGCAACCCGCCGCGTCGCTCCGCGGCGTCGAACAGCGCGGGCACCAGATCGGCACCGGTAACACGTTCCGGCAGCCCTTGGCCGAGCAGACGGCTGGCCAGGACGACGGGCATGCCGTCTGCCAGCACCAGGTCCGCGTCGCCGTACGCCTGTTGCAGCCCGACGTGGTGCTGCAGCATCACGACGTGGTCGACATTGGGTGTAACGACGTAGCGGCACGGACCGTTGCGCGTCGCCAGCAGGCGAAAAACGCGCGACACGGCCATCGGCATCCGCACCCGATCGATCTGGCATCCAAATAGTTTGACCCGTCGGTTCATCGAAACACTCGTGGGTTGAAGTAGCAGTGTGTTGTTTTAGGATGTCGTCGGCTTGTTGATGGTGTCGTCCGCGTCTTTGGGAGCGAGGACCGAGTCGTAAACCGCGGCCACTCCGGCAGCCATGCTCCGATCGGAATAGTGGTCCCGTTGCCGCTGATACGCCGACTCACGCAGCGCGTTCCAATCGACCTGGCCGCCGATCACGCGCTGCATCGCGCGGGCAAGTTCTCCGGCGTCGTCCGGCGCCGCGATGAGTCCGTCTTCGCCGTCGCGAATGACTTCCGGCACGCCCTCGACTCGCGTTCCGACCACCGGCACGCCGCACGACATCGCTTCGAGGATCACCATCGGCAACCCTTCGCCGAACAGGCTTGGCAGCACGAACAGATCCATGGTGGCCAATTCGGCCTGCACGTCGCGCTGAAAGCCGCGCCAGTCGATCATCTCGCCAATGCCTAGATCGTCGACCCGAGCCATGATTTGCGCTTTGTAATCTTCCGTTTCGAAACCGCCGACGGCGCGAAGCTGCAACGGATAGCCCAAGTCGCGCAGTTGCGCCAACGCGTCAAGCAAGACTTCGAGTCCCTTGCGCGGACGGAACAGGGCCACCGTACCGATCGTCCACGGACTGTTCGGCACGTCGCGCTCCAGCAGCGTCGGCCGGGCAGGCACCCCGTTGGGGACGACGGCTACGGCACGCGTCGCCAACCCGCTTTCGAGCGCGTAATTACCCATGCTTCGCGAAACTGCGATGATTGCCGCCGCTCGTCGCAAGCTCATGCGCTCCATCAGGGCGTTCACACGGTCCTGAATCGGCCGGGTTGTGTCGCGGCTGGTGGGGCTGTGGACGTGGTGGACCAGCGGCACGCGGGCCATGCTGGCGGCCAGGCTGCCGATCAGTGCGGTTCGCGGCGTGTGCGTATGAATCAGCGAATAGCCTTCGCGTCGGACCAGTTTTGCGATCTTCCGCGCGGGACGAAGATCGAACCGTCCGCGCATCGGCATGGTTTCCAACGGAACGCGCGATTGGCGCATCTGGGCGAACCTTCCCGGCTTGATGCACACGAAGCCTACGTCGAAGCCGAACTCCGGCAAGCACTGCGCTAGATGGTCTTGCACGCGCTCCGCGCCCGCGTAGTGCTCGCCGTTGATGACGTGTAGTGCGCGGGCCGTCTTGCGCGCATCGCGCGCCGTGGCGCCGCGCACTTCAACGGGCTCAGGCGTTGTGATTTCCGTGAGTAGTTCCACCATGGTGTGCCTCCTACGTGGCCACCGCTTCGGCCGGTTCCGGCGTCGGCGGCTCGACTGGCGTCGTTGTCTTGCGCTTTTGTAGTTGCCGCAGCAGGCCGAGTGGGCCCTCTTTGCCGCCCAACCGATTGCCGGCCAACTGGCGTCGTTTCAAAATCGCGAACTGCAACGCCCGTGTGCCGAACAAACTGATCAGCAACAGCGGGTATCCGCCCGGATAAGTGGGCGAGGCGCAGATCGACCGGACGAAGAACTTTCGTGCAGTTCCCACGGCGCCGCGCATCGCCTGTTTGATGCCGTGGGCACAATAGGCCGCAGCACGCTCGCGACGCGCCACCTGTTGAAACTCGGGCATGGCCAGGATTCGACCTTGAACCTGAACTTCGCGCTCCAACGTTTGTTGAAGCTGCCGGAAAACGGTCATGCCCTCGTGAAACCGATAGCGCATGAACGGCTCATCGACATAGCGGAACTCGCATCGTGCGGCGAGCCTGCGCCACAGGTCGTAGTCTTCGGCCTGTCGCAACTCGGAATCGAACAGATCGTTGCCCAGCACGGAGCAGCGGACCATCGAAGTGACGGTCAGGAAGTTGCGCCGCGCCAGCTTGCCCAAAACCTTCCCCGATGGCCGATCGCCGGGCAGCGCCTCACTGTACTTTGCCACGGGGGTTCCGTCGGAGTCGCAGAGCAGGACGTCGCCGTAGACCACGCCAACTTCCGGCTGTTCGTTGAGTACCGCCACGCAGCGCTCCAGGCACGTGGGCTCCATCAGATCGTCAGAGTCGAGAAATATGATCGCGTCGCCGGATGTAGCTCGAATGCCCGTATTGCGAGCCACGGAACATCCGGCGTTTGCTTGTTGAATCACCCGGACCGGCGGACCGAATTGGCTCAGGACATGCTGCGTGTCGTCGGTCGAGCCGTCATCGACCACGATGATCTCGACTGCCGGGTACGTTTGCGCCAGCACGCTACGGACCGCGTCGGCGATAAACTGGGCCCGGTTGTACGCCGGAATGACGACGCTAACTGACAAGCGCTTTTTTCGGGCGTCGAACATGGCGGGGTTCCTGGTGAGTTGTTCGTTCATTCGCCCGGTAGCGAGTGCATTGCGGAAAGACTGCCGCGGTCGATCTCTTTCAATCGCGGAAGTGCCGGTGGCAGCAGCACGGTCGTGCCCATAACAATTTCGTCGTGCTGTTCTGGGTGTTGCTCGGCCCAGGCCACTCCGTAGGCAGCGCCGAGCAGTGCGAACAACGGGTTCATGTAAAACATGTGGTAGATGATCGTGTTGTCGGTCGAGCAGGTGAGCAACAGAGCGCAGAAGCCGAGCCAAACCGCGACAAACGCGATCCGTACCGGTCCATCCTCGGTGACGCGGATTTGCCGGCGCAGCGACACGAGCTGCCACACGCAGACAAACAGGAACAGCGTCAGCCCGAGAAAACCTAGCTCGTAGAAGACCCGCAAGTAGTCGTTGTGGACGTGGTTCATGTCGTTCCAAACTGTCGGAACGAAATCGAACGCGGAACCGACGCCCGAACCGATGAGCGGCCGCTCCAACGCTTCGTTCCAAATCGCATACCAGGCATCAGCGCGACCGAAGTCCTTGATATTGCCCGAGGCAGCCTCTTGGAGGGTGCCCTGCCCCGTCTCAAAAAAGTGCTCCTGAAACGTCTCGGTCTGAAATAACAACAGTCCGACGATCATGACGGCTCCGGCCACGGCGACTTTCCAAGCCGGCCGCCGAAACAGCGGATGAATCAGTGGAGCCAGCAACAGCGCGGCCGTGGCGATGCGGCTGCTGGTCAGCGCGGTGATCAACAGACAACTTGCCCAGCCCGTTAGCGGCAGCAGCTTGTACCGGGGAAACCACGCCAGGAAGACACACCCTACGAGGGTGGCCGCCAGCGCAGCGGCGCGGACGTGTGTGTCCATCCATTCGCGGTCGAATCGTTCGGTGACGTAGGCCAGGGTAAACGCCAGCAACAGACAGAGCGACACGCCGAAGGCGGCGAACACCTTGCGCAGATCTTCGGGCGTTCGCACTGCCGAGGCGGCCACGAAAGCCACGATGACCGGCATGCTGAACTGGAGCGCCTCTTGCACGTTGCGCCGGCCTATTTCGTAGCTCCACAGCACCGACAGGCATACAAAGCCACACCAAACCAACCAAGGCCAGCAGGGAATGATTCCGCCCGGGTCGGTGCCGGTCAGACGATTGGTGGCCAGCAAGAACACGCCGACCGGTAGCAGAACGAGCCACATGTAGCCCGTGTAGTTGAAGCCGCCGATCTGGAACTCTAGCGTCGACATCCCGGCGACGACCGGTATCAGTGCGACGTACCAGACGGTGAGGCTTCGGAACAGGTTCATGGAACGTTGAGCTCGCTGTGAATAGGACTCAGGTGGAAACGGCCGGATGGACGGCGTTGGCCGACGCAACCACGTCGCGATCCAGGTACCGGATCAGCGTGAATGTTCGCACGACCGCCGCGACGAACGCGCCGGCCAAGCTGGCAAGTGCCGCGCCCAGTGCCCCCAGAGGAAACACGAGCGCCGCGGCCACGGCAAGCGTCACCGAAATGCAGCAGACGTCGGCCAGGAAGTTGGCCCGGGGCTGGTCGATCGCCCAGAGGCCGTTGCCGACGACCATTCCGATACTGTTGAGCAGCGCGGCAAAGGCCAGCGCGATGAGGATCGGGCCGGTGCCTTGGTATTGAGCGCCGAATACGAATACGGCCAGCCGATCCCCGGTGAGCGTCACCAGCAGGACCAGCGAGCCCAGGGCCAGTGCCAAGAACACGGCAGTCCGGCCCAATACGCGGCGCAGGTCTCCCGCTCCGCCACTTGCGTAGGCATGCGCGGCCTGGGGGGTCAAGACGTTGGCCACGCCGGACAACAGGATATTGGTTATGCCGATCAGCGTGGTGCATGCGCCCAACACGCCGGTCGCCGCGGCGCCGACCGACAGGGCGAGCAGCCAGACCATGATGTAAGGCGTGGTGTTTCCAAGCAGGAACGTTCGCACGGCCCACTTTCCAAACGCCCAGTTGTTGCGCCAATCGGACATCAGGCGAGTACGATTCAGCCGCACGCGCGGTGGAGCCGACAAGTACCACCCCACCGACGCGATGCCGCAAGCGGCGCCCATCATCGCGTAGATCGCGAAAAGCGACAGCATTCCAAAGTAGCCCAGCAGCGCCAGTCCACCGAGTTGCACAACCGCCACGATAACGTCCAGCACGATGGCCGAGCGAACGTGCAAGTGAGCGTAGTTGAACCGCCGAATGGCATCACGCAGCAACCACAGCGGACCAGCGCCCAGCAACGCCCATATGCCGGGTACGATGTCGGTCCGGCCGATGAGGGTCAGTGCGGGAATGGCTGCCATCAGCACCGCGAGTACGACAACGGTGAGCACGAAGTGATGCCACCAGGTGCTGCCGTAGTACTCAGCCAGCTCGCGGCCGCGGCGGCGCTTCGAATACACGATGTACGGCGCGGCAATGACCTGTTCTTGAATGCCCGAGCAGATCAACACAAGGCTCAACACGACGTAGTACAGTCCGAGTTCGTCGCGCGAGGTCATGCGGCCGATGATCACGGCGGTGGTAAAACCCGTGCCGCTGACGACCGCCTGATCGAAGATCGAGAGTAGCCCCTGCGAGGCCGACGGAAACCGTTGCATCAATTGCCGGATGCGCGCAGCGATCCACGTGCCGCTTTCAACTCGCGGCTGCTGGCATGCCTCGGGTTGTTCCATCACGTCGACGTTCATGTCTGGGGGACTATCTTCTTCGAGTCCGCTCCGTTGGGTGTCTGGTTGTTTCGATTAACTCGTGCGCCCCGCACGATTCCGGCCAGCGGCCGAGTCACAGCTTTTCGTGCCGCGACCACGTCGCCGTACCAACCGGAGAGCTTCGCGGCGAGGGTCGATCCTGTGTCGTTCGACTCGACGTTGAACCGCCCCCAATGGAACGGGTCTCGGTTCGGAGTGACGCGGTGATACTCGGTCGACAGGCTGCAGACAACGCCCACCTGTTTCGCGATATCGATCATCTCGGCGTCCCGCGCCCCAAACGGAAACGCGAAGGTCGGGGCGTCGATCCCGAACTGATCGTGCAGAACCGCCAGACACGCGAGCATGTCCTGGCGAAACGCTTCCGGTCGGCCAAGAAAACGATCGTGGCGGTGCGTGTGGGCCCCCAGGTCGACCAGTCCGCCGGCGAGCAGCTCACGGCATTGCTCGGTGCTCATCGGCTGCCAGCAGTCGGCGGGCACCAGCGTGGAACCGGCGGCCGCCCAATCATCGAACGGAAACGCTTGGGCCGAGTCGAGGTAGGCGGTCGCCAGGAAGATCGTCGCCGGTACGTTTAGCTCTCGCAGCACCGGCCAGGCTTGCGTGTAGTTGTTGGCGTGGCCGTCGTCGAACGTAACTGCGAAGGCGTTCGCCGGAACTGGTTGCGAGTCGTTGTAGGCCTGGATCAGGCGGCGAAGCGGCCACGGTTCGAAGCCCCGATCGAGCAACCCTTCCAACTGGAGCCGCAAGCGATCGGGTGTCACGTTCCAGGTGGGCACCGCTGCGCCGGCAATACGCGGCGCAACGCGGTGGTACATCAGAATTCCAAAGCCCTGGTCGCAGCGGTTACCGCGCACAGCTTGCAACCCGGCGGCCAATCTGGCCGACGACCACATGACCGCATCGCGCAACCACCTGGGCGGTAGCGTCGTTGTGCGCTGGTCCGGAAACCCAGTTGGCTTGATCATGAGACTGGCTTGGGGGTTCTTGTCCGGACATCAGCAAGCGCCGCGACGGAGTGCCACGGCCGGCACGGTCTGCGCAATGAGTTTGACGTCGTTCTTCAACGATCGCGATCGAATGTACTCGAGGTCCATGCGAATCCACTCGCAGAACGAAACGGCCGATCGACCGCGAATCTGCCAGATGCAGGTTAAGCCCGGAGTTACGTCCAAGCGGCGACGCTGCCACGGCTCGCAATTGCGCGATTCGTCGCAGGGAAGCGGACGCGGGCCGACCAGCGACATGTCACCAGCCAGCACGTTGAACAGTTGGGGCAGCTCATCGATGCTCGTCTTTCGCAAGAACCGACCTAGCCGCGTGACCCGTGGGTCGTTCGTGATCTTAAACGCGGGTCCGTCCTGCTCGCTGAGTGCACGCAGGGCCGCCTTTTGTTGTTCGGCGTTGACAGCCATCGTGCGAAACTTGTACATGGTGAATTGCTGGCCGCCGAGCGTGTCACGCTTTTGCGTAAAGAACACCGGGCCTGACGAGGTCAGCTTGATCGCCACGGCGGTACACAGCATCAGCGGCGCGGCCAGCACCAGGGCGGTCGCGGCCCCGACGACGTCGATTGCGCGCTTCCAGAACGGTATCGGCCGAACGAACAGTGCCTGCATTGGCCGAGCCGCCGCCGGTTCGGCCACTTCGTCCGTGTCGTTGCCGCCATGTCCAGGGACTTCCTGAGGTTGGGCCTCCCGCGCTTCGGACTCTCCCGGTTCGCCGTCCGACGGGTGCATGTAGACATCGTAGGTCGGGTGCTGGACGTCGGGCGGCAGCAACGCACAGACGTCTTCGGCCAGCTTCCAGGCGCCTTCGGCGCTAGTCTCCGGCAGAATGACGCCCACGCGGTGCGGACCCAACAATCCGGCGTCGTCGGTGGCGCGAATTCGTTTGACGAGGATCCGCGCCAGAACTGCCAAACGGGCGCTCGGAGCGTTTCGCGCAAACGTAAACGCAACCAGCGCAAAGCTGCTGCGCCCGCGATCGGATCGCATTCGCTCACGATCAAGGATCGCTCGCATCCGATCAACGGAGTGGATCAGGTCGGCTGCTTCGCCGGCCCGACACGAAGAAAACCAATTCGGCAGGATGGTCTTGATTCGGAACATGTGTCGGAGTGGAGATTCGGTTTGAGTCGTCGTGACGAGCGGCGCTGGCAACGCCCCTTCCGGCACTGTAAGAGATTGTCGCTATCGGGCGGGATTGTCGTAACTTCCTCAGATCCTCGCCTCGAGCCAATTGGGCAAGTGCTGCGGATGCTTGTTCAAGATTACGCCCAGGATGCTCGCACCGGCGTCGAGCAGCCGCTGCTTCGCGCGGGCGGCGATTTCCGACCTTGTCCGCTCGGCTTCCATGACCAACAGCACGCCGTTGAGCAGTCCGGAGGCGACGAAGCAAAGGCTCGACTCGATTGTCGGCAAGTCAACCACGATCAAACTGAATTCGCTCTCCAGCGATTGCAGCAGTTGGTTGATCTTCGCTGAATCGACGTTGAGCGGTTGTTGACGGCCGGGAAGGTTCGCGGCAAGTACCGACAGGTTCGAGATCGGCGACGGCTTGACGAAGTCGCGCGCATTGGCCGGATCGTTGACCGCATCGCCCAGTCCCAGGTCTCCGTGCATCGCGAAACGGGTCGCAACGGCGGATTGCGTCGTGCTGAGGTCAAGGAACAAGACCTGCTGGTCCGTCGTTCGAGCCGCGGCTAGGGCCAGATTGGCCGCGACCGTGCTCACACCGGCACCGACGGTGCAACTGGTGATACCGACCGACTTGGGCGTGACGCCGGACATGTTTCCGACGGCGCGCAGCCATTGAACCAGCGAGTAATATTGTTCCGCCACGGGCCCGCCCGAGTCAGTTCGGGCGAGCGGCGTGGTAGAGATTTCGGGCGTTAGCGTAATCATCAAGAGAACCCTCAGTTTTGCGGCAATGCGTGCCGTTCGCTACGAGGTACGGCGAACAGCACGGGAATGCCTAGCTCGTTCTCGATCTGATCGGTTGTTTTCAACGATGGATCGAAATGTTCACAGACGAAAGCCAGCATGACGGACCCACCTGCCGCGAGAACGAACCCGGCAATCAACGAGAGCAGGATTCGCGGGCTCGACGGCTTGGCGACGAACGAGGCCGGCTGAATGATGTTGACGTTCGAGATACGGTCCGACGAAAGTGCCTGGTCAATCCGCGCTTGTTCGCGGTTGGCCACGTAATCGCGATAGTTCGTTTCGAGCAAATCGACTTGGCGTGACAGGTCGGCGATGCGTGCCTCGCTGCCGTTAAGCGTTTTGATCTTCGACTGGATCGACTTCAATTGGTCGCGGAGCGACTTGCCCTCGGCCCGCTGCGCCGATGCGAGTGCCTCGGCCGTCGTCAGCTCGGTCTGCGCCGCCAGGTGGACGGTGCTGAGCTTCTTGGTCGTTTGATGACGGCTGGACTCTTGCTCGTCGAGGATCCGCTGCGTGTCGGCGACCTGCCGGCGGAGTGCGATTACGTGCGGATGCAACGCCGTGAAGCGCGAGCTGGCCTCCTTTTCCTGAATCTGCAGCTTGTACAGCTCGTTGCGCATCGCGTCCGCGCCGGTGTTCGGCAGGACAGTTTGTTCCGCGTCGAGTTCGGCCGGCAGTCGAGTCAGAGACTCCTTCAGGGCCGCGATCTTGGCTTCCGAGTGGGCCAAGGCACGCTCGTTTTCCAGCAGGGCGGCTTCGATCTTGCTCGCGTGGTCTTGAACGTTCTGCTGCTGGCCTTCCAGAGAAACCAGGCCCAGCGCGTTCTTCTCGTCGCGGAGCTCAGCGTTGGCGTCTTTCAACTGATCGGCCAACAGCTTTGATTGGCCGACGAAGAACTCGTAGGAGCCTTCGGTCCGGTTGGCCTTCGCATGGCTAACCATGTACGCGTCGACGAACGTCTGCAACAGGCGTTGCGCATGCTTGGGATCGCGGCCTTGGGCTTTGACGATGATGATGTTCGATTTCTTGGGGGACGTGATGGAGATTGTCTTGGACAGCTCGGTTACGGCGTGTTCCGTGGGACTGATGTCGCCGTGCATCCAGGTTCGAGCGATGTCGACCGGTGCCAGCACCAGGTCGAACCAACTGCTCTCGGCGGTCGCGCCTTCGGTGCCGCTGATGACGTACTGCGGACCCAGCTTGTTGACGACTTCTTCCAGCAGCAAGCGGCTGCGGAGGATTTCAATCTCGGAATTGATTTCGTGTTCGCGAGATCCATCGACATCGACCGTCTTGCTGATCGTGGCCGTCGGATCCAGGCCGACACTCTCCTTACCCAACCGCACGAACAAGCGGGCGTTGGACGTGTAAGTTCGCGGCAGGAAGATCAGTGCCAGGACCACCAGCCCCATGGTGGCTCCAAAGAACAGGAGCATCTTCCGCTTATGGCGGAAAAGAATGCGAATGACGTCACGAGCACCAAGCGCCGAGCGCGTCGTCGAGGCGGAGTTTCCATTGGCGGGAGTGCGGCTGACCATGAGACGATCCCCTTGTTAGAACGGGAAATATCGCGATGCGTAAAGCGTCATTGTAGTTACCCCACCCCGCTCACAACGGTTCCTGTATGGGAGCTGTGTGGGCGCTGTCATGAATGTTCTCGAAGCTGCGGTTGGCTTGCTTGGATTGTCGCTGTCGCACCGATTGGCCATCTCACGTTGGCAACTCCGGAACGTCGAACTCGCCGGACGCAATCCAGTCGTCGTGGAACAGCGTCCAGAACTCGCTCGCGAGCCGTTCCTCAACATAAGCATAGGGCAGCCAACCGTACCCGGCGTCGCCCCAGTCCGGTCCCCATGAGCTTCGCACCAGGAATGCCCCGCGCGACCCGCGCAACCAACGATCGTCGTACCCGACAGCCAGCACAGCCTGACCCCCGAGAACGGAGTCGAACGTCGGACGGTAGGGAATATCCGCTTCGTACGACAACGAGGAAGGCACGGGGATGCCCACTGCCGAGGGAAAACCAGCGGCCAGAAACGCTTTGACGACCCGTAGCGTCTCGATTCCGCTCGAATCGCGCCCGTCGAGGCGGAGATAGCGGACCGACCGGTACGGATCGTAGAACGAATAGAGGAATGGATCCGGTTGTGCGGACAATCGGTCGACTTCGTACGGCCAGTGGCGCTCCGGGGGCATGCCACAGCGAATCATGGCTTTGATCGTGGTGCGCAGATCGACGCCATGGTCGCCCTGGACGCGGGCCAATCGCAGGGCGTTTTGGTACAAAAAGAGCCGCGACGGCCGCAGCAAACGCCCGGTAGCCCGGCGCTGGAAGTACTCGACCAGACTGGCGCACGCACACGCCGATGAAGAGTTCAAGTCGAGTTGATCGTCGACGTCGACGAAGTATTCGCGCAGGTCGACGCTGCCGGCGCGCGGCGATTCCGCGGCACCGACGTCGTGAAGCTGCGCAATCAGTCCGTCGGCCGATGCAGATCCGGGCACGGCGTCGCGAAAGTCAGGCAAGGCCGGCAACCAGCCGAGTCCTCGTGGTACGAAATGTCCCATGCTCTCGAGTCGGGCGTGCTTTGCAGAACGCCGGCCTGGTTAGATTGCCCCGCAGCGTCGGCCCGTTCGAGGTCAGGCTTCGTGGTACTTCAGAGTGTCTCGGCCTCTTGGCGATTGCGTGGCGCCCTGTGGCCAGGATCCGATGCGCGACGAGACGTAGCGCGTGTCCGCCTTTGTGTTCGCGCGACGGCGGCAAACACCCTGTATCAGGCAAGATACCCCGCGCGCATACTGATGAAGACCAGCATACTCAGCACGCGGGGGCGGCCAAGGTGAATGGAGGGGAACCGTTGGGGAGAGGACAGGACGACGTCGTTGCAATTACCCAGGCGCACTCCACGACGATCGGCAGACGCCGCGCGAGACAACCGCGCTAAGCCGAAGCCCCCTGCCGGAACGAAACGGCCGACTCGAGGCCGTGTGCCGGCTCGATTTCCGCGGAGGTCGGTTCCCAGCGGATGCCCTCGCCACTGCCGTCACCCCGAAAGCGGATCAGCGTTTGCTTCTGCTTTCGGTTGAGCGCTTTGATCGTGTCGTGCAGGCGGCGGCGCGGATCCACGTGTGCGACCGGGGGTAACGGGTCGTCGATTCGAGGCGGCCATCCATCCTCCTCGAATGCCATCAACACCGTTTCCTGGTTGCGTGATGGCAGCTTGAACTCCTTAACCAGGTGTGACCCCAGACGAAGTTGCCTTCGTTGATGGTCCCAGCGCGGCTGCGCGACGGCGATCTCCGCCGCCGGGATGCTGCAAATCCCGACGCTGGCGGTGTCGGCCGAAACTGGCCTTTTGACATTTCCGATCTCACGGGCCATGGCCACACCGGCAGGTGTAAGCACGACGCACGTCGGCTCGGACAAACGCAACAGCGAAGTTCGGCGGAAATGGCGCGCCTCATCGTCTGGACCAGTCGTCTCGACGGCATGCTCGACGTAGCCCTTGGCTTCCAGCCAACGAAGATCGGCATTGGTCAGCTTCGCACGCCGCAGCTCGTCAAGTTCCACCGCAAGATCCCAAGTGTCTTGGTCGAGTTCGTCGGCGTAGTCGTAGGCTTGTAGTAGGAGGCTTAAAGATTCATATAAGTGTGGACGCACTTCCGCCGCGTAAGTGATCGAAGATTCACTACAAGGCGAAACTTCTTTTCTCGGCGATACTTCGGCGGAAGTCATTGGTTCAATGAGAGGATACGTGCGCCGTGTTTGCTAAGTGTCGTAGCCTTCAAATCATAATCGAGCGAAGCCGAGTGTCGAGGCAATTGCGGCCCGATTGTACCGAATCTTCGCCGCTTGGCCCCCTGCCGACCGATGTTACCCGAATCGTTGACAGACTCTGCTAACCCGGTATGCTTAGACCGCTTAGGACTAGCCAAACTGAGGGGCAAAAAAGCCCGGCTTGCCGCAATGGTGAGCGCGGGTTTTTTTTGTGGCGAGGCAAGGCGAACAGAGAACGGGGACGCAACGACAACAATGATGTTACTGACTCTGACGATTCTCTCGACGTGGAGACGTTGCCATGGACGCCTTGAGGATTCCCGCCGTCGATCGCCGGCGCACCACTTCCGACGACTCCCGGTCCGTCGGTCCCGGCATTGACGAAACGCAGCTTCCCTCGCGTATCAAAGCGGCCCTTGTCACGCTGTTGGAATCGCACGAGTACGCGCGGGACCTGAACGCGGACGTCTGGGATTTCGCTGTTGAGATCGCGCGTTTTCAAAGTCTGAACCTGGCCAACAGCGACCTGCGGTGGATCGTCGCTCGCGGTTTCGTGGACCACGCCGTCGAGGTGTCGTCGGTGCGCGACAAGTCACGCACGTTTCGCCACCACGACCGCGCGATGTTCGGCAAGCGGTCGTGCTTCGTGTTGACCGAATCCGGCATTGCTCTAGCAAACGAGCTGCGCGGCGAAGGCAACACAAACACCGATTGCGCCGATTTGCAGCTCGTACGGAATTCGACTGGCAATGCGGGTGAGCCGCAGCAGTCGCACGAGCCGCGATGGGACGGTCATCGGCGCGAATTGCGAATCGCGAGCGTGCTCGTCAAGCGGTTTACGGTTCCCGATCTTGATCAGGAAACCGTGTTGTTCGCGTTCGACGAACAGAACTGGCCAGCGCGGATTGACAACCCCCTGCCGGATAGCCCTCTGCCAGGCAGCAAATCGACAGACTGCACTCCGACAGACAGCACTCCGACAGACGGCGGCGCATCGCCGTGCAGCAAGCGACTGCAGGCGGCCGTGCTGCGGCTCAATCGGGGGCAAAAGCAACGGTGGATCCAGTTTCACGCGGACGAGGAGGCGCGCGCCGTGTGTTGGGAATACTACCGCCAGGCCGATGAGCCTGCAGAAGCCGGGCCGTCGCACGCTAATACGCCGGGCTGATCCGTTCCACTTCAGCCAGCTCCCTGTTTTCGCCCCCCATTGCGGCGCGTCGGCCGACGTCGTGTATGATAGGTCGAGTACCGGACGAACCGGTCCGCCGGCGAGGGCGCGACGCGGTACACGCAAGGATCGACGGGGGATCGTTGGCGATGGGTGGCCGATTCGCGATCGAGCGAGGTATCAACACACTGGCTGTGACTGCGACCGAAAACGCGGCCGTCGCCCGACTTAGGTCCACAGCCATCGCGAGGCTCGCAGCCCGCTGGCCGGCCGCGGTGCTGGCCGTCCTGCTGCTGGTGACGTCCGCAGGGATGCCGCGGGCATGGGCCCAGCCGAACGACCCCAAAAACGACCGCTCCGACACGGTACCCGCCAACGCCCCACACGTTCCATCGGAAGAATCCCCACAGCAGTCCGGTGCGCGGCAGTTCGAAGTGCAGGCCGCCGATGGCAGCACCCTGGTGGTTCAATTGCACGCTTCGACTATTCGGTTGGACACCGGGTTTGGCACGCTGGCGATTCCTGTGGCCCGGATTCGTCGGATCGATTTTGCGACGCGACTTCCCGGTGCCCTTGTCAAGCGAATAGAGGCCGCCATCGAGAAACTCGCCGACGACCGCTACCGCGTCCGCGAGGACGCCAGCGAAGAGCTGCTGTCGCTAAAGGCCGCTGCATACCCCGCGCTGCTCGAAGCCGCGACGAGCGACGATGCGGAAGTCGCCCGGCGTGCCCAAGGTCTGATGGAGCAGATTCGCCAGGTTGTGCCGGAGAAGGAGCTGAGTGTGCGTGATCAGGACACCGTCTACACGGACGGATCGAAGATCGCCGGCAAGATCGAATTGAACGCGCTCGACGTCGATATGGCGCTGTTCGGCCGCCAGCAGCTCGGACTCGATTCGTTGCGCAGCTTGGCAGTGCGGCCTGGCGATTTGAAAATCACCGGGCCGATACTTCCCGATCCAGGCACGCTGGGCGAGTATCGCGACCAGGTTGGCCAGACGTTTTTCTTTCGGGTTACGGCGCCGGCGGCGGGCGTCCAGAAAGGCATGGTCTGGGGCACGGAGGTCTACTCGCACGATTCCAGCCTTGCCATGGCGGCCCTGCACGCCGGAGTCATGGCGGCCGGAGAGACCAAAGTGGTCGGCGTGAAAGTTTTGGGTCCGCAAAAATCGTTCGACGGGTCGCTTCGTAACGGCATTCTCAGCCAGAAATGGGGCGAGTATCCTTCCGCCTTTCGGTTCATCACCGAGCCATTGCCCGAGGCTGCCGACGTCGACAGACCGGAGTGACGCGGGATATACGGGCGCGTCGAACCTGACGAAGCCGTTTTCGGTCATCTCGGCAGGTGGAGAAAACCGCCGGAATCCTCGCGTACCCCGATCGCCGATGAAAGGTTGCACGCCGGATGTCAGAAGATTGTGAGCGTATTGGGCGTGCAAAAAGGCCCGGCTCGGGCAATAATATGGGGTACTGCCCCCCTTAACACCGCTTCCCCGGCCAAGTTCCGGCCCCAGGTGGCGAACAGCTAGTTGCGCTTCGCCGTTCCTGTTTGTTGTCCGAGATTCAGAGCTGATGAAGCAAGATTTGGCCACTTCGCAATCGCGGGCCGAGCGATCGACGACCGTGCGTACATCAGTACCAAGTGAAGTCGTCCGCATCGGCGCGCCGATCGGTATCCTCGTGCTGGGCGTTCTGGCGTTCATGGCGTTGGCCGGCATGCGGGAATCGCCCGAGAGCGAATTGGAGCCGGCAACGTTGCCAACGGTCGAGACGATCGTGGTTGCGCCCCATGGCGGGCCGCTAACCATTTCGGTCGATGGACTGGTCGTGCCCTATCGAGAGATCGACCTGGCCGCCGAAGTTGCTGGACGGGTTGCCAAGAAGTATCCCATCTGTCGCGAGGGCAACTATGTAAAGGCCGGCACGCCGCTTTTGGAGATTGACGCCCGCGACTACGAGTTGGAAGTCGAGCGTTTGAAACGCGAACTGGCGCAGGCGTCGGTATCGATCGAGGAACTGGACGTCGAGGTCTCCAATACGCGTGCGCTGGCGAAGCTGGCCAAGGAACAGCACGATTTGCAGTTGAAAGACCTTCGCCGGCAAGAACAGCTTGCCGCGCGAAAGATTGTGTCCGACTCCGAGCTGGAACAATCCAAGCGTGAGGAGCTGACGGCGCTGAACAACGTCATGACGTTGGTCCATCAGGCGCAGTTGCTCAACACGCGTCGCAACCGGCTGATCGGCGCGCGCGATCTCTGGCAGTCGCAACTGTCCAAGGCAGAGCTCGACTTGCGTCGCACCCGAGTTGCCTCGCCGATTAGCGGAGTCATCATCAGCGAGACGCTCGAGGAAGACTCGTTCGTGCAAAAAGGCGAATCGCTGGCGAAGATCGAAGACACGTCGGCGGTCGAGGTACGCTGCAACTTGCAGATGGAAGATCTGTACTGGCTTTGGGCTCAGGAACGCGAACCGCCGGACGGAGACGATGGCGGCGTGACGCGCGACTATCAGATTCCGCGCGCGCCGGTGACGATCCACTACGACTTGGGAGGACGCAGCTACATCTGGGAAGGTGTCCTTTCGCGATTCGACGGCATCGGGCTGGATGAGCGCACCCGCACCGTGCCCTGCCGTGTGCTTGTCTCGAATCCGCGCGACGTACGGACCGAAGGTGCAGGCGATCCCGCCACTGCGTCGGTCGGTCCGCCGGCGCTGGTCCGAGGTATGTACGTCCGCGTGAACGTCCAGGCTCGGCCCAAAGTTCAACTTCTGAGAATTCCGCAACGGGCGATTCAGCCAGGCAACAAAGTTTGGCAAGTGGCCGAGGGCCGGCTGGCGATTCATCGGGTGCGCGTGGCCGATGCCGACGACGACGTCGTATTGGTCTATGCGGAGGAGTCCGGACTTCAGCCCGGCATGAAACTTGTCAGCTCACCGCTAGCGATGGCCGTGGACGGAATGTCCGTCCAGGAGCGCGTGGAAGAATGAAATCGGTCATTCAGTGGGCTGTTCGCAATTCGCCCGCGATGAACACGCTGATGATCGCGAGCATGATCGTGGGCGCGATCAGCTTGGCTTCGATGCGCCGCGAGGTATTTCCAGAGTTCGCGCTGGAGATGATTCTGGTCTCGGTGCCGTATCCCGGCGCCAGTCCCGACGAAGTTGAGGAGGGTATCTGTCAAAAGATCGAGGAAGCTGTCCGGCCGATCGAAGGAATCAAGCAGCAGATATCGATCGCGCAGGAGGGCGCCGGGTTTGTCGTGATCGAGCTTGAGGCCGATGTTAAGGACGTTCAACGAGCCTTAAACGAAGTACGATCCGAGGTCGACCGGATTCCCAGTTTCCCGCTGCTGGCCGAGGAGCGCGAAGTCAAGCAGATCACGATGCGGCAGCCCGTGATTCGGTTGGGCATTGTCGGGCCGGACAGTGACGATCCCGAGGCGGAACTCCGGCTGCGCGAGGTTGCCGAGAACGTACGCGACGACTTGCTTCAGCAGCCGGCAGTATCGCAGGCGAGCATCGTCGGCGCGCGCGAATATCAAATCGACGTCGAGATCCCGGAAGAGACGCTCCGCAAATATGGGCTGACCTTGAAGCAGGTGGCCGAAATCGTGCGCCGCCAAAACGTCGAGATCCCCGGTGGGACGATGCGCACCGACGCGCAGGAAGTTCTGCTGCGTGGCAAGAACAAGCGCACGATCGGAGAGCAACTCCTCGACATCCCGTTGGTCACTGCGCCGGGCGGTGTGGTGCTGCGCGTGAGCGATCTAGGAACGGTCCGTGACGAGTTCGACGACACGATCACGGCGATCAGCCGCATCAACGGCAAGCCGGGCCTGGTCATTTCGGTGGAACGCACGACGAGCGAGGATCTGCTGGCGATGGTGGCCGACGTGCACGAGTACGTCGACCGCACTGAGTTGCCGCCTGGCTACGAAATGTTGACTTGGGGCGACGAATCGCTCGAAGTGCGCGATCGGCTGCGGATGCTCACGCGCAACGGCATTCAGGGGCTCATCCTGGTCTTCTTGCTGCTGGCCGTCTTCTTGGAGCTGCGACTAGCGTTCTGGGTGGCGCTGGGGATTCCGATTTCGATTCTTGGGGCATGTGCCGTGTTGTTCGCCATGGATCACACGCTGAACATGCTCACGACATTTGCCTTTCTGATGGTGCTGGGCATTTTGGTCGACGATGCGATCGTTGTCGGCGAAAACATCTATTCGCATCGGCAGCGCGGCAAGAGCTTTTTCAGGTCTGCCATCGACGGAACGGTCGAGGTGTTGCCCAGCGTTTCGGCCGGCGTGATGACCACCGTGATCGCCTTCACGCCGCTGTTGTACGTGGCCGGCGTGATGGGCAAATTCGTCGGCGTGCTGCCGGTGGCCGTCATCGCTGCGTTGATTATCTCGCTGGTCGAGTCCACCATCATCTTGCCCTGCCACTTGGGACATGCGCCGTCCGAAGAAACGGCGCTTGATCGAACGCGCCGCTGGCGGGCAAACATGCCCGATCGTTGGGCCATGTCTCTGGGAAACTCGCTGGTTGCCATGGGCTGGCTTTGGATGCAATTCGCGTATCCGTTGCAACGGCTGGGCGACTTCTTCTCATGGCTGAATCAACGTTCGACGCAGGGACTGATGTTCGTGATCCGCCGCGTATATCAGCCGACGCTACGTTGGGCGCTAGACCACGTCGCGATTACGCTCTGCACGGCCTTGTCATTGTTCATGCTGTCGCTGGGCTTGGTTGTCTCGGGCCAGACACCCTTCATAGTGTTCCCGCGGACCGACAGCAATCAGATCAATGCCCGGATTATTTACCCCGACGGCACGCCCTCGACGGTTACCGATGCCGCGACCGAGCGCGTCGAGAATGCCATTCTCGCGTTGAGCGAGCAGTACCAGGCCGAAGGAACCCCCATCGTGCGATTCGTCCATCGCGCCGTCGGACAAACGAGTTCGCCGGGCGCCATGGGGCCCGACACGCGCGTCAGCGGCAGCCATATCGGCGGCGTCGACGTCGAGCTGGTCGATACGACGCTCCGAGACGTCCACAGTGCCGAGGTGATCGCTAAGTGGCGCAAGTTGTCAGGTGAGTTTCCAGGTGCCGAGAGCGTGACATTCCAGACACCCGACTTTGGACCCGGCGGCCGGCCGATCGAATTCCGATTGATGGCCGACGCCGAAGACATGGAGCGGCTCGAGGCAGCCATCGAAGAAACGAAGCAAAAGCTGTCCGGGTACGCCGGCGTGTTCGACATCGCCGACGATTCCCGCCCTGGCAAGTGGGAGTTCCAACTAAAGATCAAGGAAACCGCGATGGCGATGGGCATTCCGCTGGCCGACCTGGCGGAGACCGTGCGGGCATCGTACTACGGCGAGGAAGTGATGCGGCTCCAGCGCGGCCGGCACGAGGTCAAGCTGATGGTGCGCTACCCGCGCGAGGATCGTAGCTCGCTGGCTGACTTCGAAGAGATTCGGGTACGCACGATCGATGGATCCGAACGCCCAATTACCGAGCTGGCCGACGTCAACGTCGCGCGGGGCTACGCGGAAATCAACCGCATCGATCAGTTGCGGTGCATTGCCATCACGGCCGACGTCGATGAGGCGACCGGCAACGCGTACAACATCGTGCAGGATCTCAGAGCCAATTTCATGCCCGGCCTCTTGGAGCGGTATCCGAAGGTGCGTGTGCTCTGGGAAGGCCAACAAGAGCGGACGACCGAGTCAATGGATAGTTTGCGGAGCGGGCTGGTCGTGGCCCTGTTCGCAATGTTCGTGCTGCTGACCGTGGAATTCCGGTCCTATCTACAACCGCTGATGGTGATGGCCGTGATTCCATTCGGTGTGATCGGCGCCGTCTGGGGGCATTTTCTCCAGGGAATGGAGATGACCATGTTCAGCCTGTTCGGCCTGGTGGCCCTGACGGGCGTCGTGGTCAACGATTCGATCGTGCTAATCGACTTCATCAATCGCCGCGTCAGGGACGGACTTCCAATCAAAGACGCCGTGATCGACGCCGGATGTCAGCGACTACGCCCGGTATTGCTGACGAGCCTGACGACGATTGCCGGGCTCATACCGATCCTGCTCGAACGCTCATTCCAAGCGCAGATTGTCATACCCATGGCAACCAGCCTATGCTTCGGACTCATGGCCGCAACGGGGCTCGTGTTGCTTTTGATTCCGACTCTGTACTATCTGTATGCGGTGATGAGCGGGGGTGGTGCACATGCGCCCGATGAAGATGTAGAATGGGGCGGAGAGGATCATGGGGGTGCGTGGGACGTTTCGCAACCGAGCGACCCGTCGGCTCAGGCCGCATCCCCGACCGGTAATGGCGGCTCGTCGCCATCCGCAGCACACCGGCGCGCCGATGAACCACACGTCGGCTCGCCTACCCGTGAGTAGCCTCCGGCGGGGTGAGGATGAACGCCCAAGCAACAACCGCGGCAAAGGCAGAACTCCTGGCCGCCCGTTTTTCCGAAACGCGCCGATTCAGCGAGTATCTTTGCGAATCGCTGGAAGTGGAAGACTTCGTCGTGCAGTCGATGCCCGACGTAAGTCCGACGCGTTGGCATCTGGCGCATTCGACGTGGTTCTTCGAAACGTTCGTGCTGGCCCGCGCGATTCCGGACTATACGTCGGTCGACCCGACCTACCGCTTTCTGTTCAATTCCTACTACGAGCGGGTAGGCCAACAGTTTCCGCGCCCGCGGCGCGGGTTGCTCACGCGCCCGACCGTGGCGGAAGTGTTCGACTATCGCCACGCGGTCGATCGCCAGCTCGCGCGGATGCTTGCCGAACTGGGCGATGAAGACCAGGACCTCTTGCGTCTGGTCGAAACAGGCATTTACCACGAGCAGCAACACCAGGAATTGTTGCTGACCGACATCAAGCACGTGTTTTCGTGCAATCCGTTGTTTCCAGCGTATCGGGACGCCGTCGGAACGAATCTCGAATCGCCCTGCGTTCCCGATGGCAAAACGGCCTTCGAGGGCGGTCTGATCCACATCGGACACTCCGGCGAATCATTCGCCTTCGACAACGAGCGACCAAGGCATCAGGTTTTTCTGAAGCCGTACCACTTGCACAACCGACTCGTGACAAACGCCGAGTATCAGGAGTTCATCGACGACGGTGGCTACGAGCGCGCCGACCTCTGGCTCTCGCTCGGCTGGGCAACTGTTGGAGAACAAGGTTGGACCGCGCCGCTGTATTGGTACAAGGACAAGGGCGAGTGGAGTGAGTTTACGCTCGGCGGGTTGCGTCCGTTGCGAGGCGACGAGCCGGTTTGCCATGTGAGCTACTTCGAGGCCGATGCCTACGCGCGTTGGTCGGGCTACCGATTGCCGACCGAAGGCGAATGGGAGCACGCAGCATCTGCGCAAGCGGTGGACGGCAGTTTCGTTGAATCCGAGCACTTTCATCCCAGCGTCGCCGCGACCAAGCGCGACGGCCTTGATCAGCTATTCGGCGAACTGTGGCAGTGGACGTCGAGCCCCTACGCTCCTTATCCCGGTTTCCGGGCACCACCTGGGGCGTTGGGCGAGTACAATGGAAAGTTCATGTGCAATCAGTACGTGCTTCGTGGCGGTTCGTGCGCGACTTCGTCGTCCCATATCCGGCCGACGTACCGGAATTTCTTTCCGCCCGACGCTCGTTGGCAGTTTTCCGGAATTCGCCTGGCGGAAGACTGATCGCCGAACCGCGCTGTACGAATCGCGGCCGTCGTCGAAACAATTCAGTGACGGCGCGGCGATACCATACGTGGAATTGCCCGAGAAGCGCGGTGTTGGCGCGAAAGAACACCACGCACGTCGTGCAGGCGAACGCCGCGAATCCCCAACGGAGCGATGCTCGAATTCTCCGAGGTAGAAAAAGCTTACGGCAACACCACCGTCGTACACCGGTTGGACCTAAAGATTGAATCCGGCGAGATTGCCGTGCTGCTGGGCCCTAGCGGTTGCGGCAAGACGACGATCCTGCGGATGGTCGCCGGGTTGGTGCCACCGACGACCGGACAAATCACCGTCGATTCGCTGCCGCTCCGCCCCGACACGCTTCGCGACGTCCGTCGAAAACTGGGCTACGTCATCCAAGAGGGCGGGCTGTTCCCTCACTTGACCGCGAAACAGAACGTCACGCTGATGGCCAAGCACGATGCCTGGCCGGGCGATCGCGTCGAAGAACGACTTGCCCAACTGGTCGACATGACGCAGTTTCCCGCCGAGGGATTGGATCGTTATCCCAACGAGCTCTCCGGTGGCCAGCGACAGCGGGTGAGCCTGATGCGGGCGCTCTTCTTGAGCCCGAGCATTCTGCTCCTGGACGAACCGCTGGGCGCGCTCGATCCGCTGATTCGTGCTGGGTTGCAGCGCGATCTAAAGCAGATCTTTGCCCGTAGCCAAGCGACGGTCTTGCTGGTGACGCACGATCTTGTCGAGGCGGGTTGGTTCGCGGATCGCGTGTTCTTGATCGAGGCCGGTCGGATCGTGCAGCAAGGGGCCTTGTCCGACATTGTCAAAAACCCGGCCAACGCGTTCGTCGAGGAGTTCGTTTCATCGCAGGTCCTGACGCCGTGAAGAAGCTGATCGCATCGAACAAGCCGTTGGTCAAGATCGTCGCGTTGACGGCCGTGCTGTTGGTCGTCGGACTGACCCCCTTGCCGCGCGAGTCGGTCGAGCTGCGGGTCGCGTCAAAGAAATTCACCGAATCGGTCATCTTGGGCGACCTGCTTGAACTGTTGGCCGAATCGCGGGGCATCAACACGGCGCATTACGCGGAGCTGATCGGAACGCAAACGGTGTTCAAGTCGCTCGCGAACGGGCAGATCGACGCCTACCCGGAATACACCGGCACGCTGGCGCAAGAGATCTTCGCCGATCGCGACATCCCGAGTGATGAGGCGCTGCGCGCCGAATTGAACAAATTGGGCCTCAAGATGTCGGCTCCTCTGGGTTTCAACAATACGTATGCCTTGGCGCTGACACGAAAACGGGCGGAGGAGCTTGACGTGTCGCGGATCTCCGATCTGCGACGGTTTCCAGAGTTGAAGGTCGCCGTGACACACGAGTTCTTAGATCGGGGCGACGGTTGGCCGGCGCTGGTGCAGAATTACGACTTGCCGCAGACCAACGTGTTGGGCGTTGATCACGACATCGCCTACCGGCAGTTGCTCTCTGGCGAAGTCGACGTGATTGACGTCTACACGACCGACGCGAAGATTGGTCAAAGTGATCTGCGAGTCCTGGAAGACGATCTGCAATTCTTCCCGCGCTACGACGCGGTGTGGCTCTATCGCCAAGAGCTAGACTCCGACTATCCGCAATTCGTCGAGGCGATGCAGCAGGTCGAAGGTGCATTGTCCGAGTCGGCGATCCAAGCCCTCAACGCCGCAGTGGAGGAACGCCGTATGACGGCGGCCCAGGCGGCCGGCGACTTTCTCGATCGTAAACTGGGCGTCAGTGTGCAGGCCGTATCCGAATCGTGGGGCCAGGTGGTCGCGCGCCACTTGATCGAACACCTGAACCTGGTGCGCCGGTCATTGATTCCCGCGATTGTCGTGGGCATTGCTTTGGGAGTCTTCTGCCAACGGCGCCCACGCATCGGCAGCGGCGTGCTGGCCGTCGTCGGACTGCTGCAAACCATTCCTTCGCTGGCGCTGCTCGTGCTGCTGCTGCCGATCGTCGCCGCGCTCGGGTATCAGAATCTGGGCGAGGGGTCGGTCACGGCGATCGTCGCGCTGTTCTGCTACTGCCTACTGCCGATTGTGCGCAACACCTATACGGGAATCGACGGAATCCAACGCGGCACGATCGAATCGGCGACCGTGCTGGGATTGAATCGCACCTCGCGGCTGCTCGAGATCGAACTGCCGATCGCGCTGCCGACCATCCTGGCCGGAGTGCGCACAGCCGGGGTTCAGAACGTGGGATTCGCCACGCTCGGCGCGATCATCGGCGCTGGTGGGCTGGGGCAACTCATCTTGCGCGGTATCCGCATCAACGATACCACGTTGATTCTGGCGGGTGCCGTGCCAGCCGCCGTGCTCGCCTTAGCGTTGCAGTTCGCTATCGACGCGCTGGAATGGGCAGTCGTGCCGCGCGGCCTAAAGCGAGGAAGGTCGGCACACGACTAAAGCGTTGTGCACAGAAGGTGCACGGTCGATTCCGCTCAATGCGGCGGTGTAGGCTACGTGCGCCACAGTTCGGACAGAACAAACCTTTGCGCGAACGGGTTGTCGACCACCGGCTATGTTTCCACGGCCAGATGCAAGACAGCGAAGTCGGTCTCGCGATCGGTCCAGGCGTTGTGCAAGGATAGACCGGTCTCGGCGGCGATCTCGGCAAACTCGTCGATGGTGTACTTGTGCGAGTGCTCGGTGGCGATCATTTCGCCCTTGTCGAATTGAAAGGTCTCGCCATCGATCGCGACTGCCTGAGTCTGTTGGCTGACGAGAAACGTCTCGACGCGCCCCTTCTTTTCGTTGTACGTCGCGCGGTGTGCGAACTGGTCGGGATCGAAGTCGGCGTCGAGCTCGCGATTAATTCGGTGCAGCAGATTGAGATTGAACTCCGCGGTTACCCCGTCGCGATCATTGTAAGCGGCTTCGATTCGTTCGGGATCCTTCTTCAGATCGATTCCAATCAGCAGTCCGCCGCCGGTGCCGCACATGGTGGCGATTCGTTGTAGCAGCGCTATCGCGCGAGAAGGCAGCAGATTTCCGATCGTCGAACCGGGAAAGTAGACCGCCGTGTGCGATGGTTCGCGTGATGAAACGGGTAGCGCGAATTCTTGCGTAAAATCGGCGCAGACGGGCAAGACTTCGATGTGCGGATAGTCGTCCGCCAGGGTCTTCGCCGTTTCGTGAAGGTACTCGCACGAAATGTCGACCGGAACGTAGGCAATCGGATCCGGAAGACCGTCGAGCAAATACCGGGTCTTCACGCTGCTGCCGCTGCCGAACTCAACCAACATGACGCCGGCACCGATTTGCGCGCCCATCTCCGGGGCGTACTTTTCCATGATCTCCAACTCACGCCGCGTCGGATAGTACTCGTCCAGTTCGCAGATCTGATCGAACAGTTCCGAGCCGCGCTTGTCGTAAAAGTACTTCGACGAAATTGCCTTGGTCGACTTCGCAAGACCGTCCAATACGTCGCTGAGAAACTCGCCATCGGCGGGTGCTTGACTTGTGGTCGCGTCGGTCTGCTTCATCCGAAATCTTCCTCGCGGCTTGTGGGGTCCGAGCTTCATGACGCCGTTCGTCGACTCGACTCAAACCGATTCTTTTCGCTGTGCCGCGGCCTCTTTTCAGCTCGCGCACCGCACATTGACGCCATCTAGCGGCCGACACCAGTCGGTTCAGCCGCGAAAACGTGGTTGGTCCCGCATCCTAGTGGTTGAATGTGCATTCGTCAACGAGCATGCACGCGTGATTCGCATTCAAGCGCAAAATACTCTCGCGCTTGTTCATGTTGTACGGATTGCCAAGTGCTGGCGAATTGCCGATTGCTGCCTTGCAACAGCCCGGCTTGGTGCGAAAAGGTCGGCTCTGTCGTGGATATGCGTGTTCTTTGGTCACAAGCCTCCAGCCCAACGCGCCAGCGCGCAAAACCCACGCATCGTTGGCACTTCACATTGGCGCGCTAGGACTGTGTTTCGGCTCAGCATGCCGATTTTCGCGCAAGTATCAAATACGAAACGCCAAATGGCGCTTTGATGTGTCGTAGCGCGCACGCCCACTCGAGGAAAGTCAATTCGCGCAGCGTGGCATTGAGCAGCGGCGGCAACGGGCGATCGTCGGAGACATGCTCATCGTACGCCCGGCTCCCCGCAACACGCCGACGAATGCGGTGCAGAACGCCGAGTGCCATTCCCACGGGAAACCCCCACGCGAGCAGATGGGACGAAAAATGGACGGAGAACCCGGCCTGTTCGAGCAATGCCTTCATTTGTCGCGGGGTGAACCGGCGACCCGTCTCGACAAAGTCGTCGTGTTCGCGCCGCAGAATCGAATAGACGGCTTCGTTCCAGACAAGCCATCCGCCGGGCTTCAGCGTGCGGGCGACTTGCTGCAAGGCGTGGCCGGGGTCGACGACATTTTGGTGATAGAGCACGCCCATGATAGTCGCCAAATCAAAGGCATCCGCGTCGAGCAGCGTCGCGGCATCGTCGACCGCGCCTTGCACAACACGAACCGGCGCCGCCCGCTGGCGCAATAGTTCGATGGCAATGCTGGACGGTTCCAAGCCGGTCACACGACCAAAGCGACAAAGCACACTCGACGTTCCGCCGGTTCCACAGCCCACGTCGAGGATCTCGAGCGGTTGCTTGTCGGCTGCGACAAACCGTTCCACGAGCCGTACCAGGCAACGCGCCCGGGCCTGATAGTACCATCCGTTGTCTTCGGTAGCTGCCAGGGTTGTGTAGGCGCGAGGATGCATGCGTGCGGTTTCCCACTCGAAGTTCACCACCACGGGCGACTGCCATACGGCACAGCCGTCGGTGCACAGGCGCAGGTGCGATGGCCGATCTCACGTGCCGAGCTCGTTCGGCCCAACAATTTACCTCGTGGGGCAAATGGCGGCAGCCCGAGTTGGCCGGGCGAACGACCGTGAGATCGCCGGGCGCGGTCGCTGCATCCCGCTACCCCCGGCTGGCATCAGATTGACAGCGTGCGCTGCTGTCACGCTTTCGCTCGCATTTGCCTGCCGCTTTCTCCTGTGGCTGTGCGGCGGATGATTCGCCGTACGGGTCGCATCCCGCTTGTATGGAGAAGACAATTCCTCAAGTGAGGGATGCCGGACGACGATTTCCTAATACTGCCCCATCCAAGTGTCCCTCCTCACGACCACCTCCTCCTTGGCTGTTCGGGTCCTGTCGGGCGAAACGCGCCGCGGCCGCTGCTTCTGACTGTTGGCCGCCAACTTTGCACTCCACCGACTCGATCGCCGCCGTCCTCGGCTTATCGCACTTCTATCCTTCGAGGCTGAAAAAATGGCCCATTCCCGCGCGTCTCGCCCTGCGCTCGCGGTGGCGATCTGTGGATTGCTGATCGTAACGAGTGGATGTACGCACATTCAGTTGAAGCGAAACACGATCCGCCAGGCTCGCACGTTGAGTGACATCCACCAGCAGCAAGTACTGAACAACCTGGCGATGTTCGTTTATGACTACAACTCCTTCCCTTCCTTCGCCATCCCCAACCAGGGTGGATCAAACGTGACCGACACGGGCGCCGGCGTGGCCACATTTGGTTTTTCGCGCACGGGTGGATCGTTTCTGTTCGACGCACTCGGTTTCGGACTCGACGCCTCGCGTCGGGCGGAAGAGGCGTTTACCCTCACACCGGTCAACGATCCGCGGAAACTCGAACTGATGCGCTGTGCCTACCAGAAGGCCGTCGCCTCGTGCGGCTGCGGGATCGTTTCCGAGCACTGTCCTGACTGCCAAACCATCATGAAGAAGTTCTACACAGGCAACCCAGACGGTGACATTTCGAATACGGGCGGAATCGTCAACTCGACTTGTATCGGCGAAGCGTGCTTTTTTCAGGTCGGCTGCAAGAAATGTATTCCCAAGCATTGTCCGTGCTCCTACGTGGGCGAATACTGCGGATGCTGTGTTTACGTGATGCCCGAAGGTCGCGACGAACTGGCCAAGCTCACCTTGGCAATTCTTGACTATGCCGTCAATGATCCTCCACAATTGCGGAGTAAAGAAGTCGTCTACTACATCGACGAACACGGTGTTCCGACGACCAACGACCGATCAGTCGGTAGAGTGACTGCGATGGTCAACATCGACGAAAAGCCAGCCAGCCTGATTAACGAGCCCGCGCCCGACACGGCGATGCTCGAGCAAACGCTAAAAGCGCAATTGGCCGTGGTCAATGACACGTTGGCAAAGGCCGACGCCCAGCCGCTTAAGAACGATCGGTCGGAGCGCGATCGCCGCCGGCAACTCATCTCCGAACGGCGAGTGTTGGAGAACAAGCTTCGATTTATCGAGGAGCAGTTCCGCACCGACTCGCTCAAGAACGAGTACTACCCACCCCAGCCGAGCAGCGTGCCTGGCTCGCTGCTGCTACCCTTCAACCTCCAGCAAAACACGCTGACCACGGACGGACCGGGCCGTGGCTGAGCGTTCTGACTGTCGGTTAGTTGCTCAGGTTGAGCGGAGTGTGAAGCGGAAGCGCTTGAGATTGCGGTTGCAGTAGGGCCCGGAACTCTGGCAGCCATGCCCGCGACTCGACCGGTTGCGTCGTCGGCGGCGGCATATCCGCGGCTTCCTCGGGAGCGTCCGGATCGGAGGCCACCAACAGTGACTGGACTGCGCCCTGAAGCCTGTGTACTTGCGTTAACCGATCGCCAAGGAGCGCGATCGCGTCGGCCACGTCAGAAAGTGTGCCCGCTGTGGGCTCAGATTCGGCACGGTGCAGCGCGTTGTACGCAAGTCTCGCTTGTTCTTCCGCATCATCTATCGCGGCGTCGTGCCGTTCGGACAACGGATAGTCCTCGCCCATGGCGATCGTCATGCCATGGCGTCGCACGATTGCCTCTCCGAGTTCCTGATTGAGAGAACTCAACTGCCTCCGCACGATTGAAAAGACTTCGCGGCATGCTGGAGTGTCGTTCAAGTATTCCTGGTACTTCTTTGCGCGCGACAGAGCCGTGCCGGCCTGAACGAGGCGGCGTTCAATGTCTTCAGTGGTTTCGCTTCGGTTGGCCGCCTCGTTCATGGCTCCACCGGCGGACACCAAAAGAATCTGCGAACGGAGAATGTTCAGACGTTCGTTAAGGCCGACAGCACAAAGCGGCGGATCATCGTGACCGTAAAATGTGTCGGCCAGTGATTGCTGGATCGTCGCACGAATCTCAAGCGATCCTGGTTCGCGGTTTTTTCCAAGCAGAAGCGCGCGGTCCACCGACTGATAGGCCTGGTCCAAGATTGCCCGACGGGCAGCAGGCGTTGACAGCTCCGGACATTCAAGCCTCTCGGGACGTACGCCGAGCGCTGCGGTGAGCTCGCCGAGTTCACAATCGATGTCCAAACAGGGAAACTCCTCCGACAGGGCCAGGTGATGCAAGGCAATCGCCCGCTCGCGGTACGGCTCGAGCCGGTTCGGATCGAGTCGGACCGCCTGCGTCAGCCGCTGGACCGCCGCCAACAGTGTTTTTTTGTCGGGTTGCTGGTTTGCGTCCAAGAACTTCTCAAAGACCTCTAGTAGGAGCCTGCCTTGCCGATACGGCGGCACGTACCATGTCGTGCTGAGTTGCTCGGCGTACTGATACTTCTTCATTGCCGCGACCGCGTCGTCGCACTCGTCGCACCGCCGGCAGGTGCGATACCGTTCGTAATACACATTACCCCACGCAACGTACAGTTCGGCCGGCCAGGGGCTGATCGAAAGGCTGTTGAAGACGCTCCGCGCCTTTTCGATATGGAACAATGCGCGGTCAAACGTGCGCACGGCAAAACCTGGACTAGTCCGGGCTTCGCGCGCGGCCAACTTGGAAAGCGACCGGCCCAGACGCAAGTGCAGGTCACCGGAGTTGTGCCCCTGTACGATGGCGGCTCTAAAGTCGGCCACCGCCGCGTCGTGTTCGTTCTTGGCTTCCCAGTAGACGCCGCGCCAATAGTGGGCTTCCGCGATTTCACTCCGACTCTTGCCAGATGTGCGGATGTTGTCTGAGTAGTGGCTTTGGGCGTCGTCGAGCTTCGCGATGTCTTTCTTTCTCACCCAAACGACCAGTGCTTCCTGGCTATACCCGCCGACGTCGCCAATCCTCAGCCATTGGCCGTCGTTCTTGGTCACTGCGGCCGGCCATGCGATTTTGTACATGGCACCACCTTCCTTCTCGCCCGCCGGTTTCTTGAAGAACTCGATCGAGCCGGAATTGGGCAGCACCAGTTGCCCGGTCCACGAGGCCCCCAGGCATGGAGCGAGCAGCCCGACCCATACAACAAACGTTGCGCCCACGGTTAGCCGGCATCGCGACATGGTGGTTCTCCCCTCAACGAATGATCGGAAGTGGGCCCACGGGGCATGTGTCTCTTGGCGACTCCACGCGGTTTGCGGCGACGGACGTCGCCCGACACGATTCACATGCCATGCCCATCTCCCTCGGATGGAGCAGTGGCGTTCGGCCATAGTATGGTGTGCCGGGCGCGCCGGTGCAAATCGCGCCGGTACGCGAGAGCAAACGCGATTTTGGTCGTGCTGCGTGGGAAAGCGGAGACGCTTGGCGCCGCCAATTCTTCCGCAAATGCCTGATACGCAAGATGGTTGCGCGACCAATGGCGATCGCGACCGCGATTTGCGTTGGAGGTGCAAATCGCCCGAGTCGCCGATCAAGCCAAGATGCCTTCGACCGGGCCGTTGTCTTCTACGCCGGTCAGCCGCACATCGAGCCCTTGAAACTTGACCGCCAACCGGCGATGGTCGATGCCCAGACAGTGCAGGATGGTGGCGTTCATGTCGTGGATGTGCACGGGGTTCTCGACGACGTTGTAGCTGAAATCGTCAGTCTTTCCGTAGACGATGCCCGGCTGGATGCCTGCCCCGGCCATCCAGATCGTAAAGCAGCGCGGATGGTGGTCGCGGCCATAGTTTTCGTGCGTCAGCTTGCCCTGGCAGTAAACGGTGCGACCAAATTCGCCACCCCACACGACGAGCGTATCCTCCAGCAGACCGCGCTGTTTGAGATCCTGAATCAAGGCCCAGCACGGTTGATCGACATCCTTGCACTGCTTGGGCAAGTCGCCGGCAACGTTGGCATGCTGATCCCAACCACGGTGAAACAATTGAACGAAGCGGACGTCGCGTTCGATCATGCGGCGGGCCAGCAAACAACTGGCGGCGAAAGTTCCAGGCTTTTGCACGTCGGGCCCGTACATGTCCAAGACATGCTGCGGCTCGTCCGACGTGTCGGTCAGCGCCGGCACCGACGATTGCATCCGAAACGCCATTTCGCCCTGCTCGATTCGCGACCGCGTTTCCGGATCGCCGATCGCTTCAAACGTGCGTTGATTGAATTTGGCCAGCCGATCGAGCATGCGGCGGCGGATCTCTTGGCTTACGCCTGGCGGGTTCGAGAGATACAGGACCGGATCGCCGCTGGCGCGCAAGGAAACGCCCTGGTGCCGGCTGGCCAGAAAACCCGATCCCCACAGTCGGTTGTACAAAGCTTGCGCCTCCTGCCGGCCGGTCCACGTAGGCGTCATCACGACGAACGACGGCAGTTCGTCGTTCATCGAACCCAGCCCGTAGCTCAGCCACGCTCCCAGGCTGGCCCGGCCCGGCAACTGATGTCCCGTGCAAATGTAGGTAATCGCCGGGTCGTGGTTGATCGCTTCGGTGTACAGGCTTCTGACGATGGCCAGGTCGTCGACCATTTTGGACGTGTAGGGCAAGAGCTCGCTGACCCAGGCTCCGCTTCTGCCGTACTGCTGAAACTTAAACTTCGACGGCGCTAGCGGAAAACGCGACTGTCCGGACGTCATGGTCGTGAGCCGCTGGCCCATCCGGATCGACTCGGGCAAGTCCTTGTCGAACATTCCGTCCAACTCGGGCTTGTAATCGAACATGTCCAATTGGCATGGCGCGCCGGCCATGAACAGATAAATTGCCCGCTTGGCCTTCGGCGTGAAATGGGGCAGACGGGCAACTCCTCCGGTTCCGGCGGCTTGCGCGGCTTGCTGTGGCAACAGCGACGCCAGCGCGGCCGTGCCCAATCCTAGTCCGGCTTGACCAAAGAAGTGGCGTCGCGTGATGGCTTGAACGTGTTCCTGGAGTGGATTCATCTTTCGGTCTGCCGGTTGCGGTGGGAGCGTCCCCCTTCGGGCACGCTTGGGTTGGGATGGTGTGTTTCGTGGTGTGGCGACCGGCCGATCGCCGGTCGGCCGGGCGAGTCTCAGTTCTTGGTGACTAGCTCATCAAGGTTTAACAACAGGTTGGCCGTCATCGTCCACGCGGCCAGTTCGCACGCGTCCAGATCGTCTGGCACGGGCAGTTCGCCGACTTCAACCAGCTTGCGCGCCGCACCGTCATCCGCGCGAAACGCCTGTAAGTCGTCGGCGTGACCCTGGACCAACTCGTCAAGTTCCTGCTGGCCGGCGGGGCGCAGCAAACAGAGCCGAAACATGTAAGCGGCCCGTTCGGCGTCGGTCGAGCCGCCGTGCCGCATCGTGCGCTCGGCCAATGCCCTGGCTGCCTCGACGTATTGCGGATCGTTGAACAACAGCAGCGATTGCAAGGGCGTATTGGTTCGCTCGCGACGTACCGTGCACGCCTCGCGCGACGGACCGTCGAACGTGCTCATTTGCGGCGGCGGGGCCGTACGCTTGATGAAGGTGTACAACGTGCGGCGATGGACTTTGTCGCGGCCCGAATCGGCTTTGAACCGGACCGTGTTCGATCCACTGTATCCGACGGCGAACCACAACCCGTCCGGCTGGGGCGGTTTCACGCTTGGTCCACCCATCACGTCCACCAGCAGGCCGCCGACGAACAGTGCCTGGTCGCGCAGCATCTCCGCGTCGAGCCGGAACCGCGGCCCTCGCCCGAGCAATCGGTTTGCCGGGTCGCGAGCATACGATTCGGGCGTGACGTGCGAAGACTGGCGATAGGTCGCCGACGTGACGATCTTTCGCATCATCGCCTTGACGTCCCACCCACTCTCGATGAATTCTACGGCCAGCCAGTCGAGCAACTTGGCGTGCGTGGGCGGCGTGCCTTGCGAGCCAAAGTCTTCGGCCGTCTCTACGATTCCAGCGCCGAACACTTGCTGCCAGAACCGGTTCATCGTGACGCGCGCCGTCAGCGGATGCGAGGGATCGACCAGCCATCGAGCAAGACCCATCCGGTCGTTCGGCAGGTCAGGATCCATGGGTGGCAGGGCCGTCGGCGTACGCCGCGAGACTGCGTCGCCCCGTTGGTCGTATTCCCCGCGCTTCAGAAAGAAGGCCGGCTTCGCTTCCTTAGCCTCTCGCCAGATCAAAGTCGTCGGAATCTGGCGATCGACTTCCGCTCGCTGCTTGCGCAGTTCGGCCTGCTCGTCGCGGGCTTTCTTCAGTGCGTCGGCCGTGGCAACTTTGTCTCGGTAGAATTTCCGCAGTTTTGTCTGTTGCTCGGGCGAACGCTCGTCCTCGGCCAATCGCACGATCTCGAGAATCTCTTCCGGCACCGTTTCGGTGGCGGATTGCACGGCGAAATAGAAGCCCGAGGCTCCGCCATAGTTCATGATCTTGACAAGCAGATCGTTCTTGCCCTCTTCGAGCGATAGTTCAACCGTATCCTGATCTGGTGCGACGCCACGGGCCACGTCATTGGCGTGCACCTGACGGTTGTTCAGATAGACCTTGATTGCGTCGTCGCTCCCGAGCGAAATTGTTACTTTGCGAGCGCTTGGCGAGGTGATCGTGCGATGGAGGAAGTTGGCCGATAGCTCGCCCGGCAGTTCGCCGTGGACGGTTCCATCCTTCCATTCGGGTCGTGGTTCCCACTTCGCCTTGGCGCCGGTCGCCAGCGAAAACTCCTGTTCCAGGTTCACCGGCTTGCCTTCCGGTCCGTGCTTCTTGCTAAACAAATAGCGCCGGTTTTCACTGAACGGGCCGACGGTGTACCAGTCGCCCAACGCCAAGCGCGACGACTCGTCGTCTTCCGGCGCGGCCATCTTCTCGGCGAGTTGTTGGGACCATGCCTGCTGGAGCGCATCGATTTCGGGCCAGGGCTCGTTTAATCGTTGTTCCAAAGCCGCGATCTGGCGGTCGAGTTCGGCCAATTGTTCTTGCTGTGCGTCGGTGCTCACGCGCAGGACCGGCGCATGGTCTTTCCGATTGCCGTCCATTGGTCCGCCGTCGATGCTGTTGAAGTAGGCGAACAGCGAATAGAAGTCCTCCATCGTGTATGGATCGAACTTGTGGTCGTGGCAGCGAGCACACTCAAACGTTGCGCCCATGAACACAGTGCCGAAAGTCACAACCCGATCGACCACGTTGCGCACGTACACCTCTTCCTCGATGGACCCACCCTCGTTCGTCGTTACGTTGCAGCGGTTGAAGCCCGTGGCGATCTGTTGCTCGCGCGTGGGCTCGGGGAGCAAGTCGCCCGCCAACTGCTCGATGGCGAACTGATCGAACGGTTGGTTGCGATTGAAAGCGTTGACGACCCAATCGCGATAGGGCCAAATCTCGCGATAGTTGTCCAGATGAAGCCCGTGGGTGTCTCCGTAACGCGCCGCATCGAGCCAGAAGCGGGCCATGTGTTCGCCATAGCGCTGCGAGCCGAGAAGCCGGTCGACGACCTTCTCGTAGGCGTCGGGTGACTGGTCCGCCAGAAACGCGTCGACTTCTTGGGGCGTCGGCGGCAGACCGGTCAGATCGAATGAGACGCGCCGGATCAGCGTAATCTTTTCCGCTTGAGGCGAGGGGCGCATTCCCTCTTGTTCGAGGCGCGCCAGTACGAACCGGTCGATCGGCGTTTGGGCCCAGGCCTCATCGTTCACCGAAGGAATCGGAGGTCGCTTGGGCGCCCGCAGCGACCAAAGATCTTCCCACGGGGCGCCTTCGGCGATCCACCGCTTGATCACTTCGATCTCTTCGGCGGTGAGCGACTTGTTCGTATCGGGCGGCGGCATCACCAGGTCGGCATCGTCGCTGGTAATGCGCCGGACTATTTCGCTCTCGTCCGGTTTGCCGGGTATGATCGGTCGCGCGCCCGAGAGCGTCTCGCCTAGCGCGCTGTCCTTTTGATCGAGTCGCAGCTCTGCCTGGCGGTCTTCGTCGTTCGGGCCGTGGCACACGAAGCACTTGTCGGAGAGGATGGGGCGGATCGCCAGATTAAAGTCGACCTGCGCCTCGTCGGCGTGAGCACATGCCGCCGACAGCACAAGGATCGAAAGTACGAACCACTTCCATCGCTTCATTACCGGGGCTCCTCAATTCGATAACCAGCCATGCGCTTACTTGTCGGTCGGTTGTTCCGTTGCCGGCACCGGGCAAAGCGGCTGGCTCGGGTTTGGTTCGTCCAAGATTTCGGCTAGCGTTGTCTTGCGAAACGCATTCTCGACCATTGCCATCGCGTCGTCGAGACGCCTGTGTAGTGTACACAGCCGAACGCCGTGGGCTTCCAGCCCGACGGGACAGCTCGTAATACGTTCCAGCGGCTCGACGGCATTGAACACGTCGAGGATGGTCACTTGCTGCGGCGATTTGACAAGCGCAATCCCGCCCCCCACGCCACGTTGCGAACGCACGATTCCGCCACGGCTGAGGACCTGCAGCACCTTGGACAGATACGCGGGCGGCACGACAGTGGCTTCGGCAATCTGTTGGGTTGTCTGCGGAACGGGTGATCGCTGTGCCAAGTGCACGACGGCTCGTAGTGCGTACTCGACCGTGCGTGACAACATTGCAGAATCTCGCGGAAAGCGGACCTTGACATCCTGTTTCGCCCCAGTATATTGGGCCCCTAAATTGGATGCAAGTATCCAGTTTACCGGCGAACGCCCGAAAAAGGTGTACGGCCGTCTGTCCATCCTAGTCAGTCCATCGAACCGGAGCGAACCAACGTGAAACACATTGACGAGCGGCAACTGGAAGCGGACGTGGAGTATCGTTTCGGCTATGTCTCGGAGTTCATCGGTTTTGGCCAGTCTGACATCGACGCCATTCACGGTGCCGCGGATCGTTTGGCGCCATTGGTACCGGGGCTTGTCGACGCGGTATACGACAAGCTCTTTGGCTACGACGCCACCAAGCGTCATTTCATGCCACGTCAGTCTGGATACGACGGGCCTGTGCCGGACGACATCGAATCGCTGGCCCAGGACCACGAAATGATCGCATTTCGCAAGCAGCACCTAGCCGGCTACCTCACGGCGCTTGTCGCGCGGAAGTACGACGCGAAGCTGGTTAGCTATCTGGACATGGTGGGCAAGATGCACACGCCGGCCGCCGGCAGCCCACGGCTGCATGTGCCTCTGGTCCAGACGAACGCCTTGATGGGCTTTGTATCAGACGGCTTAACCAACGCAATCTTCGGCCTGGCGCTCGACCGCGCAACCGAGGCCCGCACCGTACGCGCGTTCAACAAACTGCTCTGGCTGCAGAACGATCTGATTGTGCGGCATTACGCCGCGAGCTCCACGCGAGCCGCGGCAAGTTGATCTCGTTGGCCTGACGGCGCGAGTCCATGAAGCAGGTCGGCACCGCGCGACACAACGCGTCAACTTCGGGCTACGAGGCAAGGGGTTTGGTCAATGCGTCGAGCAAGTCATCGTCCACGTCGGATATGGGGCCGTCCGCCGCATCCGCAAGATCGATTGCGTCGGCCTCGAGCAACGTCGGAGTTGCCGACCCGACTTGCTGAGCCGGCGCGGCCGACAGCAACCGGGCTGCGGTCGGACGCGGCAGCGCCGCACTCGGTGACTCCCGATCCGCGGAGCTTGCCAGCGCGAAGCCAATGCCTGCATCGCTCGATGCGTCGACATCGACCATGTCGTCTGTATCGTCCTCGGGCGCGAAAGGGCCACCGCTGGGCACGTCGATCTTGACTAATTGCGTGATGAAGTTGGTCGCGTTTGAGCGGCTGATAATCTGATCCGTCGCATTGACGAAGCGGTCGCGGTTGTAATCGAACGCATCGTCGATCGTGGCGGGATCACCGAAAGTGTGCGAGTTGTTGCGGGCGCCAATCTCATCCGTCGCGTTGACCGGCGCCGCGGTTGGTGTATTGCCGACGCCGCCGTCGCCCACCGCGCTGCCGAAGAAAAAGACGTCGCCAATTCCACCGCCGATATCGGTCAGCCCGGTCGTGGCGTTGGCCAGCACTTGCACCTCGAGCCACTCCTTGGCGATGTCGCCATCGTTCCAGGTGATCGTCACACGGTCCGAGCCGGCCACACCGGCGCCAGTGCGCACCGAGACGCCGTTGGGCGCCGGCGCGGTTGACCAGCTTCCCGGCGTGTTGTTGTTTCCCACTTTGAAGACGAAGTCTGACGCGGAAAGTGAGCCCGGCGCGGCTAACCCGTCGATGTCGATCATGATGCCGTTAATGCCCGCATCGTACGAGGAAATGTTTGCTTCGGTAGCCGGTCCGTCACCGGTGAAGACTGCCTCGAAGATCTCAAGGCTTGAACTTGGTTGGCCCTGCCAAACGACGCGATTACCGGAGATTTTCGGAAACTGGTCGTTGTAGTTGTTTTCCGTCAGTTGAATGACTTGCTGGCCATCCCAAAAGAAGATCTCATCATCGCTGCCGCCGTCGGTACCTCCGTTTCCATACCAGACGACGTAGTCACCGTCGATTTGCGGATTCTGATTTCGTAGGCCGGTGGATATTTCCTGGACCGTGGGAATCAGGTCGCTCGCATCATACATATAGATCTGAAAGTCGTTGAACACGCCGCCCCACCATACGAACTTGTCACCCGACACCTGCGGATCGAAGTCCGGGAAGGAGTTATTAGTCACTTGGGTAACGATCAACCCATCGTGCCAATAGATTTCGCGGTCGTTCGACGTCGTTCCGGCGAACCCCTCCCAAACGACGTTCTGACCCGAAACTTTCGGTTCGTTGAGTGCCAGCGAACTGGCACCGATGTTGACTGGCGCACCGCCGTCGTAGCGCTTGATCTTTTGATTGGGTGTACTGCCCTCGACCCAAACGACCGCGCTGCCGTCGGTGTGTACATAGCGATCCGCCACGGCGTTCACGCTGAGGTTCGACGGTGAGCCGCCGGTCCAAGTGACAATCTCGATGCCGGTCCCCGCGCCTTGCTCCCAAACAGCCCGATCGCCTACGAACGTTGCGGCGCCGTCGAACACGGAGTTGTTCGTCAGCGGCGTCTCGGAGCCGTCGTAGTAAATAATCTCTTGAGCCGTGCCAACTCCCCGTTCCCAAAGGATTCCACCGCTGGCGGCCTTGGGGAACCGATCGTGGTCGTTGTTAACGGTCAGTTGCGTCGTCACACCCCCTTGGTACGCGAAGATCTCACGGTCGGTACCCCCGTCGGATCCGCCGGCCCCTTCCCAAACAACCTGCGTACCAAACACGTGCGGCTCGATGTCGAACGTGGAGTTGTTGGTCAGTTGCGTCACGGTGAAACTCGCCGTGGGCCGGTAGGCGAGTTTGTCGGGCGCGATCGCCGCGTCATCGCCTGCGTTGGCGGCTGGGTCATTTCCGTCGAAGAACGAATCGTTGTAGAACAAGAATCGGCCGACCACGGCAGCCAAGAGGTTTCGGTTCTCCAGCAGTTCAAGCCGCAGGTGGGTTGCCCCGCCAGCGGCGGCCCTGTACGCGACGCGGTTGCCGAGCTGTCGTTTGTGCGCGGTGGATCGGGATCGGCGTGGCATGGTGCTTGACTCGCTGGTTGCCTGGAAGGAAGAAGAAGAAGTTGGGCTGGCGAAGCACGGCGTTGTCAAACTCTCGGCGAGCGGATCACAAATCGCCCGCGAACCCGTATGGCGCCCACAATCCAATCGATTCGGTGCCGCTTCCGGTGCACATCTTACCATCCACGTCGAAGGGATGCGTGGATTTTGCGCCACAATTCATCCACCCGCCCGGCCTGATGCGGCAAGCTGCGTCCCGGCAAACGCTTTTCGATCTGCCGGGTCGGATGGTTCCGGCGGGCGGATCCACGAAATGGTCGGCAACAAGGCGGATGACGGCGAGTGCTGATGCCGTGGCGGTTTACAGGGCGACTCGCAAGTTGACCGGCATGTCGATGCCCAGCTTGGCCAAGTGGGCGTCCAGCGAATGACGTGCCCACGCGAGCGCCTCGGGCTTGGCGTCGTCGTAGGCCCGGGCGAGCAGCGTTTCGAAGTCGTCGGCGCCGGCCGCGTGCGCCTGCTTGATCTTTTCCTCGCGCCAAAGGCGATGATCCAGGTGCTTCTGAACAAATTCGCGTGGCTTGCTCGCCGCCTGGCCGTGCGAGGGAACAATCAACGTGCAATCCAACTCCAGCAGGCGTTGGAGGCTGTGAACGAACTGACCCATGTCGCCCGCAAAGAGGCGCGAAACCAGGATCGTGCCGGGGTTGGCCACCATATCGCCGGCCAGCAACGTGCGCGTCGACTTCTCAAGAAAACAGAGATGGCCCGGGTCGTGTCCGGGAGTGTGGACACACTCCAATTGCCATTGTCCGTTGGGGCCGGATTCGAGCACGTCGCCGTCCTGCAGATACCGGTCGACCTTGAATGACAGTTGCTGCTCGGTGGCCGGATGTGCCAGCAAAGGCGCGCCGTAGCGATCGCGCATCGCTTCCGCTGCATCGGTGTGGTCGCGGTGCGAGTGCGACAGCAAAACGGCTTCGACCCTTCCGCCAAGTTCGAGCAGATGGTCGATCTGCTTACAGAGATGCTGTAATTCGCCTTCGTCACAGGCGCCCGGATCGATCACATAGAGCAATTCCTCACCGACGATGATGCAGTTGGTGTGCGTCGCCGGTGGGACTGTCGCGCTGCGTACCGGCACCAACGTGATTCCACGGCGTAACTCGAACCAGTTGTGTTCGCCCGGTGCCCGTTCCGTGCCCCGGCGCAGGTAACCGGTTGCCGTGGAAAGGTCCGCAGCGGCCAATTGGCGCAGTGTATAAGCCACTGGAGTCGGGATCTTCAGTTGTCCGGCATGCCACTGTCGTCGCGCTTCGGCCGGGGTTAGCCAGTCGAGCGCGACAATCTCGCCTTCGATCAGTTCCTCGTGTTGCGACGCGTTGAGCCGGTGCAGGAAGTATCGGGTCGAGAACCGGATGGGCACGAATGTTGGCGTAAGCCAATCGCCAGCCGGTTCAAAATCATTCGCATCAACCGTCAGCCCGTGTTGGGCCAAAAAGTTGCTGAACGGCAGTTTTTCGTCCAGCAAATCGTGTCGGGCGCCGCGCAGCAATTCCGCCGATGGAAGATCGCCACGGACGCAGAGCAAGCCTGTTTCTTCGAAAACCTCGCGCACAGCGGCTTGGACGGCGCGGGCGTACTCTTCGTTGGGCGCATTGATCACGCAACGAACCTCTTCGGCTCGGTCGATGCGTCCGCCGGGAAAGACGTGATGCCCGGCCATGAAGCGCAGCGTCGGATTGCGCTTGGCGAGGAGGACTTCAGGATGGGCCTCGCCTCGAACAAGAATGCAGGCGGCTGCCTCCCTTGGCTCGGCGGGCATCAGTTGCGGTTCCTTCTGGCGACAATGACTTCGGCAACGCGTCGTTCGTGCGACGAATGCCATTGTGACGCTCACGCCGACCGAACTCAATTGCCGCGTAGGCCATTCCGCCGGTTTGCACCGACCCCCATGGGGGTTTATACTACCGCCGTCGTTCGCTGTACTCCGGGGCAACGCTAATCAAGGCTCCCGCGTCGCTCAACACGCTCGAGAGCGACTTACGCCATCTCCGTGCTTTCGGCTGTTTGTGCCGCGCGCTGGCTGCGGCCTGTTGCCGATCTTCTTCCACGGAGGCTCTTCTGATGGAGAAACACCGTCGGTGCCCGCGACCATGCAACGCTTCGTTTGCCTAACGCTGTTTGTCGCACTAATGCTCAACGTCAATCGTTGCGCATTTGCCGTTTCGATCGACACAGTGCCAGTCGGGGATCCCGGCAATCCGGGCGATGCACAGATGGCGCGCGAAGACGGCGCGGTCGCGTGCAACTATCGCATCGGCCGAACGGAAGTTACCAATGCACAGTATGCCGAGTTCCTGAACGCGAAGGCGGCGAGCGACCCATTCGGCCTGTACTACGAGAACACGGCGTCGGATCCGCGCGGCGGCATCGTGCGAGGCGGCGTCGACGGAAGCTACGTATACACGGTGAAGGAGCACATGGCTGACAAGCCGGCGGTCTGGGTTGGGCTCTATTCGGGAATGCGGTTCGCCAATTGAATGCACAACGGCCAAGGCGACGGCGACACCGAGTCGGGCTCGTACACGCTGTTGGGCGGAACCGTTCGCCCTTCGAATTGGAAGACGCTGACGCGCAACGAGGGGGCGCTCTGGGCTTTGCCCAGCCACGACGAGTGGCACAAAGCCGCCTACTACGACCCGCGAACCGAAGCCGAAGGGGGCCCGCCCGGTGACACCCACTATTGGCTCTACCCAACACGGAGCAACACAGATCCCACCCGCGCTACGGCCACCACCACCGGCGACATAAGCAATCCAGGGGCAAACGTCGCCAACTACCTGCGTGGCGCGGACTGGAACGGGCAAGACGGCAATCTGACGACGGTCGGCTCCGCTGGGCCATTGAGTGCCAGTTACTACCAAACGCTCGATCAGGCCGGCAATGTGTGGGAGATCATCGAAGAACCACAGATGCTGGGCGAAGATGTGGACGCCATGATTTTTCGCGGCGGCGGGTGGCGTGCTTCCGTGATTTTCCTAGATGCCACATCGGGAGGCGCTGGAATATCGCCGGGCCACTACGGCTGGGAAGACGTTGGATTTCGTATGGTCGTTGTGCCTGAGCCGTCGACGCTGATTCTGGCAGTTCTTGGCCTCGCCGTCGCGGCGGTGCGGGCCGCGACGCGCAGTAAACAACGTGCGGGTTCGCGCGGGCTGGCGCCGTCACAGCCTGCGGCACTGTGAGTCAGGGCCGGTCACGACGGATCGACCATTGCCAGATTCCGCTCTCGCGTTGCCCGTCTAGACCAGTGACTACCACACTGCGACCGTCCGGCGCGAAGCTCAGGCACGTGAGCTGTGCGGCCTCGCATTCCAGCCGTGCCAGGACCTGACGGGTGCGCGTGTCCCAGAGGCTGACAACCTCTGGCCCTGGCCAGGTTCCGACGGCCAGCGTTCGACCATCAGGCGACATGGCGACGTACCTGGCGTCTAGGCCGGCCGTAACCAGGGTCGAACGTCGAAAGCCGTTCGACAAATCGATGAGCGATACCGAACGGCCGGTGACCGAGGCAATCTTTCCGCGTTGGGTGGCGGCCGCGAGCCCACCGTGGCTCTCGGGCACGACAAACACACGTCTTGCCTGGTCGATGTTCCAGATCACAAGATCGGTCGTACTGCTTACCGCCAGGTGTTGTGCGTCTTCATCGAAACAGATTTCCCGAACGTTGGAATCGCCGCGGAATCGGTGCGTCGTCTGGCCGGAATCGACGTTCACGACAACAACGGTTCCATTATCGGCTGCCGTTGCAAGGAAGTGCCCCTTGGGAGCCCATGCCAGCGGCGGAACGGTCTCGCTGGTGGGAATCGTTTTGACCAATTTGCCCGACAACGGCGACCAAACCTTGATCGCCTCATCCTTTGAGCGCGTCGCGAGCAGCGCGCCGTCGGGCGAAGTTTTCATGTGCGAAACAGCCGCCCGATGCGCCTGGAACCTGGCGGTGAGTTCGAACGTGCGCGTATCCCAGATGAAGACTTCGCCGTTGCCGGTTCCGGTAAACAAAGATTTTCCGTCGGCAGAGAATTCGGACGACTCGAACAGACACGACCCAACGCGCGGATACCGTGCAACGGACGGTTCTTCCGCGTCCCAGACACGCACTTCGGCGTCGGCACCAGAACTGGCCAGCGACTTCCCGTCCGGTGACCAGGCGACGGACCAAACACGACCGTGATGACCCAACAGCGTGCGGCGCGGCGCCGCTTCGTCGACGTTCCAAAACTGCACAACCGCGTCTTTCCCTCCCGAGGCCAGGGTGTCATCTTTGGGGGAAAACGCCAATGATTGAATCCATTCGCTATGGCCTCGCTCGAGCGTGTCACGCAAGTGCAGCACGTTGTCCTCGACACGCCAGATCCGAATTTCCGCGCGCCGCCCCGCCGCCGCCACCAACGCCCCGTCGCTTGATACGGCCAGCGCGAATAGCTTTTCTCTCTCGACCGTTTCACGCGATACACGCCCCCACGTGTCGGTTTCCCATGCGTGCAACTCACCCGCCTCGTCGGCGGCATACAGCAACTTACCGTTTGGTGCAAAAACGACCGCACGTACGACATCCATTCCGTCGTCAAGTTTGACAATCGTCTTTCCGGTCGTAAGGTTCCAAACACGTACGGTCGTGTCGCGACTGCCGCTGGCGACGAAACGTCCGTCCGCCGAGAAGGCCACCGCTTGCACGTGATCGGTGTGACCCTTCAGGACTTGCCGCACGTTTCCCGACGCAGGATCCCAAATTCGCGCCGTGTGGTCTTCGCTCCCCGAGGCGAGCATCGTTCCGGACGGGGCAAAGGCCACGCTGGTTACTTCGCTAGTATGGCCGCGCATGACGTGCTGGCCGGTGCCGGTTGAAGCATCCCAAAGACGCACCGTGCCGTCCATTCCGGCCGTGGCGGCCGTTTTACCATCGGGTGAGAATGCGACAGAAAACACGGTGTCGTCGTGCCCGGTAAGATCGACGGCGCGCGGCTCGCACCGGTCCATTAGGTACTGCCACGCAAACTCGCGCAAATCCTCTTCGCCAGGTGCGGGGATTTGCCGGTTAAGAGCCTCGAGCGCTTGGACGATGTCGTGGGCCTTAAGCGTCTCGTAGGCCAAGCGCACGTCGGCCGTGTAGAGCAGTCGCTGGCTCTTTGTCGCCGCGGCGCGCGCCGCGTCGCGGGCCTGGTCCGCACGCGCGACTTCGCCACGTAGTCGCGTGTTGTAACGGACGACCACACCTTGAAGGATGATGGCCGATAGCGCGAGCACGGCGATCAACGACGCGGTCGCGGGCCGTCGACGGGCCCATTTCCACATCTGGCCGGCAATTCCGGTGGCGCGCGCCGCGGTCGGCCGACCGTCAAGGTAGCGCCGTAAGTCTTCGGTGAGCTGTTGCGCAGTCTGATAGCGACGGGCCGGATCGCGCGCCATGCATTTCAGGCAGATGGCTTCCAAATCGCGCGGTACGTCGCGGCGGATGCGCCTCGGACGCTCCGGCTCCTGGGATAACACGCGACGCAGGACCGACGCGTCGTTCTCGCCCGGGTATGGCGGGCGACCGGTTAGCATTTCGTAAAGCAGCGTACCCAGTCCGTAGACATCGGTGCGCGCGTCGAGTTCACTGGTGCGACCTTCCGCCTGTTCGGGCGACATGTATGAGGGCGTGCCAATGATGGCGCCGCTGTGGGTCTCGGCGGCCGAGCGTTCCATCAGCTTGGCCATGCCGAAATCGGCAAGCTTGGATGTTGGTCCGCGATCGCTTTGGGCATGACGCGGCGTCGCGGGTCCGTTCTCCACACTCGGCAGGATCAACACGTTGGCCGGCTTAATGTCGCGATGCAGCACCCCTCGGCTGTGCGCGTGTTGTACCCCGTCGGCCAGTTCGCAGGCGATGCGCGCCGCAACGCGTGGCGCCAGCGGGCCGCCCGACTCACCGATAAACTCCTGTAGGTTCGGGCCGGGACAATACTCCGACGCGATGTAGCCGAATGCGCCGTCTTCACCCACGTCATGCACGGCGACCAGGTTCGGATGGCTCAACCGCGCAGCCGCTTCCGCCTCGCGCAAGAATCGCTCGCGCATGCCACGGTCGAGCAGCGCAAAGGTCCGCGGCACTTTTAGCGCGACGCGGCGGCCGAGCTTCGGATCGTCGGCCAGGAGCACAACGCCCAATCCGCCACGGCCGAGCTCGCGCAAGATTCGAAATCGGCCGACGTATTGCGCTCGATCGGATGACGTATCGCTCGGTGTTGCCGTTTCGCCAGCGGTGCGGTCTGTTAACTCGTTCTGGTGGGGGTTCCAACGCCGTCGAACGCGATCGAGCATCTCCAGACAGTGCCGTTCGCCTTCGAGTGCGCGATCGAGCGGCGGCAGCGGACCGATCGGAGTTTCGCCGGGCGCGTGGCCGCGCGCCGACGCCAGCAATTCGTCGAACTGGGCCAACGCCTCGGCGGCGCGATCTTCGTCATGATTCCCTTCGCTTGGAATCATCGCACTCGAGATAGCTCTTGTTGCAATTGGCGAACGGCGCGCAGCCATAGCTTGCGCGCTGCCCCCTCGCTGCGCTGCAACTCCTCGGCGATTTCGCCGAACGACCTGCGCTCCCAATTTCGCAAGAACAGCACGCGCTGGTAGTGGGCCGGAAGCCGGGCCATTGCCTCGCGAACTTGCTGCTCCTCCTCAACGGCCAGCACAAACGCGCTGGGCGACGGATCCCGCGCCGCCAGCGGCGGAGTCTTGCCCAGCGCGACCACGTCAAGCGGCAACTCCGAGGTAACGTCGCGCTTCAACGTGCCGCGATAACGGCGCGCATGGTTCCGAACTCGGTTGATCAGTATTTGCGTCAGCCAAGCGTAGAATTCTTGCTCCGAGGTTCCCGAAAACCGCCTGCGAAAGTCTTTCTGCGCCTCGACGAACGTTTCTTGGACCAGGTCCGATGCACCCGCCTTGGGTCTCAACGACGAATCCAATTCGCGATTCGCGACCAGCAGCATGTAGCGGCGGCACGACTCCAACAATGCGCCGAATGCACCGTCGGAGCCGTCCCGAGCTTCGGCGATTAGTCGTGCTACCGGCAGTTGTTCTGAGTCGGTACGGCTCGAGAGTGCCACAAGCCTATGTCCGTAACAGGAAGAACCGATGGTGTGGAAATGGGACGCGGAAATTCGCGCGGATAGGACGCCATCAGTATGCGGGCCCCCGCAAGCGTAGTCAACAAATGGTCGCGCAGGGGTAGTTGAGACCGGTTGCGTCCCGAAAACAGGAGCCAAAGTCTAGCGAGGTTGTTCCCCAAATTGCTCGCTACCGCACTTCTCAAAAAAACTAGCGTCCCAATTCTTGAGTTTTGGTTCTTCGCCGTGAGTTCGCCGCCGCGAGACACGGTGACCTGTTGACGGCGCGGCATCGCGGCGCGGAGATTTTGTGCGCCACCTAACCTGCCAGAAAGCCTCAGCTTTGGCGCCAGTTTTTTCGTCCGAGTCAGAGCGAATCCGTTCTTAATGTTCTAGGGCCTGTCGATTGCCGGACGAGGCGGGCAACGGCGGCAGCCGAGCCATTGGAACGTCGTGGGTCACGCCCGCCATCGCGCGCCAGACTTCGTACTACGGAGAACGCCAGTGACAAGACAAGAAACGCCAGTCGACGTGGCACGCCACCACTTTGAATGGCATACGGATTGGAGCCTGTTCCGTGCTATTCGAGGTAGTATTCTGTGCGCCGCCTTGGCAGTAACCGCGTCTCCGGCAGCGGCGTCGGTCCTTGTCACAAGCTTCACACATAACGGCGGCCCTGCGGTAACCGAAGGCGAAACCGTTACCCTCACGGCCAACGTGGCATCAAACACCGGTACGATCTCGTCGGGCAGCGCCCTCGTGCGGGCCGATACGTCCTCCAGCGACACCCAGGCCGTGCCGGTTAGCCAATCGTTCGATCTCGCCGGCGTGACTTCGACCGTGCTGCAACTCGCCACGACCTACCGTGACGACGGCTTTGCCAGCGCTCGCATAAACGGTGGCGGGAACACTCCAGGCGGCGGCAACTCGTTCAGCCGCAACCTCAATTTTTCCGTGCTGAACGTCAACCCGTCGCTGACCAGCTTTCAGTTCCTCAGCAACCCTTCGGCGACGTACTTCGAAGGCGACATAGCCGGGATGCGTTTTGAGGTGACTGACCCTGGTTTTTTTGACGACCAACTATTCTTCATCAACGGACGGCTTGCTGCGACGCATACGACCGACACGCTCGACCCGCGCATCGTTGTGGAAGGCGTGCCGCTGTTCCAACAGGGATTTGACACGACGGTGCAACTCGTGGCCCAAGCGCGCGACAAGGACGGGGGCCTAAGCAACTCGATTGTCGGCCCGACGGTTCGGGTGCTCAATCTCGATCCGATTATCCGCAACGCCACTGCGGATTCCGGCGTGCTGCCCGATGCGCTGTTCGACTTCTCGGCGACGGCCGACGACGCCGGACTCGACCCGCTGACCTATCTTTGGGATTTGGATGACGACGGCGAATTTGACGACTTCACGGGCACGGGCGGACAGCATTCGTTTTCCGCGTTGGGCACGCATCGTATCTCGGTGCGCGTGCACGACGATGGCGGCGGAACGAGCACACCGCGCACGCTGCTGGTGACTGTTGTGCCTGAGCCGTCGACGCTCGCCCTGGCCGCGTTCGGCGTAGCTGCGCTTGCCGCTTGGTGTTGGCGGCCCGCACGTTCATCGAGATTTCGTAGTCTGAGCGGCGTGCATTCTTTAGACATGTCTCTTGCGCTAGTCTAAGCTTTCGGCCGGCCTCGCGACCTGGACGGATTATCGGTAAGGGAGAACGCTAGTGAGTTGGCACCTATATGGTTTCCAGCCGTCCCAGCGGTTGGTGCTCGTCGCGTGGTTTTTCGCAGGACTGCACCTAATTGCTGCAATCCCCGCATTGGCTGGCAATCTGTTCATCGACCCGATGTTTGGCGTCAGTGTCACGTCCGACGTGCAATACGGAACCAACGTTGACGGATTGGGTAACAGCGTCGTTCTTGATCTCGACGTCTATCAGCCGACCGGGGCCGGATTGCCGGCTCAATCTCCGGCAATCGTGCTCATGCACGGTGGATTCTTCGTCAGCGGCAGCAAGACGACCAGCAACATGATCGCGCTGGCCAACGAATTCGCATCGCGGGGCTACGTGGCGGTCTCCATCAACTACCGCAAACTAGGACTGCTGCCTCCCGCACCGGGGACCCCCATCACTCCGGTGCCCTCGCGGTATCCAGACTGGCTGTTGCCGGAATTGGCCGCTGCGGGTGTAACGGTCGAGTAGTATCTGGCCACCATTGCCGCGGCGACCGCTGATCAGGCCACGGCCGTCAATTGGCTGGCAGCCAACGCTGCCACTTACAACATCAATCCCAATTGGATCGCCGCGGGTGGGTATTCCGCCGGTGCCGTCAGTTCACTGGCACTTGGAGCGGGAGTTGTCGATGGAGCATCTGCCGACGTCGGCGCTGTATTCTCGATGGCCGGTGGACTGTTCGGGCAGGAACCATTTGTCGACGCGGGCGACCCGGGCGTCTACATCCTGCACGGGGTGTTCGACGAAACAGTGCCGTTTACGGAAGTCGGGTTCTTGCAAGACGCACTAACCGCCGCTGGCGTTCCGTTTGAATCGCGGATTCACCCGTCGGCCGGGCATGGATCGAGCACGTTACGAAGCCACTTGCTCGGCGACCCCGATCCGTTCTTCGAGTTCATGGCCGACCAGCTTGGTGTCGTCGTGCCTGAGCCGTCGAGCGTCTTGCTGGCGGCGTTTGGACTGGCTGCGCTGGTTGGTGCTTATCACCGCGGCCGTCGTCGCCAGCGACAAACGTGCCGGCACGCGTGACTCATTTCACCGCGCATACGCAATCACCCGACCTTGCCGAGCGACCGCCCGCTGCCCCTTGTCGCAATGCCCGATTGCAGTTAGGTTTATCGGTTTGGCGTCGCCAGGGAGACCCTTGCCGGTGGCCGCAGTGAGAGATCTGGGGCTGCGCTGGGCAATTCTGTCAGCCCCACGGGCGATGCCGGCGGACAGGTAGCTCAGTTGGTAGAGCAACGGACTGAAAATCCGTGTGTCGGCGGTTCGATCCCGCCCCTGTCCATTTTGATGCAACGCTATTGTCGCTTGGGTGTTGCGTCAACTCTTCGACGGCCACATCGGGCCTCGGAAATCGCCCGTTTGTAGCCTAATTGTAGCCAATCGAACCTATTGGCCCGGCGAATTAGCGCCGGCAGGAGCAGGATAGAATGCCACGCTCGGAATTCAAAGACCTGAACCACCTGAAGGATTCGCTTGAGCGCCTCGCACAATTCTCCGTCGACAACAGCGACGCCAAGGCGGGAGTGGGTGCGCTCACTAACATCTACGACGCGATGATCATGGTCGTGGGTGAGCTTGAACAACTCCAGGAGGAAGTTGGCAAGTGTGCCCGCAAGTAGGCCGCAGCGGTAGCTATCAAAGGGGGAATCCTCATGGCAACGGAACGAACCACGTTCGCAAGTGTGGAAGACGTGAGGCAACAGATTGACGGATACGCCGACAGGACCGCAACCGGAAGCGCACACGCAGCGATGCACCACCTTACGATCCTGGCTGACGCGATCGTGAAGCTAGCCGAGGAAGTCCGGCGACTGCAGGAAGAAGTCGACGACTGCGTGAAAAAGTGACCGCCCCCGGCCGGATCAATTGCCGAACCGGGGGCGGGGTTGTGGCCCGCTACTTGCCGTCCTGCTTGGCGGCCGAACGGATCTCACTCTCGAGCTTCGCCGGGTCATACGTGCCGAGCATCACGTCGAGCTCGCCCTGGCCGACGAACGCGATCGACTGATCCCACAGCCTGGCCATGTTGAAGCCCTGGGCGAACGCCTGGGCCTCTGCCGGCGTGTCTGCCACGTGCAGCACCTTGAGGTACTTCTTACCGTTGATCGTGCCGGCCAGGACGGTACGGGCCAACGTCGCGGCGTCAGGGGCTGATCCTTTGCCCTTCGGTTTGCGTGGCGTCATGCGGCACCCCCTTCCGCGATCGCGTACTGAGCAAGTTCGTCGGCCGTCGGAATCACGACGCGGACCGGGGCGTGGATGCTCCGGGTGACTGCGCCGACGCCCTGCTTGTCTATCGAATAGTGCGCGTAGTCCACCTCGGCTGGCGGCTCCCCAAGTTCAACCAGCACCCACCAGTCGCGAATGTCCTCTGGGTCGTCGCGCAGCGCGTCGCGGTTGTACTCGGCAACCGTCATGAACCCGTCAGCTCGGCCGACGGATTCGCAGTCCTTCAACTCGCATCCGAAGCCGAGCACCGCAGGAAGTTGCACAAGGCTCGTTGGAAGCCCCGGGCAAAGTTCTGGCTGTGGATCGCATGTTAGAAAATCCTTGCCTCTTCGGGATCGATCCATCCAATCCCACTCGCAGCCGAATTTTTCGTACCACTTCGCGCAGACCACCTCGTAGCGCTTCGGCGTGTCCAAAGGCACGAATCGAAAGCGCTCGACTCTGCTGGCGTGAAAGACGCGATCGGAGCGGTTCGGCTTCCCGCTGAACGCGAAGGGCGCTTCGCCGTCGCTGTATTCGAGGTAAGTCAAATACCCGAATGACGGTGGCTGCTGTGCCGCCTGGGGAACAGGGACCAGAGATGCCGCCGGATCAGACGCGACTGTCCGAGCAGACGCTACGGGCAACAAGGGGGACGCGACGGCAGCGGTAGCGGTGGCTACAAACGAACGACGAGACAGACCATTCTCCTTCGACATGGGAGAATCCTTTCTGTGCCGGCCAGCCTGGCGCGGCGCAAAGAAAAGTCCCGATCCGTGAACTCGCTGTGAGGCGGTGGTAAGGCCGCCTTGCGGGCCTTGAATGGCCGAAGCCAAACTTGGCTGACGCGCAAGCGCACGGACCGGGACTCTTGTTTCTTACCATTGGTTTCACATTTACCACGCCCAAGGGGCTTTCACGTCCGTAGTCTACCAGAGTGTCCGGGCAGTTCAACCATTCGCAAATTGGCTTTTCTAGCGCGAGTCGGTCACAATTCGGGCGCAGTACGATTGGTCAGATGACGACACCCCATGCAAAGGAGCGACGACATGGCCGAGGATCTCGCACACGTCATCATGGAGCAAGCCATGAAGTACGGGCGCACGGTAACTTTCAAGGCAGCAGACGCGATAGCGACCTCATCACAGGGAGCGGCTCCTCAGATGGTGCATATTGAAGTCCGGCCGACGGAGGGAGGAGCAGGACGCATTTCGATGGTCCCGACACACGCAACAACTGGACGACAGCTTGAAGATCGAGACTTCATTCATCTCGTAAGGGGGATGGGGGAAGAATTGAGCAAGGAAGAACAGTAGACGCAGCGGCAGCCGAGAGGGAAAGCGATGGCGGACAGACCTTGCCCCGTCGACCGTGCACACAAGCTACTCGCCACCCTCGGCTGGTCAGTCGGCGACTGTTCGACCTACCGCGGCACGTGGATGGTTTACGCCCATCGAGACGATCAACGCATCGTAGTGCGAGCGAACGCGCAGGCCGAAGCGTGGGACGAGGCACTGCGGCAGGCAGGAATCGTTCAGCGCGAAGTCAACTGAGCGCGCACACGGACTCGTCTTTCGCGAGATCCGCTGTTTGAATTCCCGGGCGGGTGTGTTTAGATTCCGTGTTCTCGCCTCAGCCGCTCTCGCGCGGAGTGATTGAATCTCGGAACGGCCGGCGGGTCGAGTTGCTGTGTCGTGAGCCGTTCAGTGAAGCGCTGAATGGCTTCCATTGAAGTGATCCAACGTCCGCCCAACCTGCTGGCTTCGAGGCGAACGCCCTTCACGCCGGCCGTGACCCAGCGATGGATCGTGCCGTAGCTGAGCGGCTGGCCGGCGTTGCCCGGAAACCTGACCGCGGCTTGGTTGAGCGTGAGCAGCTCTTCCCGCTGGACGTCGATCATGCGGTCATTGTGCGGGAACGCGAGAACAGGCGGAAAGCTGTTCGCGTGTTCATTCCCTGTCCTGACCTTTGCTAAGATGCTTGCCCGGCCCGCCCGTCGTTGGTAGGTTGGAACGTCAGACGCGGCTCCTTACTCTACCTATTGGGGAATCGCGACAGGGCCGGCGGTAACACGTCGGCCCGCTTGCGTACATAGCCGGAAGTTGACCACTCCCCCTTCCGTGGGTAGATTGACGGACGAACAGACTGAGGCTCGAGTCGGTTTCTTCCACGGCCACATCATTCGCCGCGCTGGCGCTGCTCGTTCCTCGCCCGCACTGGGGAGCGCCAGTCAACGCTGGACGTGGATCGCAGGATGTCGCCTGCCCCAATTGCGCGCAGTCCGTTACGCCAGAGCGGGCTGCGGCACAGGTCACGATTCGCAGTGCGCTTCGACCGCGCCGTCGCCACAAGAAATCGGCGCCCTGGGGTCGCATCATATCGGGGCTCATCACACTGGCCGTCACCGGTGGCTCAATCGCGAGCGTGCTGATCGTGCGATCGACGATTCTCGAAAGGGAGTCTGCAAAGAACCAGGTTGCTCAGCCAGCGGAAACACGGGTCGATCCTCGCACCGTCGTCAGTGCTCCTCGGCCCATCCTTTCCCGGAACACAAACCCTCCGATAGATTCGACAACCTTGTTACCAGTGCCGCCCGTCGAAGGCAATTCGGGCAACGCCCCTCCCAAGCCAACGGCTGCATCTGCAAAGATGCCCGAACTAGCGCCTGCAGAAGTCCCGCAACCCAAGGCCCCAGCGCGGTCCGCCTACTTCACGATGATCGAGCCGCCCGTGGTCGACCTGAATCGGTCTAGGGTGACGATCCCAATTGAGTTTCCGCAACCGGTCAGTGATCAGAACGCGCTGCGCGTCGAGGCACTCGGCATCGACAATTGCTCAGCAATGGTCCAGGCGTACTATCCGCCAGAGCGAACTGCGGAGCTTGGCGGTAACGTGCGTCTGGCGTTGCGCGACGAGCCGCCGCATGCCGGCATTCAGATCTCACTGCTCGGCGGAAGTGATCAGCCAAAGGTTCGGATCGAACCAATCATGATCTACTTCGATGGCGACGAACAGTCCTGGCAGCTATCGCGCTTGAGACGCCAGCACACCACACTCACGAAGACGATTCGGAAGCAGCAGCAAAACCTGCCGCAGGCACAGGCTGCTACGAACCATTGGGGGGCCGAGATCAAACGACTTGAGGCCCTGTACGGCAACAACATGTCGCAACCGGACGTCGTGCGAGCAAAGACATTGGCCGCCAATTCGTTCAAGCAGTCCCAGGCCACCCTGACGTCTTTGCAGCAACAACTGCCTGCCAACGTCAAGGCGCTAGAGTCGTTGAAACAACTCGGGGAGCTGAGTTCCGAAGTCCACAAGAAGGCAGTCGTCGCGTTCCGCGTATATCACATCGTGGACGGGGAAGAAGTCGACGTGCTCCGCACGGCGGCCATCGGAGATCCGCCGACCAATTCTGATTAGATTTGGTCGCGTCCGCCGCAACGTCGATCGTCGACATGCCTGATTCTCCTTCGCAGGGCCAAACTAGGAACTCCACACCAGGTCTCGGGTACTTCGCCAGTGCTGGTAGACCTCGTGCCATGACGCAAGGCCGAGCCCAATCGGCCCTAGCAAAGACCCCAGCACGACTTTCTCGGATGAACCAGTGTCAAGGTCACGCTGGTACAGACCTGCCCCGTCTGCATCGGTGCCCCCCAGGATGTAGAACATCTGACGCCGAAACGTGTCGATTGATACCGAATGACCAGAAATGCTTGAGCCCGCCGCCCCAACTGTGAATAGAGTCTCCTTTCCAGTCCCGTCCAGATTGATCCGGCCGAACGTGGACGTGCCCACGCCGCCAACAACCTTGAACCGCACGTAGTACACCTGCCCGTTGTAGTACGCGACGGAGTTGTAATTCGGATTTTCGGCAATCGTGCCCGTGTCGTTAGCGATCTGCGTTTCAGAGCCCGACGTAAGATCAATGATTGAGATATAGTCATTCCAGACAGTTGTTGCGTACCGGATACCAGTGATGGCGACGTTTTGGCCGACCGGGCAAATCAAATTGCAAACCACCTGCGGAAAACCGGCCAACCCGGACGGCCGCGTGTAGGTGTGCAGCGTCGTCAGTCCACTCCCATCCAACGCAGTTTTCTGGATCTTTTGTTCGTTCCCGGTTGACGGAACGGTGATCGTTTTTTGAGTCGCATACACAGCGACGTCGCTAGTAGGATCAGCACCGAACTGGAGCATGCCGTGATCCGGCGGACCCCAGGATTGAAGTGTGACCAGATTGCGACCATTGAAGTCGATCCGACGCAACGCCATTGTCCATCCCTGACCGGAAATGAAGTTTCTCCAGCCGTGATACCAATACTCGTTTTCGACGTCGAAGCCCCCACCAAGCGAGGTTCCGGGAGCGTTTTTGTCCAACTGATAAAAGTCCTCTCCAGAAACGCGAGTCGTTCGACGAAGCCTCCGGTTAAAGAACGCCGACTTCGGCCCGCAGCAGCACGGTTGAACGCCGATCCCCATCGCGCGGCCCTATTCCTCGATCTCGGCAGACACATCGATTGTGCCGGCTTGCATCGGCGTGTTGACGCGCACGCCCAGCCGACCGCCGCCTTTGACGAACAGTTCGCGTCCCGGCAGGAACACGAAGTCATAGCCCGCCTGCGGATGCACAAGCTGCGATGCAATTACGTCACCCGCCGTCGGCTCGGCCGTGGCCGTGTGCTGGGCGGTCGTTTGGATCGTCTCGTCGTCCGAGTCGTTCGCCTTATAGAGCGTCAGGCTCGTCATCGTGCCGGCTGTGCTTTGACGTAGCAGTTCGACGAGCACCGGGGCTTCCGAGCCGCTTTGCCCTTTGAACGAAACCCGAATCCGCTCGATCTTGATCCGATGATTCGCCGCCGCGACCAACTGCATGATCGTTTTGGTTGCCGTCGCAAATGAAATATCGCCCGTATTGGCGACCACCCGTACACCTGCCATGAGACACCTCCTTTAGTAACCGTAGTTGTTTGCGATTCCCGCCGCGGCGGCCGCAGCGTACATATCGGCCATGCTTCCCTCGCTGCTGGGCGTGTAGACTTCGACCGGCGAACGCTGTGGGCATTCAACCCAATCAACACGGTAGACGTTCGCATGGTGGTCGAAAGTTGCGCGCGCCGCAGCGCCGTACTCACCTTCAAATAGATAGGGTTCATCGGCCGGTGCCGTTGGGCCGCGAACGAAATTGCGGACCTCTACAACTTGCCCCGCAAATCTGGCATTCGTGTAGCTCACAGAAACCGAGACCAAGAAAGTCTGGGTTTGGCGATTGAACGCAGAGTACACGTAGCCCTCAATGACATCGTGCCGCGCCGTCCAGCGGATCGCGTAGACGGGAAGACCCTCAGAATCGTACAGATAATGCGCGATGTAATGGTCGCCGACTCGAAGGGGCACTCGTTCATGGACAGCGAATGTGTCGCAAGTCCCCCCATCCAGATTCAAGACATGCAGTTTGCAGTCACTTGACCCGGCCCCCGGAAAGCTACAGTACGTTGGGTCGGCAATTGCGGCAGTGACCACTCGCCCCTGCCAATACCCAGTCTCGTCCGGCTGCGACGAAGTGACTTTCACGACATTCGTGCCACCGTCGCCGCCCTCTCCGCCTCCGCCGACGATGAACAACCGGCCACGAATCTTGTGTAGTCCGAAAAGATCGGTCGACGTGTAGGCGGTCTCCGTCAGGTTGTAGACCGGCTGGCTGCGGGCCGTCGCTGCTAGGATGCCCGTGGAGTGGTTCAGTTCCCACAGGTCGACAAAGCCGGTTCCTGGCGTGTTGCCGCTGCGTGCAGTAACCGACGTCTGCGGCTTGCCGATGTAGCTGTCACGACGGTGCCCCTGCGGCTCGGCCGAGCCGAGTTGCCGCTGCAAGTTCCACACCTGCTGTGCCAGCCGGTTGTGGTCCTCGCGAAGCTTGCGGACGGAAGCTTCAGAGAGTGTGTAGTCGCGCGCCATATCATGCCGGTTCAGACGTCAGGCTGATCGGATGGCCCGGGGCGACCAGGTTCGTGGCCGTCAGCACGTTCGGATCGTAGATCAGCGCGGCGCCTGGGTTCTGCTTGAGGTTCGTCACGGTGCGCGCATCGCCGCTGCCAGTGAAGTCCGTCGTGCCACCCTCGCAGTTGCACGTGGTGAGCAAACCCGTACTCTCGGGGAAAGCGTTGCCCCCGTAGACATTGAGCGTGGTGATCGCACCGACCTCGAACGAGCGGAACGTGCCGCCGTAGACGGTCACGGTCGTCGCCGCCGCGTGCAACAGAGACTCGCCTTCTGTCTGGTAGAGCGTGGTCAGCGACACGCCGCTGCCGATCAGCACCCGCGCGCTATCGCCCACGATGCGGATCGTCGCGACGGTGGCGGTTTCCGTGATCCGGCCGGCAATCGCCACCGAACCGCCGATGAGGTTCAGCGTCGTCATCGCCGAGCCGATCAGGTACAAGCCGTAGGAACCGGCCTGCGCCGGGGCCGTCTTGCGGATCTCGGGACCGATGGCCGAGGCCTCGATGTCGAGATACGCCACGCCGCTGCCCGCGAAGTCCAGCCGCGAGCAACTGAACTGCATGTTCTCCGTCGAGCTCGCGACCGCGTTAGCAAAGCCCTCTGCGAATTGCACGACGCCCAGGGCGCCGGAAAGAGTCGAGTTGTTCAGTGCCGTCAGGCTGCCCGTCACTGCCGGGGCGCCGGCCGGGAATAGCAGATTGTCGCCGGCGGCCGGCACGCCGCTGGGCGTGTAGTTGGCCGCGACGTTCAAGTCGCCTTCGTTGCCGCTGTCGTTTCCGAGCCAGAGTTTATTGGCCACGTTTCTTCCCCCAGATTCCTAGCTTCTTGAACGGTAGCTCGTCGTGGACCGCATACGTCAGGTAGACCGGATCGGCACCCATCGCCAGGGGTTGCCCGTCCAGGTCGAGCATCACCTTGCCCATCGGGTTGTCGTCGGCGTCGACCACGCGCCGCATGTGCGGTTGACCATTCAGCAAGTCGCTGTTGGAGATTGTTCCGCCGCGTCCGTCGGGATCGCCGGCCGTCGCCCGACGGTGGTGCCCCATGTTGAGAATCTTTCGTCGCCAACCGCTTTTCTTGTGGTGGACTTCGTAGGGCACGGCCCAGTAGAAGATTTCCGAGCCGTCGTCGCGGCGATGGTATTGCAGGGCGCTGGTGGCCGGCTCCATCTTCAACGTGTACTTCTGGAAAGTGCGTTTCAGTCCGTCCTTGACCAGCGTCACGACGTCGCTGTTCACCGCGTTCTCGTACTCGTCGAGTTGTTCGGCCGGGAAGTTCTTCATCATTCGCGTGATGCGATAGATGCGGTAGGCTTCCTCCTTTTCCAAGGGCGGGTCCAGTACTTCACCCGACGCCGCGATCACCGGCCCTTCGCTATTGGCCGGACGCCCGACGCCTGCCAGGTCCGTGATCAGCTTCGCGCTTTCCACCGGCACGGTGAACTTCGCGCTACCGACCTCCACCCGATCGCGCCAGTCGAGAGGGTTGTCTGTTGGGTTGCCGTTGTCGTCCGACTGGTCCTCACGCTGCGGCGTTTCCCATTTGCCTTGGACGATCCAGAACTTCGTCGAGTCGGGAACGCGCGACGGGGTAATCGAAACGCAGATCGCCTCCAAGTCCTGCCCGTTGCCGAAGCCTGCCCACGGCTGGCCCAGATAGCCGCGTAGCGCGTTGGCCACGACAACCTGGTTGTCGGCCGAGTCGGTCGTCTCGACCAACCACTGCGCGGCGTAGGTGCGCTGCTCGGCATCCTGTGTGCTGGTCATGCCAGCGTTGAGCATCGTGATTGGGAGCTTGACGGCCATTAGATGTTCGCTGCCTGAATGCTTCCGCGTCCGCGTACCATCGCCTCACGCAGCAGCTTCATCTCTTGAATCTGTTCTTGCTGCTTTACGATCAACTCTTCCCGCTGCTGTTCGGCCTTCCGCCGTTCGTCCATCTGTCCACGGGTCGCCGCCTGGATCGCGGAGAATGCCGCCGTGGTGCCGGACTCCAAGGCTGCCACGCCTTGCGTCGGCTCGAACTTCTCGGACGTGACACGGGACTTGTCCAACGTGTCCTTGGCCTGCTCGATGGCCCGCTGGTAGGTCTTGAGGTCGATCGCGTTGACGTCCAGCAGTTTGCGCAGGTCGGCCAGCGTGTCCTCGAAGATCTCGAACGGTGTCCGCAGGCTGTCGGCCAACTGCTGGCCGCGACGCATCATCGCATCGAGGGCACGTTCGGCGCTCTTCTCTTGATCGGCCTGCTGTTTGGCCAAGTCCGCCGCCGCCTTTTGCTGGGCCTTGAGGTCGGCCAACACCGACGAGCCGGATACCTTGGGCGCTTCGATCTTCGCGGTTGTTCTCTCCAGCAAACCGAGCCACTCGAGTGCTTCGCGGATCGCTTCGATTGTCTTGTTGATCCAGGCGAATACCTCGGTTAATGCTTCGACGACAAACTTCAGCGCCGGCACGACGGCGATCGTCAGTTGGTTCCACAACCCTTGCCAGGCTGCTTTCATTTCCTTGATGGCCAGGCTGGCTTCGGATGCGGCGGCGACATCTTCATCGCCCAGCACGGCCCCCAGTTCCTTGCCACGGTCAATCATCTGGTCGATACCGGCACTGCCCTGATTCAGCACGTTGACCAGATCGAGGCTGCTGCGCCCGAAGATGTCTGTGGCCAAGGCGGCCTGGTCCGCCGGATTCGCAACATTCTTGAAGCCGTCGGCCAGCACTTTCAGCGCGTCGCCGGCCGACATATTGGCAAGCTGATCGACATCGACGCCCAGCGACTCGAAGGCGTCGCGGGTTTCCTTGGCCCCGCCGCGTGCTTCGCCGATGCGCACGACCATCTTTTCCAGGGCCTTGTCCATCGCTTCGGACGAACTGCCCATCTGCTCGGCGGCGAAGCGCAGGCCGCTGACCTCTTCGGCCGTCGCACCGATCTGCGAAGCGAAGTCGCCCAAGTTCTCCATTTCCGAGATGGTGTCGAAGAACTTGCGGACGGTTCCGGTGAGCCCGGAAATCAGACCTTGGGCCGCCGCGATGCCGGCGCCGATGGCACCGCCGGCCGCGAACATCGACATCATGCCGCCCTGCGGGGCGGGCGCGCTGACGGCGCCCTTCAACCGGTTGACGTCGCCCCGGATGTCGTCGATGTCACCCTTGAACTGGCCCGCTGTCGCCCGGACCACCGCCGTCATGCTGCCGATCGTGTTGCGCGCCATGAGCGGCTAGTCCCTTGAAGAATAGTTGCAGGCTGGCTTGAATCTGCTCTTTCGTCTGTCGCGGCCGTACGGGCAGGAAGTCGTCAATCGTCAGCTTGCGGCGAAGTTTGAGTTGTTTGGATTCCAGGAACGCCAATAGCGCCGTCTGGCGCCACTCGTCGCCGAAAGGCTCGCACTCCCAATACTCGAGCCAGTCGAGAAACTGGTCGGCGTCCAACGGCAAGTAGTCTGGGTGCGGGCAGCCAAGCGCAAGGCACAGCCGGAAGGCGAAGCGTCTTACGGGCTGCTCGCGGAGTTTTTTGGTCTGCCCTTGCCTAGGTTGTTCCGCTCGAAAAGCTCTTTGCCCACCCGGGCCACCAGCGTCGGATTGTCACGCAGCAGGTACAGATCGTCGTCGTCGAGTAGTTGCGATCCGTCCTCGTTGATCAGGGATCGCTGTATGACGAACACCATGCACTCGAACGTCTCGCGGTCTTCGTCCTCTTCCGGCTTGCGGTTGCTCAGCTCGATGTAGTCCTGTGCGCCGAACCGCCGCGCCGGCACCTGCAACGGCTCGTCGTTTTCCGACCACTCGGGGATTTCGACGGTGAACGTCTTGGGGCCGTGGGCTTTCCTGATTTTCTCCAGTAGGCTCATTGTTTTAGGTTCCTGGCGTGAATGTCGGCTGACCGCTGAACTTCAACACGGCACTTGCGGTCATCTTGTCGTCGTGCGGGATCGCGGCGCTCATCGACTTCATGTAGCCGCTACACGCCCATGTGGCCGCCGTGCTGCCCCCGGCTGGAATCGGGAGCGCGACGGTGATGGTTTCCGCCGGCTGGTCGATCGGCGGGCTGTCGTCTGGGTTGAACTGCAACTCGACGGTCAACTCGCCGGGATTCTTCAAGTCCGATGGAATGAACGTCATCCAGCCCCCGGCCGTGCCGGCGTGCGTCGATGGAATGTCGCCGCGTTCCAACCCGTCCCAATTGACCGATAGAATCTCGGCCAAGAACCCGGACTGAAATGCTACGGATACGCCAAAGCCTTCATCTGCCATTGCAGTTGCTCCTACGTGTAGTTCGGTACGGTTTCGACGTGGCTGACCACCAGCACGAATTGCCGCCCGTAGGTCGGTTCCTCAAATCCCCATTCGGCCGGATCAGGGATGTCGGTTTCGTCGTCGATGAACACCCTGCGAATCTTGTGCGTCTCGTCGTCGACCCGGTAGCCGTCGACAGCCGTCCGCACGGCGTCGGCCAGTGTCACCAACTCGTCGAAGTCCTCGGACCAGCAATTGACGTCAAACGTGCTTCTGGGCACCCCGTCCTGCTTCTTGGTGTTGTACGTTCGATCTGTTGACCGCAGCGTGAACGTCACGAACGGCGGGTCGAGCTCCTGCGGAGCGAATTGCGGGTAGACGTTCTGGCCGATGATATCGGTAACATCGGTGTAGTCCTTCAGTCGCTCGTACAACCACTGTTCAGGTCGCGCCACGGATCAACCTTTCGCAACGGATTTTTTGAGCGCCTTCATCGCCGCCTTCTGCCGCGCCTGCTCGATGGCCTTGGCCAATTCCTCGCGCATCGTGCTGTACATCTTGTTGCGATAGGTGTCGTAGACCGGCCGGAAGAATCGCGCCTTCGGCATGATGCCGCGGTTGTGTCCGCGTCGTGTTCGTCGTTGCTTCGACCCGCCCTCGACAAGGTGAGCGGCCGCACCCTTCGGCCAGCGATGCCCGATGTACGCCGCCTGGATCAGCCCGCCCTTGTACTTCCGCAGAACGATGCCGGTTGACTTGCGCAGTGTGCCCGGCGGATTCCGGGCGGCAGCCGACCGGCTCTTGGCGCCCTTGCGGCTGCGTGGCGTGGCACGACGCAAAGGCGGAACCATGACGCGGCCCGCCTTGTTGATCGCCTTGCGGAGAGCCGAATTGCGCAGGCCGCGCGGTAGCTCTAGCAGGGCATTGCTCAGGGCATCGGCGCCACGCAGTTCGATGCGTAGGCCGGGACGCTGCGGGTTGTAGGCTCCCTTCGCCACCTACAGTTCCTCCATGCACAACAGCTTCAACTCCCGGTTGCGCTCCATCTTGTCCAGCACCGAAACAATGCTGAACACGCGCGAGCCGAACAGGATGCGCATCCGAGGCGTGACGCCGGGCAGGTAGCGCATTTCGATAGCGTGCGTCACCCCAGCCTGCACCTGGTCGGTGCCGATCTCCTCTTTGCCGCTGAGAGGATCGATCGACGCGCGGGTTCGCTTGAATACGGTCCACGTTAGTTTCGCCTGGCCGAAGGTGGCCCCGCGGCTGTCTGATGGTTGTTCGATCGTGATCGGGTGACGAAGTTTTCCGGCTCGCATTACGGTGTCGCATCTTGAATGCAGCGGAGTTCAAGCGTCGCCGTGCCGCCGCTCGCGTTGGTGATGAAGATCGCCGTAACGTCCGTGCCCAGCTTGAACGTGTCGTAGCTGTCCGTGTTCCAGATGTACGGGATGCCGGCCTTGAGGCTGATGGTGTCGGCCGGCGAACTTCCGCTGTTGGTTTCCAGCGTCACGGCGCGATCGCTGACCACGTAGAACGACTTAACCGCCGACACATCGATCGACGTCGTGATCTCGTAGTCCGTCGAGCTGTCGGCGATGGTTTCGGTCATCGCCAGTTCGCTCGACGCGCTATACGAAGCTGTGCGGGAAACACCACCGCCGGACGGTTGCACGCCCACTGTGACTGCGTGTGTGAAGGCCATCGTCTATTCGCTCTCCTGATCCGCGTTCGGATCGATGTCAGGTTCGCCAGTATCCGGGGCGTCTTGCTCGACGGGCCCAGCCAGACCCGGGATGCTGGCCAGGAAGTCGCAGGCCGTAGCCGTCACGAGTGGAGCGACGACGACAAACAGATACTCGCCGTGGTACAGCCCGTCGGACTGGCGGGCGCCGGCGAACGTCTCAAAGCGCAGGGACCGGCTTTGAAAGCCAATGCCACCAATCACGACCCGCTCTTGATTGACGAGCCCTTTGACCGCGGCGAACTTCGCGATATCTCCCTTTGAAATCGCGGCCGGTACTCGGATGTAGTTCACGCCCCTTGGCATCAGGCATACCCTCCTGAGAATTCAGCGCTGAGCAACGCCTCGACGCCGATGTCGATTTCCTTGGCGATGGTTCCAGTCAGTACCGCTTCGCGGTTCTCGTAGAAGTGAGCGACCACCATCAGCACAGCTTCTTTGACGAGCTCCGGCACAAGCGCCTCGCTCGCGTATCCCGAGATGAACCGACAGGTGATCGGGTAGTGCCGGTCGTCGGTGTTCGGCCAAGAAGCGGTTGGCGCTCGCTCGATGTACCCCGGGGAAGCCTGCGGCGTGTTGACGATGTACTTACTCGAATCCAACTCCGTCAGCGTTCCCGCCGGATCGTAGTACTTGAGCCAAACCACCGACTGCAACGGCTGGCGTGGCAGTCGCAGCAGGTCGCCCCACCAACCGCGGATCGGCACATCGTAGGTGGCGGTCATGAACTGCACGCCGAGCATCCGCTCGCAGTACCCGGTTGCCGCCTTGATCTTGCGGAACAGCGCTTGATCGTCGTCGTCGATCGTCACGATGGCCTGGTCCTTGGCCTCGCTCAGAGTGACCGGCAGCGCGGTGGCGGCGGTGACCACCGCTACCGGACCGGTCATTCGAGTTGCGAACGTCGGCTGCATGTTCAGCACGCCCAAGGGCTATTCCTTCTGGCTTCGCCGGCCGCGCGATCGCTGCACGTGGCTGGTCAGCGGGGCACCCCACTGGCAAATCCCGCGCTGGACCAACAGCGTAGCCACGCCCCGGCCGAGCGAGTCGGATGTGCTGCCCGGAGCGTAGCCGTGCCATTGGCGAAGAAATCGGATTCGCGGCTTAGGTTCGGTTGCCGTGTTCACGTTCCGGCTCCCTAGACGATGAGTCGCTGGGCGTAGCCGGATTCCACTGCGGTGTTCGGCCCGATCTTGCCGCGCGACAGGATGCCGATAGCCGACATGTAGGTACCGGCCGCGCCGTTGCCGGCCGTGGCCGTCAAGTCGATGTACCGCTTGCGGGCACGCAGATCGATCAGGATCGAGTACACCTTGTTGTCGTCCGTGGCGCCGGGTAGCGACGACACCGCGTCGGCGTCGTTGTTGCTCGTGCCGAAGATCGCGCCGGTGATGTTCCCATGGCCCGAGCCCGACGTATCGGATTCGGTAGCCGCAAGGGCCGCCATCGTGGCGTCGATGGAACCAAGCTGGACGATGATCTCGAGCTGGTCCCATTCGGCGGTGTCCACTTCGTTGGTGGTCCAGCTCGCATCGTCGACAATCGCCCCGGGAGACGTGATCGCCACGATTTTGCGGTTAAGTGCTTCGTTCATTGTTTGAGGTTCCTATCGGATTGGTTGCGTGTTGGTGATCGCTACGCGCTAGGTCAACGTCGACTAGCTCGCGGCGGTCTGTAGTCCGACGATCGCTCCGGCCTTGGCGGCCGTGCCGACGCTGAACACGTTGATGTCGAATCGCTCAGTACCGCGGACCGCGATCTGGTTTCGCTCGAACACGTTCTCTCCGTTGATCGTGGCGTGTTCGCTGAAGGTGATCTCCTCCTGCTGGCGGTCGCCGAATTCGGCACCCTGCGAGAAGTCGCCGAGCAACGCGCAGACCTGGCTGTTGGCTTCGGTCGACGGCATTACCTGCGAGAACTCGACCGGATACCCCTTGAACAGTGGACGCGGCCGACGGTCGCCGGCGCTGATTTCCGACTTCGACGTGCCGCCGGCGGCCTCCTCAAGCGGTACCATCACCGAGTGATAGAACGACTTGTGGCAAACCCAAGCGGCGTTCGGAGTGTCCGCGAATTGCGGAAGGATGCCGACGACGCTGCCGAAGTTGGCCAGCGTCAGTTCGCTGTAGAGGTTGCCCGCACCGGTGACCAGGCCGTAACTGTCGGTGCCGGAGCCGTCAACGTCTTGCAGCTTGGTGGCCGCACCCATGATGTGGCCATAGGTGCTTGTGGCATCGCCGATGAACGCACACAGATCCTCTTTGTGGCCGAACGCCTGGTTGATCGCGCCGAGCAGGTAGTCAGCCCAGCTAACAACGGAGTCAGCGTTGACCTGACGGCTGATTCGGGCGACGGTCATCAGGTCCTTCGCCGTCAGCTTGACGTTGTCGACCTTGGCGTTGGACTCTGTGCCCTGCTGGCCTTCGCCGACGAAGAATGCCGTCAGGCCGTCCTCTTCCCGCGGGTCGCTGCGGGTATCGCTCGTCATCGGCACCTGCATGAACAGTCGGCGTGCAACGGAATACCGTTCACGCTGGATGATCATGTCCGTCCCGAACTCCGTGGGAATCGTGTTGTGGGCGCCGGTCGAGTTGTTCGACTGGTGCGCGGTCGCCCACACGGCAGCGTTGCGATCGTAGAAGTCGAGCGCCTCCTGGAACCGATAGTGTTGCGACATGTGCCGCGACAGTTGAGCCAGCGCCCACATGCCGAACCGGTAGGCGCGGACGTCGGGGGCCTGGCCGTTGACCGTGCCCGAGAAATGTTGCAGCGTGCCGTAGCGCCGGACGGTGGCCGGGACGCGGAAGTCGGCGGCCTGGTTGCCCGAGATGTCGCCGTCGGGCGGGTTGTCGGCGTCGGTCTTGCGGCCACCGCCAGCACCCAAACCACGCTTCAGCCGGTCCGCCTCGTCGGCCAGCTTCCGCCGCTCTTCCGCCCGTTCAAGGCGGGCGCGTTCGGTAGCGATCTTGCCGGTGAGGGTTTCGCGGTCGGCGACGAGCTTGTCGTGTTCCGCACGTTGCTCGTCGGTCAACTGATCGTTCTGCAACAGGGCGTCGATCTTCTCGTCGTGGGCCGTCAACTCGGCCAACAGTTTTTCTAGCTCGTCCACGTGGATCTCCCCGAGGGATGTCGGCCGGCGGGAGCCCAGTGGGAAGCGCAAAGAAAAACGCCGCGAACGGGACCGACCGGCACAATGGTTGTGCGGGTAAGTTGCCCGTAACACTTCGCGGCGCGACGGCGCTTTTGAGAATGCTACGTATCAACGTGCGACTTGCGGCACAGCAACGGCTGGCCGACCTCGCCACACGGTGGCGTGCAAATTGTCTACGTAGTTTTTACGCCTTCTGCCTTTTAGCAGCAAGCGAGTATCGCCCGAAACTGATGTAAGGCTACGCAGCGGGTTAGCCGGCCGCGCGGGTAGTCCGCCACTTTCGCAACTGCTGGCGCATGCGGAGTACCTGCGTACTGGCTTGATCGGCCGACGAGTTGTTGCCCATCAACTTGCCCAGCACCTCCCGCAACGACATCACCTTGTCCACCATGCCGGCGGAAACCGCACGGGCAGCCGTCAGCGTCCGGCCTTCGCCGAAACCGTTGCGGACCTCGGACGTCGACCGGCCGCGATTGCGGGCCACGGCCTTGACGAACGCCGTGTAGGTGTCGTCGACGGCCTCCTGGATGTGACTGCGCGCTTCGTCCGTGAGCGGTTCGTACGGGTTGCCTTCGGTCTTGAACTTGCCGGCCTTGGTGAACTCGACCTTGACGCCCTCTTGCTCCAAGGCGCCCGAATAGTCGACATGCATCGAATAGACGCCCACGCTGCCGACGTCGCCGCCGGGCGTCACGTAGCACTGATCGCAGGCTGCTAACAGCCAGTATCCTGCACTGGCCGCCATGCTGTTGGCGACGCCGATGATCTGCTTCGCGCTGCGTGCGGCGAAAATCTGGTCGGCCATTTCCTCGACGCCGTAGCTGATCCCGCCCGGGGTGTCGAAGTCCAAGACGATGGTTTCGACATCGCCGTTCGTCGTCAGCGCATCCATCCACGCCGAAAGCAGGTCGGTTGACGTGCCGCCGAGATAATAACCCAAGCCGCTCATGTGCTGTTCGATATAACCGTGGACCGGCACCACGGCGACACGGCCCTTTACCTGACGGAGGTTCTTTCGCTGGACTTCCCGTGCAGCCGACAACGCCTCCGGCGTCGGCGCTACGCAATTCCTCAGCGTGTCGCGCACGGCCGAGAAGTACGCTGGGTCAAGCAGTTGAATCGTGTTTTCGCTCATCATGCTCGTTGTCTCCGAGAGCTTGGCTGGTGATCAATGTGGCCATGTCGGTGTCCCAAGCGTCCAGCCGATTGGCCATCTGTTCTGGAGTGTCCGTGTTGAAGGCGACGTTGAGGACCGTCGCCGACGTGGCCGCGCAAAGCGCCGCGATCTGCTGGGGCGTGCTGATGTCCTCGGAGAGCATCGCCCCCGGAAACGCCGACACCACCGGTCCAAGCGCTTCGGCAATCGTACCCCGATGCTTGGCGTGGAACTCGGACAGCCAGGCCGTGAAGTCGATCGACGTTTTGCCGATCGCACGTCGCACCGCGTTGGCTTCCTTGCGGAACATCCGTGACAGGGTCTCGTGCATGATCGGTCGCACCCGGGATCGGTCGTCGGTTGTTGGTTCGGCACCGGACGCGACTGGGCCCTCGATCAGCGCGCGAACGTCGGACACTCCAATCCGGCCGGGAACCGCTACCTGCGTCGAAGAAATCCGCGCGGCGTCCGGTTCCTGGAGCATCCGTTCGGCCGTCGTCATGTTCAACTGCACGTAGTGCTGGTCGCCGGCCGGACCGATCCCGTTGCGATTCTCCAAGCGGCGGACTTCGTTGATCGTCAGAATGCCGTTTTGTAGTGCGGTCTGGTACGCATCCATGCGCGTCTTGATATCGCCGCGCAGTAGTCCCTCGAAGTTGTGCTCGATGAAGTAGGTGCGTCGCTGCTCGCGGGACAGCAGCTTGAGGTTTGCCTGCTCCTCCCAACGCTTCACCCACGGGAACAGGCTGTAGATGACGAACTCGAGTTGTTGGTGCTCGATGTTGGAGAACGTCGCCTTGTCGAGATTCCCCAGCATGTGCGGCGGCACCCGGTACCACTGGGCGATGACGATATCGTTGTGCTTGCGCGTCTGAAGGAACTGCGAATCCTCGTTGGAAATCGTGATCGGCGTGAACTTGGAATTGACCGGCAGGATGGCAATCTCGTTGCTGTCGGGACTGCCGTGCACGAGCTTCCACTCCTCCCGGAAGTCGGCCCGCTTCTCCCGGTCGCTCAAGTGCGGAGCCGTCAACACGCCCTTTGGCTGCGCCCCCGTGCCGAAGTAGGTGGAACCGTGGCGCTCCGTCGCAATGCCGAAGCCGATTGATTCTCGCGCGTGCTGGATGACGCCTTTGCCCCAGATTCCATCTTCGGACAGCGTGCCCGGGACGTGCAGGATTTCGCTGGCCCGCATCGACACCAACGATCCGTCGTTGTTGCGGACATCGTACGCAAACCCCAGGGCCTTCTTGTCCGCCGTTGCTGGATACAAGCGGCTCGGATGGATCGGGTGCATCGCGATCGGGTCGTTGTTCCCGTTGCGCTCGATTTCCGCGAAACCGTTGCCCCAGTTCACCTGGTGCATGGTCCGGCCTTCCCGAAACACGCCGCTGCCGATCTTCTCGTTCGCCTGCGTGTGGACCAGATCGTATAGCGGCAAGTCGGCCGCAAGGTGTCGGTCGCTTCCGTCGCGCTCGTACACGTTCAACGGCAAGCCGGCCGTGGTTTCCGCCAGTAGCCGCGTCGCGGCCCACACGGCCGCATACGTCAGCGCGAGGTCGGCGTCGACGACGGTGCCGGCCTGCGTCCGCATACGCGGCACGCGGTGCCCGGGATTGATCGGCGTCCACTCGTTGGCCGATCGTCGTGACAACGCACCAGGGCTGCCTAAGAGCAGGTCAAGCATCTTCCGTCGCTCCTCTTGCATGCGACCACGCCAACAGCGCGAATACCACGCCGCCGGGGATGATCAGGGCCAGTGACGGCCGTTCCATCCACAACCCGACTGCGACGGCCGCCAAGGCGATAGTCGCGATGATCGATCGCATATTGGTTCGTAGTGCGGTGATGGCCGTCGTCAGCGTTCGTGCGACGGCCTTACGTACTGGCTTCATGCTCGCGCCTCGCATTCGTCTGCCCGGTCATCTCGCCCTTCTCGTACCAACCTGCGTCGTCGTCGGAGTCGGGAATCTCCGCGGCGGCCAACCCCATGATCGCGGCGGCCGGGCCATCGATCCGCGCCAATGGGTTCCGCTTCGGCTTCGACGGAAGCCTGAGTTGTCCGTACTCGCGCCAAGTCAGGTTCCCCACCTGCCAGCCCATCACCAGGTTGCCCGGGTGTCGGACGCGGCGATCCAGGATGAGTTTCTCGAATGACCGCGATGGCTCGTTGAGCTTCTGTGCCGACTGCTGGAAGCTACAGACGTGGATGCCGTGTTCGTCCTGCAATTGGAGGGCCAGCACTTCGGCGAAGCGTGGATCGTAGTTCAGTTGCAGGATGCTGTACCGCTCGGACAGTGCGACGATTTCGTTTCTGATCAGCGGAAAGTCGGCCGTGTTGCCGGTCGTGATCTTCACGTCCCCACGCTGACCCCAGGCCAGCCAATCGACGTTCTTCGCTTCGCGGCGAGTGACCTCCTCGGGAATCCAGAACCAGGACAGAAGCCGGTAGTGCTGTTGGTCGTCATCACCATCCCACGGGAACCAAAGCTGTAGCGACGTACTATCGCGCGTGAAGCCAAGATCGATGGCGCCATAGCACTCGCAGCCGTCGAGTTCCGACAGGTCAAACTGCTCGAAACACGCCGCCCAGTCCTCCTTGCGGATTGCCGGGTTGCTTGCTGTTTGCCAGATGTCGAGCCGATACATCTTGAAATCCGCGAACGTCGCGAGCGAAACGCGCGAGCGGTTGTAGTCGTCAAGGAACTCCTCCTCGTCGATCGTGTGGCCCCAACTCGGGTTTGCGATCTTTCCCCACTTGACCGGATCGGCGTGCAGGTCCTCGTCGCTCAAGTCCTGCGGCGCTTCGTGGCAATCGAACAAGAATGACTGGTCCTCGTGCTCGCCGCTCTCGACCCGTTTGCCGTACTCGTACTGCTGATACCCGTATGACTGCGGTTCGTTGCCGGCCGACGATACCTCGATGTGTAACGGTTCGCTTCGGCTGATGCCGGCACGTTCTACGCGGTTCATGAAGCCGCGGTCGACGACGTGTGTTTCGTCGACCAGCACGCACCCGTTGATTCCTTCCTTCGCTTTCTGGGCATTCACGTCGTTTGAACTGAGCGGCATCAAGACCGACCGGCTGGGCTCGTGGGTGATCTTCATTAGGTTGCGATTGATATGGCATTCGGCCAGCAACTCGTCGGACGCGAGCACCATTTCCAGCACATGCAGCGCGACGTTTTCGCGGACCTGCATTGCATCCTTCCCGCAGCAAAAGACCTTCTGCCCTTGCTCGCCGTCGGCACACAGCAGATACAAACCCCAGGCCGCCAGTTGGGGCGACTTCTTTTGCTTCTTGGGTTTCCAGATACTCGCGCGCTTGAACCGCCGCACCGAGCGTTTCCACTTCGGCGATTCGCGCACCCAGCCGAACAGTCGCATGGTGCAATCGTATTGCCAGTCGCGGGACTCGAACGGCTCGCCGGCTTGCTCACCTTCGTAGAGCCGCAGATAGGTCGCCATCCAGTCGACAACCCACTGCCCGCGCTCCTCGTCGAATTTGCAGCCGTTCGCCGCGGCCTTCTCGTCAGAGGCGTTTCGGATCCAGCGTTTTGTGACAGCATCGATTCTCATGCCCGCTTCCGTGTCGCGATTCCCCGTTTGGGCTTGGACGTGGCCGCAACCCGCGTTCGGCTACTCGGGCTCATACCGAACTCGGCGCCGAGAGATTGGAGTTGTTTGATTGCCCGATTCGCGACGTACACCTGGGGGTTAGTGTAGACGGTGCCCTTCTCCTTGTTGATCAGAAGTTCGCCGTACTTCTGCACGTCACGCTCTGCGCGGACCCACCGGGACCAGGTGACGCAGAACGTCGCCAGCATGTGTCTGTCGATCTTCGTGAGCAAGCCGACGTCGTTCAGTTCGACCGACAGCCGATCCCACTCCTCCCGGGCGAGCTCGTCCAAGTGCTCAGGGCACTCGGGGATCTCGGAAGCGACGGCCGGCTCGTCCTGGTTGATGCGGTCCTTTCGGTCGCCGTGCAGCACCTTCAAAACGGTTGGCTTCGGTTTTCGTCCTGTGACCACGATCGGCCTCACTCGGATGTCAAAAGCGCCGGGGTCGGAGTCGAACCGCCCTGTTCGCCCTGGTGGGGCGACGCATCGCCAGCTATGCTTCCGGCGCGCTTCGGGTAGGGTTTGGACATACGCTGGAGTATCGCCCGGGCTTCGCGGTCAAACGCGATCGCGTACTTGTGCTTGCCGGGTACCTTGACTCGCTTGGCGTTCGGGTCCAGGTTTTCGCGCATCCACGCCACCGACTGGCCGCCGTACCCGTACCGCTGACCCTGCGTCCGCGGATGCACGACTTTGCCATTGATGACGAACGCATGGAATTCCGACGCGCCCAAGTAGTACCAATTGCCGGCCTGGTAAATAACGCCGACGTGCCCCTGCGCGGTATCGGCGTAGCTCACGACGATCCGAATGCCTGGCGACTGGCGCTTGAGCATTCGTAGGGCAATGGCCACGATCCTGGTCACCGACGTCCGATGGTCCCGTAGCGCCACCCGGCACAGCTCGCAAATCTCGAAGTGGCCAACGCCGAACGGGCACTCGATCTGCGGCGATGCCCCGCAGCCGAAGATCACGGCGCCGATGAACTGGCCATCTTCCCACACACCGATTCGTGATGTCTTGAACGCCGGGGGCTTGCCGCTGTAGTGCCACTTCGCACAGGCATAGCGGGCCGCCCTCGCGTCGCACCAATCAAGGCGTAAACTCATGCTTGCATTCCGGGCAGACTACGGACGCCTTGCGGTCGAGCCGCGACTGTGCGTCCTCGCTTGCGGGTTGGAAGTCGGGCGGGTCGAGTCCCGCGTCGGTTGCCACGTCGTTGATCATCGACTGCAAAACGTCGCTCGTGGCTCGCACGTCTTTCAGCAGCGCGTCGAGCGACCCCGCGTCAACCGTCGCCAGTTGACCGATCGCGTCGAATGTCGCTAGCGCCATTGCCTCCTCGGCTGGCGTTAGGTCGACGTACTCGACGTCGATCGTTGGCTGACCCGTCTCGATGGCCTCGACGACTCGAGCGTGACCATCGACGATATTGCCGGTCTGTTTGTTGACCGTGACCGAACGGACGAAACCCACCTCCGCAATCGCGCCGCGCAACGCTTCCCGTTGACGCGCCGGATGACGCCGGAAATTCATGGGGTGGGCGACGAGCTGATCGGGCGCAACACGGTCGTGCCCGACGATTTTCGATTGCCAGAGATCCGGCATGCCCTCCCCCCGTTTCGTTTTGTCAAAAAATGCGTGCGCTTTGGCGACCGGTTCGCAGCGTCACGCCGTAGGTTTCTGACCCGCCCCCGGTCGCGCGTCGCCGTACCTGGCGGCGTCCTCGCGTCCCTTCGCCGTGTTGCACGCAACGCACAGCGGCTGATGGTTGTCTTGATCCCAGAACAACTCGGGAAAGTATCGCGCCGGCTTGATGTGGTCCGTGCATCGTGAGCGGACCAGTCGGCCGTTCGCCTTGCAGCGACGGCAGAATATGTTTTGCGGTTGTCTTAGAAACCATCGTGAGTATTTGTCCCAATCGCTTGTGTATCCGCGTTGACGCGACGACGGACGCATCGCCTCGTACTCATCGGACTTCGTTCGTTTGCGTCTGCCGGAATCGTGGGCCGGCGGCTTGTTGGGCAATGGCTATTCCTATGCCTCGACGAGGAGCGTCGCGTAAAGCTGCAACGTCTGGCCGTTGTCCGTCTGCACCGTGCAGGTCAACGTGTACGTGCCGGCAGTGCCGCCGCTGACCATGCATTGCACGGCCTGGCCAACCGCGTGCGACACGCCTGCAATAGTGAGCGCTGTTGAGTTGATCGATATCGAATTGATCGTCAGGCCGCTTGGTGTGCTGGTTACCGTCGGCGTTCCGGTCAGCAGCGCACCCGACGTGCCCAGCTTGTTGGCAAAGCCGAAACTCGGGACGAGAACCTCGGCGACCGTCTTTGTTCGGATTTGCTTCGCAGTCGCGGTCATGGGTACAGGTAGTCAATCGGGTCGTCGGGCGTCAGGAAATCCGGTGGCGGGTCTGGCGCGAGGTAGTCGCCGGTAGTGAAGTGCATCAAGACGAACCCAGGGAAGTAGCCGATCGGGAAGTACGTGCGTGGGAAGTAGGCAGTGGGGAACATCAGTCGGGCACCTGGAGGTTGACGGCCGTTCGGCCGGTTGCGTCGGTCGTGGCGCTAATGCGGTTGGTCGCCTTGCCGGCTGCCTTGCATACCGGGCTATTCGAGTCGACACCTGAAATCCTGCCGGCCAGCGCTGCGGCGAATACCGAAATGGCCTGCCGGAAGTTGATCGCAGTTAGCTGTGTGCGTGAGTCGTTGACCAGGGCCGCCGACGGGGTGATGCCACTTTCGATCAACACCGCGTCCGCACCCGACGCAGCCAGCGAGACCGAATTCAGTCGCACGACCGATGATCCATTCCACGGAATGAACTGATGCCCGTCGATCGGGTCGCCTGGCGCGGGCGTGGCCGACTCGAAGTAATAGGCGTCGATGTCCTTGTCGTCGGTCATTCCCGCGGGAACGTCGCCGACGAAGTGGCCTGTCGGCGTTCCGTCTGCGGTGAGTTCTTCGGTGCAGGTGACCATGCCCGTGGTCCAGTTGGCATCGAGAATCGACGACCGCGCGACCACTGCCGAGCCGTTCCAACGCGGGGCGCCCTGACACAGCATGCACAGAACCGTGCCGGCCCCCTTCGTGCCATCGTATTGCAGTTCGTCGGCCATATTTCAATGCCCCTAATGCACATTCTCGAATGCAGAACCGTTCCAGGCTTGCAGCTTGTTGGCGGTCGTGTCGAACACCGCCCGCAGCCCATGCCCGCTAGGCAGAGCCGAGATCTGCGCTGCCGTAAGATGGAAGATCGGCGAGCCTCCCGGATGCGTGATCGTGCCGCTCGTCTTGGCCGGATCATATTGCAGGTTCGAGACGTTGAGTGTTTGGCTGGCACGCACAAGCTGGTTGCCGCCTCCGGTGATTCGGCCGCCCACAACCGAAACAACGGTCGTCCCGATCGTTCCGCCAACGTCGATCCCCGTCCCACCAGCCGGGACGATCATTTCGCATCCGTTTAACAGGGACGTCAGAGTGTGGTTGAACCCGTTGGCGTCGAACAGTATCCCGGTCCCCCCGGTCAGCGCCAGCCGCGAGCCATGAAACTCTAGCGAATAAGTTCCCGTGCCGTCCGCATCGACCAGCGAGGCGTTGTTTGCCCCGGCGTTGGTCATCTCGCCGCCGTAGAACTTCACCGACGCCCCGTCGTTCATCAGGATCGTCGGGGTAATCCGGCCCGCATCGGCGATCAAGCAATTGTAGAACCGGCAATTTCCGTAGAGCGTGACGCCGTTTGAGATCTTGCAGTTCGTCAGGTCGCACTCGGGCGTCCCTCCGCCGGGATTCAGCCAAAGCGCATTCGCGCCGTTGTTGCCCGTCCCATCGAGCCACAGGTTGCGCCCGTTCAGCGCGCCAGTCCCCTGGACCAACATCGCCTCGATGTTGGATGACGTGGTTGCATGGAAGTGGCAATCACGCACCAAGCTCGCGCCGGTCACATAGAACAACTCGTCCAGGTCCGTCGTATAGACCCGGGTCGTCTCCATCCCCGCGCCGGCCAGGTCCACGCCGTCGGGCAGCATCAGGGCGGAGTTCGCGCCCATGGTCGCCTGGTTGACCAGGTATTCGACCGGGCTCAATTGCAGCAGATCGCCGGACACCGCTGCATCCCGCGCCGCCTTCAGCGCGATCCCGCGGGCAGCGTCCGTGTTTTCAGTGGCGTTGAAACCGCGCACGAACCGATTCTTGCGGTACAGCGTTATATCGGCCCGTGGCAGATAGCTTGTGTTTTGGGCAGCGCCGCCGTGCATGGCTGTCCTATTTGCCTAGCAGGTTCGACAACTCGGCGGACATCGCTCGTGCGATGTCGAAGAACGCGCGAAACCGCGGATCAGACGACTCGATATGCCGCTCAGCGTTTAGCGGCTCGGGCAGAAACTCAAAGACGCGCCGCGCTTCGATGATGAGGTTTTCCATTTCCGGTATCCACGGGACGAGGCGGGGCGACGCGATATAGTTCAGCCGTCGCATTGCCGGCTGTCGTTCCTCAATGCGTTTGAGCGATCGTACGTAGCTCAACAGGCGAGTCGTTGCGATCCGCTCGAATCCTTCGCCGGCTCTGTTCCACTCATAAGCGGCGACAATGATGCGAGTTGCTGCTTCCGTCCATAGATCGTTTTGCTGAATGTTTGGGGTGCCAACCATGTCCTGTACCACCTATCGTAGTGAAAACGGTATTCCAATTCGTTGTTGTCTACATCGCTTTTCGCGCGGCGAATTGATCGTCGCGACCGGCGCGTCGTCTGAGTTCTGCGCGATCGACCAGCGTTTTGAACGTCGCCGCGCATCTGCTGCACCACATCCAGCGCGTTTGAAAGCTCTCGCCGGCCGCGCGGCTGGTGCGCACGTAGAGCGTGCCGCGGTCGCACTTCGGGCACGAGTCGCCCGGGCGTAAGTTGGTCACCTTGAGCCAGCTCATCGGCGGCCCTCCTCCGGGTTGTCAAACGGTAGGGCCACTAGGTCAGTCACGACCGGGATGTCGACGCGCTGGTAAATGGTCCAACGACGGCCATCACGCAGGTCGGTCCAAGAAACCCACTCGCCGCCGACGCTAGGGATCTCGCCGAGCTTCGTCACCACCTCGGCCGGCGATCGGCGCGAGTCCGCGGGCTCGGGTTGCCTTGGTGGACTGGGCAACGTGGCTGCCTGGCCAACAGCCGGGTCGCCGAAGATCAAATCAAGGTTTTCCATGGCACTACCTCGTTTCCACTTCCAAATTTCCTACAAGCACTTAAACCGTTTCTGCACAATGACTTGTTTTGGGAAGTGGCCCTGTTCCTGAAACTTCCCGTTTTCCTGAAACCGCCCGTAGTGGGAAAATGGGAAGTAACAGGAAATCGGCCTACTTCCCATTTATGTCCTTTCGTGGCAGAGATTTATCGTTTGTGGGAAATCAGGAAGTGGAAAACACGGCCTCCACTGTCGGAAGGTCCGGGCAATCAAGGTGATCGCCGTTTGCCCTCAGCTTCCAGATTGCCGGCTTTCGCCCGTGCCCGGATTCGACTTCGTCGATCTTGTCCTTGTCGGCCAGCTCCCTGAGCCAGCCGCTGACCTGGCGGCGTGTGACGTCCTCGTCTTTGGCGGCGTCACTCGTCTTGAAACTTTCGCCCACCGGAAACTTGTCCATGATCCGCCGGTGGAATCGGGCGGCCGCGTCACTGGTTGCACCGCCCAGTAGTCGCCGCATCGCCGGAGCCAGAAGTCGGCGGGCTAGCTGGTAGTCGTCGTCCGTGGCTATGACGCAGCCGTCGGCATCCTGTTTCCTCTGGAACTGCCGCAACAACGCTGACGCTTTGGTCATCGCGATGAGCTGCGGAAACGCGCGGCGCACCTCCACCTTCTGATGGGGAATCAACTCGCCGACCTTCACTGCGAACGGCACCACGACCTGCCGTCGATCCAGCAGTCGTTGCGCGGCGTGATGACGATCAAGTACGTCCTGGCCAGATACGTTGACCTGGCGGCCGGCGTAGCCCTTCGCGAGCTTGTTTACGATTCGCCGCGTCTGTTCGCGCTGCTCGTCAGTGGCGAGCATGATGCATCGATTCGCGTCCTCCGCAAAAATCTGTGTCAGCGTCGTTGACTCGACGTACGCGATGGGGCCTGGCTGTTCGATTTGCCGCGAAACCATCTCGCCGCTCGACGTGCGCTCGGCAATCAGTTTGATCAGGACGCCCTGCGAAAGCAGTTCGCGAAGCGCCCGGGTCTTTTCGGCCGTTTCGTCGTCCTCTACTCGCGAGCGTTCGCCGACGACGACGAACCGATGGCTCAGCTTTCCGCGCTCGCAATAGTACAAAGCGTTCGGCGTGATGGACGTGGCCTTCAGCACCGCCTCATCGGGGAACATGTCGGCTACCTTCTCGATCGTGTAGCTTTTTCCGCTTGACGATGGGCCCTGGACGATTGCGGCCAGCGGTTTGTCGAGCAGCCGAGACGTGCCGATCAGGTACAACGACATCACGAGTTCCTGCTCACCGGCGATGCCAAGGTTTTCTGCATCCCGTAGGACGTTCACCAGCAGGTCTGGTGACTCGAGCATAGCCCTGGCCCGATCGACGACGGACGCCGGCATCCGAGACAACCGCGACTTGGAGTCGTCTTCCCGGGGCTTGTCGTGGTCGGCGCTCTGCTGCTTTGCACGCTGTTCGCCCAACTCCATCAACTTCTGGGCGACTTCGTTTCGATCGATCCCCGGTCGGTCGCGGACGACTTGCTCTACAAAACCGTCTCGCGATTTCTGCTTCGATAGGTCAACCGTATCGTGCGCGATCAGTTGGTCATCAAGGTTGGCCGATAGGAGTACATGGCCGTTCTTTCCGGCACCCTGGCATTCAATTCTCAGGCGCCCGTTCGCTTCCGACATTTTCTTCTGTGCCTCGTCGCAATGGTTATCGTGAGTCTCCGTTCTTGCGCGGCGACGATCGCCGCTTCCAATGTTTGTTTCGTAGCGCCAGACCGATACCAGGCGCGTAGGTCGTTGATCCCGGCCGGCGGCTGGACGATCTTCACCGTCGCGACGTAGGCCACCATCGCATTGGCCAGTCGGTTGGCGCCATCCTGGCCCGGCTTGTCGTGGTCGGCGATGATGACCACGTTGGTGATCGCCTTCGCTCGGATGAGCTCGACGATGTGCTTCGTGCCGCCGTTGCAGCTTGGGCGGCCGATCGCAGCGAAACCCAAGTCGAGCGCCGCTGCGGCGTCGGTCGGCCCCTCGGTGATCAACAGCGGAGGCTCGGCCGACAGCGGTCCGGGAATAAACAGCGCTTCGCGCCCGCCGCGCACGGACCACTTCCGGCCTGATGCCGCCCGCAGCCGGATACCGGTGATCAGGCCGTCGGGCGTCGACATCGGGAAAGTCCAAGCGCGGTGCTGCTTGGACCATCCGGCGCCGAGTCGTTTCAGGCTGCCGACCGATACGCCAAGGTGATCGGACAGACGGCCGAGGTCGGCATCTCGGGCCGAGTCGATGGCCAGTTTGGCAAGGTCCGTGCAAACGTGAGCCGCGGGGCTTGGCGTCTCAACATGAATGTGATGTCGCTGATGTCGCCAGTTGTCGTCGTCGCGGATGTGATGTAGATAGCCGGCCTGCCCGCAGACCTTATCCGATTCGATGCGTTGACAGATCGCGGCCGTGGGGTCGTGAAGTGGTCCGGCGACGAGACACCAGTCGGGCTTGCCGCAGATCGGGCACGGGTGTGATCGACTGACGCGGCGCCAAGGAGAGCCGTTGTTGGTCATCGACCGTCCTCCCGATCTTCGGCCCGCATCCGCTCGTACTCGTCTCGCGTCGGCGGGATGAATGAGAATATCCAGCGCGATCCGAGAGCCGGCAGGCGTGGGCGCCGGCGCTTGCGGCATCGTGAATCGCTGGCCGGAGGGCGTTGGCCGATTTGCGGCTGGTCGTCGGCGGGGGATGGCGGGCTAGCACCGAAGGGCAGATTTAGCTGTCGGTCGTGAGCAGGTCGATCGGGCGACGGCATCGGGAAATGCAGTTGGTTGTCGTGGCCGATGCCCGCTGGTAAGATTGAGTATCCCACTCCGTCGCCTCGCGCTACGGACAAGCCCCGGCCGATTTCTCGCGATCGACCGGGGCACTTTTATTTGATCAACGCCATCGTGTGGATTCCCTTCGGATTTCCGCGCACTCGTCGCGCAGATCGTTGTTGGGTGTGGGCGCCCATCGCTAGCGGATAAGCCGCGGATGGCGTGCCGGGCGACTGCGAGGATGGCTGGGGCCGTTTGTCGCCAGGGAGAAGGTCGTCGTCGCTGCGAGTTTGCGTCCGTCGCGTAGCTCGACCTCCGGGTCGGTTTCGCAAGGCGAACGGTTTCATGGTTCCGCGTTGGCTGCCTCCCGTCCGTTTTCCGACGCGCCGTTGGTCACCATGCACTCGCGGATCAGTCGCTCAACCTCGGACACGGGAATCCGACGGCTACGGCCGATCAGGCAGTACTCGAGCTCGCCTTGCTCCATCAGCAAGTAGATCTTCGACCGGGACAGGCGGAGCCGTTCGGCCGCTTCTTGGACCATCAGCAACCGCAAGTCCTCGCGGGACTCGCGGAGCCGTTCGGCCGTTTCTTCGACGACCCTCAACAACCGGGTGTCCTCAGAGGTGACGCTCATCCTCAAATCCCCCTAAAAACGGTAATTCACCATGATTGCATAACAGAGATTCCATCAGTGTCGACAGTTTACACGTGGGTCTAACGATGTACAATAACGCTACCGTGTAAAGTTACCGTTACGAATGGAGCCCAGCATGGCACTCAGGATTGAATTCACTGCCAACGTCAATAAGGCCGGCTACGAATGGCGGGAGGGGCCTCCAAGAGACGGGACACCGAAGTCTTGGAAGAGCGATTTTTATCTCTACGCGCGCGAGCCGCTCGAGACTGAAGAACGCCGGCCATTTGCGGACGATCCCGCCCTGTTTCGCAACATGGCGGCGATGCAATGCACGAAGGATCGTATTGCGGGATTCGTTGGTGAGCACGGAAACCTGCACGCCCAAATCCAGCCGGTATCACTCTCAGACTGGGATGAGTTTCTCTGGTCGCTTCGCAGCCTAGTGACAATCTGGGATTGCGTTCACGAGCGGGACACAACTGGACTAGCAAACTACTTTACGGTCACACCAGACGGCCGAGTTCAGAACCCCGACACGTACGATGGTCATCCCGTCCGCGCAGAGTACGCATGGAGCAACTGGAAGCTTGATCGGAATGTTGTGGACGGGGAACTTATAACCGTTGCCCACGACTACGTACTCCGTGCGATCAACTCCGTTCTGATGCTCCAACCGCTGAGTTTGGAGGAATCCCACGCGGCCTACGGCTTCTACATGTATCCGCCGCACCTGTCAGAAGCAGTTTGGTACCAGTTCGCATTAGCAATCATCGAAGGTGCCGAATATCACCGCTGCTTTTCTTGTGACAAGGTGTTTGAGCGGGGGCCAAACGCCAACCGCAAGAGCAGACTCTATTGTTCGGATTCCTGCCGCGTAAAGGCGCACCGCGTTCGCGTCAATCAAGCAAGGGAGATGCGGAAGAACGGCAAATCCCTCAGGCAGATCGCCGCCGAGTTTCAGACAGACATGCAGACCGTCAAGCGTTGGGTAAACGACAAGGGGAAATAGCATGACACGCGCACGACGCGGACGAGGAGAAGGTTCGATCTACCAGCGGAGCGACGGCCTTTGGGTAGCCACGATCTCTGTGGGATACGGCACCAATGGCAAACGCCGCCGCAAAACGGTCTACGGCAAGACGAAGGGCGAGTCGCAAGAGAAACTGCGGAAGGTCGCCGGCGAGGTGGCGGCGGGTCGGCCGATCGAGGCCCAGAAGATCACGATCGCCAATCACCTCGACCGCTGGCTACGTGCGATCAAGCAGTCGGTGGCGCCGGCCACGCACGATCGCTACGAGTCGTCGATCAAGCACCAGCTCAAGCCGCAAATCGGCGGCATCAGGCTGGCAAAACTAGAGCCTGCGCACGTCGAGCAGCTTTACCTTGACCTGCGCGATGCCGGATGTTCGCCCCGCTCAATCCAACTCGCCGGCATCACGCTGGGCGCCGCGCTCAAGCACGCGGTTCGCGTCCGACTGATCCCGTTCAACCCCGCCCAGGGCATCGCCAAACCGCGCGTCCCGCGAAAAGAACTCAGCGTGTGGAACTCCGATCAAGTCGCCGTATTTCTCAAGGCGACGGAGGGCGACAGGCTGCACGCGATGTACGTCGTCGAGTTGGCCTCGGGTTTGCGACAGGGCGAACTGTTTGCCCTCGAGTGGCCCGATATTGATTTCGACAAGTGCCGATTGACGGTCAGCAGGTCACTCGAAGAATTGCGGGGAAAGGTCCGCATCAAGGAGCCGAAGACAGGACGCGGCCGTCAAATCGTAATGCCTCGTTTTTCGATGAAAGCGCTGCGCGAACACCGCAAGTCGATGCTCGCTGAAGGCAACATTGCCGGAGCAGTTTTCTGCGCGCCGGAAGGCGGTCACCTCCGCAAGGGCAACGTCTACCGACGATCGTTCATGCCGTTGGTCAAGTCTGCCGGCGTCCCGAAAATTCGCTTCCACGATCTGCGGCACACGCACGCGACCCTGCTTCTTCTGGCAGGCGAGAACGTCAAAGTTGTTTCCGAACGACTCGGACACGCGAACGTCAAAGTGACGCTCGACACGTACGCACACGTCTTGCCGTCGATGCAGAAGGCAGCGGCCGACAAACTACAGCGTCTACTTGGTTGATCTAGTCACATTCACTTGAAGGAGTCAAGAAAATGACCACGACGAAAACCCCACCACGAACATCACTGCAGCAGTGGATCGACGATGGCGGAACCATCGTCCTCACGGACAACACGTTCGAGGATCTGCACGACGAAGATCGACCGTCCTACGCGGCGGTAGCATTTAAGCGTGATGTGATTCCTCTGCCCGGCAACGAAACTTTCGGTGGCTTCGGCGACACGCTATGGATGGCGATCGCGAATCTGGCCAGCGCGATGTCGAACATGCCGCACGTCGGAGACCAATCCATCCTTCTGGCCGACGTCGATCGTGTTGCATTTCACATGACCACAACCGGCCATTCGCCTGAGAGTGTCGAACAGATCGTCTGGCGAATGCGTGAGATTTATACCCAGCTAGCCGACTTGACTGCTGACCTGTCCGTATTCGTGCGGGGCGCGGAGCAGGTCGACCAGACGACGCGCGACAAACTGATTTCTGGGTGCCTGGTATCGGCTGAACTGCTCGACGTCGTTTTCGAGGAACTACACGAACCCTGGGACGACACGACACCCAAATAGCGGGCATCACGAACGCAGGCGAGACAAGCTATCGGTGAGTGGTACAATGCTCGTGTTTTCTCACACAGAAAGGATTTGATCGATGACCACAGAAGCAAGAGCGTCAGTCCAGTACGGCGACATGCGTGGGACGATAGCCGTCGACGGTCACAACGGCGTGGCTGCGATCAACCTACTGAGCAACGCCGGCAAGTTGTCGCTCGGTCCAGGAAACCATTGGCCGGTGGGAATCGAGATCTACCATGAACCTGCGCATGGAAGCCGAGAGCCAACAATCTACCTGCTCTTCATGGACGTCGGTGACCAGGATGGCGGCGGCGCTGACGCAGTGCGCGCCTACGCCAAGGACAACGCCGAGTTGCCCGTCAAACGTGTTCGCACTGAACTCGCCATCGGCGACATCATGCCACTGGTGAAACGGCTGAGCATCGTGCTGCAGGACCGAAGCACCGAAGGCCGGCCGTTGATGGTCAGCGATCAGGAGTAGCGCAACACAATCCCGCCGGTGCGTTGCGTGACTCGAGGTCGTCTGTAGCCAAACTGTAGCCAACCGGGCGGATATCGGTGGACTTGGGCGGACGCAACGGACGCTCTTTCCCGCACAAAAGACGCAATGGACGCCGGCGAACACTCTTGATACGATCTGAAAATCCGTGTGTCGGCGGTTCGATCCCGCCCCTGTCCACTCAGACAGGGTGCCAGATACACGGAGCCGATGTCCGTGTATGGCGCTTTGGGTGAAATGTTGCAAACGGGGCAAGTTCCCGTGGCGCGACATCAGGCCGGCCGGGCATCTTTGACCGCCACAGGGCCGCGCTATCCCCGGGATCGCCCTGCCCTGCAAACGCCGACGACGCGGGGAACGATCGGGCGCAAATCGTCCGGATCGTTGTCCAATGCCGCCGAATGTGCGTCCGGCTGCGATCTTCGGGCTCGGACCTCGCCTTCGCCTGAAGAACACAGCCGCTTGACTAGCACCGATTCGCTTACGCGGGCTGGCACGTCGACCGGAAGAGATCTACGGCGGCCAGCCCTAAACTCGCCCCGCGGCCGACGCAGTCAGAACGTCAACCGCGGGAACAAATTCAATTCTGGAGCGATTGCTCCAACTAGCTCCAGTACGGATCGACGCCGTACACTGTGTGCACTTCCTGTTGCCAGGTCTGATCCGCCATATCCGGCCAGTTGTTCTTGTCGAATCCATGAGCCCGCTCAAGCTGTTCTTGCGAGACTTCCAGTCGGAAGCACTTGTTGTCGCTGTCGCAAGTCAAGGCTTTGAACGGGACGGCAAACAGCTTGTCGCCAATGCCAAGGAAACCACCAAATGACAACACGGCGTAGGCGATCCGGCCGCTGCTAAGATCGATCATCAGGTCCTTGATCTCTCCCAGATTTTCATCAGCCGCATTTCGTACGGTGTCGCCTGCGATGGTGCTCGCGGAGAGCACTTTGGGTGTCGTAGCGAAACTCATCGTTCATACTCCTTTGCCAATAGGAATCGGATCTACAGATCTACAAATCGCGTCCGGAAAAGATTGTGCAAACCGCGTGCCAGGTGTGGGTCGCCAACTCGGCTTGATTGGCGCTTCGTCCAAACCGGTGTGTGCAGCACGTTGGTTCGACGTCGCGAAGTCATGAACTTGCCGAGTCGTTGGTCGGTTGCCGGCCATGAGGATCGTTGCCGAACCAGCGAGCTCCCTCTCGAGATGAACGACTTCGAGTGAGTGAAACTCGCGGTGTGGCTGGCCTGCGCAGGACTCTTACTTGCGCAACAGGACCGGCGCCTTTGCTAGGGTGGTACGCGATTGGCTACAACAAGCGGGCGTCGAACTTTTGGTCATCGCCAAGTGCAGCCCATAGGACAATAGCTACGTGGACAACTTCACCAGCAAGCCGACTCAGGCTGGTACCTAGACCAGAAAGGCGTCATGCGTACCGCGTCGCCAGTTTCGATCATCTTCGTATGCCAGCGAGGCGAGCTTGAGCTTCAGTCCGCGCTATTGGCTGCGTCGCTCAGACGGCAGCTTGGCGACCAGCCGGAGCTCATCGCGGCAGTCCCCCAGATCGCGGGACAGCTCCACACACCGCTAGCCCCGGCGCTGCAACTTCTAGAGCGGCTGAACGTGACCGTCGCTCCCTTCGACAACTCATTTACGCGGCCCGGTGAACGCCTCGAATCCACCGACTTGTTGATCAACAAGGCTTTTTGCATGGGACTCCCTGTCAAGAGCCCGCGGACCATCGTTACAGACAGCGATATGGTGTGCATGCGCCCATACGACTTCTCAAAGCCGTGGGATGCGCCAGTTTGCTGCAAACCGGTCGACCACCAAAACGAACGCCGTTGGAAACCGCTTTACGAACTCTTTGACCTCGAGGTGCCAAACCAGGTGGTCATGAGCACGCAGTCGAACGAGCCCGGTCCCCCCTACTTCAACTCCGGATTCGTGTCCGTCGCGGCCGACGTGGCTGGCAGCCTGAGCGCGTGTTGGCTTGACACCTTTGAGAAAATCACGAAAAGCGGAATCATGGGCGACAACTTGTTCTTTCGAGAACAGGTGAGTCTCGCGATTGCCGTACACCGACTTGAGACCCGCTTTGGCCTCCTGGAGGACGAGTTCAATTATCCTGCCCATTCGAAGGCCGTCGACGCGACCAACCCTCCATTCTTTGTGCACTACCATCAGACTAGGGTCTTGGGCGCGCAGGAGGTTTTGAACCGCTACGTCACTGAGATTGCCGAAGAGCATAGCGAGCTTCGAAAGCTGGGCCGCCTTTATCCTCACTGGCTTTCGGAACTCCCTGTGCTATGGGCTCAATAGTCCTGATATCGTAGAGGGGAGCTCATCCGACGCGCTTCTTGCCTTCGCCCTGCGACGGCGTTGTCGTGATACGACCGGCCGCGCGGTTCGGGGTCTCGCCATGGCGCCCGCTGGCTGATCGCGATCGCGAGTTAGCAACGACGCTGTGTGAGCGATGTTCCATCGCGTGCGTGAAGTGCTTCCAAAGAGCGCGTTTTCCCCGGTCATGCAGCGGTTTCGAGCGTGCGTGGCAACATCGGGGTAGTTGTCCACGGTCGGGCACCTGCTGTAGTTCGAGCGATGGTGCAACCCTTGGCGAACAGTTGCGAACGCGCACCCGGATGCTAAAGTGTGACTTGAGAGGTCATTGCTCTTCCGTGCTTCGCGCTGGTTCTCTGATTGTCCCTGTGTTGGCGGCTCCATCCCGTCGGTGTCTACTGCCATGAGCGGGCAAATTAAGCCGGTCAACTCGCCTATCCGGTGGCGAAGCTGCTTGCAAGCTTTCTGTTTACCCGATGGGCTGGCCGCGGCGGCCCTATGCATAGCGGCTCTTTCAGGCACCGCGATCGCCGAAGACGCGACGAACGATCGGCCGAACATAGTCCTGATCTTTGTCGACAACCTTGGCAATGGCGACCTAGCCTGCTTCGGGTCCAAGTTGCACCGCACGCCGCACATCGACCGGCTGGCCACCGAGGGCACGCGGTTTACCAGCTTCTACGTCGCCAGCGGTGTCTGCACGCCCAGCCGCGCGGCGCTCGTGACCGGCTGCTACCCGCGACGCGTCAATCTGCACGTCAGCGACGACAATTCCGCGGTGTTGCGGCCCGTCTCGCCCAAAGGTTTGAACCCCGATGAGATGACGATTGCCGAATCGCTCCGCGCGGCCGGCTACGCCACGGCCTGCATTGGCAAATGGCACTTGGGTGACCAGCCCGAGTACCTTCCCACGCGGCACGGGTTCGACACGTTTTTCGGCATCCCGTACAGCGACGACATGACCAAGGACAAACGGCCCGACGCGTGGCCCGAGCTGCCGCTCGTGCGCGACGAGACGGTCATCGAGGCGCCGGTCGATCGCAGCCGACTCATCCGGCGCTGTACCGAAGAGGCGATCGACTTCATCGAGCGCAACCGCGACCGGCCGTTCTTGGTCTACCTGCCGCACACCATGCCCGGCTCAACGCCCCATCCGTTTGCTTCCGAGGCGTTTCAGGGCCGCAGTGCCAACGGGCCGTACGGTGACTCGGTCGAAGAGTTGGACTGGAGCACCGGCCAGATCATGGCCGCGCTCGACCGCCTCGGGTTGGAACAGCGCACGCTGTTCATCTGGACGTCGGACAACGGGGCCCCGCGGCGTGAGCCGCCGCAGGGAAGTTGCGCGCCGTACCGCGGCCACGGCTACGACACGTCCGAAGGTGCGATGCGGATGCCCTGCGTCATGCGCTGGCCCGGGCGGATTCCGCGCGGCGCGGTCAACGACGAAGTTTGCACGACGATCGACCTGCTGCCGACGCTTGCGCGACTAGCCGGCGCGCCGCTGCCCGAGCAGCCGATCGACGGGCACGACATTCGGCCGCTGTTGTTTTCGGCGGCCGGCGCAAAGTCGCCGTGGGACGAAGTAGGCTTCTGTTACTACCGGATGGACCAGTTGCAGGCGGTGCGCGCCGGACCGTGGAAACTTTACTTGCCGCTGGAAGCGAAGTTGGTCACGAACGGTCGGCGCGCCGAGGCGCGTGGGACCCGGCTGTTCGACGTGCGCAACGACGTGCACGAGGACCGCGAAGTGGCGGCCGAGCATCCGGAGGTCGTCGCGCGTTTGCTGGCTCTGGCTGACAAGACGCGCGCCCAGATCGGCGACGTGAATCGACTTGGCACGGGCCAGCGACCGGCCGGCTGGGTCGACAACCCGCAGCCGCTGGTGCCGGAACAAAGGCGCTAACGGAGTTGGGCCTGTCGCGGCGCCGGGTGGTCTAAGCGAAAAGTGCGTCGGTTTTCTTGACCACCGTTTCGTGTCTGGCGATAATCTGGGGCATATTCACACCCCCACGGTAAGAGCACGCTACTGCAATTCCTCTCCAAGTAGCTCGCGAGTCGCCCTCGATAGAGCGTCTCGGTTTCTGCTCTATATCCCTTGTTTGAGGTTGTCCGCATGCGCTTTGGATTGGCCGCACTGATCGTATTTGTTTCTGCAAGCGCCGTGGTCGTCGCCGTCGAGATTCCCACTGTCCCAGTGGGCAATGCGGGAAACGCCAAAGAGTCCTTTGGTCCCTATGGCCGTGTGACGTACGACTACCGCATCGGGACCACAGAGGTGACCAACGCTCAGTACGCTGCATTCCTAAACGCCAAGGCAGCGAGCGATCCCTTGGGGCTATACAACGCGTCGATGGGCAGCGGTGTGGGCGGCATTTTGCGCAGCGGCTCCGATGGCAGCTACACCTACACCGAAATCAGTGGCCGTCAGAATATGCCCGTCGTGTTTGTCAGTTGGTATGACGCCATCCGCTTTGCCAACTGGCTGCACAACGGCCAGGGTGCAGGCGACACCGAAACTGGCGCCTACACGCTGCTAGGCGGGACCCCCACGCCAAGCAACGGACTGGACATCGCGCGCAACCCAGGCGCCGTCTGGTTCCTGACCAGCGAGAACGAGTGGTACAAGGCCGCGTACCACAAGAACGACGGCCCAACTGGCAACTACTGGCTGTACCCAACCTCCAGCGACGACCCTCCGATCGCCGAGGCTCCCTCGGACGGCGCCAACTCGGTCAACCATGATTCGGCCGTGGGTGACTTGACAGCCGCCGGCGCATACTCGAATTCAGTCAGCCCGTACGGCACGTTCGATCAGGGGGGCAACGTTTGGGAATGGACGGAAAGGTTAGTCTCGTTCCAGTATCGAGTGCTACGCGGAGGTTCGTGGAGCCAACCGGGTTTCCTAAATTCCCCCACCTTGATTGGCGACAACCCGATCAACGAGGCCGAGAATTTCGGCTTCCGCGTCGCCACCATTCCCGAGCCGTCGTCCATCGTGCTCGCCGCATTCGGTTTGGTCACTGTTGCCGCGTGCAGATGGCGGCGACGCAGACGCCGCACGCTGTAGCTGCGCGACGCCTACGTCCAGGTTGCGTTGGCCTGCCGCCCCCCGCTTGCCGTTGCCGGCGCCCGCCGAATCGAATTCAATGGCCCGTCCAAGGTGATCCCTCGCTGCCGCGTTGCGGGAGCGCTCCACCCTCGTGTTGGTCGCGCTTGGTTTGGTCCCACTTGCAGCGTGGAAGTGCCGGCGGAATCCGTCAACAAGCCGCATCGCTCCAGGGTTTGTCTTGCGTTCAAACACCTATGGATGGCACGACTTGCACCCGGTTTCCAAAAACACAAAATAATGCTTGACAACGCTTGGGCGAACTTCAATACTGTTGCCTGAAACGCCCGCTGATCCGAAGCCCGCGCATTTTCAGTAAAGCGAGCCGCTAACGAGATCACTCTGATTTCCCGTTTACACACGCTCGGCTAGCGTGAACGTGGCGCGCAAACTCTGCTCGGGACCCCCTTAGCGTCTCCCTTCTTCGTTTCGTGCTCCCTGCGGATTCTGCCGCGTTTTCGTCCATCGGCCGGACGAGCCTTCAACGCTCCCTGATTCGACCACTGTCGGCGCAGAGGCGCGTTGTGCAGGGTGACAACGGGTCCTTCGATGGACGCGAAGGGGCAGCGACCGTTCTGAATGATCTGCTCTTCGAGGAAGAGCAGAGGACCCATTCAGGATCATTTTCACGGCGGAGTAGAGCGCCGCCGCCGACCCTTGAGGAGTAGACCTAATGAATTGTGATGTTCTCGTTTCCGTGCCAAGGTTTCACGTCTTTCCAACCCGCCGCGTAACCAGCCCAACGCGTGTATTCTCCAAGGTTTTTGTCGTCGCCACACTCCTCGTTGCGCTGACGAGCAGCCGCAGCGCACAGGCCGACTCGTTCTTCGACATCTATATTGAGTTGTGGGACAGCGGTCAGGTTGTGATGCAACCTGTGAATGCCGGACTTGCGTTTCCGTTTCCTCCACCCCCACTGGATTTCCCTGATCTTGGCGCCGGCGGAGCGATTGATATCGAGATGGTGAGCCTAAGCCTGCGCAGCAGTCAGCCGATGGTCGTCAGTCCCCCGAACCCGTCAAGTGGTCAATTTGTTGTTGACTCGTTCTTTGACATCACCTACGACATCATCGCGACCAATGGCAATACCCCTTCGACACACGTTGTCGACAGCTTTTTCGATATCGCGTACAGCATGGAGGTAACGCCGCGTCAACCAGAGATTCTGCCTACGGGGGAGGAATCCAGATCGTTTGACACAGAAATGATCGCGATGAATCTTTCTGGCAGCCATCCCATCGACTTAACGGGCGATCCGGACTTCGATCTTGCTATCCAACTAGTGGAAGGATTCGACCCGGGCCTAGATGGGCACGTGACGATCTTGAAGTTGGCCGGCGGCGGCAACACTTTTCAAGTCGACAGTTTCTTCGACGTATTCGTGGAACTCAGCATTGATGGAGGACCTCCTGTTGCTTCAGCGCAGGACAGCCAATTGAGGCTTGCCCACAGCGCAATCGTTCCGGAACCATCCACCTTTGGAATGCTCGCGTTTGGCCTGTTAGCGGCTATGTTGGCCAAGCGCCGTTTGAAGAGCTGACAACCGGTTTCGCCACACGCCGACCCGCCGGGCAACGCCCGGCGGGTTTTTTTGTGTCTGTCCGTTCTTGGCCCTTTGCCCTCCTACCAGGTCGCCTTCATTCGAAAACCGGGATTTCAGCGGTATTTGGCTGCTGATAATGCCCAGAAAAATACTTGACTTTCCCCCTCCTTCGGCTAATCTGTCGCGCGTGGAATAGACGGGGCGCCGTACTGACTTGCTTGCTGGGTCGACCACTGAGGAGTCCGCTAATGAACCGCGCCACCGTCACGCTTCTTCTTTCGCTGTTCGCAGCGACGCCGTTGTCGGCAGAGCCAATTCTCACCTACGACCCAAGTCTCGGGACGCTGCCCGAAGCCCAGGGTTGGACCTTCGTCGAGTCCGGCACGCATCCAGCGCCCTTCGTGTCCGGTGGAGTCTTGCACCAGGGACTTACCACCGGCCCTAGTCAATTTTGGACCGGCACGTATTCGACCCCGGCCGACTTCTCAATCGACACGATCACGATGGAAGCACGGCTGCATGTTCTGTCGTCTGATCTCGGCTTCCCAGGCGGCAAACCAAGGACTGGTTACTTTATCACCGTTCGTGACCAAACTGGTCGTCTATTCTTAGTTGGCATGGGAACCGACCGGGTGATTCTCCGAAACTCCAGCGGAGCCTCTTCGGCGGTGGGGCAACATCTATTCGATACAACTGACGGGTTTCACGACTATCAATTGGTCGTCGATTCTTCCGGAGCCCAGCTTTCGGTCGACGGATCCTTCGTGCTGAGCATGCCTCTGGGTCCGACGGAACCGGGCACCGTTGCCAACTTTGGCGCAGTGGCGTCTGGCTTCCGAAGCGAAACCGACCTTGCGTATCTGACAATCAGCAATCAAGTCGTCGTACCCGAGCCCTCCACCTTCGCCCTGGTCGCCTTCGGCTTCGTCGCACTGGCCGCGTGGGGCTGGCGGCGCAAGCGCCAAACTCTCTAGCCGTCCAACCCGCGGCTCCCTGGTGCTTGAAGAAGGCCGGTCACGCGCCCCCGCTTGGCGTTGCCGGCGCGCGGCAAATCGTTTTCAATGGCCCCTCCAAGGTGGTCCCGCGCGCCCACGTCTCGCAAACGCGGCGGGGAGCCTGCCATTCGAAACCAGGGGCGTGTCGCTGATGTCGCGGACGATGATCAATTTCGTGCTCGACCTGTTTTTGCTGTCGATCACCGTCTCGCTGTTGTTCACCACCGCGGTCGTACGGTTTGTGTTTCCGGTGCCCACGGCGGCAGACGGGTGGACGCTGTGGGGAGGCGACTACAACGCCTGGGCCAACCTGCAGTTCATCTTTGTCGCGATCATCGGCCTGGCCGTGCTGGTCCACGTGGCGATGCACTGGTCGTGGGTGGCCGGCGTAGTCGTCACGCGCGTGTTGCGTCGTCCGGCCCGCGAAGCCCGGCCCGATACCGGCATTCAAACCGTCTGGGGCGTGTCGGTGCTGATCGTGATCGTCAACCTATTGGGGCTGCTCATCGGTGCGGCCTATCTGATGATCGAGGCGCCCGTCGGCTCGTGAGGTGCGGTTGGCACGACACACGCGGTTTTGTCGGCTGCATGGTGGTATGTCGCTTGCCGGTAGATGCACGAACCGACCGCAGGCCGATGCATCGACGTGCGAGTTACAATGCAACGTCGCACGCCGGACAATCGGGCGGACCGGTCGAGGTGTCGGTGGTAAGCGCGTGAGCGCCACGGGCCAACGAGATCACGCCCGCCACCACCACGCACCAGCCCGCGACGCGCAGCATACGATGCCGGGCGGCGATCGAAACCAGCGACGCCCCGCACCCCGTGAGCACCATCAACGGAACGGTGCCCAGCCCGAAGGCGCCCATCGTAGCTGCGCCCAATGGAAAACTCGCCGTGCTGATCGCTAATGCCAGGAATCCGTAAACCAACCCACACGGCAAAAAGCCGGTGAACACGCCAGCCAGAAAAACATTGCCCAAGCCTGGCGCGCGGAGGAACGTGCCCACCAGCCCGCCGGCCAGACAGACCGGTCCGCCGCTCGGCATATGCACGGCGCCACCTGTCGCAGTGCTTTGTCGCGCTGGCAGCAGTCGAATGCGGCGCGGCAGCACACCGGCCGACACGAGCCCGACGCCGACCAACAGCACGCCGGCGACGATCGCCAGGGCGGCCTGCGCGTGGAACAACACGGGCAGATCCTCGCCCAGCCGCCATCCGGCATATCCCAACGCGCCGCCCAGCGCGGCATAGGTGAAAATGCGGCCGGCACTGTACACGAGCTGGCGCGTCGCATTCGAGGCGATGCTGCCTGCGCCGCTGCCGATCGCCACGGCAAACCCGCCGCACATTCCGACGCAATGGGCCGATCCGAGCAGGCCACCCAGGAATACCAACGGAAGTTCGATCATCATCGGTTACGTGTCGGTGATGTGTTGTCCGCCAAACGATGTTCGCCAAAACAAATTGCGATTGTGTTGTGGCCCCAATTAGCCGGAAGCCGACGTGCCGACCAGTGCCGGCGATTCTCTTCGCGGGACGGTGGTCGATTCATATGGATCCGTGGCCGTGTCAAGCTCGGACGCCGGCGACGGGGCAATACGATTCAAGCGAAGCGAGTTGCTGACGACCAACAGGCTGCTGGCCACCATGGCAGCGGCCGCCCAAGCCGGATTGAGCCAGCCAGCGGCGGCCAGACCGATCCCGACGCTGTTGTACCCAAACGCCCAAAACAGGTTCTGCCGAATCGTCCGCCGCGTTCGCTGGGCCAGGTCGAGCGTCCACGGCACGAGCGCCAAATGGTTGCTCACCAAACAAACGGCGGCCGATTCGCGCGAAACGTCGGCACCGCACCCCATCGCGATGCCCAAATCGCTGGCCGCCAGCGCCGGTGCGTCGTTAATGCCATCGCCGATCATGGCTACCGGTCCGAACTTGTCGCGCGCGCGAGCCAGCGCCGCCACCTTGTCGTCAGGCAAGAGTTCCGCAAACACCGGCACGTGCAGCGCCGCCGCCAATGCGCGAGCGCTGGCCGCATGGTCTCCGGTCAGCACGGCCACGTCGTACCCGCGCTGCGCGCACGTGCGCAGCGACTCAGCGGCCTCGGGCCGCAGTGTCTCGGAAAACACGAACACGCCCCGCACTTGTTGGTCCCACCCGATCGCTGCCAACGGTTCGCCGCGCGACGCGGCTTCTTGGATCGCCTCGCGAATTTCCTGGCTCACCTGCGGACACGTTTCGGCCAGCCATTTCGGGCTGCCCAGTCGAGTGGTCGTTGCTTGACCTGGAAAGCGTGCGCAGATGCCCTCCCCCGGCGACGTTTCGACAGTCATCGTGTCGACGTGATCGACGGCGTCTTCACTCGTGGCATCGTTTGGAGCTGTTTGGTCGGCGGCATACACGGCGATCGCGGCGGAGAACGCGTGCGTCGATCCGCCGGACAGTCGCGCAGCCCGGCGCAATATTTCTTGCCGAAGCTCCGGTTCGGCAGCGACGAACCGGCTTAGTCGCGGGGTGCCGGTGGTGAGCGTGCCGGTCTTGTCGAACCGCAGGGCACGAATCGTGGCGAGCCGTTCCAGCGACTCGCCGTCGCGCACCAGCACGCCTGCTCGCGACGCAGTCCCCAGCGCCGTCCAAACGGCCATCGGCGTGGCCAGTCCCAAAGCGCACGGGCAAGCGATCAACAGCACAGCCAGCGCCGCGAGCAAACCTGCGTCGATTCCTCCGCGCGCGGTGTGAATCGCAAACGTCAGACCAGCGATCGCGATCACGACCGGCAGGAAACAACGCGCAACGCGATCGGCCGCGCGTTGGAACCGCCCCCTCGTTTGGCGCGCGCGGCGGCCAAGCCCGCCGCGCCCGAGCTGAGCGACAACGAGCGACAGCTC